>SUTU01000007.1 GCA_015152525.1 Cyanobacteria bacterium SIG28 | reverse complement strand
CTCTTCCGAGTTTAAAGTGCGGAGCTAGGTGGGGTGCAATACAAAATCGTTCCCCCTCTAACTCCCCCCACTGGGGGAGAATGTCCTTAGCTTATTCAAATTTGAGCCAAGTCCGTAAAAAGTCACTTTTGGGAATTTTGATATTAAAAAGGTGCGTATAAACGCACCCTACATAACTAATAAAGGTCTTTTTTAAGTTTTGTAAAACAAAAAGGCAATTTTGAGAGCTGTTGTAACTTTATATAAATATATAATTTGTGATAGAATGTCTAGTAATGGAAAGGTAAATTATGTTATCAGTTAATTTAGATGAAACAAAAAATGTAACAGCTTTTAAAGGCAAATCGTTGCAAAATGCAAAAAGATTAATAACACAATATCGCACTCAACGTGGTTTATGCTTGCAGTATAGAGTTCAACATGATTTATGGTCGAAGAAAATTCTAAATAATCCGAATATTTCTAAGACTAAACAGCCCGAAACTTTCTTTAAACGAATTACTGCAAGAGTCGCAAATTTTTGGAATGAATCAATTGTAAAAAAATCTTAAAGTTTGTAGGTCAGGCAACGCCTGACAATAAAATTAATGTCAAGCAATGTTTGACCTACAAATTTAAATTATCAAACCAACAGTTCTTTCTTCTCAAATCAAGTGCAGTTTTTCAATGGACTTTGTTTTCCTATTATACATATCACTCATCCGAGCTTCGCCCACCCTCTCCCACAAGGGGCGAGGGTAATAAAAGTCCAATTTGGGAATTCTGATATTAAAAAGGTGCGTATAAACGCACCTTAAAAATTCTATTGGTTTAAAATTTATCAAATAAAATTAATTAATTATTTATTTTGTACATTTTCTATTTGTGTAGATTTAGCATTATCATTACTGTTTTTAGATAATAACGACCAGCCCAAAATAACACCAGCTGTACATAATATTGCCATAATTACACTTACAATTTTATCATGGTTTATAAAACCTCTGTAAGCTTTTGAAACTTTTGTTTCTAATTCCTTATGCATATTATTCGTTATAATCTGTTCTTGTTTAGCACATTTTGAATTATAAATTTTATTTGTTGCTCTAAAAGTATTAGCTGAATTTATAGCTGTAATCATTAACACATACTCCTTTAATCTATACAATTGGGATTGTTCCATTATAACATAAAAAAATATTGCAAAATAAATAATTATCAAACCAACTGTTCTTTCTTCTCAAATCAAGTGCAGTTTTTCACTGAACTTTGTTTCCCTATTATACATACCACTCATCCGAGCTTCAACCAAAGGAAAGCTTGATTGTTTTTTTACATATACCCAAGGTACGTAAAAAATTAAGAATTTCAAATTAGAATTTTTCATTTTACTTCACCAATTAGCAAAAAATATTTTTAGGTGTTTTAATATTTACGTAGTACTGTGTTAATGAAAGGATAAATTTATGAATAACACAATAAATAACAAAATAAGTTTTAATGGAAATATAATAACAAAAGGGAAATGGACTCCTGTTTTAAAAGAAACTTTTATTAATAATGAAGAAGTTAAAAAATTAGCATCCGGCAAACATGATATTATCGGTAGAATGTCAAAACAAAAAGCTTGCGCACACGATATTTATCATGATCGAGGTGAAAATCTTTATAAATTGACTTTAGAAGCTACAAGTTCTGTTTCAGATAAAATAAAATCCTTTCTGGGATTAAACAAAAAATCAGTTAAAATTATGCAAAACTATCATTCTGAGGACAGTACCAGTAGAATAATGACTAAAAGAATTAACTCTGATACTATTGCTAAAAAATTAAATATTAATTTATAAATATCAGAAAGTAGGATATGGTAAAACTTTAATTTACCTCATCTTTTAAGTTTTTAATACTATGTCGTGTCGGGCTTCCTCTTCCAACACGACATAAAAATATATTTGTCGTGTTCAAAAATAATAATTAAACATAAATTCGTACTAATATAAATTTCTAGAACTTGTATAAAACTTATTTCTTAAAAATACTATAACCATGGACATCAGTACTTCCTGTGCGGATTACATTTGAGCGTTGAGCTTCTTTATTTATATAATTTAAGAAATCCTTTGTTTTATTATCTTGGGTATTAAATAATAAATGATAAGATTGATAATAACCTTCTGTAAAAAAGATTTTATTTTTATTTTTTGATTTATAATTCTCAAATAATTCTTTTATATATAATTCCTTATCCTCTATTCTTTCCAGATATCTTGCAGGATGAGCAATCCCAACAATCGAAAGGTTAGACATATATTCTATAACATCATTAAAATCTCTATCCGGATATATTCTATTAAATTTATCTTTTAAATCTTTTTTGAAAAATTCTTTGTTTAAAAATTTATCATACGGATTTATACACCAAGTCAAAACATGTATTTCAATAGGTTTTTCAGAATATGATGTTTTATATTCGGTAAAAATTTCCATTCCTGTTATAACTTTTACATTTTTATATTTATCCGGATTTTCTTGTAAAACTTTTATAACATCTTTTGCGCCTAAAACAGTGTTATGATCAGTAATTGCAAGATAAAAAGGTTTTCCGTTTAGAAACTTTTCTGCATAAATTTGAGCTTGATTCATTAGAAACTCTACAGATACAGAACCGTCAGAGTTTGTTGTATGCATATGCAAATTTGCCTGAAAAACACCATTTTTTAGATTTTCCTCAGAAGGTGTATATATTTGCGGGTTGTTGTCATTTTCTTTTATAAATTTTTCCAATTCATTCGGACCGACAAGAGATCTCATATTCTCTAATCTATAAGATAAATCCTTTGATTCAGCAATAATAGCTCTTTTATACTCATAATCTTCCAAGGGGGAAGACACCGAATATCTATAGTGTTCGTAAATAAAATACGATAAGAATAGAATTAATAATGTTAATATCAACGCTATTAAAAAATTTTTCTTCATAATCTTCTCCAGTTTAATTTCAATATATACTTTATAGGTCTTATTTTCAATACTTGGTAATACTTCCTACACAAATTCTGGAGTTTCACTTAGGATTTTTGTAGACTTAACCTTAAACCAAGAGTCCGGCACTATATTGCTATTCTTAAAAAGCCAAGGTTCAGGTGCTATTACAATTTTTTCAGGATTCTCATTTAACCATGCCGCCCACCAAGAAAAGGTTGAATTTGGAATTATAGCGTGCTTACATTTTTTCATTAATTCTAAATCAATAAAAGCTTTGTGCGGATTATCTTTTTCAATATCTACAAAAACCATAGGAATGTTGTAATTAAAATTTTCTTTTACAAAATTAATATCATCTGCAAATACAAAGAAAACCGGATTTTCTACATTTTCCCTAATGTAATCAATTGCTTTTTTTTGAAATTCAAAGTCTAAAACCCAGCCCCTTATTTGGTAATCTTCTTTGACTCTAAAGTTGAGCAATACAGAGTTTGATTTTGTAATTTTATCAAGATATTTCTTGTATTCAGAACTATATATATCTAAAAAAGTAAAAGTTTTTAACAAATCATTTCTATTTTCTAAAAAATACTTTTCATTTTGAAAATAGGCTTTTATGTAAAAATAATCTTTTGCAAAAACTTGCGGCTCAAAACAATCATAGCTAGTTAACCCTTTAACATATTTAGGGTTTAAAATTTTTTCAAAGTTAAAAGTTGTTGTCTGTATTTTAATTCCATAGTTATCTAGTACATAATTACATTCAGATACATCATAAATAATTTTCGAAGAATCTTTCTCAATAGATGTTGCGGCAGCATGAATAAATAACTGATTACCTAGATTTCCTAACATTTTAAAGCAAATCTTGTCTTTAAAAAAATTTTGAACAACATCATCGTATTCTTTTTTTAACTTTTTTATTTCATTATCCATTCGTTTAAACAAGATTGTGTTATTCAGAAGCCTTTTTTGGATATTGAATTTCCAGTCTTTTATAGTCTCCACTAACTTGTTTTTAGCCATCTCTTTATACACCCCACCTTCAAAATTTATTCTCTCAACAAGTATTATAATACAATTAATATTTTAGTTATAGTTTATAGCTTGCGACCCATTACTATTTTTCTGACCATAAGAAATATATTAAATTTGACAAATTTTTATTGAACAAATTAATACAATATTGGTTGTTTTTGAATTAATTCTATCCACTGGTTTAGAGAAACTTTATCTAAATACATATTTGGTGAAAAATCTTCTAAGGGTTTACCGCCTTGTTTATAATAATCATTTAAACAATTCTCTATTGTTGCCGATATATTAATAACTTGTTGTTTGTCTTTTACTTCAACAGCTAAATATTTTGAATTTTCACGTGGATGTTTTTTGTTAAACAGAGTTAACTCATTCATGATTATACCGGCATCTTCAACTCCTGTATAATGTGTTGGTAATCTATACCCCATTGCATAATGAAACGGGAAAGAATTTCCTTCTGCAACAATACAAACATTTCCTAAACCGTTTTGTAACATTCGCTCAACTCTTAATTGGTGAAGTCTTGTACCAATTCCGCCATATTCATTATTACCACCTGCACTCATATGAGATAAAACTTTCTCACACAATTCACCATCAATAAAAGCAAGCTCTGACTTCGGTGTAATTAAATTCTTTTCCTTATCTACATAAAAATAGGTTTCACCTATAGTTTTAAATTTTTCATTTTGTATACTAATATCACCTTTTTCATCATTAACCAACAACACATAACGCTCACAAAAAGGATCAGTTTCTTCTATTTTTGCAACAAAAGCCTCTACCGGTTTTTGAGTTTTCTTATCTATTAATGTTGTTACTTTCGTACCATTATCTGCAATGCTTCTGGTCGGCATAAATTCCGGTGTCAATAGTTTTTTAAAAGTATTTGATTTTATACCGGGAGTATTATTGAATTTATTAACCTCTACCGTATCCGCTTTTGGTGAGCGTTCTAAGCTAATATGTTTAAAATTAAACATATTTTTTATAGCAGGTTTTAAAACATCTCTAAAGAAATTTATTTTAGCATTATTAATTTTCATATTAGAGTAAAAAACAAAAAAATTTTTTTTGCTATTTATTTATAACTTCGCCACCTACTTCGACTTTATCAATGCAATCCCTAAACTTACATTCATTATCAACGTAAACATTACCGCATATTTTAGTTAAATCCCCTAAATCTTCTACCTCGGAACAAATAAAATCAGCATTACCATCTATCTCTGTTAATTTATTTAAGCTCTTTATACGAGAGCACGTAAAAATTGCATTACCACCTATTTTTGTTAATTCGCCCAAATCTTCAACTAAAGAATATCTAAATATCGCATTCTTACCGATCTTTTTTAGTTTGCTTAAAGTTTTTATATTTGAGCAACAAAAATCTGCATCACCATCTATTTCTGTAACATTGCCTAAGCTTTCAATCTCTGAATTAATAAAAACAACATTACCTCCAATTTTTGACAAATTACCTAAATCTTTTATTTTTGAATAACTAAAAATAGCGTTTCCGCCGATTACGGTAAGATTACCCAAATCCTTGATTTTTGAATACCCAAAATAAACATTTCCACCAATTTCGGTCAAACTCCCCAGATCAGTAATATTCAAACTCGGAAAAGAAATATCACCTTTGATTTTAACAATATCTTTAAACATTTTATTTTCATCAATGCCCAAATCTGCATACGTAACAAATGTTGGCTGGTTATAATTATCAATTATCAATTTGCCATCAGATGTTTTTTGAGGATTACAGCCAAAATATCGCAATATTTTCTCTGAATCAGTATTTTTTATTGCATCTTCGCCTATCTCTTTTTTTATTTTATCAATCTCAAGTTTTAGTTGTTTTGCATCATCAAGTCTAGTTTTTGCATTATTGTTAAAAGTTAAATTACAATCCTGTTGATGTTTTTTTAACTCATCCAAATATTTAATAGGGATTTTCCCGTCATTTTTTTCACCTTGAATTTCTTCAACACCATCTCTTTTGAACCTAATCCCCAATTTAGGCTCACCTTTTTCTAAATAAATGTGGAAATCGCCATCACTCAGATAGGGTCGTGCATTAAGAGCTTTTGTACACCAAGATTTATGAGAAAGTGTCCTTAACTTTTCCACATTAGCTTCAAAATTTTCAGGATCATTTTTTCGAGAAGGTATTATTACCCATCCTGTTTCAGAATTGCCTGTTTCTATAGCATTTTCATCATCCAGATAGTATTGTTGCAACTTATTTAAGTAAATTTTTTCAATATCACATTCCTCTAAATCTTTAACAGTTTCTACTGTATCCGCTAAAACACCTTTATTCAAAATAGGTGGCAAATTATCATTGTTAGGTTTAAGATTTTTAGTCAGCATAGCCAAAATCATCAGACCCATAACCGGTGTATATTCTTGGTTTTCATTGATTAAATAATCCAACCACACCTCTAAGATTTCTTTTCTTTGATGCTCAGTTTCCGAACGTCTGGCTTTAAAATTTTTGTTTATAAACTCATTACGCTTAAGTTTTGCCCAAGTTTGTAAATCTAAAATATTGTTAAATTTTTCAATCGGTGCTGAAAATTTTTTAACACATGCTTTATTAATACCGCTAAACTGATTTTTTTTCATTCCCCAAAAGCTTAGCGACGGTTGGTTTAATCGTCCAAAATTATTATATTTATCATTATTGTTATCTCTAAAACCAGTCGTTACATAACTGTTTTGAGCATACAAGTTTAATATCTTCATATTATAATAAATCTTCTAAAAAACTTTTTTGCTAAAAGAAATTAGTAAAATATGTCAAAAAAGAACAAATACTTGAAAAATCGGAAAATCGTGTTATTATTAATCATGTAAAATTAAAATAGGAGAAAAAATCATAGCTAACGAAGATAAAGGCGCAAACAGAAGCGCAGGGAAAGATAAGCCACTAATCAACGAAAAAATTAGAGCAAAAGAAGTAAGATTAATAGATGAAAACGGAAACAATCACGGTATAGTCCCAACATCACAAGCATTAAGAATGGCGGAAGAAGCGGAATTAGATTTGGTTGTTATAAGTCCAAATCAAGCACCACCGGTAGCTAAGATTTTGAACTATGGTAAATATAAGTACGAACTTGAGAAAAAAGCTAAGGAAGCTAAAAAGAAACAAAAAATCGTTGAAGTAAAAGAAATTAAAGTTCGTTATAAAATAGATACTCACGATTACGAAGTAAGATTGAAAAATATTCGTAAATTTATTTCACAAGGCAATAAGGTTAAGATTGTTGTTATGCTTCGCGGACGTGAAATGCAACATGCTAATCTTGCAATTGAACTTGCGGAAAAATTCATAAATGACTTGTCTGCAGATCCTATTGTTATTGAGAAAAAACCTATGGTTGAAGGTCGTAACGTAACAGCATGGTTAGCACCGGCTTCCAATTAGAAAATACTTGATTAAAAATCTTTAGCAAATATAATAAAAATATAATGAAAATTTAAGAGAAGTTTGCCGCAATAGCTCAGTTGGTAGAGCAAGGGACTGAAAATCCCTGTGTCCTTGGTTCAATTCCGAGTTGCGGCAAATTTTTTTATAGTCGATTCTGCTCAAAAACAGCACAGCTGTTTTTGGAAGTCCTTGGTTCCCTCTCGTAAAACTTGACATTTAGTCAACTTTTACTCGGCACAGTGAATTGCGGCAAATTTTTTTATAGTCGATTCTGCTCAAAAACAGCATAGCTGTTTTTGAAAGTCCTTGGTTCCCTCTCGTAAAACTTGACATTTAGTGTATTTTAATGAGTGGTTTGGGAGGACGGATAAAGTGGAAATTTTAAGCAAATTGGCTTTGTGTTTGAGTTTTAGGGGTAGGAAATAACCAATCTATCTGTCCCGAAAGGTGACAAAATTACTCATTTGATACTCAGACGGATAGTGTGGTTATTTTAGGTATTGCCTTAAAAGCAAAGTTATTATTGGTTAAAAGCCTAATTTTACGACGAGACACTTAGTTTGGTTATTTTGGGTAAAATGACACCTTTGGGAATTTTGAAAATAAAAAAGCTCATTAAACATTGCATCCTACATAACTTATATTGAGAGACTGTTTTAACTTAATAAAAATTATATTTATTATTACAAAATGTAACTTTTTTTTAAAATTTAGGCAATTATAAATCTTCATCAGATTTAATAGGAATGTTAGTGATAGTTTTTAAGAAAGAATTATTAGTGAAAGTTGTAAGACATCAAGTATCACAAGTTAAAAAATATAAAGGAGTTTAGAAATGGTAAATTTTGCAGATTGTGTGTCAAAAGTTCAATGCCGTAATTTAGTAACAAATACACCTACAAAAAATGGTATAAAAACTGTATTAGAAAAGACCGTCTCTAATGGTAAAAGATTAGATAGCTTTAGCGAAGCAATTAATGTTGCAGTACAAAATAGAGCAATGTATTCAATGGGGGCAAAAGAAAAGAGTCAAAATTGGCTACAAAAATTTATTAAAAAAGGTCTATTGACTAATGACAAACCTTTTGCTACCGAAATATTGGATTCTAAATTTGAGCCTTGTGGGATTCCTGTTGGAGTTAAAGAGATGATAGTAATCACCCCTGAGTATGCAAAGCCTTTACCAAGTGCTGAAATTATTAAAAAAGAATTACAAGAAACTTTGCAGCAAAACCCAAAAGCAAAAAATATATTGCAAGGAAATTGACTAGAGGATAAAATTCAGTTAGAAGATCTGTCAAGAAGGTTTAATAATCTAAAAAAGTAGATTAAGTTTGTAGGTCAGGCACTGCCTGACAATAGAATTAATATCAAGCGATACTTGACCTGTATTTAAAATTATCAAACTAACTGTTCTTTCTTCTCAAACCGAGTGTTAAGATACACTGTATTTTTGTATTTTATTGTCCAGTTTGGTCGGAAGTCTTTTTCGTCATTGCGAGGGCGAAAGCCCGAAGCAATCCAGGAGTAGGGTAGACTTTAGTCTACCAATACTACAATTTTCATTCTAAATCCATATTTAAAACACCATTCTTATCATTAAAATTACACCAATCTTCTTGATAAAAATCTTGTTTTACAAATTTTTTAAAAGAAGAAAATTCCCAATCTTTTGGTGCAATATTCAGATGTTTCACGGAATTGTAATGAATATAATCCAAATGTTTATTAAAATCCATATCATCTCTAATAATATGGTCATAATATTTTCTTTGCCAAATTCCTTTTTCACGTCTAAGAAGTTGTTTTTGTGTTTGATTCATGTTTTTAGGCAATAACCTTGAAAAATTCGATTTAAAGGATGATATTATTTTAGAATAGTCAGAAGCTTTATCCGTTTGCATTAAAATATGTAAATGGTCAGGTAAAACAATGCCTGCAATAATTTCATAACTATATTTAACATTTTTGAAGGATTGTCTTAATAATTCTATATTTTTAACCAAAATTTGTTGACGATTATAAGTAACAATAGTAATAAATACAATATTTTTATCTTGATAATATCGTTTAAAATTTGACATAATACCATAATAAAGTATTGGTAGACTAAAGTCTACCCTACCTGCTTTTACTCGGCACAGTGAGTTGCGGCAAATTTTTTATAGTCGATTTGCTTTTGTAGTATAATTTATTTACTAGATTAAGTGGTAGAGGTGTATTATGCAAGTCAGTCCAATTCAACAAAATAATGTTAATTTTGAAGCAAAACAAAGATTTTTAAATCAGCAGCAATACGAAAATTTAAAAACAACATTAAAAAGAATGAACTCTGATGTAAAATATGTAGAAGATGAAGAAGGTATGCATTTTGCATCAAGATTAGTAAGTAGAATGACTGCTGATAATATTAATGCAGAAATTATTGACGGTCGTTATTATGTGGAAAAAGTTGCTGATAACAAACAAATGGCTCTTGGGCAGACTGAATTAAGAATAGAAAATGTCGATTTAAAAATTGATAACAAAACTGCTGAAATCGTATCTTATGATAAACCATTATTTAAAAGTTGGAGTAAAATAATGGAAAAAATGTCTGAAGCTTTAGCGATTTTTGCTAATTCTAACGATATAAAAAAACACTCTTTTGGGATTTCAGGCTTTACAAATAAAGGTGCTCTTGCTTTAGATGCAATTATTCAACGTGCAGAAGCTGATACAGTGGCACAGAGATTTATTTTTAAAAAGGTAATTAGATAGCAAAGCTGGGAGAACTTTAGTCCCCCAAAAGAAAATAAGGAAAAACAAAAATGCAAATCAGCCCAATTCAACAAACCCAATATCAAACTACAAAACCTTCTTTTCAAGGATTAGGAGAAAATAAGTTTATTGAAAAAATGAAAATTGCTAATTACGCATTAAAAATGAAAAAGCAGGGGTATCAATTATTAAAAAATCCAAAAGGTACTCCTTATACAGTCGTTAGTGTCATAAAATATAATAAAACACATACACCTCAAACACTGGATATTCTCGAATCTTATGAACAAATTACCAGAGATTTTTCAGAACCTAATAATATAGTTAAAACCGTATTTAATACAGATAATTACACAACCTCAGTTGATAATACAAAGAAAATTATTAATAGAACAAAAACTAAAGAATTATATAAATTTGGTGGCGAAGAAGAAAAACTTTTAAGTTATAAAAGCAAAGGTCAAAGACCTGATAGGAATAGAAAAGCAATTGCCAACAATTTAAACGAAGAAATCTATAATAAAGATGTTTGCAAAGTTTCTCTTAGATTTAGACCTTATTACCCTGAAGGTTTACGTTTATTGCCTGAAAGTAATGTTAAAACAATTAAAGAAAGCTTATATACATTAGAATCTGAAAAAATGATTAAAGAACCAGCAGAAAACAAATCCAATAATGAATTTTGGGGAAATTTGTTTAGTAATTTATTTAAAAGTTCATAAGAATTATTTGAAATATATAAAACTTAAACAACAGGTGAATGAATATTGTTTAATATAGGCAAAGTTCCAATTTTACATTCATAATCATTTAGCAAAGTGCGTTCAAATCTATCTATATCTAATAGCGGTAACTCTACATAATAGAACCAAAAAGCTTTACCCAGTTTTGTTGGCGAAGTCTTTACCGGATCTTTAAGATGTTGTTGAAAACGTTCAAAAAAATTCTCAGTTTTTCCGATATACAAAATAGTATCGTCAAATGTAGTCAATATATAACACCCGCAAGTTTTGTCCAGTTTCCTATAAGATGCCAAATCAAATTTAACACGCTTCTCTATTTTTAAAAAAATTTGCTCAATTTTCATAGTTCAATCTCTTGTCCTTGCATACTCAACGAACTCATTGTTTTTACTAAATTTGTACAAATTTTATTTAAAGCAGTAGCATTAAATCCACCTGCTTTACCGCCTTTTCTCCAAAAATCTTCATATCCAATACCAAGAGCTTCTTCGCTTGCGTTTTCAAAAATATCTTCTAATAGTTTTTGCATTGTTTTTACTGTAAAATCAGTAGAATTAACAAGTCTGCTCATAAAAGGAACGCCAAACATACAAAATAAACAAACCCCGTTATACTTATAAAGCACACTGGTTTTGCTTGGTTCAATAATATTAATTATCGCTTTCCAATAGTTTAAAAAGATTTTAAGTTGTTTATCTTCAGAAAAATCCCCATATATGAGCGGATTATTATGTAGTAAAAAATGTTTTTTCATTAGTGTTACAAAACTTTTTTGATTAATAGCATCTTGTTTTTTTACTTCATTCGCCATTGTTATTTTACCTTGCCAAGGACTATCTTCTGCAGTATTTAAATAATCAACAAAACGTAATGCATTTTTGTCATCTTGCTTTTTAATCATATTTTCAATCCATTGCGGCAAGCTTGGTAATACTTCTACATCAACCATACCGGTTAATCGTTCTCTTATTCTTTGTGCCAAACCTTCATCAACACCTTTTTGAGTTGTATTGACAATAAGAAAATGTGCCATTTGAGAAATATTATCAAGATTTACTGCAATATTAACAGGAATTTCAAAGTCTAAAACTCGCTCATCTTTTTCAGCTGCCATTTTCAGACCTTCAATTCTATGTTGACCATCAACAACACTAAAAGAACCTATATTATCAAGGTCAAAATCGATTGTATTGTTGTTCTCGTTAAAATTTATTGATTTATCTATTGCCATAAAAATACTTGTAGGAAGAAAAGCATCCTGTTTATCTTGCCCTGCTATAATATAATCTGCAAGTTTCTTAGCTCTGTTTCGATTTAATAATCTTTGATAGCCCTCATTTTCTAAATTTTGAGGATCAAGACGATCGATATTATAAAAATCATCTCTTATTAAGTCTCGAACCTTAAAAGATGTTGCAAAAATAATTAAATTCCCTTGTTTAATTTTAACTGCAGGACGTACTATTCTTCTGGACATATCCACCTCGTCTTTCAAAATTATTATACTATAAAATTTTTTCTTAAAAATACTTAAAAACCAAAATTACGATAGAAAACCATAAATATTTTTTGCTATTTTACATACCATTTTTCACACAGCACTCAGTTCACAAAAAATATTTTTCTGAGTTTAAATTTACAATATATAATCCTTAAATTTATCCAAATTATCCAACAAATATTTAGGAAATGAGTCATCTATCTCAACTTTTTTATATTGTTCATTTCTGCCTACAACACTTTTTTGCAGTTTTAGACAATCTTCTATGTATTCAATATTATTAAAAGGCTCTTTGTTAAACTCTTGATGAGAAAAACTTTCAAGTTTATTTTTTATACTTTCTGCACCGCCAAGCCAAGAAAAATGCCATCCGCCCATACATATTCCCAGAGTAAAATTTGTTATTCTTATTCGTGTTGCAGTATTAGTTTTGTTATACTCATAAGGCATACACATATCGTAAAAGTCTATATGCCTTAGCTTTATAGGTTTATAAAAATCTTTATACTGAAAAATTTTTACCTTAATCCATTCAGGCTGTGATATATTCAAAAGGTTTAAATAATATTCATATTGTTTTAAAATAAAAAAATTAATACCCATAGGGCAAGTTTTATAACAACGTATTGCCCTAACAGAAGGAATTTCGTCAACATCAGAAACAATCACAATGTCGTCATCTTTAGCATTTTCTCTCTTTAAGACTTCTTGAATATAATTTCTTTGATAACTCTCTATCACCCAAGGGTTTTGAGTTTCAGGTAATTCTTCTAAAAATACATATATAATTTTATCTTTGAATTTTTTAAATTTGTTAATGTCAAAATTCTGTCCTTTAGGCTTGCCTGAAAAAGTTTTATTTGCTTCTATAATTACAAACTTATCAACAATTTCATCAAGGTAATTAAGCCTCAATTCAAGCAACAACTCTTCATTAAAATAAGTAAAGCAATCATAAATCATAAATTTTCTCTTAACCAAATAAAGTTAATAATCAATAAATACTATTATAATTCATAATTCTTGTCAATAAAAATATTAACCAAACAATTTGTTAACATTTATTAAGCAAACAGCAAAAAAAAATTTTTACATGTTATATATGTGTATATAATAATAATAACAGATTTTATAAGGAGATAAATATGAACTTAGGTATCAATCCAATCACAAACACACCGGCACAGTATAAAAACAATCCAAAATTCGGCATGGCTATGAGCATTGATAAATCAGCTGTACCTGTAATCAAAAAACTTTTATAAAGACTTTAGGAGATATTGCCAAAAGACAAGAAAAAAATCCTGTAAATATTATAGTTAAAGCTACAGAAGAAAATCGTGGAAAATTAATAGCGGAAGTTGTTGATTCTAAAGCCGGCGAAGAATTCGGTGCAATATCAAAGAGGCAATATTTACAAGTACAAGAAGGAAATACACTTTTCTTAAATCATGCGGAAGAATACGCAAATCGAGTTAATGAAGTTAACCGAAATGTGAGAAATGTTGTCGATATACTAACACAGAAAGAAAAAGCTGCAAATAATCCTGCAAAATTAAACAATAGAACAGGTTTAAATCTAAACGCATAACATGAACAACAAATAAAAAATTTTTATATTATAATAAACCTGACAACAGGGTTTAATTTACAATGAAAAGATTTATAGCATCATTAATAGTTTTTATTTTTGTTTTCACAAACTTCGCAACATTAGAAAATTTCGCGACAGAAATTGAACAACATGCAATTCAGTTTACACAGCCGGAATTAGCAATGACAGAAAATTCGGAAGTTAAAACAACCGGCTATGCTAAAAAATGTTTTATGAGTCTTGACGAGCACATGGCAAACATTCTTTCACCAAATGCAGATAATGTTGCATTTGCAATTGGAATGCTAAATCCTATTAACGCCATAGTTACTATTATTGGAGCACCGCTTATCTTAATATTTTGGCCGCTAAAAACTCTAAAATAAAAACCTTACACCTAAAAACTTTACATTTCTGAAAAATCATTAATATATATGAGGCAAGCGTTTCGGGATAAGATTATAATTATGTTTGGGTACTTATACCTAAACGGGAGAGGAAAATGGCAATAGAAGGTTTTGATTATAAAGAGTTTGCGTCGTCAATGGCAGAACAAGCGAAGAGTCTTGTGCCACCCGAACTCAAAGATTTCGAAAAAGATTATGTTGTAAAAACTTTAGGAAACTTTACTCGACTTGCCGGTGAAGCGCTTTATAATGACACGTCTTTAAACCTAAATGCTGATCAAGCTGTATTTATAAGCCAAATTATTGCAGAATGGTCATTCCATAAATCAATTGACTTAATCCATTCCGGAATTCTCCCTCAATATTGGGATACTATTATGCAAAAAATAGCATTCACAATTTTTGAAATTGCGAAACAAGCTATTATAAGAAAACTCCCTCAAGATCAACTTCTTCAAGCGGTAGAGCACCACGTAATAAAAGTCTACAAGCAAAGCATTGAAGAACTTCAGAAAAAAGGTGTAATTGACGAGGAGGTAAAAAACAAGGCGCAAAATCAATCCAATATTGATGCTATGGCTCAACAAGCACAAGCTCAAGCCGAAGAGATGAGAAAAGCGCAAGAAGCTGAAAGAGCTGCTAATGCTCAACAAAATCAATCTCAAAACACACCGCAAAAAGCTAACAAAGCTCAAGCAGGAAAAGCTCATATTCCGGAAGCCTTAAGCAACAAAGATATGAAACTAATGTCTTTGGCTTTAGTTTTAAAAATGCTTTCTCAAGACAAAGTAATGACCATTTTGAATAAATTTGATTCAAATGACTCTCTGACAATTTCTCAATATATGAATACAGCTAACCTTGAATCTCATATTGATGGGGATATAATTGTTGATTGTCTAAAAGATATGAAATCTTTATTACCTGTAAAAAGGAAACTTTCTAAAGAAAATGTTATATTAACATTAATCGACTTATACAAAACTCATCCAAGAGAAAAAATAGAAAAAATTATTAAAAATGAACGACCTTTGGTTAAAAGATTTATTGCCCAAGCTTATGACGGTGAATACAGCGAAATTCCTTTAAAAGTTGCGGGTATAATTACAGAATACATAGAAGAAAACGTATAATAAAAAATGATTATTAAAAAAAATAAAAACAGACAAAGTAATACAAAAAAAGACAATAGCTTGCAAACTCTAGAAGAGCAAAGGGTGTTTGATGAAAGCTCTGTTCAACCTGAACAAGCAGAAATTCAACCGAAAGTTCAACCTGAAATTAAGCAAGAAGAACCGCCTATTGATTTATTTGATATTGAAAACATTGATTTTACTCAACGTCAAGAACGCAGACGAGGTTCCAGACGTAGAGGATATAGAAGAATTGATGACAGAAACCTTGTTTCAAGAGCACAAGAAGAATCTGAAAATATTAAAAAATCCGCTTTTGAAGAAGGGTATAGATTGGGATTAGAAAAAGCTAATTCAGACATAGAACAATTCAAAACTGAGTTATGCGGGTTTATGAATGCTAAAAAAGAAGTTTTTGAATATATAGCACCGGATATTTTAGAAATCAGTGTTGATATTGCAAAAAAAATTATAAAAAAAGAAGTTGAAACAGACCCGCAAGTATTGATTAATACTATTGTGGATGTACTAAAAACTGTTTCTAAGAACGAACCTAAAATCGTAATAAAAGTTAAACCGCAAGCAGCACAGCTTATAAAAGATGCAATTCCTAACATAACATATCAATACGGAATTGATTCTAAAATAAATATTGTTGCGGATCCTTCAATAGAGGATGGCGGTTGTATATTGCAAACTAACAACGGGATTGTTGATGCTTCAATTGACACCCAATTAGAAATCATTAAAAAAGCTTTAACAGAATAAAGGAAGATAATGGCTGCAGAAGGGCAAAATAAACCTATATCAGAAATATTTTTGGCGTTATTCGTAATGACTTTGGTTTTAATCCTCATTATGGAAATGCCAAACTGGGTTATTAACTTTTCAATAAGCTTAAATATTACCTTGGGAATTGTTTTGTTAATGATTTCCTTATATGTCCAGAAACCTCTGGAATTAGCAGCATTTCCTTCAATTATACTTATCGGTACAATGTTTAGGCTGGTGCTTTCAATTGCATCCACTCGTCTTATTCTTGCAAAAGGTGATGCAGGAGAAGTTGTTCACGCATTCGGAACTTTTGTTACCGGCGGTAATATGATTGTTGGTGCTGTAATTTTCCTTATCATAACAGTTGTACAGTTTATGGTAATCACTAAAGGTGCGGAACGTATTGCCGAAGTTGCAGCTCGTTTTGCCTTAGATGCTATGCCCGGAAAACAAATGACTATTGATGCTGACTTTAACGCAGGCTTGATTTCTCCGGAAGAAGCCGTAAAAAAACGTGAAGATTTACAACGTGAGTCAAGTTTATTCGGTTCAATGGACGGTTCCATGAAATTCGTAAAAGGTGATACTATGGCTGGTATCATCATTGTAATAATCAACATCGTAGGCGGTTTATGCGTTGGTTGTTTAATGAACCAAATGCCAATTGCTGATGCCGTTAGTAAATATACAGTCTTAACTATCGGCGACGGTTTAGCATCACAATTACCATCTTTATTAATGTCAATTGCTGCCGGTATAGTTATGACTCGTGCTTCTGCTGGTAATACTTCTTTAGGTGGTGATTTAACCAACCAAATTATGGCTAAGCCGTATTCTTTGTTCTTTGCTGCATTATTCTTAGGACTTATTACGGTAACTTGTCCTTTCACTGGTTTACCATTTTTACCGTTTTTGATCTTTACAATTATTTTGGCAGTAGCAGGATTCTCTGTATTAGTTAATGCCGATGTACAATCTCAATTAGGTCAATTAGAAAGTGTACGTCAAAACATGCAGGATTTGGTTAACCCTAATAAGATGTATGAAAGACTTGGCGTTGACGTTTTGAGTTTACAAGTTGGTGCAGGCTTGTTGGTAATAGCTGACCCTGATCAAGAAGGTCAATTACTTGCTAAAATTGCAGCTCTTCGTCAAAGAGTTACAGACGAATTAGGTTATATCCTTCCAAATATTCGTATTATGGATTCATCAGCTTTAGAGGCTAATGAGTATGTGATTTCAATTCGTAATAACGTTGTTGCATCCGGTTATGTTTATCCGGGTAAATATATGGTAATTGCTGACCAATGGGATTCAGTTAAGAAAACTATTCCGGAAGATGCTATTGTTGGTGTTGATCCAACTTACCAAACTCAAGCTTACTGGATAAAAGAAGAAGATGCAAAAGCAAACAGAAATGTTACAGCTGTTGACGCTACTGATGTATTGGTTACTCACCTCCAAGAATGTGTACGTAAGCACGTTGATGAAGTTATGACAAAAACTGACGTTCTAAAATTAATGGAATTAGTACGTTCACAAGATCCAACATTAGTTAACGATTTGGTTCCTGCAATTATTTCAACATCAGACTTAAGAAAAATCTTTGTTAACCTAATAAGAGAAAAGGTTTCAATTAAGGATATTATTTTTGTGTTTGAAAGGCTTTGCGATTATGCACGTTTTTCAAAAGAACCGGATATACTTTCAGAACGTTTAAGAGCTGCACTGGGTAGACAAATTTGTTTAACCAATGTTGATAGAGATAAAGTTCTTTATGCACTAACACTTTCACCGGAATGGGAAAAAACTCTCGATGACAGTTGTCAAAGAACAGAATTGGGAACAATGTTCTTACTAAATCCTATGCAGGTTCAGGATTTGATTGAAACAACTGCTATGACATTAATGAGAGCGCATCAAAGCATTGGTATGCAACCGGTAATCTTGTGTTCACCAAGAATAAGGCTTCCTTTGTACCAACTTCTTGAACGTCATATTCCGACAATTGTTGTAATTTCTTATTCAGAGTTAATAACTGATATTAAAGTAGAAGCTGTTGATAGCATTGGTGAAAGCGGATATTAAAGATTTTTTATTTTGAATTATTAATTCTTTCTTAAAAAAAAGTTGATTTTTCAAAAATATCATTAAAATGATAGTGTAGGCTAAAATCTACAAACGGAGTTTTAAAAATGATAAATTTTGAAAAGTTTACGAATTATTCACAAGAAATAGTTTTTGCTGCAAATGCAAAAAAAGACTTCTATAAAAATACAGAAGTTCAACCGGAGCATATTGTACTTGCTATGATTGAAGATAAAGGCATTGCAAGAGATTATTTAGAAGAACTTAAACTTCTAAACCAACATTTTATAAATGAAATTATTGCAAAAATAAAATCTTTTCCGACTATTTCAACACCAAGCAATTCTCAACAAGTGTTTTTATCAAGAGAAACAAATTCTCTTTTTGAAATAGCTTTTCAGGAAGCAGAAACTCTGAAAGACGAATTTGTCGGAATAGAATGTCTTTTAATAGCAATGACGAAATTAGAAGGCTCTTTTATACAAGAATTACTAAAAAAGCAAAGTGTAAGCACAACTACAATACTTAACGCTATGAAAAAAATAAGAGGTAATAAAAAAGTGGACAATAAAAACGCTGAAGGAAATTTAAAAGCATTACAAAAATACTCAACTGATTTAACAGCGCTTGCTAAAAAAGGTAAATTAGATCCTGTTATCGGTCGAGATGAAGAAATTCGTCGTGTAATTCAAGTTCTTAACAGAAGAACTAAAAATAATCCTGTTTTAATTGGCGAGCCGGGTGTTGGTAAAACTGCTATTATTGAAGGTTTAGCGCAAAGAATTATCCGTGGTGATGTACCGGAAAGCCTAAAAGAAGTAACTTTAATTTCACTTGATTTAGGTGCGCTTGTTGCAGGTGCAAAATTTAGAGGCGAATTTGAAGAAAGATTAAAGGCTGTATTAAAAGAAGTTCAAGACTCAAACGGTGAAATTGTTATGTTTATAGATGAACTTCACACTGTTGTTGGTGCAGGCTCTACTGAAGGTAGCATGGATGCGGGAAACCTACTTAAGCCAATGCTGGCAAGAGGCGAGTTAAGAACAATCGGCGCAACAACTATTAACGAATATCGTAAATATATCGAAAAAGATCCGGCTCTTGAAAGAAGATTTCAACCGGTTTTGGTTGATGAACCTTCTGTAGAAGATACCATTTCTATATTACGTGGTTTAAAAGAAAAATACGAAGTTCACCACGGAATTAGAATTTTAGACAGCGCCTTAATTCAAGCTGCAAAACTTTCTGATAGATATATAACTGACAGGTTTTTACCGGATAAAGCTATTGATTTAATTGACGAAGCTGCTTCAGCTTTACGTATTCAAATAGATTCTATGCCGGAAGAAATTGATACAATGTTTCGTCAAAAAATTCAATTAGAAGTTGAAAGAGAAGCTTTAAAAAAAGAAACTTCTCCTGAATGCATCGCTAAGATTGAAAAATTAACAAACGAAATTAATTCTTTAGATGAAAAAATTACAACACTTAAAACACAATGGGAAATCGAAAAAAACACTATTTCTGGTGAAGCAGGTATTAAAGAACAAATTGATAAAGTAAAAATCCAAATTGCAGAAGCTGAGCGTAACACTGATTTACAAAAAGCTGCTGAACTTAAATACGGAAAACTTATGGAGCTTGAGAAAAAGCTTCAAGCGGTACAGGGTAAAGAGAAAAGTGAAAACCAACTTCTAAAAGAAGAAATTAACGGTGATGATATTGCAAACATCGTTAGCAAATGGACCGGAATTCCTGTTACAAAATTAGTTGAAAGCGAAATGCAAAAACTTCTCTCTATGGAAGATGTATTACACAAACGTTTAATAGGTCAAGAAGAAGCTGTTGATACGGTTTCGGACTCAATAAGACGTGCTCGCTCAGGCTTGAAAGATCCAAAACGTCCTATCGGTACATTTATTTTCTTAGGACCTACAGGCGTTGGTAAAACTGAATTAGCTAAAACATTGGCAGAATTTTTATTCAACGACGAAGATGCTATAGTTAGAATTGACATGTCTGAATATATGGAAAAACACAACGTTTCTCGTCTTGTTGGTGCGCCTCCGGGATATGTAGGATACGAAGAAGGTGGACAACTTACTGAAGCTGTTAGAAGAAAACCATATTCAGTAGTGCTTTTTGATGAAATTGAAAAAGCTCATCCGGATGTATTTAACATAATGCTACAAATCTTTGATGACGGTCGTTTGACAGATTCAAAAGGTAAAACAATTGATTTTAAAAATACGGTTATTATTATGACAAGTAATATCGGCTCAGAAATTATTCTGGAAGATTCTTTGAATGCTAGCTTAAACGGTGCTAATTTTGAAGAAACAAAAGAAAAAGTCAATGCGGTTATGAGAGAAAAGTTTAAGCCGGAATTTCTTAACCGTGTTGATGAAACAATTTTCTTTAAAGCTCTTACATTACAACAACTTTCAGCAATCGTTGATATTCAAATGGACAATTTAAGAAACTTGTTAAAAGAACACAATATGTCTTGCGAAATTACGGAAGATGCTAAAGAATTCCTTGCAACAAGAGGATTTAATCCGATTTACGGCGCCAGACCTCTAAAAAGAGTAATCAGACAATTGGTTGAGAACCCTTTGTCAAAACTTATTCTTGCTCAAAAATTCATTGACGGCGATACTATAAAAATTGATCTAATCAATGATGAATTGGTTTTTGAAAAAGTTTAAAATTTAGTAGCAAGGTAGGCTAAAGTCTACTACTACCCCCTAAAAAACAGCGTCATCTTCAGGGGTAAATAAAGGTAAGGGTTGGTTGGTGGGGCTACAGGCGCATCATCATCTTCGACCGAAGTTCGGAGATCCGATGGCTTCCCTGTCATCTTCAGGGATAAATAAAGGTAAGGGGTGGTTGGTGGGGCTACAGGTGCATCATCATCTTCGACCGAAGGCTGGAGATCCAGCCGATTGAATGATTGTTTGACATGTATAGCAATGATAGGATTTGATTATTTGACAATATTTCAATTAGTTGGATTCTCGTGCTTACGCACAAAAATGACGAGTTAGTCAGAACTACCAGCATATGAAGTGTACCCCTAAAAGTGTACAAAAGAAATTCGGTGAAACCGAACCCCCAAAAACGGCTGAGCGAAGCGAAGACGTAAAAAACAATTGCATCTTTTCTTCTTTTTGAGGTAGGAATGAATTTTATATCATACCCAAATGCCATATTTACTTACATTTCCCACCCTGCACTTCTTTACTCGCAAATTAAGAAGAAAAAAAGTTCAAGTATAAAAAATAATTATTAACACAACTCTACAAATTATACGAACAAAGAAAATTTTTATGTAAATTTTTGTTAATAATAAAGCAATAAAATGTATCAAAGATACTTTATATAAATATATGGTTAGTTAAAGGAAGGTTGATTTCATGCCGGTTTATTTTAATAGTTTTAATACTATCCCTCCATATTACGCTACAGGTGATATTAATTTTAGAGGTACAACAAATACTCAAAGGATAAATTCTGCTGAGCGAGACACTATTGAAAATTTTTCTCAAAACACGACAAATCCTAATGAAAATAAAAAGAAAAAAACAACAGCCCAAAAAATTGGTATAGCGGTTTTGGTTGGTGCTGTGGGTTTTGCAATTGGCGATGTAATAGTTAACGAAGGTAAAAACCTAAAAAAGATTTATGATTACTTCTTTAAAAACGGTAAAAATAAATCAAAAGGCGGTAATAGCGGAATTTCCGGCACTGGAAACAACACCTCAGGAAAACCAAATGGAAGCAACAGCTCTGGAAAACCAAGTGGTAACACCGGAAGCACAGGCAACCAAGGCGGTGCGACAGGTGGTGGAAGTACAGGAAGTACTGGAAATACCGGAAACACCGGTAACACCGGCGGAAGAACTACTGGTAATACCGGCAACACTGGAAATACCGGAAACACTGGCGGAAGAGCTACTGGTAATACCGGCAACACCGGAAATACCGGAAACACTGGCGGAAGAACTACTGGTAATACTGGAAACACCGGTAACACCGGAAACACTGGCGGAAGAACTACTGGTAATACCGGCAGCACTGGTAACACCGGAAACACCGGCGGAAGAACTACTGGTAATACCGGCAACACCGGAAATACCGGAAACACCGGCGGAAGAACTACTGGTAATACTGGCAACACCGGAAATACCGGAAATACCGGCGGAAGAACTACTGGTAATACTGGCAACACCGGAAACACCGGAAATACCGGCGGAAGAACTACTGGTAATACCGGCAGCACCGGAAACACCGGAAACACTGGCGGAAGAACTACTGGTAATACTGGCAACACCGGAAATACCGGCAACTCAGCAGGTACTAGTGCGAGAATGCAATTTAACCCTAAATGGGATGATCAGTTTGTAGCAGATTTAGACTATATCTCACAAATTACTTCCGGTGGCCATTTTAGCGCTTCTCAATTAAGACAAGATGATATACGAAAAATTGCTAAAATTTTGGAAATAAACGAAAGCGAAGTTTTACAAATATCAAAAGATAAAAAAATATATAGAAAATTAGCTTTAAGATTTCATCCTGATCACTATGAGAAAGAAGGCGATGAAGTAAAAAATATTGCAGAGGAAATCTTTAAATTAATAAACATTCTTAATAAATCATAAATACATCAATCTACAAAATTGTTTTAATAGCTTCCGGTATATAATCAATCAAATCACTTGCTAAAACAGAATACTCAGTTAATTCTTCTGATGCTATTTCACCGGCAACAGAATGCAAATAAACACCTAACTTAGAAGCCTCATAGCACTCCATCCCTTGAGCTAACAATCCTGCAATCATGCCGGCTAAAACATCACCACTACCGGCTTTCGCCAAAGCTGAATTTCCATGTTCATTAATATAAATTTTAAAATCTTTATCACAAATAACTGTTCTATGAGTTTTTAAAACTGTTACACAATTATATTTTTGGGTTAATTTTTTTGCAGCACCCACTAAATCATTCAAAACAACTTCTAAACTACAATCCAAAAGTCGAGAAGCCTCTTTAGGATGAGGTGTGATAACAAAATTATTTTCCGATTTTAATTGAAATTGAGCCAAAATATTTAGTCCGTCAGCATCAATAACCAAAGGTAACTCTTTTGGAATTTTATGCAAAACATCTTTCATTAATTTTTGAGATAAGCGATTTGTGCCCAATCCACAGCCAATAAGCACAACATCAAAATTTTTAATCTGAGTTAATCCTTCTTTTCGGCTTAAATAAACTATTTCCGGCAAAATTGAAGATACTGAAGTTATCACTTCTTTTGTTGATGCTAAAGCTGAATAACCTGCACCTACTTTTAAAGAACTTACTGTTGATAAATATGCAGCACCTATAAAATTTCCGGAGCCACAAAAGTTCAAAACTTTGCCAAAAGTTCCCTTGTTAGAATTTTGTTCTCTTATCGGCATTTTAAAATTACACATATATTACATACCTAATTGACGCACCATTTCGTATGCGACTATTGCAACAGAATTAGATAAATTCAAGCTTCTTTGACCTTCTTTCATCGGAATAGTCAAAGCATTTTCACTTGTTACATATTGTGCCGGCAAACCTCTTGATTCCGGTCCAAAAACAATAAAATCTCCGTCTTTGAAGTCTATTTCTGTATATTTTCGTTTTGTTTTAGTGGTCAGATAATAAAATCTACCATCAGGAAACTCTTGATACAATTCGTCCATCGAGTTAACCCGATGCAAATCAACACTGTCCCAATAATCTAACCCAGCACGTTTTGTATATTTATCAGAAAGCGAGAAACCCAATTTCCCTACCAAATACAAAGATGCATCAGTACAAGCACACAAGCGTGCAATATTACCTGTATTTTGAGGAATTTCCGGTTCGTATAAAACTATATTTATCTTCGCCATAATTATTTCTTTTCAAATAAATACTTAGCTTCTAAAACTACAGGCAAGCCTCTAACCACACAAAATACAATCGCAAAAACTGCTGCCCAATAACCGATATTCCAAACAAGTTCCGCATGAGGACAAACAGGGATTTTAGCAGCTACTATCAACACAAACGCCACAACTTTTGCCACAGCATAGCTTATTCTCATAAATCTTGAACCTGTGATGAATTTACAAATCGGATTAACCTGCATTCCAAAAGGTGTTAAACCTTGTTCCATTGCTGCACTTCTGATAGTATCGGTTATAAAACCTCTGGTAATTGCTATTAGTGGGAATAAAATACTTACCCAACCCATTACTGCAAATAATATCCAGTAAGTGTTTTCCACTATTCTATCACCCATTATATCCAACAAAGCACCGAATTTTGATTCCTCATGGAATTTTCTTGCTACCCAGCCGTCAACACCATCTAAAGCAAAAGCAACAATAGTCAAAACCAAAGCCCACACATATGCAACTGTATCACCCACGCAAGCGTATATCAAATAAGCCGCATAAAACATTACAAAAATTCTAAATATTGAAATAAAATTAGCCATTTTTTTAACCTTAGGGCGGAGCACATCCCGTTTATACTACTAACTTATATACTTCATTCCAAGTGCTCCTTTGGAACGGACTACCGGTTTGTTTACACCGGTCGATTTTCAACCTTTGGGCGGAACCCATCCCGCTACTATTAACTTCATTTACCCCTGCTCCTTTGGAACAGACTACCGGTTTGTTTACACCGGTCGATTTTCAACCTTTGGGCGGAACCCATCCCGCTACTATTAACTTTATTTACCCCTGCTCCTTTGGAACAGACTACCGGTTTGTTTACACCGGTCGATTTTCAACCTTTGGGCGGAACCCATCCCGCTACTATTAACTTTATTTACCCCTGCTCCTTTGGAACAGACTACCGGTTTAACAGAGATTGACTAGGCAAAAATTACATTTACCCAGTTTACCCCCCTATCCTTTCATTCTTGATAGAGCAAAGCCTTTTTGATTAAGTTTTTCTAATTTTGAACCCATCATTATTTTTTCAGCTTCTTCAAGAATTTTAGTTATAGTATATCCGTTTTCGCCGTCAGAACGTGCTTTTTGACCGGAAGCACAACAATTTACAAAATGCTGACACTCCAATTTAAGCGGTTCAATTTCAAGATAATCTTGCGGAAAATCTTGTGTATTTGCCGGAATAAAATTATCATAAACTTTCAATTTATTCTCTGACATTGTATCATCAAAAATTGCAGTAGCCTTTGTACCTCTTACAAGCAATGTTACATGCTTTTGTGGTGTTATCCAACTGTCAGAAATTTGACCAATCATTCCGCCTTCAAACTCTATTGTCAAATGAGTTATATCCATAATTTCGTTTCTGTCAGAAGAACATCCAACAGCAGAAATTACTCTTAAAGGTGTTTTACCTGTTGCGTAAGCTATCATAGAAACATCATGCGGTGCTAAATCCCACATTACACTTCTATCATTTTTATGATAGTTTACATTCAATCTGTCGCTTTGTGCATAAACCAATTCACCCAAAACGCCTTCTTCAATAAGCATTTTTAAACGATTTACAGCCGGATGATAAAGCAACAAGTGCCCTACCATAAGCACAAGCCCTTTTTCGTCTGCTAATTCTGTTAAAACCCTGGCTTCTTCCGCAACTGTCGAAATAGGTTTTTCAACATAAACATTTTTACCTGCTTCAAGCATGGCTTTAACTAACTTAAAATGCGTGTGGCTTGGTGTTACAACAGCAACACCTGTTATAGTTTCATCGTTAATTATGTCATTAAAATCTTTTGTAACTTTAACCCCTGGAAACTGTTCTTGCACAGCCTTCAAAGACTCGTCATCTAAATCACACACAACATCTAAAACATTTAGGTTATAAAAATTGCGAACAATATTACGTCCCCACATTCCATACCCTACAACTGCAATTTTTTGTTCTTTCATACCTTCTCACTCTTTCCTTTTTATAAAATTATTATATTACAAGCTATATTAACAGTAAAGTGTTTGTGATATAATTTTTTTATAAAGAGGAAGAAGGTAAAAGATGAGTATAAATGTATATTTAGGGATTGATGTAGGTTCAGTTACAACAAAGCTTGCGCTTGTTGACGAAAAAGGTAAATACATTGATTCTTATATGTTAAAAACAGCAGGTAAACCGGTAAATGCGGTTCAAGCAGGTTTAAAACAAATAGCTGCTCAAGCTGTTCAAGATTATAATATTCAAGGTGTCGGCACAACCGGTTCAGGAAGAAACCTTGCAGGTGCATTGGTTGGTGCTGATGTTATAAAAAATGAAATTACTGCGCACGCTGTTGCAGCAAGTACAAACATCCCGGGGGTTCAAACTATTCTTGAAATAGGCGGGCAAGATAGTAAAATTATTATCTTAAGAGATGGTATTGTAACAGATTTTGCAATGAATACGGTTTGTGCAGCAGGTACTGGTAGTTTCTTGGATCACCAAGCTCAAAGACTTAATGTTCCTATAGAAAAGTTCGGCGAAACTGCACTACGCTCGACCAACCCTGCCAGAATTGCAGGACGTTGCGGCGTATTTGCTGAGTCCGACTTAATCCACAAACAACAACTTGGTTATCCTGTTGAAGATTTATTATATGGGTTATGTCAGGCACTTGTTAGAAATTATTTAAGCAACTTAGCATTAGGAAAAGAATTACTTCCGACTATTTCTTTCCAAGGTGGTGTTGCTACAAACACCGGTATGGTAAAGGCTTTTGAAGAAGCTCTTAATACCAAAATTGTTGTTCCGGAAAATCACCAAACTATGGGTGCAATCGGTGCTGCACTTTTGGCAATGGAAAACCACCAATACACAGAAAAACCGACAACCTTCAAAGGCTGGGAAGTTGGAAACATGAATTTCCAATCAGTAACTTGCCAATGTAGCGGTTGTTCTAATAATTGTGAAGTTATTACCATTTTGGAAGGTTCTGAACCTATAGGACAAGTCGAAAAAATCGGCGATATAAAAGGAAACATCA
Organism: Cyanobacteria bacterium SIG28; assembly: GCA_015152525.1. GTDB lineage: Bacteria > Cyanobacteriota > Vampirovibrionia > Gastranaerophilales > Gastranaerophilaceae > CAG-196. The sequence continues at coordinate 88,383 of SUTU01000007.1, read as the reverse complement.
TCGCTCGTTGGGGCGGAACTTGCGGAAGATGGGATATCTAACTTAAAACTTTAGGAAGTTAAGTTCATTAAATAAAAAAAAGAGGATTAATACATGACATTAAAACTTAAAAACTTTGAAATAGGCGGAAACAAACTAACAATTTTAGCAGGTCCTTGTGCTATTGAATCTCTTGACATTATGCGTCAGACAGCCGAAGAACTTAAGAAAGTTTGTGAAAAACTTGATATAAACTATGTTTTTAAGTGTTCATACGATAAAGCTAATCGTTCGTCTATAAATTCTTATCGCGGTATAGGAATGGAGAAAGGCTTAGAACTTTTAGCAAAAATCAAAAAAGAATTTGACTTACCGATAGTTACAGATATACATACACCTGACCAAGCCGTTGTTGCTGCTGAAGTAGCAGATATTTTGCAAATCCCTGCATTTTTATGTCGTCAGACAGATTTACTTGTTGCTGCAGCTAAAACCGGAAAGATTGTTAATATAAAAAAAGGGCAATTTTTAGCACCTCAGCAGATGAAATCTTTGGTAAAAAAGATTGAAGACAGCGGAAACAAACAAATTATGCTCACTGACAGAGGTGTAACGTTTGGTTATAACAATTTAGTTTCTGATTTTAGGGCAATTCCTATCATGAAAGAGTTTGGCTATCCTGTTGTATTTGATGCTACACATTCTGTACAAATGCCTGGTTCAAATGGTGATTCTACAGGCGGTGATAGACGATTTGTCCCTGTTCTTGCAAATTGTGCAGTTTCAGCCGGTGCAGACGTTTTATTTTTTGAAATACATCCTAATCCGGATAAAGCGCTTTGTGATGGTCCTAATATGTTGTTCTTAAAAGATGCAGAACAAGTATTCACAAAATGCAAATCCATATTTGAAATCATTAGAAAATAATATATTTTACCAATTTGTTTTATCTAAGAATGTTTTAACCGCATTTTCCATATCATCTGGTGATTCAAGCGTCGGTTCATTTTCTGATATTTCAGGCTTTGAACAAAAGTTTTCTCGCACTCTGTTATAGATTGTTAGCATAAAATAAATTGTTAAAGAAGATGCAACAACGCTTCCCATTGCTATTAAAAACTTTTTAACAATTTTTCTTTTACTTATCGGTTCTTTGTAATCAATATCGGTTGACTCGTTAACAATATCATCATCTAAGCGATTTTCAATCGGTGATGAAGTTTCTGTTATAACGTTATCTTCTGCCTGAACAATAACAGGCAGAGATAACATTATTAGTATTATTATTGCAAATATTTTACTCATTTATTCCTCTTTTTTAGTTGTTTTTTTAGATGTTCTTGGTTTTCTTTGAGTATTTCTATTTGGTCGTCTTGAACGAGTTGGTTTTTTAGCTTTTTCTTCTGTTTGCTCTTGTTCATTAACAGTTTCAGCTATTTCTTGAACCGGAGTTTCTTCCGATTTAGCTTCTATAATCGGTTCAATTTGAGCTCCTTCAGTTAAAACGGTTTGTGCAAGATTTTCTTCCGCTAGCTCTGCATTTACCTTTTTAGTAGCACCCTTTTTGTCAAAACGAGGTTTTCTTGAGTTTCTCTTTTTAGTTTCTTTTTCTGTTTGAACTTCATTTACTTCTTGTTGAGCTTCCACAGAAGGGTTTACAGTTTGGTCTAGTTTTTCCTCTTGAATTACTTCAATTTCCTTAACTTCGTTTTTAGTTTTATTATCATTACCGTGGAATTTATTAATTTTCTTACCACTCATCGGAAGTTTTAGTTTTGCAGCTTTTGCTCGGTATTCACCCTCAGAAGTAGCTGAAGCAAACTTAATATCTTCCATAATATAACCGTTACCTTGACAATGAGGACAACGTTTTGCGAATATTTCGCTTATAGCTTGCCCTTGCCTATGTCTGGTCATTTCTACAAGCCCTAAATCAGACAACTGCCCAACTTGAGGTTTTGCTTTATCAGCTTCCATAGCAAGTTCAAGTTCTTCCATCATTGCTAATTTATCAACACGATTTGTCATATCAATAAAGTCGATAATTATCATACCGCCAATATTTCTAAGTCTTAATTGACGAGCAATTTCGTGTACAGCCTCAATATTTGTTTTTAAAATTGTTTCATCTTGAGTTGCTGAATTTGTAAATTTACCACTGTTAACATCAATTACAGTAAGAGCTTCCGTTGTCTGAATAAACAAGTAGCCACCGGAAGGTAAATTTACTTTCATAGAAAGTGCAGCCTTAATTTCCTTATGAATATCCATTGCCACCAATAACGGTTCAGAACCCTTATAAAGAGTTACATTAATATTTTTATTCATATGCCAAGATTGCAAAATGTTTTGAACCCTATTTAATGCAAACCCTGTATCCACAATAATTTCTTGAGTATCTTCGTTACAGCATTCACGAATAACTCTATATAACAAATCTTGGTCTCTATACAATAGATTTGGCGGTGTTAGACTTTCCGCTGATGTAACTATATTATTCCATTTTTCCAACAAGATTTCTAAATCTTCTTGAATATCAGCTTCACTTTGTCCTTCCGCCTCTGTTCTTACAATAATTCCAACACCAACGGGTTTTAATAGATTAACTACAGATTTCAATCTTGCTCTTTCTTTTGCAGAAGTTATCTTTTTACTTACGTTTATACCAACTTCATTTGGCATTAAAACTAAAAATCTGCCGGGTAGAGAAATTTCTGTTGTTACACGAGGTCCTTTATGACCGGTAGGTTCTTTTACAACCTGAACAACAATTTTTTGTTTTGGTTTTAATTTATCTTGCAAAGCACCTTTGCCGGAAACATCTTGAGCATGTAAAAAGCCCATTTTATCAGAACCAACATTAACAAAAGCAGCTTCAATTGAAGGTAAAATATTTTCAACTTGAGCTAAATAAACATCACCCAAAATAATTTCGCCCCTATGAACGAAAAATTCAGAAACCTTTCCATTTTCCATTACTGCAGCAATATTATCACGTTCTGCAATAACAATTTTGTTAGCAACACTTGTTTCTTTCATTGTTTTAAAATCCTTTACTACTATAATTCTCTCAACTTTTTATCAAGGGCACGGTGTTTTGTGATATTGAACAATATACATACGTCAACAAGTTCCTATAATCTTTCTGCACTTATTGCAGAATAACCGAACCTTGACCGGCTTTAAGATATATAAACAGATTATTTTAAAACTCATAATACCAAAAGTTTTTTGCAATCTGCTGTTTTTCTAAACCTTTCTTGTTTTTCTTCGTGATTAAAATTAAATCTAAAGACAAAACTCTTATTATATAATACAAAATTTTTTTGAAATTGTAAAGATAATTTTAATCACATCACAAAAGTTATTATTTTTGATATAATGAACTCATAGAAAAGGAGATAAGTGTATGAAAATAAGTCCAATCAATAACAATCAAACCAGAATCACAAACAATACAAAAAAACAAAACCCAACTTTTAAGGGTGTAAAAGAGTTTTTAAATCAAGATATTACAAAATTTCTAAATCAACAAGTTAGTCCGGCAGCAGTTGGAGTTGGTGTTCTGGGTTTGTGTGCAATTGCAGGATTTGCCGGCAGACAAAGTGCAAAACTTGACAGAGAAACAACTACTAACAAGATTGGAAATTTCATAAACAATCAAGATTATGATAAAAACTCATTAAAAGTTGTAGATGTAACTGAAGATGGAATTAAGGATTTTGTACTTACTCGTCAAGACGGAAGTGAAATAGTTTATGATGCAATGGAAGATGAACTGCTAGAATATCAAACAGTTTTAACTAAGATAGAAGAATAATCAACTATATTAACATTGCAAGATTAATCAAAGTTTAACTACTAAAAAAGCGGTTGTGTTAAAAACACAACCGCTTTTTAATAACTATTCAATTTAAACTATACAGCGTAAACAGAAACCTGTTTTCTATCACGTCTGTGAGATTCAAATTTAACTTGTCCGTCAATTAAAGCAAACAAAGTATCATCAGAACCAATACCAACATTGTTTCCGGGATGAACTTTAGTACCTCTTTGGCGAACTAAGATATTACCAGCTTTTACGATTTCACCACCAAATTTTTTTACGCCCAAACGCTTCGCTTCCGAATCACGTCCGTTACGGGTGGATCCCATACCTTTCTTATGTGCCATTTTTATTCTCCTTTTTACTTTTTATATCGATTGGTCGGTTGACATTAGTAACCTAAGCTAATTTTTACGGGTCAACCTCTGCTATAATCACAACACTCTATATGAATGATGTGCACTTGGTTATGCTTCAGCTGTTTCTGCAGTTTCAGCTTTCTTAGCTGCAGTAGTTCTGATTTTGTTAATCATTACTCTAGCAAAACCTTGTCTGTGTCCATATTTTCTTCTATAACCTTTTTTAGGTCTTTGTTTGTAAACGATAATCTTTTTAGCACGGTCAGTTTTTACAACAGTACCTTCTACTTTAGCGTTAGCAACATATGGTTGACCAACTTTAGATTTTTTACCGTTAACTATCATAACAACTTTATCAAAAACTACTTTTGAATCAGCTTCTTCACCTAATAATTCAACGTCTACGTAACGTCCTTCTTCAACTTGGTATTGTTTACCACCAGTTTCGACTATAGCGTACATGTGTCTTTCCTTTCTTTTTTGAGGAATCGTAACTGTTTACTTGAACAGTTTTAGGCACGATTAACCTATCTAATACTATTTATACATATAACATTTAAACACAAGCCCAATTGTGCTGTCAAGAATAATGCTTAATGAATGTTAATATTAATCAATAAAAATAGTCTGTTCTCTATCCGGTCCTACAGAAATTATTCCAATAGGAGCACCTATCAAATCTTCAACTTTAGCGATATATTTTTTCGCATTTTCAGGCAAATCTTCGTATTTTCTTATGGAAGTCAGATCTGTTTTCCAACCCGGCATAGTTTCATAAATCGGTTCTAAGTACTTGTGGATAAATACATCTGTCGGATAAGATGTATAAATCTTATCGTTTCTGCAATCTTTATAAGCCACACATACTTTTATTTCATCAAAAGTATCAAACACATCAATTTTGGTCAATGCAACTTTCGTTATACCGCCAACAAGCACTGCATATTTCATAATTACAGCATCAAACCAACCGCATCTCCTTGGTCGACCTGTTGTTACCCCGTATTCATGACCTATATCTTGAATTTTTTTACCAACTTCATCAATCAATTCTGTTACAAAAGGACCTTCGCCAACTCTTGTTACATAAGCTTTTGAAACACCTACAACTTCTTGTATCATTGTAGGACCATAACCACTACCCACAGCGGCACCGCCACCAATTGGGTTTGAGCTTGTAACAAACGGATATGTTCCGTAATCTATATCGAGCATAACACCTTGTGCACCTTCAAAAAGAACTGTTTTATCTTTATACTTATTTAACAAATCTTGCCATTCAAAGCATACATAAGGCCTAAACAACTCGGCATATTTTTCGCATAAAGACGTAACGCAATCTTTTGTATAAGCTTCAATGCCATAAACTTTTTCCAAAGTTTTATTTTTTATCGGTAAAATCATGTCCAATTTTTCACTCAAAGCCTCATAAGAATACAAGTCTTGAATTTTTAATGCAATTCTTGCCATTTTATCAGTATAAGTCGGCCCTATACCTCGTTTTGTAGTTCCTATTTTACCCTTACCGGAATTAGCTTCTGACCAGCCGTCAACTTCAATATGATAAGGCATTGTTATTGTTGCCAAAGGTGATATCTTAAGATTTTTAAAATCAACTCCTTGAGATTTTAATTCATCAACTTCTTTTTCAAAGGATTCCGGATGAATAACAGTTCCCGCACCTATGAAACAAACTGTATTATCATACAAAATTCCTGACGGAATTAAGTGGAATTTATAAGTATTACCATTAGCTACAACCGTATGCCCAGCATTACATCCACCTTGATATCTTATAATTAAATCAGCTTTTTGAGCCAATAAGTCTGTAATTTTAGCTTTACCTTCATCACCCCATTGTGCCCCAATAACTACTGTGTTTTTCATTAATAACTCCTTATCCATATAATTACAAAAGCCGGATAAAATCCGGCTCTTTGAATATTATCCATTTGCTTTTGCTGCTCTTTGCTTCGCCTGCACATCAAGCATAGAATTGTGTGCCATCATATAAACAGAACAAATTTTGTAGTTCTTTAAATACCAAGCACAGTTTTCTTGCATACATACAATCTCAACTTGTGATCCCACACTCATAAGCGGGCATAATGGAATTGTTTTATCTTGAGCTGCCATTTACTATATCTCCTATGTTTTATCAGCCATCTTTAATAAGTTGCAATTTTCACTACGTTTTTTTTCTTCGTCTTTATATATTTTACAACGATTTATTATTTCGTCAAAGTCTATTTTATGCGCATCAAAATCCGGTCCGTCAACGCATGCAAACTTGGTTTCACCACCAACCGTAACCCTGCAAGCACCACACATGCCGGTACCGTCAACCATAATAGGATTCATGCTCGCTTCTGTATAAATACCTTTATCACGAGTTAAGTCCGCTACTGCACGCATCATTGGCATAGGTCCGACTGCAATTGCATAATCAACCTTCTCGGTTTGAATTATTTTATTCAAAACCTGAGTAACAAAGCCTTTTTCACCCAAAGTTCCGTCATCAGTAGTTATAAATAATTCAGAACAAGCATCCTTCATCTTATCTTGCCAGAATATCAAATCTTTAGTTCGTGCACCCATAATCATATAAACTTTATTACCGGCTTCTTTAAAAGCTTTTGCAATAAGATAACACGGTGCAGCACCATAACCACCGGCAAGACAAACAACTGTACCATACTTTTTAATATGTGTCGGTTGTCCTAAAGGACCTACTATGTCTAAAATTTCATCACCTACATTTAGCTCGGCAAGCTTCTTAGTTGAATAACCTACTGCCATGAAAACAATAGTAAGAGCACCAGTTTCTTTGTTCACATCAGCAATTGTTAAAGGTACTCGTTCACCATTTTCTTCTGTTCTAAATATAATAAACTGTCCCGCTTTAGCATTACGAACAACATACGGCGCATCAATAACCAATTCATACTGATTCGGACAGAGTTCAACTTTTGATAAAATCTTGTAAGCCATACCGCTCCTCTTCTACTGTATAATAATACCATAATACTTGTAATTTGTATACTGCTAATACACATTTTCTTTCAGACTAATTGCACAAGCTATTTAACCTAACAAACAATTACAAGTCTTTACAAATTTTTGTTGAAGAAGTCGAAATAGGTTTGGCAGGACAAAACTGCCCTATTACTGTATATTTAGGACTTTTTTCCGACTCTTTCAAAATTTTAGCTGATGAATTTGTTAAAACAATTTGGTTCTGAACACATTCATACCCGTTATCAAGAAATATTTTATCGTATTTATCGCCTAAAGTTACATAACGTTTTGTTCTCACAAAAACACCAAATTTTTTCTTTCTTTTACTAATTCGATTTACAGCATAAGCAAGAACAGAATTAATATCTAATTCTACCCAATTTGACTGTATAATATCCACTAAAAAGTTTTCATTATCAGTCGTGAGTATTGAAATATAACCCACCAAATTATGGTCTTTTTTGTTTTCAATTACATACTTATATTCACTGTAATAAGATAATCCCTTAAAAATATTTTCCCTAAACTCTTTTGAATCTTTACTTAACAAAGGTCTAAAATGTGGCGCCAAAGAATCATTATAAAGGTTTGCAACAGCTTGCGAATCGGAATTTCTAAAAGGTCTGTAGCATCTTTTATCGAAATTTGAATCTATAAACTTATTAACTCGCCACAATTTTTCATAAGATATTTGGCTAAAACTACATTTTGAAACCAACATATTAAGGAGTTCCGGCAAATAGTCGTCAACCTTTACCAAAACAGAAGTTGCACCCATAGCTTTATATTTTGAAACCGCAAACTGCACCAACTCAGCAGCATCTGCTAAAGAATTTTCCTCAAATAACAGTTTTTCAATTTCAACTTTTTTATTTGAATTTTTTATTGGTGCAATTGTAATCAAACCTTTTAAAGTCTTATTCTCTTTTAACACGTAAGACTCAGGTAAAAATTTTAAGCTTAACGGAAGCAAATGATGCAAAGGTGCAAAAAAATTAAACATTATCTGATTAATGTAGTTATCACTTACATTATTATTCAAAAAAGATATCATCTCTTCCGTACTTTTTTTATCAAAAAAATAAAGCTTTCTAATTCTTCCCATAAGAAGATTATATATTCTTGAAGAATTTCTTTCAATAGCATAGATAAAATTCCAACAAAAAAATGTCCGATTTCTCGGACATTTTTAACTCTTTATTTATATCTTAACCGATAGATGCAGGTTTCTTTTGTTGATTAGCACCCGGAATTGCTTGCCAATTAGCAGCCATAATCTTTTTGAAAGATTTTAAAGCTGTATCTTCTAATTCACCCAATTCTTCAGCTTCCATAATTAATTCTCTTAATGGAAGTAGTGCTCTTTGATCACGAAGAACACCTAAAGCAGCTGCTGCACCGGCTCTTACTAAATCATTTTCTGAACGATTTTTCATAACATCAATTAAAGCCGGAACTGCTTTTGTATCATTAAGTTTACCAAGAGAAGTTACTGCATAAATTCTAACATTAACCCACTCATCATAAAGCATGTTAATAATCTTATCAACACATTTTTTATTACCGATTTCACCTAATGCACGAGTTGCATCACAACGTACATTTACTTTTTCATGATCCAAAGATAACATTAATGCATCAGTTGCAACATCACCAATTTCAATAAGCGCATCAGTTGCTGTAATACAAACTTGAGAATTTTCATCGTTCAAAGCTTCTACTAACGGCTCAACAACAATCTTACCGCCTAAACGTCCTAATGCACGAGCTGCACGAACTCTAACATCTACGTTTCTGTCTTCACGCAAAGATTCGATTAAATGCTCAGTTGCTTTTGAATCACCCAATTCGCCCAATGCTCTTGCTGCATAAAGACGAACAGAACCGTTTTTATCATTTTTTAAAACATCAATTAACGGTTCAACAGCTTTAGAATCACCCATCTCGCCTAAAACACGAGCGGCATTATAACGAACTTTTTCAGAACCACTGGTCATCAAATCATTAATAAGTTCTTGAAAAGTCTTTTTTACTTGTTTCTTTTTGCTGTTTACTGTAATTGCCATACACGTAACCTCCGACATGCAATATTTTATACTATATACTTATTTACTTCTACACAGTTATATTAAGTTTCAAAATTTTTCAAAATTGCCTTTTCTTTACCATTTTATTAAGAAATTGTTACATATTGTATTGTGTATAAATTACACTTAATCATTTCGCATAAGCTAGTATATCATATTTTTGCACAATATTAACCGCCAAGTTAGATATTTTTACAAAAAAACTTTACATCCACTTTCTTAATTAAGGTAATAGTATTTATTTATAAGAGTTTCCAGAGTTTACAAAATGTAATATATATCACTCACTAGGGATAGTAATAACAAATTCACTACCAACATTTATTTCAGATTTTACATCTATTTTTCCGTTATGTTTTTCAATAATTTTTTGCGAAATAGCAAGTCCTAAGCCGGTTCCGACCCCAACACCTTTTGTTGTATATCCGGCAAAAAATATTTTTTCAGGTTCAGCAATACCACACCCGTTATCTTTAATTTTTACTATCAAATTATTATTTTCAAAATTTGTGTCAATAGTTATAATTCCTTCGTTTTCTATTGCGTGTGTAGCGTTTACAAGGATATTCATAAACACTTGGTTTAACATATTTGGATAACATTTTATCGGTGGAATATCAGAATAATTTTTTATAATTTCAATCCTGTTTTTAGTTTCATGTCTTATTAAATCTAAAGTCAAATCAATTTCTTTATTTATATCTGCCTCTTGAAGCTCTGCTTCATCAAGTCGGACAAATTTTCTCAAAGATACAACAAGCCTGTTAATTCTTGCAACCGCCTCTTTATCTATTGTATTTATTTCTTCCAACAATTCCGCTACAGACTCATTTTTAATTTTCGAGATAAGTTTTGTTGCTATTTCGTTATTAGATTTTATTGAAGCAATTGGCGTATTTATTTCGTGAGCAACACCGGCAACTAATTGACCTAACGATGCCATTTTTTCAGAATTTATAAGTTTTAATTGAGTATCTTGAAGTTCTTTTAATGTCCGTTTAAGTTCTTTAACCATTCTTGCATCTTTTTCATATAACTCAGCTTGAATAATTGCATTACCTAACTGAGTTGAAACACCGTCTAAAACCTCCAAAGCATCATCAAACTTAGTTTTCTGTTTTGTTAATATAACAATTACACCTAACCTATTGTTCATGTGATAAATAGGTATAACAACTCTTTGCACTAATTCATTAAAAGGTTTTGCTTCACAAAATTCCTTCATACAAGAAGAGCAAAAAACCTTACCTTCTGCAATTTCTCGCTCTGCTTGTTTATCAAAAGTTATTTTTCTGCTTATATCTTTTTTATGTAGAGATTCGTTTATAATATATGCAGCCAAGTCTTTTGAATACACGGCATAATAAGCCCTAAACGCCGCAAAAAGATGCGAAAGTTCTTCTAAAGCTGATGATAATATTACCGAAGAATCTACAGAGCTTCGGATAATATTAGAAATATTATTTAACAACAACAGTTTCATGGCTTGCGATTGAGCCTGTTGTTTTATTTTAGAAAGCGTTCTGTTTTCGTTTTCAAGAGCTGCTATTTTTTTCTGATAAGACTGTCCTCTTTGAATATTTTTTTCCAACCCTACTTCTGCTGTAACATCAGTAAGAACAATTATTAAATACTTCCCTTTACGGGTTGTAGACATATCATAGTAAAAATAATCATTGCCTGAAGATTGATATAACACATGTGCCGAAAAATCTTGAGGCGAGTTTATAGCCTGCAATATTGGTGAATGAACTTCAACATTATTACTGACTAACGCACATACACTATAATTTAGTTTGTGTGAAAACTTTTCGAGGTTTTCAAAATCAGGAAACACTCGTTTAAAGAAATTATTTTTAAAAACAACTTCCAGATCTTCATTAACAACAACGACCGCACTACTAAACCTATTGAATAAATCAAATTTCCCCATAGCAATATTATATTTTATAAAAGTTGCGAATCAATATAAATATATAAAAAAGTTTAAAGGAAGAAAAATTAAACATAATAGCAATTTAAAACAACTAACAAATCTTTAAACATGAATTTATGAAAAAATTTTATTATGTAATTGTATTACTAATCTTGTTTCAAAGTGAAATTTACTCAAAAGAATTTATTTATATACTTAAGGATAAATGCCTTAATACAATTTATACCGAAGCTTTTAACTATTTCAGCAATTCTGAAATTAAAATATACAAAGATATTCGAGGCGTTATTTTAAGCTTTAAACTTAATGATTTACAAGCTGAATACTATTCTCTTACTACAGAAACTTTAAAAAATATAAAACAGATAGAAAATTTTTTGGCAAAAATAGAAAATCCTGCTATAATAGAAGTGCATACGAGTGATAATGTTTCAAATAATGTTAACTCGTTAAAGAAATGGGAAATTTCTACTGTAATAGCAAATAAAATTGAAACGCAAATTTTAAACTTGGGTGGCAAAGATATTTCACAAAGAATAAAATCAGTTGGTTACGGTGAATTTTTACCTACAAACAATACACCAAATAATGGTAGTAAAAAGTTTGATAGAGTTGATATAATAGTATTATGTAATATAAGTGGAGAATAGCATGGCTGATAACGAACAAAACAACGGTACGGATTTGAATAAATTTTTAATAATAAGCTTGGTTTCAACAGTAATTTTATGTATTGTTTTTGCCGGAGTTAATTATTTTGTTATGGAAAACTTATTAACTCAAAAAATTAGTGCAATTCCGACAAACACAGAAGAACTCAGTGAAGACGAAAGTGCGGCTGATGAAATTAAAAAAGGCATTATTGTTGATTTGGGTGATTTCATATTAAACCTATGCGACGAAGCTCAAAAGAAATATTTAAAAGTTAATGTTGCGGTTGAAGTTACACAAAAAGATACCGATTTTCCGGAAGTTGACCCAAATGCTTCTAAAGGCGGTGGGCATGGTCATGGCGCTGCGCCTGCACCGGTTGATCCAATGGAAGCAATTCAAAAAGAATTATCTCAATACAAGCCTGCTATCAGAGATGCAGTAATAACAAACTTATCCAGCAAAACATCAGCAGAATTAGCATCTGCAGCCGGAAAAGAATTAGCAAAAGAACAAATTGCTAATGAGATAAACTCTATTTTGGCCGGTGAAAGAGAAGTTTTAAGAGTAAGCTTTGGGCAATTCATAATTCAATAAGGTAGTTACAAGGTGAAGAACGATACTATAAACACAAGATACAACGATTTGGATGATTCCGAACACAAGAGTTACAAACTCTATAACTTCAGACGTCCTGATAAATTCTCAAAAGACAACTTAAGAGCACTAAGAGATATTCACAGAGAATTCTCTAAGGCAATCTCACTTGTATTAAGCGGTTTTCTCCGTATGAGAGTTGAAATTGAAATCGTATCTGTTGACCAATTAACTTATGAAGAATTTGTTCGTTCAATGCCTTCGCCTATAAGCGTTGCTGTTTTTGAATTTGAGCCACTTTCCGGTCAAGGTTTATTAGGTATAAGCTTTGAAGTTTTATCATGTATTGTAAACCGTATGTTGGGCGGTGTAGGTTCTATTGATGCTCAAACAAGAGAGCTTACTGACATTGAAAAAGCTTTAGCTAAAAAAATTATAAACATTATCATTCAATCTTTAGAAGATGCTTGGAACGCAATTATTCCTGTTTCCGGTAAATTCATAAGTTTGGACGACAATTATCAATCAATCCAAGTAGCTACAGCGGGTGAAATCGTTGCGCTTTTGACTTTTGAAGTTCAAATTCAAGGTAAGCATTTCGGTTTATTCAGCATATGCTTCCCTTATCCTGTATTAGAAACAGTTTTAGGACACTTAAGCACACAACACATTTTCCAAACTAAAGGTTTAACAGCTTCTAACGAAGAGCGCTTGAAGATGATTTCAAAAATTCATACTTCTAACGTTGATTTAAGAGTTCAATTCGGTTCTTGTAGTATTACTCTGGATGATTTTTTACAACTTACAGAAGGCGATATTATCAAACTGGATAACAAAGTTCACGACGATTTAATTGTTAAAGTTAATGGTGAAAAGAAGTTTTTCGCACGTCCGGGAACAATGAAAGATAATATTTGTGTTAAAATAACAGAAGTGTATGATGAAATGCACGAATTATTGCGGAATTATTTTTAGGGGTTATGCCCATTTGAAGATATAAAGGAGAACTTTAAATGATACCTGGTGATGATGATTTTAAAGAAATAGATAAAGAGGATTTAAGTGCTGAAGTTGAAGCTTCAACAAGCGATATTGAAGCAGACGTTGAGTCTGATTTTGTTGAAAATACAGCAACTGAGGACATAGATAACGAAGCAGAAACAGACGAAGAACAAGATTCTGCAGTTACTGTTCAGCCGGTTCAATTTGCGTCTTTTGAAGATTTAGACCAAGTTCAGGGTCCACAAAACCAAAACTTGAATATATTATTAGATGTAAAACTTCAACTAACAGTAGAACTTGGTAGAACAGAGCTTCCTATCAAAAAAGTTTTAGAACTAACAAAAGGTTCTATTGTTACACTAAACAAAGCTGCAGGTGAGCCTGTTGAACTTTATGCTAACGGTAAACTTATTGCTTATGGTGAAGTTGTTGTTATAGAAGACAACTTCGGTTTAAGAATTACACATATAACCGACCCTAAAAAACGTTTAAGCTCATTGGGTTCAAACCAGCAACAAGAGCTTGCAAAGAACTAATTTCTTGACTTTAGGTTATATTTACAGTATTTTTAGAAGGTGCAGTTATTGCACCTTTTATTAGTTATCACAAAATTTTAGGGAAGAGATTATGGATTTTACAACATTGACGATTGATATTTTAAAAATGTTATCTATTGCTGGCGGTTATGGTGTCGGAATTATCCTTTTAACCATTGTAATTCGTTTGGCAATGTGGCCTTTAGGGGTTTCTCAACAACGTTCAATGAGAACAATGCAATTATTACAACCAAAGATGAAAGCAATTCAAGAACGTTATAAAAGTAATCCTCAAGTAATGCAACAAAAGATGATGGAATTTTACAAAGAACACAAGTTCAACCCTATGGCAGGATGTTTTCCGTTACTTATTCAAATGCCTATTTTCATTCTTTTGTATTCAACATTAATGAGTCCGCAATTTATCCAAATGGCAGGTGATTCACAATTTTTATTCATAAAAAGATTAGATGCAACTCTTAAAACTTCTGCCGGTGTTTCTCATGACGGAATTTTAGGTGTTTCTAAGTATGATACATTTATGACAGGCAAAACCGCTAAGGTTTATTTTAAAGACGGCGAAGAACCTAAAATGGGTGTTAAAATCGAAAAACCTAACAGAGCTATTGAAGTTCAAGGCGAACTTACCCCTGGTGAAAGCGTTGATTTTAAAATTAGTTTAGATAATTTGAACCTAAAATTCAGTGAACTTGATAATATCGAACGAGCAGAAATAGATGTTATGGATGTTCAAACTAAAGAAACTGAAATGATTAATTTTGTACGAAAAGACGGCATATTAACTGCATCTGTTCCGACAAAAGCAGTTGAAACAGCTTTCCACTGGGATGTATTATTATTAATTGCTTTATTTGCAGTAACAATGGTATTTTCACAAAAAGCAATGATGGCTATGAATAAAAATGCTCAACAAGATCCGGCTCAAGCAGCAATGCAAAAATCTATGAATACTTTTATGCCGATTATGTTAACTTTTACATTCGTAATCATCCCTATTCCTGCCGGTGTGCTTCTTTATTTAATTTCAAGCAACTGTTTCCAAGTACTTCAGACTATTATTATCAACAAAAAGCTTGAAGCAGAAGATGCTGCAAAATCAAAAAAGATTGATGATGTTGATGTAACTAACGCAAAAAGAATTCAAGAAAAATAGATTCTAAACAAATAATATAAATCGTGTCGATTATTCTTAATTCGACACGATTTTATTATTTTCGAGTATTTTTTCGATTAAATCTTTATCAAAACTTGCTTTTTTATCAGGCGGAATTGCTTGTAAAATATTATTAATCACTTCTACCGCAACAGTTTTTTTATCTATAAGATATTTTGCATAATTTGGATGACAAAGATTTTTTGCTGCCAAATAATAATGCACAGAATACCCCCAAGGTGATTTTAAGAAAATCGGATTAATTTGTTCGTGCAAAGTTTTCAGAATAGGTATAATGTCGTATTCAGTATTAAAATTGTCATTAAGATATTGAACAATCAACTCGGTCGCAAGATTACCGGCTCCTCTTCCTATTCCAAAAACAGTAGAATCAATAATCAGTTCTCTTTGGTTAACAGCATTAAGCAGTTTAGACGTATTTGAGAATGATAACTGCAAGTTGTTATGCGAATGGAAACATAATTTAATATCTTTATCTAAAGTCGACTCCGCTACATAAAACATAGATAAAACATCTTTTTCCTTCATTGCCCCGAAAGTATCTACAATTGTAAACGCATAGGGTTTAATTTGGTTAACAGAATTTATCAAGTCCAAAAACTCATTTGAAGAGTAAGAATTAGTATTCATAGGATTAACAAAAACTTTATTCCCGTCATCAACAAGTTTTTTGACAAATTCTAAAGCCTCTTTTTTATCTTTTTTTTTGAACGCAATCCTAAAAAATAAATTTTTATATTTTGTTTTTATAGTTTCAGTGGCGCCAAATTCACCATAATTAATCATAACAGTGAATTTGGCGCCACTTTTAACTAAATCTAATACTTCTTCCAACTCTTCAATTGAAGAATATAAAGATTTTTCGGAATCACTTGTTTCGTTTTTAAGAAATCCGCATTCAACAAAATCGATTTTTGCATCAATAAGATTGTTTATAATTTTTATAATATTATTTTTCTTAAAATCCCAGTTATTAACATAACCGCCATCACGCAAAGTACAATCAAGAAGTTTTATATTATTTTTCAACATAACTCTATTTGTACTCATCAACTACAATAAAACATGCCTCATAATCACCCAACGAACAATGACCTCTTAAAAGCGGTTTTGGTAACAATCCACCAACAGTATACATTGCTACGCAATAGTCAGTCTCATGATCTGGCAAACACTCTTCATATTTTTCTTCATCAATCTCGCCTGAAATAGGATAATTAGTTATAAAATCATTTAAACCTTTAACAATATTACTGTCTTCACCTAAAGAAGCTCTTACGGCATCGTTTAAGGTATGCACTTCTGCTATATCTACTAATTTTGTATCTTGCAGATTTATATAATCAACATCTTTTACCGACGAATTGCTTTGTTTAGGCATATAGAACCCCCATGCCATACCTTTTGCTTGGAAATAAGCAACCGGAACCGGATGATATCGGAGCAAAAACTCATTATCAAAATAAGCAATTGATGCAGTCATAATTGTTCTATCGTATTCAGGAATACCGAGCGGTATAACATAGCCCGTGTTAAATACTGCAAAAGCAAATATATCAGGTTTTTGTGTACCGTGATAAAGTATACTGTTAGGTAGAGTATCACCGTTTACATCTACAAACACAAGATAATAAGGGTAAGTTATTATATCTTTTTCATCTTCACCAATAACCTGTGGTCGCTCAAAAGATACCTCTAGCTTCTTTGATAAATAGAATTTCATTCCGTTGTTTGCAATAAATTGAACCTTATCAACAAAATCCGCTGCATTATTAATATTATTAAATTCTGAATCTAAAGCATTACCGGTAATAAACTTACTATCCGAGCATCCCGTATCATAATCGCCCGAACCAACATTGTTATTGTTACTGTTTATATAACTTGTTAACAACTGACAGAGAGCCTCTGTGCCTGGATCATTTGTTTCCGTATATGAATCAGCGTCAAATGTAAACGGATTAAAATCTGTATTTATCAACCCATTATAATATGCAATAGAAAGAGAGCGATAAGCATTGCTATATAAATATTTTAAACCGTCATCTTTAGGTTTCATTGTAACCATACCAAAAACGAGTATAATGCCGACAATCGCCATGGCAATCATAAGTTCTACAAGCGTAAACGCAGGTTTAATATTATAAAATTTATTTTGCTTCATTAACAATCTTCCCATCATATAAATACTCTTTTATTTGTGATCTTTGAAGTGAAGTAGAACCATCCGGAATAACTTTTCCGTTAGGAAAAACTTTAAACCAAAACCTATCAGGTTTAGGATTAGTAGCTGAATAAGATGCATTACGTCCTTTTGAGCCATTTACATCTATTTGTATAGAAACACCTACATTAATATTCGTAAATTCCGAATAATTTATTTTCCAATGGACACCATCATTAGTCTCAAAATATCGGTTGTTTATAGTTGCAGTTCCTGAACCGGTACAGCCATTAACATCTTTAACAACATTCATCCTTGCTTTGAATATTTCACAGAATTTAGTTTTCCCACTAACAACCTTACCAGTCAAAGGATCAGTAACAGCTTCTGTATTAGCAAGATACCACTTACCCTCCTCTCTATCTTCCGGTTCCGGATAGAGTTCCTCATCATTAGCGATTTCTGCTACAAGTCTTTGTGCTGTATGGAAAGCCTTTTTCAACATTAATTTTTCTTTATTTGGTTGAATATTTTTCATTGTTGAAATAAGAACCAACGAAATAAATCCGATAAGTCCTATAGTTACAAGCATTTCTGCTAAAGTAAAACCTTGTTTAAATTTTCTCATATTATTATCCTTTAATAAATTTTTTAATTAGCAATTTTTGTATCTCTTAAATATTCTTTAGCAATGTTGTCAAGCAAAACAACTCTTCCGCTTGAATAAACTTGAAAACTAAAACGATCGGGTGATGAACAACCGGTATCACCCTCAAAACAGTTAACACCTTTATTAAAGCCGCTTACGTCAACATCAATAATACAAGGAGCACTATTAGTACCAAAATCAGTTGCAGTTACAAACCAATCGATTCCGTCAGATGTAGTAAATGACCTTAAGGCAACCAAAGAATCTGCGGAAGTACGCATACCCGCTTCACTTGTACTTTGCGCACAAGTTTTGTGGGTTTTTGCGACATTCAATCTTGATTTGAATAATTCACAGAATTTAGTTGAGCCACTCACTGGACCTGAACTATAGTAATTATTAACAGAACCAGTATTTGCAAGCGCCCAATCACCACTCGCATCTTCGGGTTCCGGATATAGTTCTACATCATTAACCAATTCTGAAACTATAGTTTCTGTTAATTTATAAGCTTTTTTTAGCATTATCTTGTCTTGATCCGGAGTTACATTCCTTAAAGTTGAAGCCAAAATCAATAATAAGAACGACATAAGCCCCAATGTTACAAGAATTTCTGACAATGTAAATCCGAGTTTTAGTTTTTTCATATTGTTATTTTTCCTTAACTTGTTTATTTATGTTTTTTTAATATATTAATTTGTAACTTTTGTATCGGTTAACCATTCGAGAGTCTTTGAGTGATAAGGTTCAATACGACCATTAGAGTAGACTTTAAACCAAAAACTATCAGGTTTTAAACATTTACCATCTGTATTTAAGGCTAAATAAAAACAGTCATTACCCTTGCCCCGTCCGCTCACATCAAATTGAAGTTCTATATAAGTACTTCCAGTAAAATTACCTTTTCTTATAAACCAATCAACACCATCAGTAGTAGTAAAAGTTATTTTTTGATTCGCTACAGAAACAGTATTTGTAGTTCCCATGCCAAGTCCGGTTGAGTTTTCACAAGTAGTGTGTTCTTCTAAAACATTCATCCTTGCTTTGAATAGCTCACAGAATTTAGTTGGACCACTAACCATATTCCCTGTACGTGGATCTCTAACTTCTTTAGTATTAGCTAAAAACCAAGGACCCGTAACCACATCATCCGGTTCCGGATACAGCTCTGTATCATTCACAAGTTCGTTAATAACTCGCTCAGCCATATAGTACGCTTTTTTAAGCATCATTTTATCTTGGTTTGGTGTAACTTTTTTCATCACCGGAACCAGAATCGTTAATAAAAATACAATAACACCTAATACTACAAGCATTTCTGCCAATGTAAACCCGTGTTTTATTTTTTTCATCTTATCATTATCCTTTATTCATTATCTTTTATACAACTTTGTTAACCTACCAAGATATAATAACCGCACCACCGGTACCAGCAGTGGCAGACACTCTCTTTGCATAACTTTTTTCAGGATCAGAATCGTTAAACTGATAAGCACACGAAATTTCTGTTTGCGAACCACGTCCTTTAGTTTCTCTATCGTTAACTGAACCTGGTGGTGTCTCCAACTGATACTCGTATTCAGTATACCCTTCTATACATCCGTCGATAAGCGTTGAAGCTTCACCGCCTTGACCAAATTTACCGGCTATAAGATTGTTATATTTTAAAAATATATTTTTTCCACTTGCTTCTGAGAAAGGTGAAGCACCGGTACCATCACCTTTAGTTATTACATATAAATGATTATCACCTGTTAAATACTGATTTTCAGTATCTTCTTGAGAATACACATGCTTTTGTTGTTCACTAAAAATATAAAAATTACGTTCAAATACTTGAGCAGAACTTACATTATCCCAGTGATATTGCTCTCCACCTTTTGCATCATAAACAGTACTACCATTATCACAGCTAATATATGATCTCATAGCTTCCTGAGCTGCTACATAATCATCCTCGTTGGATAGAGTCTCTTCTTCATAAGATATTACCTGACCACCCTTCCCTGCGTATATTTTGCAGTTTTCAGGAATTACAGGAATTGTGAATTCTTTTTTTTCACCGGCTTTCCCCCCCTTGCCAACTTTATGTTGCCTTTCTTGAGTGGTTAATGATATATACAATTTCGGCATATAGCTACCATCACTAGATGTTTTAAATTCTGTATTATTTATGCAGGTTGTTGTATTATGTAAGCAAACACTACCGTAAGCATCTTCACCGTCGGTACCTTCTATGTAAAAGACTCTGCCGGCATTATAGTTATTAGTAGCTTTTTCACCTACAAAATAAGTTGGATGAGCTGTCTTAATTATATTAAGATCATCTTGGTTCATTTCTGCATCATCCGACGCCGGATATACAAAAACTTTATGCATTTTTGCACCTGTCGGCAGGTTTTCAAAGGTTACATAATCAACTTCATTCGTGTTTAACGGGTTTATTAAGCGAAAGCCGTTATATCGTGTAATATTTCTACCGTCGTAAGGGTTTTCTAAACCGGATGCTTTCAGATTCTCTATTTCTTCATTAGATTTACCATACACATCCTGATAGTAATCCCAATCCGGCATTATTTTTCCGACACTTATTAAATCGTCTGTTTTAAAATCATAATTAGGTTTAATATATGGTCCGCCCACAGCATCACTTGAATTATATACACTTATTCCACTAGAATCTTCACAACCGAGTGTTGTACAAGAAAGAGGTTTCATATAAGCATCATCTGCATTGCCTGCATAGCGTTTCAATTTAGCAGCTATTTCTTCATACTCTTCATCTTCATTTATATTATTAATTTTAAACTTTGCTGTTATATATCCTGCTTTACCACCACTTGCACCACTTAAAGCAATTTTGTTACTATTAGATGTCGTATTCGGAATCAACCCTGAAATCTCGGATTCACCTGCAATATAATTTTCTGCAAGCAGTCCCACTTGTTCATCATCACAAGTAGTTGCAATTGTTTGTTTTATACCTCCAAGATACTGTTTTATTTTACCTGAAGCTTTATAATCGCCTACAGCATAATCCTTAAACATAGGGTTTGAGCTAAGTAACTCTCTAAAAGTACCTTCTCTGTCTTTGATTGTTGCAAGTGAGGTAACTGGATAAGAAAAACCATATAGAGAAGAAACATACGCTTCTATGGTATAATCACTTGTGTATTTGCACTCTTTTTTTAATTTCTTTTCACATTCTTCTTTTTGCAAGCCAGTACATACACCTGTACAGATAGATTCACCGGCACTAGGACTCTCTACCGGTTCAGTAGCCTCCCCTGTGCCTTCTTCAGTGTCATCAGTAAAAACACGATAAACCTCATCTATACCTAAATCCCTACACATTAAAGATTTACCCGAATTAACATGATAACCAGATGTACTTAATAAAACCTCACCTATATACGCTGTAAACTGGTCATATAGTGTTCTATAAGCATTTCTGTCCAAAACTCCTTTCCATCTTGCTGGAGTAGGCGTTGCTAAATAGGATATCCAGGTATGATAACTTTCTGCATAACAGTTACCTGTTTTGTAATTAACCATTATCTGACTATTATAATTTTCATCGCCCAGAATCGACTTACTTACACTCGAAGTAGGTCGACGGTTATAAGCATAATCTTTAACACCTCTCGTATTAATCTGACAATACAAGTCATTGACTAACGGCGTCGGGTTAAAAAACACTTGCATATACTGCACGCCACCAGCTTTTCCGGATGTTACCGTTCGCCAAACATCGACATTGTGATATGCTTCCCACAAAGAAGCACCTGAGGGTTTCACATACGCAAGCTTATGAGCATCTGTTATCTCTTCATTATCACTGGTTCTAAGCCCATTAAGCATATCGAAGTACGGTTGTTCATCTTGTGATATAACAGGAGTTCTTTCTTCAGATATAGCATAGTAATCAAATCCTCCTGCACCACCGCCTATAATTTCGACTTTGAAAAGTGATGCTGTTGCCGGTGGGTTGAAACTACATCCATTTACGGTTTCTGTTGTACCGTCAGGATTTGTTACGGTTCTCGTTGGGTTAGAATCATTTGACAGTTGTCTGAATGAATTGTATTGAGCTTGTTTTTGCACTCCATTATCGTTATAACATATATATTTTCCGTGAACCAATCTTGGCGGAATATATCTGTATTTTTTAGTAATCATTGGTGTTGAAGCTGCCAAAATTATGGATAAAAATAAGAAAAATACCATTAATTCCAACAAACTAAATCCGCTTTTTTTATTAAATCTTATGTTCATTTATATCCTCATTATTCTGTTACCAAGTAATAAAGACCCCACGACCTTGAACATCAAAACCGTAGTGATCTTCATCTCTATCCTCATCTTCTTCTGAAAGAAACGCTGAGTTCGGATGATGCACACGTAAATATTCAGCAAAATCATCAAGAGAAGTTTGATCATCGCTTAAAGCATATGTTTTACTGACACCGTCAGAATTTTCTATTTTTATTTTGTTATCCAAATCATCAGTCGGAAAACTTATTGTTAACGGCAAGGCTATTTGTGGCTCAACAGTAGATATTACGCCGTATTTCCAGTCAATAATATTAACATTAAAAAACGGAACACTTGGTGGTGGTTGAAATCGACAGGAAGAATCAACAAGTCCTAATTGAGATTGAATATTATCTCTTGAAAGAGTTTGAAGAATAGAAGGAACTGCCTCGTGTTCTTGCAATATGCAAGTATATGAGCCGTGTTGATTAAACTGTTGTCTTTTCTTAGCTTTACCTGCAATACCTTTAGATGCCGCCGCAAAGAATATAGCCAAAATAGTCAAAACAACCATCATTTCCATTAATGTAAAGCCTTTTTTTACCATATTATAATCACAGCTCCATTTTGACCTTTTGTACCTTTACAATAATTATAACTAAAAGTACCCTTAACAACATTCACCGTTGAACCTGACGTATAATCGCTACTAAACTGGGAACATGAATAAAGTGTCGCAATATCATCAAAATATTCTTCGATTGTCGCATCAACTTTATCAACCACTTCACCATTTATTTCTTGGATTTGTTCAAAAGTATTTTCCATACCGAGAAATCCGTCCTTAGATAATATCGGAAAAGAACCCCAACCTCCTTTACCAGGAATATAACCAATATCCTTTTTAGACAAAGGTGTCGTCATGAACTGTTCCGCTGTCAAAGTAGGAGCTTGCGGTATAAAAATAGAACGATAAGCTCGTGGTAATGGAACATTTTGTTTTGATTTTGACAATTCTATAATACCTTCATCTGGATCACTATCACCACCATATAACTCATATAGCTTGTTACCACCAAATGCATCAACTGCACCACCGGCTTTATGAATAGACACTATTGTTGAACCAGGGTCAATTTCATTACCCTCTTCATCTTTTTTAGGATTTCCGTCTTCATCCAATTCTTTTGGGTTTGGAACTTCTGTAGTTATTTCACTGGCTCGTTCTTCAGGACTCCAACCAAGCCTAATCCCGGGACGAACTACATAAGTCGGTCTTGGAAGTTGTTCAAAAACCTTTATATTAGGTGTAGCCGTCTTACCGGCTTTAATACCCATTATTTTCGGTGCTACAACCGTATATCTAAACTGAATAACTTCTGGTGTTACTGTAAAGCTACCAATACCTCCTCTACTACCTGATATACTTTGGTAGTTCGACGAACACCCACGCATCGGATCAGCAGGGTCCGAGGTTGACGATTTACCGCCACCGCGCAATACTGAGCCTGGTTGACGATAATGATTTATCCCTTGTGGTAATCCTAATTGGCCCACAAATGCTTCTGATAAGAAAGCGTGCTCAGTAGATTCAGGCGGACCACCATTCGGATCGCTTACATAATCTGCAGAACCACTAGCCCCTATACCAGGAGGCTTTAGTTTAATATAATTTGTTGAATTAAATTTCAAAATCGTATCTTTACCTTCACCATACTGGTAACCGGTTGAGAAAGATATGTCAAAATTACTTTTAATTTTTACCGGCATGTTAACATAGCTGACAGATCTTCCGGAATCACCACCCCAAGAAGATTTAGGTTCGAAACAACTTACAGGACATGAACGCTGCTCATCAGCACAAGCAGAGCACTTATTAGATGTTATTAAATAGTTTCTGCAATAAGAATCTCCGCCATCACTGCGTGAAGATCTGATTGTGTATTGGGGTGGTGTTGCACCTTCATCCCATTGCAGATCCCATTTATCCTTAACCCATCGTCGCTCTGGCGGTAAAGATTCCATAGCTTTCTTAAAACCTGTACCGACAGGAATACTACCAACTTCATAACGCGCTGCGTTGTACTGCACGGTTGGTATTTCCTCTTCATAATCAGGCGGAGGAGCCGCCCCATTTTTTCGCACTTGGGCATCAAAACCATCGCCACCGGCACCAATTGCGTAAACCATAAAATAATTAGCTTTTGGGGGTTCAAAAGTACAAGTATTCCTAACCTGAGGAATTGCCACCCACTCTTCTTCAGGAATTCCGGCTTCTTCTTGTTGTGCACGTTGTTCCATTGCTGCTTTATATGCCGTCCTTTGCGTTAGCAACGTACTAGCGTTAGTAACTTCTTCATCATACGCACCACTAGTGTTATTACTTTCTATTCGGTACACACGCAAGTTATCATTTCTATCGTAATAACACATAAACAATCCATGAACAGAATTGAAATCATTAGGATTTTTTGTTCGTTTCATACCCAACATCGGCACGGTATATGCCGCAACGACACCTATAATAAACAGTACAATAAGTAACTCTGATAGGTTAAAACCTTTTTTATATCCAACGCGCATTGTTTTATCTTATCCTCTCTAAAAATAGAGCTCTCATGAGTATCATTATAACATATTATGGTTATTTTTTAAAGAGGAAATATTAAAAATGTTAAACACTTTAAATTAGCACATGTTTTAATGTTACACCAACAAGCTTGTCGTCATCTTCGGGGGGGGGTAAATGTAAGGGGTGGTTGGTGGCACCTACCGGCTTGCTGTCATCTTCGGGAGTAAAGGGGTAAAGGTATTTTGGCTGGTCGGTGTTGCCTACCGTCTTGCTGTCATCTTCGGGGGTAAATGTAAGGGGTGGTTGGTGGCACCTACCGGCTTGCTGTCATCTTCGGGGGTAAATGTAAGGGGTGGTTGGTGGCACCTACCAGCTTGTCCGCTTGTTGAAAAAAGGTCGGAGATCCAGCTTATTGAAAAAATCTCGGAATTTGTCTTAATTGGCTGGATCCCCAAACCTAACGGTTTGAGGATGACGGCTTGACTGGTTTCCCGCACTTCGTGCGAGAATGACAGGGTTTGAGTTCTTGTCATTACATCAAACAGCTTCATTTACCCCTTACGCCTCAGAAACTCCTTCTTTTACAAACCTAAGTCCATTAATAAACTCATAATCATCATTTAGCTTCGAGGTTTCCAAGTTTTCCGGCACAAAATATGTTGAACCGGAGCCTGACATAACTGCCTGTGGGTAAGTCTGTTTTATCACTTGCAACTCTTTATAATCATCAAAAACCGCATACTCCAAGTCGTTATATAAATACGGTTCAAAACGCGCACCGGTATTAATACTTGCAATCATTTTTTCAGTCATGTTATTTTGAGGCTTAAACTCTTTCATCGAATACTTTTTATAAGCTTCACCCGCAGAAATTCCCAAATTCCGTGGTTTTATAAGTGTAACTTCGGACTCGATATCAGGTAGTTTTTGAGTAATTTCGCCTCGGGAAGTTGCCAAAACACAACCACCGTTCAAACAAACATTCAAATCTGAGCCCAAAACAGAACAAAGACGATTCAAAGAAGCTTCGTCAAAAGCTTTAAAAATCCGGTTCAATCCCCATAAAACGCCTGCAGCATCAGTACTTCCACCAGCCAAACCTGCAGAAATCGGAATATTTTTTTCTATAAAAACTTTTATCTTTAAATTCTTTAAACCGCTCGTTTCCAAAAAAAGCTCAACAGCTTTATAAACAAGGTTTTTATTATCATAAGGAATTTTATCACTTGTGCCGTCGAGTATTATAATATTTGAGTTGGCATGCTCAACCTTTATATCAAGATAATCGTACAAACTTATCATTTGCATTACACTTTTGATATTGTGAAATCCGTCAGCTCTTTTGTTTACTATTTCCAGCGTCAAATTTATCTTTGCCGGACATTTTACCTTTATCTGTTTCATAAAATAAATATACCATAAATGATCACGCTCCGATGAAATTCTATTCTTAAAAATAATCCTTTGGAATTACTTCTCAAGAAGATTATAAATTGGTTTAACATAGTTTATTATGAGGGTGTAAGTCGGGGACAACTGATGATATCGTCGTATTTCGACTCTTAAAGTGATAGGGCATTGTGTGTGTGTTCGACTTACTTTCATCAAAAATTATCCTTCTTAACAGCAGTGAACGCGCAACTGCTTAAGACAACTCATAGTATCCAATTAACCGGCTCTCTTTAAATCTTCCCAAAGAGGGCTTTTTTGTTGATTATATAAGCTCCTCTTCTTGGTTTAGAAGTTTTAAAATCTCTTTTTCACGATCTGCAATTATCTGTTTGTTCTGAGATTTTTTTGACTGAAGTTTTATTACTTTTCTTTTGCCTTCATCTGTATATTTGAAAATTTCGTTAATATATTCCAAGTAATTTCCGGCTTCCGGTGTAGACTCCAAAAAATCTTTTTTAGAAATATGCTCTACAACTATTCCGCCTTTAATTACAGGCTTTCCGTCAACAGATGATATTATTCTTTTAGTTTCCGGGTCAAGGTTTATTATAAATTTTTTATCAGCTTTATTCACATTTATCGAATAATAAATAAAATCCACATACCTTGGTGATTTTATCTTGGAAACAACAATTTCCGTTCCGTCTTTGCTTTTTACCCTAAATCTGCCTTCAAAAATTCTACCGTCAGACATTTTTTCATGTATCAAATGAGAACTTCTTTTTTCAACAGGTGTTTTAAATATTTCATCAATAGATTCAATCATTGAAGTTATCGGAATATCGGCAGGTTTAATTTCAGTTTTATTAAGCGGTTTTATTTTTTCTGTTTTTTCCACTTTAGCTACTTTTTCCGTTTTTGCAATTTTTTCAGCCTTTGGCACTCTTTGTTTTGGCACAACTGTTCGTTTTTTTTGAACCTTTACTTTTTGAGATTTTGGTACGGAAATTTTTATTTTTACAGGTTTTATCTTTGGTTGTCTTTTGCTTTGTACATATTCTTGAAACTGTTCCAGTTTAGATTTAATTACAGTAATAGCTTCAACCAAACCGTCTTTCACTGCCGTTTCTTTTGATATTTGTTCAAAGTGATGATCTCTTATATCTCTATCATTTTTTATTCCGGATTTGCGTTTAGTTATCTTTCCGGTTTTATATAAAATATAACAACCGGATTTTTTCTTATCTTCTATTGTTACTTTAAGAGCAGCGTCTTCATTGTCTTTGCGATTTAAAGAACAAACACTGTAAGTTCTATTCGTTTTATCATCTTTAAACTTATATCCTTTAACAACAGCTTCATCTTTTGTCCCGAAAAATTCTTTTTTTAAATCCGTTGCGCCATGAATTTTGCCTATCCCCAAAAGTTCAGAAGTTTCAGTATACGTTTGCAAAAGTGAGCTTATTTCTTCTTTGGCTCCTGAACATTTTTCAATAGCTTTATATTGTTGAATACATTTCAGTACATTTTCTCGAGTTGGTACAGCTATCGTTTTTCTGTATATTTCTTTTGCGTTTGACACAAAAGTGTTAAGCAATAAAAATTCTTTTGTTAAAAGTTCCGTTTTAGGATTATCTGTTCGAGCAATATCACTTTCTTTTGCTTCTGTCTTTGGTAAAAAATCTTTGTTTTCGGTTTTTACTTCCATGGCACCATTTTTAGAAATTCTGTAACCGGCTAATTTGTTATCATCTTTATCCAACAAATTAAAAACTAACCACTCAGCATCATCAGACTCGTTTGTTTTAACAGAATTACGTTTCACAATCTGAAGTTTTTTATCACCTATATCTAAACAATCCTTTAAAACAAACCCTCTTGCTTTCGTTCCGGAATCAATATTCGGATATAAAGCTTTGAATTTCTTCAAATTAATTCCGTTTAATTTTGAAAAAAATGAATTGATTTTATCATATAAACCTGAAACCTGAGCTAAGTTTTCAATAGTTTTGGGCGCAAGCCGGTACTCTTTTGTAAACAAAGCTTTACCACCATAGAAATTTAACTGCTCTTTTTTCTCAGCAGTATATCTATTTGTATTATAAAAATTCATATTTATTATATTCATCACTATATGTAAAACAGGTAAAAAAAATTTTTGTTATGAAAATAAAATTATTAGCAAAAAAAATCTTTTTTGTGTGTTATTATTACCATATTGATTATGAGAATTCCTTCAATACAACAAATTAGCTATCGTCAAATATATAAAAACAAAGATTATGCAACTTCGCCGGTTTGCACAACTGATTTAGAACGCAAAACAAACGAACCCGCTAATTTTTATTACCCACCAAACATAACTTTTGGGATTGCTAATTCTGCAAAACTAAAAACACTTTTTTGCTATGGTTTACCAAGTATTTACGGTGAAAAATACATGATAGATCCCAAAAAAGTTCAACGCATGTTAAAAGCTAAAGCATTTGATCTTCCTATTGCCGAAGTTATGGAAAGGTTAAAAATATTTGAAGAATGCTTAGATGAAACAGAATTAAAAGTTTATAATATTTTAAAATACGAGTCAAAAAGGAACCCTGCTTATACAGTACAACAGACTCTACAATCAATATCGCCTTTGTACGAAAAAAAGTTGCAAAGGACTCAAAAACCAATATTGGCAAATTTGGAGGAAAAAGCCAAAGAACTTCCGGACGACTATTATTATAAGTTCAAACTTTTCATGCAAGAAAACTACAACAAATTAGAAAAACGACCGATTGATGCACCGTTTAGTACTAAAGAATTTCAATATAAGTTAGAAAAAATTCGAAGCGATGTCAATGGAATGAATAATGTTAAAGCAACTCGTGCCATGAATAAGTTAATAGAAGAAGCAAAAAAACTGGATGAAAAAACTAATGACGACAATATCGAACATCAAAAAGATGTTATAAAGTTTTTGGAAATAGTGCTTAAATCTTCAACATTAAAGAAAAATGAACAACTCAAAAGTTTATTAAAAGCATCTAAGCAAAGATTAAATAATGAAAAAATTGTCTTACCGTTTACAAGAAAATCTTTTATATACGACTTACACCAGTTATTAGATGGCATGCCAAACGAGGATTTAAAAACGGAAATGGACGAAATTGCAGGTACACTACCAACTTCTCGTGAAAATACGGCTGCATATATCGTGAAATTCGCAAGAGAATCTTCTGAAAAAATTGTTTACAGAGTCCTTTGGCCTTTTCTTGCTTCAGTTGAACACCTTTTGCCTCGAGCTAAAGGCGGTGCAGATGCCATGCACAATTTTGCCGGCGCAACAACCAGACAAAATTCCGACAGAGGAAGTGTTGATTTTACAGAACAAATGAAGAGAATTCCAAATATTGAAAAATATTGCCAAAATTACCTAGATAGATTAATTCAACTAAAGAGCAGAGGTGTTTTCATAAAAGAAAAAATCGACACGCAATACATTTATGATTTTAAAGACACTATCGAAAAATTATCAGAAGGTAAAATTCAATTAAAAATAGAAGGTATGTCCTAAAAAAAACAAATACAAAAAGGACATCCGCACGTCAAAACGTACGGATGTATTTGAAAGGACATCATTAATTATTTTCTATATTGTGATTATAGTAAATTCAAAGCAATCTGAGGTTGTTGGTTAGCTGTTGATAACAATGTTGCTGTTGATTGTTGTAATATCTGATATTTTAAGTAATCAGATGATTCTTTTGCAACATCAGCATCTTTAATAGTTGAAATTGCTTCTGTTAAGTTTTCTCTTTGAATAGCAGTTGCGTCTATTGCAGATTCCAATCTGTTCATATAAGCACCGATATTTGTAACTCTCAAAGATACGTTATCAATTGCTTTATCAATGTTATCGATGAATGCACGAGCAGAACTGTCATTTCTGTAAATCGCATTACACATTTGTTCAATTGTGAAGTTAGTTGCGGTTCCAACCATTGCTGCACTTGTAGCACCAGCTGTATAACTCACATCACCGTTTTCTGCTAAAGCTGCTGCTAATGCAGAAGCATAATAACCTTCTTTATACTTAACATTTCCATCAGCATCAAGAACAGGTTTGCCTTCTGAATCGATTTCTCTTGCTTGATATTGGTATATCTCATCTTTTTTGTTACTTGTACGCAAATCAAGAAATCCTTTTTTTGCAGAACTTTGGAAACCAAAAATAGTTGTAGCTTCAGCACTTGCGAATAAAAATGCGTCAAGTGTAATAACACTGTTCTTACCTGAGTACAAACCTACTTGTAAATTAATGTCAGTAGTTCTGCTACCATCAAGTACGTACATATCATTAAAATCTGTGATTTGACATAAACGGTTTATCTCTTCCATTCTTTGGTTTACTTCGATTCTGATAGCATCCAAAGAAGCTGAGCCGTAAGTTCCGTTTGCAGCTTGCATTGTCAAATCTCTAATTCTTTGTAAGTAATCGTTTAAAATGTCCAAAACGCCTTCTTGGGTTGTTAACATATCTAAGCCCATTGAAGCGTTTGTTTCAATAACATCATAACCGTTTACTTTTGCTGACATTCCTTCGACTACGGAATAACCAGCTGCGTCATCCTTACCTGAGTTAATCTTAAATCCGGTAGATAACCTCTCCATCGCTGTGTTCATACCTTTAGTAGCATCTCTAAGGTATTTTTGACAAGTTAGGGATGACAAATTCGTGTTAATTGTAATTGTTGAAGTTGACCCCATAATAATGTTCCTTTCAAATTTTCCTTTCCCTATCTAATACGGCATAAAAATTTTGAACTTTACAACTTAAGTTGTAGAATCCTCCATATAGATGAGATACACTTCCAAAAGCCTTTTATATCAAGGGTTTTAAAAAACACCACTTTTTTGTTTTTTTTATTAATCTACAACTAAAGTTGGAGTCAAAATAGTCAAATTAACATGCACAATCTACTGATTAAATTTAGTTTGCATGAAGAAATAATGATTTATTATAAGGAGGAATTTTTATGAAATTAGAAGAGTCTGAAACACTACAGTGTCTGGTAAATGCGTTTGCCGGCGAATCTCAAGCCAGAAATCGTTACACTTTTTACGCCAAGCAGGCAAAAAAAGAAGGTTATGAAAAGATTTCAGAGGTGTTTTTGCAAACAGCAGAAAATGAAAAACAACACGCCAAACTTTTTTACAAACATATACCTGCTTGTGAGCACTGGAAGATAAATGCCTCATATCCATTTTTTCTGGGCAATACAATAGAAAATCTTGTTGCCGCTGCAAATGGTGAAAGAGAAGAATGGGAAATTCTTTACAAAAACAGTGCTGAAATTGCTTATAGAGATGGTTTTGATGAAATTTCCGAGCTGTTCTTAGGTATTTTAGAAATAGAAAAAAGACATTCTCATCGATTCGACATGCTTGCTGAAGAATTAAAAAACTGTACCTTCTGGACAAAACAAGAACAAACACAATGGTTATGCAGAAAATGCGGTCATGTCAAAATTTCTCAAAATGCTCCGATTGAATGTCCGGTTTGCAAACACCCTCAAGACTACTTTGAAATATTTTGTGAAAAATTCTAATTCAATCCGCTGTTTTTAACCAAGCTATTTACTAAGCGTTTTAACTTGTGGTATTATTAACTTGGATATTTAAGGAGGATACTATGAAAGAGGGATATTTTCCGCAAGAAATAGAAAAACGCTGGCAAAAAACTTGGGAAGAAAACAATTTGTTTTACACTCCTGATGAAAGTGAAAAGCCAAAATATTACGCACTGTCAATGTTTCCATACCCATCAGGCAAACTGCACATGGGGCACGTTAGAAACTATACAATAACAGACGTTATAGCAAGATTTAAAAAAGCTCAAGGTTATAATGTGCTACACCCAATGGGTTGGGACAGTTTTGGTTTACCGGCTGAAAATGCGGCTATGCAAAGAGGTGCTAATCCGGAAGCATGGACTGACGAAAATATTGCTTATATGACAAAACAACTAAAAATGTTAGGTTTGTCATACGATTGGCAAAGAGAAGTTACTACCTGCAAGCCTGATTATTACAAATGGACTCAGTGGCTATTCTTACAACTTTACAAAAAAGGATTGGCTTATAAAAAAGAAGCTGCTGTTAACTGGTGCGAAACTTGTGGTACTGTTTTAGCAAACGAACAAGTTATTGATGGCAAATGCTGGAGATGTGATAATGTTGTAGAGAAAAAATACTTATCACAATGGTTCTTCAAAATCACTGACTATGCGGAAAGACTTCTTAAAGACTTAGATTTACTTGAAGGTTGGGGCGATAATGTTAAAACCATGCAAGCAAATTGGATTGGTAAATCTGAAGGTGCGATTTTCCGTTTCCCTGTTATTGATGCACCAAACGGCGAAAAAATGGAAGTTCCTGTTTATACAACAAGACCGGATACTGTACATGGTATTACTTATCTTGTAGTAGCACCTGAATACAAAGACATTGAAAAACTTACAACCGAAGAAAATAAAGCAGCTGTAGAAGAATATCGTGCAAATGCTCGTAAAATGACAGAAATCGAAAGACTTTCAACTGATAGAGTAAAAACAGGTGTTCCGTTAGGTACTCACTGCAAAAACCCATTTACAGGTGAAACTTTCCCTCTTTGGACTGCAGACTATGCTTTAGTTGAGTATGGTACAGGTGCTGTAATGGCAGTTCCTACGCATGACACCAGAGATTTTGATTTCGCTAAAAAATACAACTTACCGTTAAAAGTTGTTATTCAAAACCCTGAAAGCCCTTCTGATTGCAAAGACTCTGCTTATACAGAAGAAGGAGTTTTAATCAATTCAAACGAATTTAACGGTATGAAAAATACAGAAGCTAAAAAAGCTATTACACAAAAGGCTGTAGATGCCGGATTTGGTGAATTTAAAACTCAATATAGACTAAGGGATTGGCTAATCTCACGTCAAAGATATTGGGGTGCACCAATTCCTATAATTTATTGTGATAAATGCGGAATTGTTCCTGAAAAAGAAGAAAATCTACCGGTATTATTACCAAAAGATGTAGATTTTAAAGTTGTAGGAAAATCACCTATTACAACTTCAGAAACTTTTGCAGAAACAACATGTCCGATTTGTGGCGCTAAAGCAAGACGTGAAATGGATACAATGGATACATTTGTTTGTTCAAGCTGGTATTACTTAAGATACTCTGATGCTAAAAATTCTCAAATGCCATTCGCAAAAGAGCTTGTCGACAAATGGTTACCTGTTGATCAATATGTTGGCGGTATTGAGCATGCCATTTTACACTTACTATATTCAAGATTTTTCACAAAAGCTCTTAAAGATTTAGGCTTATTGAGCTTTGATGAACCATTTAAAAATCTGCTAACTCAAGGCATGGTATTAAAAGACGGTTCTAAAATGTCAAAATCTAAAGGCAACACAGTTGACCCTGACGAAATCTTTGAAAATTATGGTGCAGATACTGCAAGATTATTTATTCTTTCAGATTCACCACCAGCAAGAGATTTCGACTGGTCAGATGCAGGTGTTGAAGGCTGTTACAAGTTCTTGAACAGGGTTTGGCGTTTAGTTAGTGAAAACTTTGATTATTTGAAGAAAGACTATAAGTTAGAATTTCCTCTAAATCACAAAAATGATGATTTAGTAAGATTAGTTCATATTGCTATAAAGGGAATTACTAACGATATTTCAAATGACTTCCAGTTTAATACCGTAATTTCTAAATACAGAGAATTAACTAACGCTATATATGACTGGAGAAATAGTGTTAAAGAGTTTTCAGAAGAAGATAAAAACGTTTTCTCTTTTGCAGTAATTTCTTTAATCAAGCTAATGGCACCTGTTACTGTTCACATGTCAGAAGAAATTTGGTCGGAACTTGGTTTTGAAGGTTCTATCCATGATGCAGAATGGTGTCAGTGGGATGAAAACCTTGCAAAAGCAAGTAAAATAACCCTTGTTGTACAAGTTAACGGAAAGGTTAAAGATAAACTTGAAGTTGATGAGGGGGTAAATGAAGAGGGGGTAAATGAAGATGGGCTAAAAGAAATTGCCCTTGCTAGCGACAAAATAAAAGAACTTACAAACGGCAAAGAAATCGTTAAAGTAATCGTCGTTCCGAAAAAACTTGTTAATATTGTAATCAAAGGTTAATATTTTACTTTAAATATCAAAACTAAAAAGTGAGTAATTTATAAATTACTCACTTTTTATAATTATTTCTTTTTAAAGTTTATTTATTATTATTTATTGAATGTTTTAACATGATTTCAGTAAACAAAGGATCTGTAAAGTTCTTTTCTTCATCTAAGAAACCAAGATTATCAGCAATTCCTGAAAAAGCAAATGAATTTAATAATACTGCCTTTGTTAACAAAAGAGCTGTTTCTTTTTTTACAGGGTCATCAGTAGCACCTTTTACTGGTTTCATAGTCATTCTGGTTTCATACATCGCTACTTTATAAGTTTTCTTCATATCATCATTAAGCCACTCTGTATTTGCAACAGCTTCATCAAACAATCTGTTACAATCTTCTGCAGAAATAAGTCCCTTTGGATGAGCCTTAGATTCTTTTTCCATGTTGGCTTGTAAACCTTTATAAAAACTTGGCACAAATTTATCAAAATATAGAGAATTTAATTTAGAAGCTAAGTCTTTTTCTTTAGCATCAGGATGAGCCAAATATTCTTCAGTGCACTTATCGAAATTTGTCTGAGCAATAACTGTTCCAGCCATCATAGCTGTATAGAAAGAACCTCTTTGTTCATAAACTTGGTCTAATCCTGTTACAAGTTCCGCTATGTCAGCACCTTTTGTGCCACCATGTGTTTTAATATACAACTTATCAATCTTTTCATTATGTTTTGTGCTATATAATTCTTTAGAAGTGTTATTAACCTGAGCTGCTGCAACAATAGCTTCTGCACCTGATTTGCTAACAACTTCTGTTTGGTTAACTATAGGTTCGCTTTTTTGAACATTTTTAGCATTTGCATTGCCTGCAATAACTGAAGTTGCAAACATTGTTGCCATAGCTGTTTTTTTCATAAAAGGTTTAACTTTACCAAGACTTGCATTAATTGCTTTTACCATATTTATCTCCTTCTTTGTTTTATTATTACTATTTGTTAGCTCTTGGATCTGAAATTTTTATAAAAGAAGTTATGAAGTCATAAAATTCATCTTCCTCATGCAACTCAAGTTTTGTTGCGATTTCTTGTATAGCGTATAAATCGATTAAAAAAGTTTTATATGCAATCAAGTCAGATTGATTCATAACTGCATCATCACCTTTTAAATCATATTCAAATTCTTCACAAGCTTCATCATAGTCATCTTTGCGGAATGTTGTTAAATCATTGGATATCAAAGCATTATCAATATATCTGTTACATCTCTCAGCTGTTCCAACAACCGGAGTTGCACCTAAATCATTAATCGGATCTAAAATCATTTCATCTAGCGAGCTTTGATGCATGTCAAACAATTCTACTAAATCAGCCATTTTTGCTTGGTATTCAGGTTTAGCAGTTTCAGGTATTTCATTATATGCAATGTAAACAGAATTCTTATTAAGAAGTCCTTGTGCCAAATATGAAGTTACAAAAGTGCCATGATCTGCATACCAATCATCCAAGGTTGATTTTATATCAAAATCTTTTGTATCACTATAAAGATTAATAAGTTTTTTATCTAACTTTTCATTGTGTTTTGTACTTATGATGCGTTGTTTATTTATATTATTTTGCACTTGCGCTAAATTAGTTAATGCTTCTGCACCGGATTTGCTGACAACTTCTGTTTGATTAGTTATCGGCTCAGTTTTTTGAACATTTTTAGCATTAGCATTGCCTGCAATAACTGAAGTTGCAAACATTGTTGCCATAGCTGTTTTTTTTATAAAAGGCTTAGCTTTGCCTATTCCGGCATTTATTGCTTTAATCATACACACATTCTCCTTCGGTTTATTTGATTGGAATATACTAATTAGATAATAAAAAAACTGTTTTTACAACAATATTTGGCAGTTTGTTAATTTTTGTAACAAATTTTGTAACACTTGAAATCGCTAATAAAATATATACTTTATATCTATGAGGTATATTATGTTTCAAGATGTAAATTCAGTACAAAAACCAAATAGACCTAATGCTCCTCAATACGACGGAGTTACTTCATCACCCCGAACTCCTGCATATATTGGGTTAGACGGCGGCGTTGCAGCTAAAGAAGGTTGTCAAGACGGTTACCAACCTAAAGGTTCTGCAGCTACTCAAACTAACCAAAAATTAACTCCTCAACAAGTTTATGATAATTTTGAACAATTTTGTCTAAAAAACAAAATTAATATCAATATTCAAGAAGCTCAAAAAAGCAAAATGTTAGAAAAGATTTCCGGCAAATCTTCAAAAGAATTGGCTTCTGTTTCAAACGAAGAATTTAATAAATTATTGAATACTTATTTTTTAAGGGCTGTTCAAAAATTCCAAACAAAAGACGGTCAAGTTGATATTGCAAAAGTTACAGAACAAGCTAAGGACTGGAGAATTGCAGTTGAACTTGGCGGATGGTCTATTGATGGTTATGAAGCTAAACAAACAGCTGCAAAAAATAAATACGGAAAACCTGAAGGTATTGTTGAACGTATAAAAAGATTCTATAATGTTGACATCACTAACATTCAAGGTAAAACACCGGAAGAAGCTGAAAAAATCAAAAAGAATCTATTAGTTGGATATGTTAGATGGATGGTAGGTCAAGTACCTAAAGATATGGATCCTGCAAAATACATAAAACAGGAATTCACAAGATTAATAGCAAATACAGAAGATGATAGCGTAAGACATTGGTTCTTTGATTTAATTAAAACAATGAATCAGAATCATGAATTCTCAAAAGTAAAAGACCGTACAAGTGTTGTGATGAACGCACTCTTAGCAACAATCGAAAGTTACGAAAGCGATGAAAAACGTGCTGAAGCTATATTAGATGCAAACATTCCTGAAATGGCTTCTGATTTAGATGCCGAAAGCTTCGAAAAAGTGAATACTGCAGCTGCAAAATCAATGACAACTGCAGAAAATGCAAAAAAATATAACGAACAAGCTCAAGCTGTAAACGACAAGATTTTAGCAGACATTGACCCTAAAGTTCTTGAATCTATTAAAGCTAAACAAGAAGAACAAAAATTGACTGGCAAAGAGCCTGAATATACAGAAGAAGAATTGGCTGTTCTTGAAAAATTAGCAAAATCTACTTCTCTTCAAGGCGGTACTTGGCATGGTTTTAATGTAAACGATCATCTGGCAGAAGAAGAAAAAACAGAACTTGCTATAGATATCAATAACTACAACAGAGATAAAGTAAACTATAGAGAAATTCTTGAAAAAACATATGAGTTAGCTAAAGAAACTAAAGGCATTGATACTGAAAAATATGCTAAATTAATGGATGAAGCTACCAACGGTAATTATTCTATTGTTGTAAAAGACAAAGAAGAAGGCACTGTTACAGACTTAAATCCGATAGTTTCTGTTGAGAATAATGCGTCTGTAGTTAAAACTTCAACAGTAGTAGACAATAAATCGCCTCAATCAAATAACGGTTTAGGTTACTACCAATCATCAGATTACACTATACCAACAACACTTGAAGAAATTAATAAAAAAATTCAATCATACGCAGAAAAAGATGAACCAATTAAAATTTCTTCTGTTAAAGATATAAAAACTACAGATGATTTAAAAACTTATAGAAAAGAAAACTCTTCATATACTTTCTTGAAAACATTTTTGAAAGAAGGTTTAGGCAATTTATCTGCACCTGTTGTAAAATGTGTTGAAGAGACTTTCAAAGGAATGCACATTTCTCAAAAAATATCAGTTTTAAAACAAGCAAATTTACAAGATTTATCAACATTATTAAATGTTACTTCTTACAATGATTTACTAAAAATAAAAACACCTCTTCTATCATTTAAAGCAACTCAAAAACTTGAAGAAAAACAAGAAGAAGCAAGAGAACAACAAGAAAAATTGAATGCTTAAGTCTTGCTACAAACGTTTTTTAATGGCATAATAAACTTATGAGCTTTTTTAAAAAATGTATTTACTTTGTATTATCAATTCAAGAAAAAATGCTAACCAGAAGTTTAAACAAAACTCTTGGTATAAAGCAATCTAATAAGCGTAAAAAATATTTTACTGACGGATGTTTACTTAGTCTTGATAGCATTGCCGAGTCTGAAAAACAAAAAATGGAAGAAGAACTTGCGCTCATTCTTAAAAGTTGTGAGTACGAACCGACTCAAGTTCTTGAATATATAAAAAAACACGATACAAAGGTTTTTTATATTGATAACGCCAAATCACTTTCTTCTGTTTTTGAAAACGAAGGATTTATCTATCCGCAAAAAGGGTTTAAGGCTTTGTATTTAAATGCTTTAGTTAAAAACAAACCATCTTTTAAAACTGATGGCATGTTCATACTAACTAAAGGTGAAATTAACAAATATTATTTCATTTACCATTTCTATAATTGGTATGCGTTCAAACACGGAATTGCCGGCATGGACTCCGACTCTCAAGCTCTGCTTACTAAATATCTACTGAACGATTCCCAAGAAGAAATTGCAAAACTTCAACTTGGTGATATTTATAAGCTTAAAGATGCTATCAAGCAAGATAAATCAGCTATAGAATTTGTATTTAAGCTTTGCCAAAAATACGAAGGTGCCAAAAAAGCACTGGAAAAAATGCAAGATAACGGTGCAAATCTTTAGTTCAAATACTCACTAACCCATTCCGATATCATTTTGCTAAGTTGCGGATCATTTTTTATCATCAACATGCCGGTTGTCTTAGAGTTAGATTCAAAAGTCATAAACTCACATTGTGCAAACTTGCTTAAGTAAGCTTCCGCATTTTTAGACATCACGTCTTCAGTGCCTGTAATTGATAAAAAATCAGTAGAATCCAAGTGGGCAACACTTACCGGAATATATACACTCTTAGTCTCTACAACAGGTGAAATCATAACAATTGTTTTAGGACGAACACTAAGTTTGTCAGAAGCTATTACACCGGCGCTTGCACCAATATCAGCCCCAACTATTGCCCAATTGTTAAAGAAAATTTTCTTAGGATTTTCCTGTTTTACAGTTTCTATAACTTTAACAACATCATTCGGATACTTAGCATAAGCAGAGTTACGCATATTCTTCCAAGAAATCTTTGTTAATCTCGCATTATAGACACTTTCACCATGACCTCTTAAATCAATAGTTAAAACAGCATACCCTTTTTCTAAAAGTAACTTAGGTAAATCTTCCCACCATTGAGAATTATAGCCAAGTGAGTGCAATAAAACTACAGTCGGAAATTCTTTTTGATTCTTAATTTTTGGATATACAAATTGTGCTTTTAAATTAAAACCGTCAGAAGCAACAGCAGAAACTTCTTTTTTCATAACTGCTTGCGCTGCGTATGAAGGTGTATTTATTAAACACAAAAATAATGCTAAAATAATAAAGGTTATTCTTCTCATAATACTTATTATAACATACAAAAAGTTATCTTAACAATTCTTCACAAAAAGGGCAATTATTTAACATAGATATACTTTATATATATAAGAAAACAATTAAGGAGAGATTATGTCGCTAGTTATAGATGCAAATATGAAATTATTCGCCGAAAGAATGCATATTACATCATCAAGAATGATTAATGACTATGGTCTTTCTTCTATTGATGAAATAATTGAAGCAGAAGCTGAACGTGGGAATGATAAGGCAATAAATATTGCAAGAGAATATTATCATTCACCTGAAAAACTTATTAAGCTTTTCAAATTAGCAGATGTTGAAAACAAGTTTGCAATAATTCATAATATGGGTCCTTCTGACAGAGAAAAAGTTTTACCGTTATTAAAAAGCGAAGATTTGGTAATGGGACTTTATTTCTTTACACAAGACAAATTATTAGAAATGATGTTAGAAACTGACATTGAAGAACTTGTTGCTGTTGTAATGGAAGCTTTTCCGTTAGAGCAAATTGTTAAAATGTTTTCAGAAGAAGATTTAATAAAATTCTTTATGAATGACGATTTGGAAAAAGTTGATGTAGTTGAGCAATTAAAATCTATGCCACCTGAAGTTATGAAACAGTTTGTCGAAGGTATTACCGGCATGCCGGCAAACCAAACAGATCCAATGCAATTGATTAACAATATTTCTCAATTGCCTGATGACAAATTCCATAAATTTATGGCATCAATTGATCCGGATATTCAAAGACAGTTAACATTCCAATTAACAAAAGTGAAACCTGAATATTTAACATTATTCGAAAACAAAACCTATGTTGACATGATGAGTACATTGCTAAAACCTGACATGATAAAACCTATGATTATGTTTGAAAAAGAAACATTATTAGGCATGATAATGAATTTATCAGATGATTTTATGTCAATTGTTGCAGCTCAAGTTGACGAAGGTGAATTTGCTAAATTCTTACAAAAAGGCAATATGCATTTATTAGAAAAAGCTATGATGATTTAGTTTAAGAACGTGATAGCGAGATACTTGTTATTCCGCTATTTCTTGCACTATCCATAATTTTAACGATAGTACCATGTTCTGAATCATCATCAGCTTGGATTAACAATCCGTCAGGATAATTTTTTGCATTATCTTTGAAAAATTTATCTAATGAAAGTAAATTAATTTCCTGTTCATCATAGATTATACTATTATCTGCTGAAACAGAAATATTCATAATCTTTGAATCATTTTTAATTTGTTCTGCGTTAACGATTTCCGGAACGGCAAGATTTAACCCTTGTTGATCCAACATCGGTGCAATTACCATCATAATGATTAGTAAAACAAGAAATATATCTGTTAACGGTGTTATATTAATTTCATTAAAACTATCTCGCATTAGTAGCTCCAATTCTCAAATTGATCATCTTGCGGTATTGGTGTTGTAGCACCTTTTATAGTGTTACTGTTTGTTAAAGGTGTTGCTTGAGCTTCTTCTAATTTCTTTTGATCTTTTTTATTCAAAGGCTCACCTGCAACTATAAGTTTTTTGTATTCAGCATCCTGAGCAGCATCCATAATTGTCATAATAACAGAACTTTTAACTTTTTCATCAGCCTTAACAACAACTTCCGGCGATTGGGAAGCACCCTTTGCATTTCGCAAATCTGCTACCAAAAACTCAGGAGAAGATTTTTTTGACTCCACATAAATAGTTCCTTCTTTTGTTACAGAAACAACCACTTTACCTTGCTCAATTGAAGTACCACTGTTTATCTCTGGAATTGTTATATTATTGTCAACAGACTGAAATGTTGGTGCTATTACCATCATAATAATTAAAAGCACCAAAAATATATCCGTTAGCGGCGTTATATTAATCTCCGTAAATAAAGCGTTTTTACCTGTTTTTATACCCATTTTTCTAACTTTCTTTTTTAAAAAAAGGACTTAAATTCACATCTTTTAAATACACTTATAGTGCAACACTTGATTTAGATTGAAGAGTGGTATCTTCTTCAGAATCAACAAAACTTAGGAATAATAATTTTATTAACTGAAAATCGTCTTCAAATCTTCTTACTGTAGATTGGAATGTGTTATAACAAACTACTGCAATAATCGCCACACCTAAACCAAATGCTGTTGCAATCAAAGCTGAACCAATACCCATTGCAACTGCTGCTGATTGATTACCTTGAGAAGCCAAATCTTGGAATGTATATAGAATTCTGACTACAGTACCGAACAAACCTAAGAACGGCGCAACACCACCGATAGTACCTAATATTGTTAATCTATGTTCCAACTTTCTTGTTGCTAAAGCTGAAGCAATATCAAAAGAACGAGAAAATCCTTTTTTCTGCTCAGAAAAAATTCTTACTGCTTCTTCCGTAACTTCACCTATAATACCACCACAATGAACCGCTAAATTTTGTGCGCCCATAAGATTATTTTTAGTTAATTCTTTTTGTAAACGTGGAATAAATTCAATAACATTTCTTTTGTTAGATTTATAAAACATAAACCTATCAATAGCCACAGCTACAGTTGCTATTGAACATAAAAATATTGGCAAAAGTACCGGCCAATCCAGTTGAATAGAATGTAATAATAGTTCCATAATTTTATCCCCTTATATCTTCAAAATTTATCTTTTATTTTCTCTTAATATCTTGATGCACCAAACACCCTATAGTCAAACGTAAACTGAATATCAATACTTTGTCCCTTGAAATCTGCCGGCAACGGTCTGAATGGTGCTGTCAACTCTACCGCTTTTAATGCAGCTTGGTCAGCTGTTGGGAGTCCTGATGATTTATGAACTCTTGATGATAACAATCTACCGTCTTTTGCAATTTTGAATAATAAAACTACAGTTTTACTTTCATTTCCTTTTGGCGGATCCCAATTTAGCTTAATCCTTCTTTGTAATTCTCTCATATACGGACCGAAATCAGGTTCCCTTAAAGCATCT
This sequence comes from Cyanobacteria bacterium SIG28, assembly GCA_015152525.1. Lineage (GTDB taxonomy): Bacteria > Cyanobacteriota > Vampirovibrionia > Gastranaerophilales > Gastranaerophilaceae > CAG-196. The sequence goes on along the minus strand of SUTU01000007.1, from coordinate 45,614 downwards.
ATCCCAGGAGCACCACCGCCACCACCAGGATTACCGACATTACCTGTACTACCCGATGAAGAACCACGTGAAAGCTGACCATTACCACCACTCAATGATGGTGAGAGTGAAGGTCTTGGCGCATAGGATGTTGAACTTGAAACCGGACCGCCGGTTGAAGATTTTGCAGTTCCGGAAGCTGTTGAATTACCTCCAACAGGACCAGTAGCCAATGTTTTGCCGACAGGCGCTGCCTTTGGTGCCGGTACCGTAAAAGCTGTTGAAGGTTTAGCAACCGGTGCCGGTGAACTTATAGGTTTTGCACTCGGACGAGCTGTCGGAGGTGCAGGTTTTGCAGGCGAAGGTTTTGCCGGTGCCTGTTTCGCAACGGGTTGTTGAACAGGTTTTGGCTGAGCTTGCTGAACCTGTTTTTTCACTTGTTGTTGAGGTTTTTGAACAACTTTATTAGCATTTTGAGGTGCAGCAGCCGGCTTTTTTTGTGTTTGGGTGGGCTTTGACGGCATAGATTGCTTTCGAGTCGGATCATTTACGCCACCGCTTCTGGAATCCATATCCGCTCTATTTTTAGTATTCGGATCACGAGGTTTACCTGGTTTATCCACAAGCACAAATTCAATATCTTTTTTAGGTTCAGGTTTTATTTTGTTAAATACAAACAAATCAATACCTAATAATGTAAGCGCAATTGAAACAAGCCAAATCAAAAGAACAGAAAGCGGATGCAAAGCTGTAGAAATAAGTAATGTTTTCTTAATAGAAATTACTTCCGGCTTGGTTTTAACAAGTGCCGGTAATGTATAGTGTTCAACATCCTCGTTATATTCTTCGTCTAGTATAAAGCTTTTTTTATTTATCAATGACACCTTATATATTCTTTCTGATACAATATCCTTTTATATTTCTCTATTACAATATAAATCGTAAATATTTTTTTAAATTATCCTATCGAATAAAACTGTTAACTAATTTTCATAATAATAATTAGAAGCCGTAACCGTTATCGGTTGAGTTAACAAAAGCTCAATAGTAGCATTTGCAGGAATTTCAACATTATTGCCTTTATCCCATACAGACTTAACAAGTCCTCCACCTGCACCTACAGCCGTACCTAATGCAGCTCCTCGACCAACATCACCACCGGCAAGAGCACCAAACACGAGCCCTGAAAGCGCACCTGCTGCAGAACCTGCTGTTAAATCTTTAGCGTATTCTTTTGTTACATCCAACTTTGTACCACCAACCAAAACACCGGAAGAGTCATCAGTTTTAATAACAGCAGAAATAGGAATTTGGGTTCCGTAAGGTGTATAAATCTGAGTAAATCTTATACACAACTTTCCGTTTATGCCACCTCTTTTAGCTTTAGACGCTTGAATTGCAGTTCCGTAAACAGTACTTCCGGCAGGAGCAATAAGTTTACCATCGTAATAAAAGTCGCTATTTAGGGCAAGACTAACAGTTTGACCTGCAGTAATGTATTCGGATGAAATAGGTGTAGTTAACATCGCAGGAATACTCGCACCTGCCGGTACCATTACAACATTACCTCTTAAAGGATTATTTTGCGCATACTGAAGAGGTTGCTGGTAATATTGATTATTAACAGATTGAACTTGTGCAGGTTGATAAGAATAATTTGTAGCCGCAAGTCCCAAATTTATAGAACAGTTCAATATTAAAAGTCCTGCAAAAATTCTTCTCTTCATATATACCCTCCCTATTATTATATTTTATATTCTTTGATATTTTTGTCAATTTATTACAATGTGTGTCATGTTTATCGGTGCAACCAAAACCATAGTAAGATTTGCACCCGATGATATTGTTACATGTTCACCCATTTTTCTTTGATCACCCGGAACACATTGAACTACACCCATGGCTCTATGCATAGTCCATCTTTGATAGTGCGGAATTTTATTCCAAGTTAACGGTGGTGTTAATTCACCACCGATTTTATTGTTATTTGCAGTATAAATATAAGCCTTTATCGGAATTTCAAACCCGTCCGGCAAATAAAGTTTATTAATATAAACTGTCATTGCAGCATTTGTACCACGTACAGGCTCATTTTTTTTATCAATATAACCGGTCAACTTAGAACCCTGAGGAATTATATTTTTATCAAAAATGTAAATATCATTCGTTGTAACAAAATTGAGTTTTTCACCTTCTTCAGTATAAGCTGTTGAAAACTCTTGCAATGACATAATCGGAACAAAATATCCTGTTGGAATTTTATACTCGTCATAACCTCTCAGTTTTGGTTCAGAGGCAAAACATACGGTTGCAAATAATGCGATAAACAATGTTAAAAGCTTCTTTATCATAATATTATTATAATATTTTATACAGAAATGTAAATAAAAACATCTAAAAAAACGGTATTGTTAAGGATATTATCGGCTTTCATACTGAATTTGTGCTTTTTTTCTTATGTTTAATGTATAATTTAATCATTAAGAAGAAAGGAAATATTTATGACAAATTTATCACCATTACAAATCGAAAGATTAAAATACCAACCAAAATTGCCTTCTTCATTGGCAAATGGTATTAGTCATTTAGTTTCTAAAGAAGGTTCAGCTACACAATCAGTAGCAAACCAAGAAGAAATTAAAGCTCTTTTCAAAAATACTTACGGAAAACCTACAGTAACCTTTGAAACATCTTCTGAAACTTCTTCAAGCGAAATCAGAAATGTTGGCGTAATTTTATCAGGCGGCCAAGCACCCGGCGGACACAATGTAATAGCAGGTTTATACGATGCTTTAAAACAAGCTAACTCTGCTAACAAACTTTATGGTTTCTTAGGCGGTCCAAGCGGTATTATTGAAGGTAAATATGTAGAATTTACTGATTCATTTATTGATGAATACAGAAATACAGGCGGTTTTGATATTATTGGTTCAGGCAGAACTAAACTTGAAACAGAAGAACAATTCAAGTCATCTTTAGAAGTTTGTAAAAAACTAAACTTGTCAGCTGTAGTTATCATCGGTGGTGATGATTCAAATACAAACGCTGCACTTCTTGCTGAATGGTTTGTTGCAAACAATGCAGGTATCCAAGTTATCGGTTGTCCAAAAACTATTGATGGCGACTTAAAAAATGAACAAATCGAAATTTCATTCGGTTTTGATACAGCTACTAAGACTTATGGTGAATTAATCGGTAATATTCAAAGAGATGCTAATTCTGCAAAGAAATATTGGCACTTTATTAAAATCATGGGAAGAAGTGCTTCTCACGTTGCTTTAGAAGCAGCACTTCAAACTCAACCAAATATTACTTTGATTTCAGAAGAAGTTGAACAAAAGAAAATGTCTTTAGCTTCAATTATCGATTATATGTCTGATATTATCGTTAGACGTTCAGAAAACGGCAAAAACTTTGGTATTGCAGTTATTCCTGAAGGTTTAATCGAATTTATACCTGAATTAAAATCAATGATTTCTAATCTGAATGACATTATGCCTTCATTAGAAAAAGATTCTAACTACTCAAATGGTACAGATGCTGAAAAAATCGCTATTATCGAGAATACTTTATCAAGCGAAAACTCTTCAGTATTCAAATCTTTACCTTCATTGATTAAATCTCAATTATTGATGGACAGAGATCCTCACGGAAACGTTCAAGTTTCTAAAATTGAAACAGAAAAATTATTAATCTCTATGATTGAAGAAAAATTAGCATTACTTAAAAAAGAAGGTAAATTTAGCGGTAAATTCTCTACACAATCACACTTCTTCGGTTATGAAGGTCGTTGTGCATTCCCTTCAAACTTTGATGCTGATTACTGTTATTCTTTAGGTTTCAACGCTTTTGCTTTGATAAACTTTGGTTTAACAGGTTACTTGTCATCAGTTAGAAACTTAACAGAACCTGCTTCAAAATGGATTGCTGGCGGTGTTCCTCTTACTATGATGATGAACATGGAAAGACGTCATGGCGAAATGAAACCGGTTATTAAAAAAGCTTTGGTTGAACTTGACGGTCCTGTATTCAAAAAACTTGAATCAAACAGAGAAGATTGGGCATTGAATGACAGATATTTATTCCCGGGCGCTGTTCAATATTTTGGACCGGCTTCTGTTTGTGATATTACAACTGTAACTCTACAACTTGAAAGCGCAAGCAAATTAGCTACAGTATAATTTGTAATATTAAGACAAAATGTAAGGCGAAGCAAAAATGCTTCGCCTTATTTTTTGCAAAATAAAAACCGCTTTGGACAAGCGGCTAAAGAAAAGGAAAAAGGAAAAAGGTTAAGTATATTAAGAGCATCCGCTCTTGGAGTGAATCTTACATCTAGTTGAACACATTGAACGTTCTATCTATGTTTTCGTCTTTGACACTTTTGATAGAGTCCATCTCTGTTGTTATTGCTGTTCTTTCTGTTTCTAATTTACTCAATTCTGTATCATAATTTGCATCTTTTTTATTAATTTTCTTTAATTCATGTTCGTATTTTGCTTCAGCTTTTTTAAGCTCAGTATCATCTTCTTCGCTTTTTAAGTAACCGCTGTTTGTGTTAGTTGCAACACTCGTATCTGACCAGCCCTGTTTACTTCCGCCTGACGTGTATTGCATAATAACAGCATTCCCTGATTCAACAGCATACTGGAACCAATCTTCAGCAGTTTCACCTATTTCTTGAGTAGGTTCGAGTTCAACACAGCCACCGGCATTATTGATAGCTGTCCATAAGTTTTCATAATACTTAAATTCAGCAGCAAAATCACCCCATTCAGCGTCTTGATAAAGAGGTGTACCAGACACACCCTCTAAGGCATGGTTTTTACTTTGATTCATGAAAGTAAAAATTTCATCTCTATTTTCCGGCGAATACAATTGTTTTCTGAACGCATCAAATTTTTGTTGTATTTCGTCTTGAGGCTCTTTATCAGCTACAGCTTTTGTTAACTCTTCATACTTAGCTTCTAATTCTGCAGCACCTGTTTTATTATTTTTAACAATATCATTATAAGCTTGCCATTCTGCCGGTGTCATTGCAAGAAGATAAGGTGTAGCACCATTTTCATGAGGAAGATGGTCAAGGGCCATACCGTAACCGTTATCTTCTTGAATTGCTTGCGTACCCTCTAAAGATTCTTGAGTTTGTATACCGATAAGTTGCGCAACGTCTTTCTCGAATGGGTCATGTGTAACATTACCATCTCCATCAGCGCCATTAAAATCAGCCCAAGCCCATTGTCCATCAAATCCAACCATTGCCCAAGCAAAACTGTACGGATCGTTTCCGTATTTATCCCACATTTCTTTAGTTTCACTATCAACAAGAATTTTACCTGTATTAGTATCCTTTAAGGCAAACTGAGCTGGCTGGCTCGAATTATATTTACAAACAGTAGCATAACTTGCTTTAACAAAGCTTTTATTACCTGCACCGTCAACTCTGGCAACCATAATATTTTGGGCATCTAAAGCATCACAGTATTCTTGATACAATGCGTCTTGTTGAGTAGCAAGAGCAAGTTTTTGAGCCTGTATGTTTTGAGCTTTGTACTCAATATCATGCAGTCTGTTTGTTAAAGTTAACAATCTTGCTTGTGACGCTGACATTCCCATAGTTGCTTTTCCTTTAAATTTTCCTTACTATTATTTACGGCATTTTTTTCAAAAACTTTAGGATTTTTAAAGGAAATGTTACATTTGTTTACAATTGTCAGTATAATTATATATTGTTAGCAAACTATATAATGCTTTTTTTAAGTCTTTCTGTTCTATTTTCACTTAACAAGTTTTTAAGCTTCATAATAGCTTGTGCGTGTAGTTGGGAAACTCTTGATTCTGAAATATTGATAGTATCGCCAATTTCTTTTAGTGTCATGTTTTCGTGGTAATAAAGAACCATAATCGTGCGTTCTCTTTCAGGTAAACGTTTCAAAGCCTCCTCCAATTCTTTTTTTACATCTTTTTTCTCTAGTTCTTCATGCGGCGCAAGGTTGGAAGAATCTTCAATAGTATCAATAATTTCTATATCACCGTCAGCAGCACCTTTTTTGTCATAAATGGATGTAACTACCGTATCATCAGCTAACAGTTGTTCAACTTTTTCTTTTTCTATACCTAAATAATTTGCAATCTCTGTATTAGTTGCACTTCTGCCAAATTGTCTTTTAAGTTCTTCTTGTGCTTCTTTTACATCTCTGATTTTTTTACGCACACTTCTTGGTAAAAAATCTTGTGAACGAACTTTATCAATTATATTTCCTCGAATACGAACAAGAGCATATGTTTCAAATCTTGCACCCATTTTCGGAGTATATTTTTCTACAGCGTCAATTAAGCCTTCAATTCCATAACTCGAAATATCTTCAAACGAAAAAGAAGGAGGCAACGCAACTTTCACACGACCAACAACATATCTTGTTAAGTATATATATTGCAAAATCAACTCATCTCTAAGAGCTTTATTGTTATGGTCATCAAAATAGCGGCGCCATAAATCCGCCAACTCTTCATTGGATGCACGTTTTATTTTATTATATGAAGAAAAGTCTAATTCTTGTTCCATCCCACTTGCCCATTAACATGACATTTTCATTTTACTCCTTTTAAATAAATTCTTTATCATATGTTTGGATGAATTTGTTAAAAAATGTTAAGGACAATTTTTAAGTCAATTTAAGGGCATGCAAAACTTTTAAAACTTTTTCATCGTGAGGGATTTCTAAAGCAACTCTCTCCTGTGTAAAAGGTTTGGTAAATTCTAGCTTATAAGATTGTAAAACCTGTTCTTCTGTTTTTATTTTAATTTTGCCAAATCCATAAAGAGTATCATTGTATACGGGATGTCCGATTGAGGAAAGATGCACTCTTATTTGATGAGTTCTACCGGTTATAAGAGTTAATTCTACAAGCGTTGCACCATTAAGCCTTTCCAAAACTCTAACTTTTGTAAGACTTTCTTTTGGATCTTTTCCGTTAACACTCATTTTGTGAGGTTGGGTTAAATGTCTGCCAATCGGTGTATCAATTTCAAACTCATCTTTTTCAACCACGCCTTTAACAACTGCTATATATTTTTTACAAAACCTCTTTTCCTTCATCTCACTTACCAGAAATTCGTGAGTTTTATTATTTTTTGCAATCATTATTAAGCCGGAAGTGTTTCTATCCAATCTATGTACAATCCCTCGGCGCATATCGCCGCCAATATCGGATAAAGACTCATTATAATGATATAGCAAAGCATTAACCAGAGTATTTGAGATTTCTATCGGTGTCGGATGAGTTAACATTCCGGAAGGCTTATTAACCACAGCCATATTTTCATCTTCCCAAACTATTTCCAACGGAATATTTTGAGGTTCAATTTTTAATAAATTTGTAGTTGTTAACTCTTCAAATTCTATAACGTCGCTATCTTTAAGTATATAAGAAGGCTTAACCGTTGCATGATTGATTTTACACTTCCCATCTTTTATAGCATTTTGGATTTTGGAACGTGAAATATCAGGCATTATTTCAGCCAAAAATAAATCTATTCTTTTTCCTTCATTTTGTTCGTCAGCTGTTAGTTTCATTGTTTTTGAGATATTTGTTTTTAAGTATTATAACAATTATAGCTAAAACACTAATATTAATAAAAATATCAGAAATATTAAATACCGGAAATTCAATAAAATTAAATTTGAAAAAATCTCTCACATAACCGAAGCATATACGTTCATAAAGATTACAAAAAATTCCTGAAACAAGCATTGCAAACCATAAACAAGCAAATGTCGAGAACTTTTCAATATTCCTATAAATATAAATTAACAGTATTGCCATTGCAATAATTGAGAAAACAATCAAAAAAATCTGAGAATTTTCTAATATACTAAATGCAGCACCGGTATTTTGAACATAAATTAAATCTATTATCGGATTTGGAGCAAAATTAAATCTGACATTCTCAAGAATGTGATTTGATAAGTACAAATCACACACACTAAAAAACACAAAAGATATAATTAAATAAATAATTTTATTAATTCTGCTCATCCGTAATTTCTTTCTTGTTTTCTTGTTGAGAAATAACATTTACACGAGTAATTGCATAACCAAACCCCGTTAAATTCAAGTTTATATTAGTATCAGTTACTGATGTTTTTGTTAAACCGATTGACGCAACAATATACTCATTTAAGTTTTCGTTATTAGAAGTAAACATTCTTTCTAAAATATTATCGTCAGGCAGAGTTCTAAAAACTTCTTTTGTTTGTTGCTGAGGATACTCAACTTTATCAGATGCAATCGAAGCGATAGCAATTGTTTCTTCTGGCGGTGTAAATTCTAATGTTGCAGTATATTCTGTGTCAGCATTGATTTCTTTTGGCGCATTAAGCTTAATATCAAGATCTCTGGCAGCTCCATAAAGCATTGAAGTATTCTCTTCTTTTACAAAATCTGATACAACTTTCCAGTGATTATCTATTTTTTCCAAATAATATATTGTTTCGGATTCACTTTTTAACTCGCCTTTATAAACATCGGAGTATCCTATTTTTCCGCTTGCTATTTCTGTTAAACTCACTGTTGCTTTATTTTCACTAACAGCTATATCCTTAATATCAATATCGTATTTTATATTGTCATAAGTTGACCAAATATCTTTAATAAGCTTTGAATAAGTATCCAAATTAAATCCGTCGCCACTTTTGTAATAATCTGCAAAAGTGCTGATAAATTTAGGATAATTCTCTTTATTAGCGTATAAAACTTGTGATTTTAACAACCTTTTTATTTGTTTTTCATCGCTATTAAAAAATTTTGAAACCGAATTAACATTCCAAGCATAAGCCGGTTGAAAAACAAAATTTATAAGCATTAACAATAGTATAACTTTTTTCATAGTAAAAATTATACTCTAAAATTCTTAAAACTTGAATATACCATATACAGTATTATGTTCTTCTCGGTATTGAATTACATTTGATAGCTATGTACAACAAAGATTTTGTCAAAGAATTGTTCTCAACTTGTCGCTCTTTGATTTTTGATTTTTTGTCAAAATTTTCTAAATAACTGATAAATTCCTTACTAAACATAAATTTTCCCCTTATAACTATATTTATAAAGTTTATGTCTTACATTTTTTTGCTTAATATGGTATAATCATTTTACAATTGTTTACATAAAGGAGAAAAAATGCCTTCAATAGATGTTGATGACGAATTCCTTAATATGTTTTATGGATTAACCGGAACTAAAAAACCTACTGAAGTTAATTTAGCTAACTTAAAAAAGCAATTAACTAAGATTGTTGATACAATGCAAGAATACAGTGGTAACAAGAAGAATGTACTCTCACTAAATGATTCTATAGAGGATGAAATCCCTAAAGGTCCTGCAATTCTTGTTATTGATGATTTAGGTGTTATTACATATCAATTAAGAGTTCTATTATCTCAATTTGAGTTTGATATCGATTGTTCCCAAGAAATCTATGATGCAGTAAGTAAATTCAAAAAAAGAACTTACCAATATGTTGTAATGGATTTGTTTATCCCAACAGAAAGAGAAGGTTTCATCCTCCTTTCTGAGTTAAAGAAAATGAATCCTGAAACCATAGTAGGTGTAATTACAGCTTCACCTCGTAAAGAAATTGAACAGCAATGTAAAAATAGAGGTGCAGATTTCTTCCTTGAAAAGAATAATGATTGGCAAAATCAATTATTCAAGATAATGAGTAATTATATAAATGGCACTAAAAAGGACGACGATTTTTACTAAACCCTAGTAAAATAAACAATTTTAAACATAATAAAAAAAAGGCGATTTGAAAAATTTTCAAATCGCCTTTTTACAAATTACCTTAATTATTATTCAATAAAGAATTATAATTTAGAAGCAACCATTTTTGTAGTTTCAGCTAATCTTGTAGAATAACCCATTTCGTTATCGTACCAAGAAACAACTTTAACCATGTTATCACCCATTGTCATTGTCAATGCAGCGTCAACAGTTGATGATTGAGAAGAACCGATGAAGTCAGAAGATACTAATGGTTCTTCGCTGTAGCATAATACATGTCCATCAGCTGCTGCTTTAAGAGCTGCGTTAACTTCTTCTACTGTAACAGGTTTTTCAGTTTCAAATACAACGTCTACTACAGATACGTCTGGAGTAGGAACTCTCATAGCAAAACCATTCAACTTTCCTTTAAGTTCCGGAAGAACTAAAGCAACTGCTTTAGCAGCACCAGTTGTAGTAGGAACGATGTTTAGAGCACCAGCTCTTGCACGACGAGGATCTTTGTGTCCAGCGTCTAAAATTCTTTGGTCGCCAGTGTATGAGTGAACAGTTGTCATCAAACCTTTAACAATACCAAATTTTTCAGAAATAACTTTAGCAACAGGTGCTAAGCAGTTAGTTGTACAAGAAGCCATTGAAATTACGTTGTGGTTAGCTGGATCGTATTCATTTTCGTTAACGCCAAGAACGATTGTTTTGTCTTCGTTTTTAGCAGGAGCAGAAATGATAACTTTTTTAGCACCAGCAGCGATGTGAGCTTTAGCTTTTTCAGCATCTGTATAGAAACCTGTTGATTCAACAACAACTTCTACACCTAATTTAGCCCAAGGTAGGTTTGCAGGATCTTTTTCTGCAAAGAATAAAATTTTCTTACCGTTGATGATTAAGCCATCTTCAGCTACTTCAACAGTACCGTCAAATTTGCCCATAACTGAGTCATATTTGAAAACGTGTGCAGCATTTGCAGGTGTTAAACCTGGGTCATTGATAGCTACATAATCGATTTCGTTGTAGATACCTTCTCTGATAGCTGCTCTTAAAGTGTTACGTCCGATTCTTCCGAATCCGTTAATTGCTACTTTTACCATAAATTTTCACTCCTTCTTATAAGTAAAATATTTCTCTTAACAGTCTTATGGTAATACAAACAAAGATTGTAATCAATAAGGCAATTGTTAATTTTTAATTAAGATTATAAGTATATTGAGTAATATATTAAAACAAAAAAAACAAAAGCTACAAAACAACGAGGATTTCCGTAATTGCGGAAATCCTCGTACAAATATTTTCGAAAAAAAAGATTAACGTTTTGAGAATTGGAATCTCTTACGAGCTCTTTTTCTACCGTATTTTTTACGTTCTTTAACACGTGCATCACGAGTTAGTAAACCTTCAGCTTTCAATACAGCTTTGTATTCTTCATTTGATTTCAACAATGCTCTTGAAATACCATGTCTGATAGCAGCAGCTTGAGCAACGATACCACCACCAACAGCTTTAACTCTTACATCGTATTTTTCTTGGTTTTCTGTTAAAACTAAAGGTCTGTAAACCATCATTTCAACAGCCGGCATATTACCGATATATGCTTGTAAAGTTTTTCCGTTAACGAAAATTCTTCCTTTACCTTTTACCAATTTAACAACTGCAACTGCACATTTTCTACGACCGGTAGCCATAATAATTTCTTTATCTGCCATTATTTAGACTCCTTTCCTAATACAATTGGTTTTTGAGCAGCATGAGGGTGCTCTGGACCACAGTATACTTTTAATTTATTGAATTGTTCTGCACCTAAAGTATTGTGTTGTAACATACCTTTAACTGCTTTTTCAATTAATTTAGTTGCATCTTTTTCTCTAACTTCTTTAACAGAAGCAGATTTCAATCCACCTGGAAAACCAGTGTGGTGATAATAAATTTTATCAGTTTCTTTGTTACCTGAAACAACAACTTTTTCAGCGTTGATAATAATAACAAAATCACCAGTATCAACGTGAGGTGTGTATTCAGGCTTATTTTTACCTCTTAAAATGTTTGCAACACGAGCTGCTAGGCGACCTAAAATTTCGCCTTCAGCATCGATTACATACCATTTTCTTTCTACTTCAAGAGGTTTTGCTGAATATGTTTTATTTGCCATTTTCTTTTTCCTTCTTGTTATTATATTTCTTCAAGAGAGTAATCCACCCTCATCAAGGTCAATCCATAAGGACTGACTGTACGCCCCGCCTTGCGACGGTCTTTTGCCACCAAAACATCTTTCATATGCTCAGGTGGTAAATTATGACCTTCCATTTCCAAAAGTGTTCCGATAATAGTTCTTACCATATTGTATAGAAACCTATTACCTTCAAGATGTATAAAAATTTTATCATCTTGTTTTTCAACTTCAGCTCTGGATAAAAAACAAACTTTGCTTGGGTTTAGCGTTCCGGAACTTTTAAAACTCGAGAAATCATGTTCACCTAACAAGAAGTTCAAAGCGGTTTGCATTCGCTCTACATCTAATTCGTATTTTACTCTTAAGATATCACCATCAAATGCTTGCTTATAACGTCTGTTAATAAGTTCGTATCTATAATATCTACTCTTTGCAGATTTCTGAGCATGAAACGAGTCAGGTACAATTCTCAAATTACTAACTGATATATCATCAGGTAAGATTTCGTTCATTTGATAAACAAATTTTGAAGCAACAATTTCTTTGTCATAATCAAAGTGAACAACCTGACCTAACGAATTTACACCTTTATCAGTTCTTCCGGAGAAGATTGTTTTAATCGGTCTTGTATTATCTGCGGATGAACCGCATTTTATCAATGTACTAAGCGCTTTTTCAAGTTCACCTTGTATAGTAGGTTCTGTTCGCTCTAAGCGGGTACCATCTTCTGATTTTCCTTCAAATTGGATTTGGCTTCCAGCGTAATTTTTACCTCTATACTGAACTTCAAGAGCGTAACGCATCAATTATACCAATTGAATTAATGCCATTTCAGAAGCATCACCTCTGCGAGGTGGAAGTCTGTATATTCTAGTATAACCACCTTTTCTTGAAGAATATTTAACACCTATGATGCTAAATAGTTTTCTAAGAACAGTTTGTTTTGCTAGTTTTTTACCTTCTTGAGGCTCTTCGAATAATTCGCCTGTAGCAGTGTCGATCAATTGTCCGATTTCTTTATCGAAAATGTATCTTCCAGCCAATCTTCTTGAGTTCAAATCGCCTTTTTTCGCTAAGGTGATAACATTTTCAGCATATGGTTGTAAAGCTTTAGCTCTTGCCATAGTTGTTTTGATTTCACCATAAGTGAAAAGTTCAGTAGCTAATGAACGCAACAAAGCCTTTCTTTGGTCTGGTGCTTTACCAAGCGTATGTTTTTTTGTTTGGTGTCTCATTTTTTACTTTCCTTTTTTATATTTTTACTATTTATCTTTCTTTGTGTTAATGGAAAACTTAAAAGTACTATTCAGCACTTTCAATAACCATACCATTTTCATCTAGTTCAGGGCTTGGTGCCAAGTCTAAACCAAAATGATGTAGTCTTTCGATTACTTCATCAGAAGATTTCTTTCCAAAGTTTTTAATATTTAATAAATCATGTTCTGATTTTTTCAATAATTCAGCCATTGAATTGATGCTTGCTCTTTTTAAACAGTTGTATGCTCTTACTGACAATTCTAATTCATCAATAGTAATTGAAGGTTCGCCTTCAGAAACTTCTGAAACAACTTCTTCTTCAACAGGAGCCACTACATCAATTTCTTTATGTATAACTTTACCTGAAATGCCGGCAATTTGAACAAAATGTTCAATTAGAAGTTCTGCTGCTTGGCTTAAAGCAGTTGTAACATCAATTGTACCATTTGACCAAATTTCAAGAGTTAATTTATCAAAATCAATGCTATCGCCAACACGAGTGTTTTCAACTTCGTAAGAAACTCTTTTAATAGGCATAAATGTTGCATCAATAGGTAACATATCGATAGAAGCTACTGATTTTGAACCTCTTGGGATATCGTTAGCAACATAACCCTTACCGGTTTCTACAATAATATCAGCATGGAATGAACCACCTTCTGCAATTGTACAAATTAACCAGTCCGGATTAACCACTTTAACACCGGCAGGCAATTGGATATCACCAGCTAATACAGCACCAGGTTTATCAACATCTATTCTTAAGTGTTGAGGTTCTCTTGAATCAGTTTTTACTGCTAAACCTTTCAAGTTTAACATAACATCAATAACGTCTTCTAATACACCTGGAATTGCTGTGTATTCGTGAGTAATACCTTCAATTCTGCAAGAAGTTACAGCTGTACCTTCCAAGCTTGAAAGTAAAACACGTCTAAGTGCGTTACCGATAGTTGTACCGAATCCTCTTTCTAACGGCTCAACAGTAAATTTACCATATTGTGAACCATCTGAACCTGTCATTGTATTAACAGTTTTAATTTTTAATTCCATATTTTTCTCTCCTATCAGCCTATTTTGAATAGTACTCTATAACTAGTTGTTCTTTAATTTCCGGATCAAGTTCTTCTCTTTCAGGAACTCTGTCAAATGTAATTTTTAAAGCATCTTTATCAACTGTTATCCAAGCTGGTGCGCAAGATAAATCTATAATGCTCATAACAGCTTTTAAATAATCGTTACTTTTAGCTTTAACTGTGATTACATCACCGGCTTTAACTAAATATGATGGAATATCTACTTTTTTACCGTTAACTAGAACGTGTCCGTGGTTAACGATTTGTCTTGATTGTTTACGTGTAACACCAAAACCTGCTCTGAATAAAATGTTATCAAGTCTTGATTCTAAAAGTTGTAAAAGAATAGTACCTGTTACACCTTTTCTTCTTGCAGCTTCATGGTAGTATTTAGCGAATTGTTTTTCACTTACTAAATATGTAAATCTGATTTTTTGTTTTTCTGCTAAGTGTAAAGCATATTCAGAAAGTTTTTTTCTAACTGCACCGTGTTGTCCTGAAGCAGTTTGACGCATAGAAGATGTTAATTTTCTGTTAGATAAATCTTTTACCTTCTTGTTTCTGAATAACTTGTTACTTGGTCCTGTGTATCTTGCCATTTTTAATTCTCCTTTTCTTTTGTCGGGCATCTATGGTTCAAACTTTTGGCGAAGTTCAAGCCCCGATCTATTCTATCAGTAAGTAAGTGAGTGATGTGAGTGGTGTGAGTATTGTTCTTTAAAATGATTATTTGATTGAACTTATTTTCTTTTTAATCTTTATGAGCGTTAGCAAATTGAATGCACTTTACTCACTTTAGTCTCATCAGCCACTTCTTAACTATACTCTACGTTTTTTAGGTGGACGGCATCCGTTGTGAGGAATTGGTGTTACGTCCTTAATCAAAGTAATTTCCAAACCTGCTGCTTGGATAGCTCTGATTGCTGTTTCACGACCTGAACCAGGTCCTTTAATGTAAACTTCAACCTTTTTCATACCTTGATCGATAGATTTTTTAGCTACTGATTCAGCTGCTGATTGAGCTGCAAACGGTGTACCTTTTCTAGCACCTTTAAAACCTGCAGCACCTGCTGTAGCCCAAGCAATAGCATTACCTTGCATATCAGTAGAAGTTACAATTGTATTGTTAAAAGTAGATTGAATGTGTACAACCCCTTGCAATACATTTTTCTTTTCTTTTTTCTTTGTAGTTTTTGGTCTTGCCATTTTTTCTTTCCTTATATTATATTTGCTATTTATTTCTTGTTACAAATAGAAAATGTTTAAAATATTTTTTTACTTCCATTTTCCACTTTCATTAAACGAAGCGTTAATTATTTAACTACTTCTTTTTACCTGCGATAGGTCCGGTCTTTTTACCACGTCTTGTTCTTGCATTAGTTTTTGTTCTTTGACCTCTGCAAGGAAGTCCTCTTTTGTGTCTCATACCTCTGTAAGAGTTAATTTCTTGTAGACGTTTAATATTCATTGCAACTTCACGTCTTAAATCACCTTCGATGTTGTATTCAGATAACGCATTACGCAATTCTCTGATATCATCTTCTGTTAAATCATCTGTTCTTAAGTCCGGTGAAATACCAGTTTTCTCAAGAATTTTTGCAGCTCTTGCCGGTCCGATACCGTAAATATATGTAAGAGCTACTTCTAATCTTTTGTTACGAGGTAAGTCTACCCCTACTAATCTTGCCATGTTTTTCTTTCCTTTATTTCTTTTGTACTTTCTTTTACTTTTTTAAGTTGTCTTTGCGTATATTTTTCAAGTTGGTAATTTTGAAAATACCTCAAAATTCTTCCCCAGATATCGTAAATCATACCGCTACGCAAAATCTAACCTTGTCTTTGTTTGTGTTTTGGGTTTTCACAAATAACTGCAACTCTGCCTTTTCTTTTAATAACTTTGCATTTGTCGCACATAGGTTTTACTGATGATCTTGTTTTCATTTTGTTTTTCCTTTGCCTTTATTTACTACTACTTATATTCTTTCATTTGTAAACCGACTTTTATTTAAGCCTGAATGTAATTCTTCCTTTTGTTAAATCGTACGGTGTCATTTCGACTTTCACTTTATCACCCGGAAGAATTCTTATAAAATTCTTTCTAATCTTTCCAGAAATGTGAGCCAGAATTTCATGCCCGTTCTCAAGTTTAACCCTGAACATCGCATTTGGCATTGATTCCAGAATAGTGCCTTCTATTTCAATAACGTCTTTTGCCATTTATTTTCCTCTATTTTCGGCTTTCAATGTAATGCCACAATTTGGCATCTTATTTAATAATATTTGCTAAATTTCTGTTTGCAAGCATTTTTATTAGATTACAGCTTAAATTATTAACTTTTATTAACGATTGTTTTTATATAATTTGGTATTATTCGATTGTTAACGACTTTTAGCAGATGCATGCATTATTTCAACAACAACGGAAGGTTTTAGTATATTATAAACTTATTTTAATAAACCCTGTTAATATTTAAACAATCTTTTTTTGTTTTTATAAAAAGTTCTTTAACTTTTGTTACAAAATTATTTTTTTTAGCAATTTGTCATTAAAAAAATACTTTATATAACTATAGTGTGTTAGTAAAGTGTAGTGATTTAATGACGTTTATTTACAATACCCCTGTAAATTTTAATACCCCCAAACTGTCTTTTAGGAGTATGCCGGTTGTACCGCAGCAAATACAGCCTAAAAAAGATAGCTTTACAACTAATCCTTTATACGAAGGTGTCAAAAACGCTGATAAAATTGAAAATTTAGCCAGAAATAATCCTAAAATTAAAGCAATTATGGACAAATACAATTTGCCGATAAAAGCAAACACACAAGAGCTTAGCAATTTACAAAAAGGGCATTTAAAAGATACTCGAATTATTGTTGCCAAAATGTATTCAGCCTTACCAGAAGAGTTAAAAAAAGAAGTCGATTTAAAACAAATTCAAGAAGCCGCAATGTTGCACGATTACGGAAAAGTTTTAATACCGCAAAAAATTCTCAACAAAAAAGATAAACTTACGGAATTAGAGAGAGAAATAATTCAACAGCATTCGGAAATCGGCTATGAATTACTCCAAAACATAGATATTGATGAAGAAACCTTAAATTTAATAAAATACCATCACCAAACACCTACAGGAAATGGGTATCCAGCCTTAGATAAAAGCTATAAATACGGTGTTGAGAATGAAATGGTTAGCATTGCCGATAAATACTCTGCATTGACAGAAAATCGAGCTTATAAACCGGCAATGTCAAAAGAAGAGGCTTTAGATGTAATAAAAGAAGACGTTGCAAAAGGGATATTTTCTCAAGAAATTTACAGTGTTCTTGAGAAATCTGTTTAATATAAATTAACCCAATATCTTTTCAAGATACGTTTTAACTTCTTCAAAAACAGTATCCCATTGTCCTGCAGACTTTTGGCGGAAAAGTTTTACGCTTTCGTACCAATCACATTTTCTCAAATCATCGTGCCATCTCCAATTAACTTCATAAGGCAGTAATACCAAACAAGGAATACCAAGCGCACCCGCCAAATGAGCTAAAGAAGTGTCATTACAAATTACCAAATCCAAATTCTTTAAAGCTGCCGCTGTTTGTTCAAAATCCAGCAAATCTTTACCAATATCAATTATATCGTGTTTTTGATTTAATTTATTTATATCTTCTGCACCTTCAAAAGTTTGAAATGAATAAAATTTAGTATTATCAAGTTCAAACAGAGGTAAAAAAGCTTCACTCGGGATAACTCTGTCCTCATCATAGAAAGTATTTCCACGCCATTTTATACCTATTTTAAACTCTTCATTTGCAAAATACTTGTTTTTAAAGTTTTCAACAAGATTTGGTTCTGCTTTTAAATAACCTTCTGCAGAATGAAACACCTTATTCCCTTTTAAACCTAAAAGATAAGGCAAACTCATAATAGGCAAGTGAACATCAAAATCCATGCCGGACTCTGGAATAAAACCTTCGATAAGCTCGTCAACTCCTAATCCGCTATCATTAAAAAGCGGAACCAGTTGTTTTTGAGGGTAGAATACCAGCTTTTTACATTTCTTTTTAAGGAGTGGTAAATATCTTGAAAACATAATCACATCACCAAATCCGCCTTCATAATATACAAAAGCTGTTTTATTTTTAATATTTTGTCCACGCCACAAAGTTTCATCAGTTGCCAAATTTGGATATGTTTTCTTCATTATACCAACAGCCGAGTCTCTGGAAATCCTATTTTCAAAAAGCTTCAAGCCTTTTTCATAATTCTTAGTACGCATAAGAGCGATTGCCAAGAAATAAGAAGTTTCAGAATCTTTTGGTTTTAATTTTTTGCATATTTTAAAAGCTGAAACAGCATTTTTTCCTTGATTTTCAATATTATAAAGATGTGCCAAATTAAACCAACCCTGATAAGAAGTCGGATCTATTTTGAGAGCTTTATCATAAAATTTAATAGCTTCCTTATACATTTTTAAATTTTTATAAGCAAGAGCTATATTAAAAAACAATGAGAAGTTTTTAGGATATTTTTTTATAACACTTTCTTTACATTCAACAATTCTTTCATAAAACCCACTTCTGATATAAGCCTGAAAAAGAGTTTCATAAAAATACTCACAAGGTTTTGCATTAACTGCTTTTTCAACCCAATCTATAGCTGACTCCACATCGTTTTGTTGAAGTTTTAAAACGCCCATGAGATTAAACAGTTCAGCATTCTCACAATCCAATTTTAAAGCTTCCGTATAAGCAAATTCTGCTTGCTCAAGCTTACCTGCTTGATGATTATTAAAACCTAAATTTATAATTTCTTCTATTGTTGGCATAATACTAACCCCCATTCTAATTATACAAAAATTTATATAATAGTAATGGTCTATATAGAGGAAGTTAGTACAGATTTAAATAAAAATTTATGCTTGTTGAGCAAAAATATTCATTGCTTCCGGATTATTTTGTAAATATATAGCTAAAGCTTCCATTTCCTCTTCACTTATACCCATAGCTTTTGCTTGAGCTTGTAATTGAGAATTTTTTTGAGCATTTTCTTCACCTTCAACATAAGGTTTTCCGAATACTTTTTGAATTGCACCTCGAATAGGTTTCATAAACATACTGGAGAATACAAGCATTATTAGAGCAAATCTCAACGTATGTCCGCCAAATTTTTTCATGGAATTCAAGAAACCTTTTTTAGATTTTATTATATTTCCGGCTTTATCCATTTTATCGTGCCCGAAATCAAACACTTTTCCGATATTTTTTAATGTTTTTGATAAACCGTTTTTACCTTCTAAATGAGATAATGTCGCAAGTCCATACGTTGCACCAAAAGCCAAAGGAGTTGCAATTGCCAAGCTACCTAAAGTTCCAACATAATCATCTGCAACAGTAGCTGCTTTTTGACCTTCCGGTGCCTTCTGCATATTTTGATACAACATAAAAATCATTGCACTTAATAATATACCCATATTTGATTTATCATTTACAAAGTTTGAAATAGATTCAGTCGGAACGGTAATCATTTTTTGAACAAAAGAACCTGCACCGGTATCAGCCAATTTACCACATACCACATTCGATTTAACTAAAGCATCACCAAGATTTCCTCTACCAAAGCCTTTCCAATCTTTACCCATTGCTTTAGCGCATTTTTCGCCAAATGAATCTATTAGATTTACGGAACTCCAATTACCCATTAATCCAAACACACCTTTTGAATCATTCATTTTTACATTGGTAAATTCTGTTAAATCAACACCGTTAACATTACCTTTTTGTAAATCTTTTAATATTGAAAGAAGTTTTTTATTATCAACTTTACCATCAACCTTTGCGCCAAAATTTTCTGCAATCGCATCTGTCAATTCATCACAAAACTTTCTGTTATCAAGTTGAACACCTTCACCCATGATTTTTTCATATAAAGTTTTAGCCTTATCTTTTCCTACAAGCTTTTCTAAAGACTTCATAGCCTGACCCGGATTTTGAGCTTCAATTTTATGCATAGAAGTCTTAATAACATCAGGTGGCGTCAAACAGAAAATATTTTTAAAACCACTACCATACCCTTTAGCAAGAGCAACTTCAGGTTGCGAACGCCTTTTACTAAATGTTTCCTGAATATCTCTGGCTGTCTGACGAATAGTTTCATTATCATTTTTTAAGAAATAAGTCTTAACCTTTTCTTTTGCCGTTTTTGTACTTTTTTGTAACGATTTATACCAATCCTGTTTAAGTAAAACATCATCTAACTTTTGACCTAATTCAGCCATTTTGTTTGAAGAGCAATTACCTAAAGCCGCTAAACCAACAACTGTACCAAGTGTTAATAAAACTGATTTTACAGCTCTTTTTCTTTTAGTTTTCTTCTCTGACATTTCTGCAAATTGCCCTGATACAAAAGCATCGCCGTTTTGTCTTTGCAATGCATAGTTTACTCTGCTACCCACATTGGTTGCTTCCCCCGAATAGCGTTGCGGAATGGTTACCGTCCTTGCAGGGATAGTATACACTGAGCTTTGAAACTGAGTATTTTGATTGTGTACAGAGTTCATACTAAAACAAATTAACCTTTAACACTTTTAACCTTATTAATATAAAGTTATTTATTAAAAGAAAATTGCTTTATTTGTAAAGTTATGTAAAAAAAAACGCCCTCCTTGTTAGGCGAGCGCTTCAAAAAAAAACTCTAAACTAAAATTACTTAAACCATTCACAAAGTTCTTCTTTGCAAAGCTCGTTTTCTAAATCCTGCATTATATTAATTCTTGTCATATCGTAAGTTACAGGAGTTATAGAAATTCTGTTATTTCTTACAGCAGCAATATCTGTTGATGCATCTTCAGGCTCATTAATTAATTCACCTGCCATCCAATAATAAACTTTTCCTCTTGGATCTATACGCTTTTCATAAGCATCAGTGAACATTCTGCTTCCAAGTTCTGTTATTGCAATACCTGCAATATCTTCTTTTTCCAACCCAGGAACGTTTATATTTAATATTGTTCTTGGCGGTATTTTATAAGTATCCAGTTTATCAAGAAGTTCTGCAATAAATTCTGCAGCCACCTTAAAATCCTCATACTCATTTCTCATAGTTGTTAAAGAAGTTGCGATTGCAGGATAACCCATCATTGCACCTTCCATTGCACAACTAACAGTACCTGAATAAAGGATATCGGCTCCCAAGTTTGGACCGTGGTTAAGACCGGAGATTACCAAATCAGGTTTTTCTTCGTCTGACAAGATTGCATTTATGGCTATTTTAACACAGTCGCCAGGTGTTCCGGTTGTCATCCAACAACGTTTCGCACCGTATTTTGCATCCACCTCTTCCACTCTTATCGGTGTATGCAAGGTTAACGAATGACCTGCAGCGCTTCTTTCTCTATCAGGTGCTACAACATATACATCATGTTTTGGGGCTAATGCTTCCACTAATGCACGGATACCATTAGCCAGAATTCCGTCATCGTTAGAAATAAGAATTTTCATCCAGTCGTCCTCTTAAAATGTAATAATAAACACTCACTCTTATATTATAACAGTATTTTACCTGAATGTATAGTGTTCAGCTATAACTTAAAGAATTGTATGATATAATCTACTTATGAAAGATTTAAAAGACTATCGGGAACAAATTCATAAGTGCTCAAAGTGCGGACTTTGTCAGGCAGAATGTCCAATATACAAAATAACAGGTAATGATTGTTCAGTATCAAGAGGACATTTTGTAATGTTAAAAGGTGTTTTGGATGGCGAATTAAAGCTGTCTAAACCAATAAAAAGATATCTTGATTTATGCCTAAAATGTGGTGCTTGCACTAAGTTTTGTCCTTCCGGAATAGACATTATTGATATCGTAACAGTTGCAAAATCAGAGTTTTTCAAGCGCAACAAATTAGAAAAACTTAAAAGCTTTATTCTAAAATATCTTATATTTGGACTTTTTATAAAACTTGTAAAAATATTTGTAAAACCGTACGGAAGCAAAAATTACACAGAGAAAGTATTATTCTTTGGTGGATGCGGAAGTAGTATTAAAGGAGATAAAAACATTGTAAAAATTCTTAATTCCGTTGAAGTAGAAGTTATTAATCCTCAATTCGACTGTTGCGGTATCCCATACTTCACCGGTGGCGATTTAAAAGAGTTTCAAAATGCTATCAAAAAGTTCATTAATACAGTAAAAAAATATGATATTAAAGAAATTGTTGTCAATTGTGCAAGTTGCGAAAAAGCTCTGAGAGATTATATAAAATGGGTTGACAACGATGTCGATAAAGAGGTTTTAAAAGAACTAAAAATCAAAAACATTTATGAGTTTTTAAGAAAAAAAAATATCAAACTTAAACTAAAACAATGTGCTAAAGTTACTTACCACAAACCTTGCAATATTGACAATTTTAATGATATTCAATGGCTTTTAAATAACACTGAAAATTTAGAATACATTGAAATGAAAGATTTTGATAAATGTTGCGGTTTTAGCGGTATTCCAAACTTTAAAGAAATTAAAATAATGAAGAACATTTATAACACTAAACGTGAAAACATAAAAAATAGCGGTGCCAATATTGTTTTAACATCTTGCCTCGGATGCGAAGCAGCACTTAAGGCTTACTCCTTTAGGCAATACAAAGTATTTGATTTTATTGAATTTATAGCCACTCATCTATAACTTATTGACCATATGGTCAATAAGAATTTCAACCCCTTGATTGATGTCATAAGCATGCCAAGCATGTACACTAATATCAAGGGAGAGAGAGTTTTATGAAAAGAGTGTTGTTGGTATTCGGAATTACATTTTCTATTCTTACAGCATATGCTGACGAAAATGTACTTCAAACTATAGAAATTGAACCTGCTAAGGATTCATATAATATTGTTTTAGTTTCAGATAAAGCTGTTGATGTAAAAAAGACTGTTCAAGCTTCAAATAAAATAACTTTAACAATGAAAGATATTAGAGCTTCAAAAACATTAAACACAGTTTATAACAATGTTTCAAATGTTGATTCTGTAATGGTTGAACCTCAAGGTAACGGTATAAGCATATTTTTCCAAGCAGATAACGCTTCGGCTGCATCAGTTACTTTTGACGCTTTAACTACAGCTATTATACCGGCTAAAAAACCGGCACAAAGTATTAAGCTAAACAATCCTATAGAAAGCTATGCGCCAATTTACCACGAAGACTTTGAACCTGTTAAAACTTCAAAAATGTTTGACAGAATAAAAGCATCTTCAACAGTTGCTAATATTAAAGATTCATTAAGCGAAACAGTATCACCTGATTCTGCTAATAAAATTACAACAATCGGTTTAATCAGCTTGTTAGCGTTCTCAGTAATCAGATTATTCAGACGCAGAGAACCTGAGATGAAAATCGGACTTTCTCAATCTTTAAACGAAAGAGAAATCAATATGTATAAAGGTATTCAGCCTTTACAACAAACTTATACTACAAGCGAAAAACCATTCTCAACAGTTAATTACGGAATGAATGCATATCAAAAACAAGAACGCAACCCTTATGATATGGAAACATCCCATATTCATAACCCAAGATTAAGAAACTATAATTCAAGCTTGGGAGCTGATATTGCAACTCAAACCGTAAACAGACCAATACAACAACAGACAAAAACAGTTACACAACCCCAAGTCAAAAAAATGACTACACCTGTTAACACAGCGCCGGTTAACCAATCTAATCCGAATATTGACAACCTAAAATTTTTAGAATCAATGACAGCGATTTACGAAAAAAGCGGGCGACACGATTTGGCAAGGGGCTTAAAAGCTAGCCTTAATAAGAATAATATAAAACAATAACAACAATCTTTTATAAAACTATACTATGTAAGTGGCACTTAACTCAAATTGAGTGCCTTTTTCTTTATTAAAAAATTTCTGATATAATAAATATAATGAAATACGCTTTAGTTTTAGTAAATATTAAAGGATTGGGAGTAAAAACCTTCAGCTACAATATCCCTGAAGAAATGAAAGACATAATTCAGGTTGGTCAAGCTGTTTTGGTTCCTTTTGGTCGCCAAGGATTGATTAATGCTTTTGTAGTCGGGTTTTCTGATTACGTACCGGAAAACATCAGAGTAAAAAAAATAAACAGAATTCTTGACGAAACTCCACTTTTTTCACTCAAATATTTAAAACTCCTTGAATGGGTTGCAAATTATTACTGCACAGATTTTGTAACAGTATTAAATGCTGCAATCCCAATGAAATTAATTGAAAAAAATGCAAAAACAGAACAATCAATCGAACTAATCAACGATAATTTTGAAGATTTAACCAAACGGCAAAAAGAAATTTTAGAGTTATTAAAAACTAACGGCAAATCACCTCTAATTCAATTTGAAGAAGAAGCAAAAACAACCAGAGCTACAATCAAAAAGCTTGAAGAAAAAGGTTTTGTCAAAATTAATCTAGAATACGTTTACAGAAATCCGCTCACAATATTTAAAGACGTACAAGTAGAACCTTTATACGAATTATCAAAAGAGCAAAACGAAGTTTATGAAGGGATAAAAAACAAACTTCGCTCACAAAATCCGATTTTATTACATGGTGTAACTGCATCAGGTAAGACAGAAGTCTATTTTAAATTAATTAAAGATGTTATTGAATCAGGAAAAAATGTTCTGTTTTTAGCACCGGAAATTGCTTTAGCCTCACAATTAACAAAACGTCTTGCAAGAAAATTTGGGATAAAAGATGTTGCAATATGGCATAGCAGTATTTCTGACGGCGAAAAATACGACGTTTGGCAAAGACTTTACAACAATGAAATAAAAATCCTTGCAGGCGCTCGCTCAGCCGTATTTGCACCATTACAAAACATCGGATTAATTATTATAGACGAAGAACATGAAGGTGCATATAAACAAACAAATCCGGCACCTAGATATGATGCCAGAATTGTCGCAAAACGCTTGGCACAATTTCACCAAGCACCATTACTTCTAGGCTCTGCTACACCAGATGTTTCGACATTTTATTTTGCACAAAACAATAACAACTTATTCCAAATGCTAAAACGGTTCAATAACGCACCGCTTGCAAAACCGGAAGTTATTAATATGCAAGAATACGGAAAGGCTGCTTATCGTGGAATAATATCAAAACCTCTACAAACAGAGATTAAAGAAGCTGTTGATAGCGGAAAACAAGTTATTTTACTAATGAATAGGCGAGGATATTCTACTTATTCTCAATGCAAATGTTGCGGCACAGTAATCGAATGTCCGGACTGTTCAATACCAATGGTTTGGCATTCTGACGGTAAAAAATTAAAATGCCACTATTGTTCTAAGGAAATGAGTTTTCCTGATTACTGTCCTCAATGCGGAAGCGACGCTCTCTCAAACTCAGGTAGCGGAACTCAAAAAATTGAAATCTTAGTAAAAGAACTTTTTCCTGATTATCGTGTAGAAAGAATTGATAGTGATATTTTAACCAAGAAAAATGCACATATTGAACTTCTTAGTAAATTCCAAAAAGGAGAAATTGATATCCTTGTAGGCACCCAAATGATTGCAAAAGGTTTGGATAACCCTAACGTAACTCTTGTTGGGGTAATAAGCGCAGATACAGGTTTCTCTGTTCCTGATTTTAGAGCTTCAGAAAGAGGGTTTCAACTATTAACCCAAGTTGCAGGACGTGCAGGACGTGGCGAATTTAAAGGAAAAGTAATGTTTCAAACTTACAATCCTGATTATTATGCTTTCCAAACAGCTAAATCTCAAAACTTTGAGAAATTCTTCGAAACGGAAATCAAAGCTCGACAAGAATTTGATTACCCGCCTTTTAGCCAAATAATAAGACTGATTTTATCTTCTACAAACAATTTTAGAGCAGAAAAATCAGCCATGGAAATTGCATTAAGATTAACCACTATGACTGAAAAATTCGGATTTACAGAGTATTTAGAAACCCTCGGCCCAACTCCTTGTATTATTTCCAAAATAAACGGATATTATCGGTTCCAAATACTTATCAAAAACAAACTTTCACAAAAAGGGCACGATTTTGTTGCCAAATTTTTGAACAAAATTTCATTACCTAAAGATATAAAACTCGCTATCGACGTTGATCCTTTGGATATATTGTAATTTTTTATCTTGGTAAACTTTTGTAACAAATTCTTAAAGTTGTGCAATTTTTATTTTTTTCAGGACTTTATATAAGTACAGAGAAAAGAAAAAAGGTATACTTATGACAGCAATTGATAAAATACCATTTTTGGGTATAACACAGACAACCGGAACACGTGCTGTAAGCGGTCCCAATGGCGAATATGGCGGTGGCGAATCAAGTGGCGCGATTGCAGAAGTTAATCTTAACAACAAGCACGGTATTACAAATCAGTTTGCAATTCTTCCGGGTGGCGTTTCAACTTATACAGCAAGAAATCTAGATCTTTTAGATTAAAAATATGAACAACAAAAAAGCCTCGTAACGAGGCTTTTTTGACGTTCTGATTTACATAATTATTAAAAAAATATAAATATTCCCCCCTTATCAGATTTGAAGTCTTATAATTATTGTATATAATATACTTAAAAGGGGAGATATCTATGCAAAATCCGTTCAAAAAAGCGGTTGATGAAACTGAAAATAACAATGAAAACAACATTGAAGAAACTGAAACTATCGAAACAACAGAAGCTGAAAGCTCTGAAAATTCAGAAGAAATAACAGAAACACCTGCAGAAGAAGTTCAAGAAGAAAAAAATCCTTGGCAAGAAAAATACGAAACTTTGAATAATCAGTATTTAAGACTTGCTGCTGATTTTGATAATTATAGAAAACGTCAAGAGCAAGAACGTGAAAATCTACTTAAGTACGGCGCAGAAAATACCGTTAAAAAGCTTATTGAAGTTCTTGATAACTTTGACAGAGGCTTGAAAGCCATTGAAACTGTAGATGATTGCGACAAGGTTAAAGAATGTTATAACTTGGCTTATAAAAACTTTAACGATGTTTTAGCAAAAATCGGTTTGGAAGTTATTAAAGCAGAAGGCGAAGAGTTTGATCCAAATCTTCATGAAGCGGTTATGAGAACACCAACTGACGAAAAGCCTGAAAACACAATTATAGCAGAACTTCAAAAAGGTTATAAACTTGGGGATAAAGTTTTAAGACCAACTTTAGTAAATGTTGCAACTGAGCAGTAAGTGAGGCAATACTAAAGTTTGCCGAAATTTAGAAAAAGGAATAGCAATGAGTGATTATTATGAAATATTAGGCGTTAGTAAAAACGCTACAAAAGACGAAATAAAAAGTGCATTTAGAAAAATGGCTCGCCAATGGCATCCGGATATTAACAAAGCACCGGAAGCTGAGGCTAAGTTTAAAGAATTAGGTAAAGCCTATGAAACCCTAATGGATGATGATAAACGTGCCACTTATGATCGTTTTGGCGAAGACGGTTTAAATAATGCAGGCTTTAACACTCAAGGTCCTTTTGCAAATGGTTTTGGCGATTTAGAAGAAGTTTTCAATTCATTCTTTGGTGGCGGATTTGGGTTTGGCGGTTCAAGACGTCGTGATCCGAACGCTCCTCAACGTGGTGATGATTTAAGATTGGATATAGAAATTGATTTTGAAGAAGCTGTATTCGGGCTTAGCAGAGAAATCAAAATCGACCATTTAGAAACATGTTCAACCTGTAACGGTTCAGGTGCAAAGAATGGAGCAAAACCACAAACTTGTCAAACTTGCGGCGGCAGAGGAAGTGTTCAACAAACCACAAGAACAGTTCTTGGACATTTCACACAAGTTGTAACTTGTCCGCACTGCCACGGTAAAGGTACAATAATTTCAGACCCTTGTCCTGATTGTAAAGGTACAGGCAGAAAAAATACAGAGAAAAAACTTGATGTTAAAATCCCTGCAGGTGTTGATAACGGTTCAAAAATGAGATTATCTCACGAAGGTGATGCCGGTATTAACGGTGGTGTTGCCGGAGATTTGTACATAGTTATACACGTTAAACCTTCTACTTATTACAAAAGAGATGGTATGGATGTGTTTACTAAACTCGATATCTCGCCTGCTCAAGCTGTTTTAGGCGATACGGTTACAATAAAAACATTAGATGGTGATAAAGAAATATCTATTCCGACAGGAATTCAACACGGTGAAGCTGTTAAAATTAAAAATGCAGGTGTACCAAACATTTCTAAACCGTCTGTAAGAGGAGATCATATTGTAGTAGTTAGCGTAAAAACTCCAACACATATATCTAACGAAGAAAAAGCGCTTTATCAAAAACTTTATGAGCTTCAAAAAGGAAAATCTTCAAAAGAATCTGTTAAAGATAGATTAAAGGGTGTTTTTAAATAAACAATCTTGTGATAAAATTAAATTGAAGAAAATAAGTTGGGGGAATTATTTTGCGCAAACTTTTAGTTTTATTAGTAATGGTTATGTTATCTTGTATAGCTTCATTTGCAGCAAAAATTCCTGATGAAGTTAAAGAGTATATTAACAAAACAGTTCCCGGAACAGACATAAGATTTGACGGTGTAATTGTTTTACCTGATAACACTGTTTACTTACCGCTTTTCCCTTCATTATTTTCTGACGTAAAAAAAATAGAAGTTAAAGAATCATTCCCTGCAAACAAGGAGCTAAATGAAAAACCTGACGCAATAATTTTCAACAACGATTTTGTTGTAATGAAAGTTTTGACTGACGGACACGGAAACAGAACTGTTTTGCATATGGCAAACCCACCTTTGCAAATCAGAACAGGGCTTTTACCTCAAGATATGCTTGTTCCAAGCGGTTTGGTTTTACCTGAAAACATAAAAGGTATTATTGGGAACTTAAAAATCGACACAAAAAGCGAAGATGTTATAAAATTAACCACCAGAGAAAGTTACGAAGAGTTTTTGGCTGATACGGAAAAGGTTGAAAATCCGGCTTTAATACCTCAATTAAAAAACAAAACTTTATTTGTAATAACAAACTATTCAAAAAATATTCAAGTTGTTGAACCGGCTAATAACTCACCTAAATATTCATTAGCGCAGAAATCAATTCCGGTTGACATAAAACCTGTAAATAACGGTAAATTTTTATTGGTTACTTCCTATGAACGTCCTTTTGTGGATGTTATTTCCGTTGCAGATTCGAGATTTATTAAACAAATAAATTTGGATACATTTCCGGAAGAAATTTTGATTGACGAAAACAATGATAAAGCGTATATTACATCTCCAAAGGCTTCAACTATATATGTTATTGACTTAAAAACAATGACATTAATTCAAAAAATAAGAGTTAACGGCTATTGCGAAAATTTATTCTTAGCAGAAGGCAAACTATTCTATGCAGACAAATTTAAAAACGAAATTTGGTCAATTGAACTTGAAAAAGGATATGAACTTATAGATATAGGTAAATTCCCTAACGTTTCTGCATTGGCTTATGCTAACAACAGATTATACATTGCCAGCAGAACCAAAAGCCGTATTGCAGTAATTGATTACGCAACACTTGGCTTAGAAAATGAATTTACCGCTGTTAACAAACCTATTGCAATGCTTTTACACAAAAATAATCTATATATTTTAGGTGCACAAAATAATAAAGTTCAAAAAATAAATACCCAGACAGGTAAAGTAATTGACACAATTGATTTGAACACAGAAGGGTTTTCAAACGGCTTCAATAGAATTTATGGAACAGATTTAGCTGTAATAACCGATATCAAAACAAATAAATACTCAATTTTTGATTTGAACAGCGGAAAAGTTTTAAAAACCTATTCTTTGAGTATTCCTGTAAATGAAATTGTTATTACAGATAAAGTAAAACTTTTTGATTAGGAGAAATTATTTTGGATATTATAATGGATGAGATTACCTCACAAACACTTGCTGAGCTTGAAAAAACACAAAAAGAATTTTGGAATATTCCGAGAAAAACCGGTGTTTTAATTAACACTTTCATCAAAATGATGAATATAAAAAATGTTTTGGAAATAGGAACTTCTAACGGTTACTCAGGATTATGGATTGCTAAAGCGCTAAAAACAACCGGCGGAAAACTTACAACAATAGAATACTATGAAAAACGCCAAAGTGTTGCTATTGAGAATTTTAGAAAATGCGGTGTTTTGGATATTGTAAGACCTTTGCAAGGTGATGCTTGTGAAACCATCCAAAATTTGGGTGATGAGGAAAAATTTGATTTTGTATTTATCGATGCAAACAAGCGAGAATATGTAAAATATTTCGAGCTTATTAAACCTCATTTGACAGATAAAGCTTTAATAATTGCAGACAATATCATATCTCACGCTGAAAAAGTTCAAACTTTTATAGATGCAGTAGATGCAGACGATGATTTTCAGTATGAAATAGTTGAAGTTCCGGGTGGAATATTGATAGCATACAAAAATGCTTAATCAAAATAACCTTCAGGCATGCCGGAAAAATCATATTCTACAAATCTTCCGTTATTATCTTTTCGGACTGTTCCAACCATATCACCGTCATCATCGAAAACCGTTGCTGTGCCATTCGGATTACTTCGATAAGTTTTTTCTCGATTTCCGTCTAAATCATAAACATTATAATCATTAATTGATTTATGCACATAGCCTTGTGGCATACCTAAAATATCGTAATTTTTATATCCGTACGGTGTACTTTTTGAAGTCCCTCTTTTTATACCGTAAATATCATAACGTTCAATAGTTCCGTCCGCCTCATAATTGAAAGACTTTTCTGCAGAATAAATCGACTGAACATTTACAAAAAATATTGAAAGTATAAAAATAGCAATTTTTTTCATATATATTCCTAAACTTATTATAACTTTGTATAATAAATTTTGCAATATTAGAAAAAAGAATTATTATAAAGGCATCTCTACAATAAAGGTTGAGCCATTGTTAACTTCACTTATTAAAGATATTTTTCCGCCATGGAGCTCTACAAGTTCTTTAGTAATAGTTAATCCCAGTCCGGTTGAACTTTCTTTTTTTGTATAAGCACTGTCGAGTTGTACAAACTTTGCAAAAATTTTGCCATGATATTTTGGATCAATACCAATACCGTTATCATGAACTGCAATTTGGAATTTATCGCCAACATGAACAGCAGCTATTTCAATTTCGTCATTTTCCGGCGAGTATTTTATTGCATTACTAACCAAATTATATAATATTTGTTGTATTTTTTGATAATCAGCAAATATTTCAAAATCATAAGGCATTGCAGCATTTATATGAATATTTTTCTTCTGCGCAAGAGGTAATAATATATTACAAACTTCGGTAATAGCTCTGCTAATCGGAAAAGTTGATTTTACGATTTTCATAGCATTAGCTTCTATTTTTGACATATCAAGAATTTCATTTATCATACCCAATAAATGTGTACCTGATACTTTAATGTCATTAATATATTCTTCTTGTTTTGAATTCAAATTCCCGTAAATCTGAGTCGACAAAATATCCGCAAATCCTAATATAGAATTTAAAGGCGTCCTAAGCTCGTGAGATATATTTGCCAAAAACTCATTCTTTACTTTATCGGCTTCTAAAATTCTTTCATTTTGTTCTTTAATAGTTTTATATGCCTGTTGTTTTTCTACAATGCCGTCTTTTAAAGCTTTTAACTGAATTTTGAAAACATTTGATAACTCTACATCTTTCAAAATATAAGATAGAATTCCGGCAGACGCATCTAAAACAGTTAAATCATCTTCATTATAAAAATTATGTTCTTTTTTGGCCAATAATATAACACCAAAAACAGTCGACTTGATTGAAATTTTGCCTAAGAGATAAGATTTCTTTTTGAGTTCTGCTAAGCCAACCGTTTCAATAAACTTACTGTCAAGGTTAATAATCTGTCCACCTTTATTGAACATTTGCTTTTTTAAACTCTCAGACATCGCAAAAATTGTATCTTTTTTATAATTTTTATGAAGCTTATAACTATATTTTAGCTGTAAACTTTCCGGATTAAGAAAGTATATAAAAGCTTCGTCAAATTCTAATACTTGCGATAATTTTTCAAATATAAACTTACCTTCTTTATCAGAGTTTAAATCTATTTCAAATAAAGATGGTATAAGTTTTAAGGTTTCTTGAATATCAGTCTTTGGCAATTAGCCCTCCCATTTTTTTATAAAAAATAATTTAATTAGTTTCTCAACCCTGAACATAGAATTATTTTAGCATAAATAATCAGAAAATTTTTCCATGAAAATCCGTTCCGCCTGTTTTAATTAGTTGCGGATATTTTTCTGCAAGTTTAATAACCTCTTCCTCACTATGAAATTTCACAAATCTACGTAAATTCGGATACGGATAATAAACTTCTATACCGTCTAGCCCTATATCCATTAAATCTTTTACTAATTTATCCAAAGACAGTGCCCAATAACATGCCGGATGAGCAAGCACAGTAATCCCACCTGCATTATGAATTGCTTCTATTAAGTTTTTAACATTTCTGAACGAAAACAAACGAGGCAAAACAGCCTCTGTGTCCTTTTTATTTTTTGCTAAAAATGGTTGAATATCAGGATGGCTTACATCAAATCCATATCCTAATAAATGTATAAAAACATAACCAAACCAGCAATCAAATTCAACACCACTCAAAAGTATTTCGTCTTTAATTTGTTTGTGAGGTTCAACAGTATTATGATCGGTTATTGATATTAATTTATAACCTTTAGATTTTGCAGAATTTATAATCTGCTCAGGCGAACCTTCACCATCAGAATATACTGTATGAATATGAAGATTAATTTTTTTGTTTCTATAATCCTCTTGAGTAAAACTCTCTAAAAATGTTCTTAAATTTTCCATAACTTTATAATACAATAAAAGGGTTAAATGAGAAATTATTGTTTTTAACTAAATTTTGAGAGGCTAATTGTTATGGCAAAGAAAAATAAAACCCCTCTGGGAATATTTACAGAATCAATCGGTTTATACTTTTCTAATTTTGAAAAATTTATCAAATATATGACATTTCCGGTTCTTGGACAAGTTACTGGACTACTTATAATTTTCTCATTATTATTATTCTATTCGAATAATATGCCAAATTTGATTAATAAATTCCCTACTCTGGCAAATTTTAACACGCTCTTTATTATTGGGATTTTAATTGTTTTGCCGGGACTTATTTTATTCACAAAATCTTTTTGGGAATATTTGGTTGCCTATGGTGCAATAAATTCTATGTTGGAAAACATGCTCAAATCAGGCAAAGTATATGATTTCGATGCACATACAGAACTTATAAAAAGAAGAAGTATACCGTTTATAGGGTTATGGATGTTATTTGGTATTTACACCCTATTTTTTATGATTCCGCTAATTTCATGGATTCCTTGCATAGTTATGGGGGTTTATTTTGTATTAATATTTCAAGTTTTTACATACGAACCGGAATTATCTCCAATCGGGTGTTTAAAAAAGAGTTTTCAACTTATTAACGGACATTTTGCATCAACCTTTATGCTAATGGCACTTGTTGGTGCTCTAACTTATATTTTAATTCCTGAAATTATTAATACATTCTGTGAAATTGCAGGACTATCAAATATTCTCGCAAAATTTTCGGAACCACTTGTTAAAATGTTACCAATAATGGAATTAAACAATTTTCTTATAAGTTTTAAACTAAAGCCAATCTCTATAAACTCAGCATCATTATTTTTTGTATCAGTTTTCATTGCTCAAATTTTTATTCAATATACTTTACCATTAAGAACAATACTTTGGGGAATGTGGTATAGAGAACTTAACGGTTCCTTACCTAAACAAACAGAAGTATCAAAAACTAAACGTTCAACTAAAAAACCCAGTGAAAAACTTATGAAAGAATCTCATAAAAAATTTACATCTAAAAAACTTGATAAAAATATCCTTAAACGAGTTATGGAAAAAGATGAGGATTAAAAATTTTTAATTATATAAAAAATAATAGGGTAGACAAAAGTCTACCCTATATTTTTAAGATTTTCAGCTTACTAAGCTTATCTCATCAACTCTCCAACCGCCTTGTAAACAGACATTCTTTGAGCAGCATCTTTTTCTGCTTGTGCATAAAGATCTTCTGCTGCTTCTGGGTTTGTTTTAAGAAGCGATTTGTATCTGCCTTCTGATCTGATGAAGTCTTGGTAGCTACCTTTAGGGTCTTTTGCATCCCAAGTAAACGGTACTTCATTTGCAGGATTGTATCTGTAAAGTGGGAAGTAACCAGCTTCAACAGCACGTTTTTGTTCTGTCTGAGTCTTAGACATATCAATACCGTGAGCGATACAAGGTGCGTAAGCAAATATGATTGATGGTCCGTTATATGCTTCAGCTTCTTGGAATGCTTTTAGAGTTTGAGCTCTGTCAGCACCCAATGCAACTGATGCTACATAAACATAACCATAAGACATACTCATTAAGCCCATATTCTTTTTGTATGTTCTCTTACCGCCTGTAGCAAACTTCGCAACAGCACCTGTAGGTGTTGATTTAGAAGCTTGACCACCGGTATTAGAGTATACTTCTGTATCAAGAACCAAGATATTAACGTTTTGACCTTGAGCAAGAACGTGGTCAATACCACCGTAACCGATATCGTTAGCCCAACCGTCGCCACCGATAATCCATACTGATTTATCAGTGAAGTAATCTTGAAGTTCTCTAACTTTAGCTAAATCAGCGCAATCAATATCTGCATATTTTGCCAAAACTTCTTTAGCTTTATTTTGTGCTGCAACTGCTTCTTCAGTTTTTGAATTATCAAAATGAGCCATAGCACCTTCTAACGCTTCTTTTAAGTCAGCAGGTGTCTTTTCACATTCAAGAACTTTTTCAACATAAGTTTTTAAAGTATCTCTGTTATTATCTACAGCCAATCTCATACCAAAACCAAATTCAGCGTTGTCTTCGAATAATGAGTTAGCCCAAGCAGGTCCTCTACCTTCTTTATTTTTAGTATAAGGAATTGTAGGGAAAGTACCTGAGTAAATTGAAGAACAACCGGTTGCGTTTGCTACAATAGCATTTTCACCGAATAATTGAGAAACCAATTTAACATAAGGTGTTTCACCACAACCAGCACAAGCACCTGAGAACTCGAATAAAGGAGTTCTTAACATAGCGCCTTTAATAGTTTTAGTTGTATTTTTACCCATTACATTGTCCGGTAATTCGCCAAAGAATTTTTCGTTTTCAGATTCACCATTTGCTTTTTCAGCTTCAATAGTTGACCAAACTAAAGCTTCTTTGCCCGGAACTTTGTTCATTGGACATTGGTCAAGACAAACACCGCAACCTGTACAATCGTCGCAATAAACTTGAACTTTAAATTTTTCACCATGGTCATTTGGTTTTGCATCTACTGTATTAAATGATGCAGGTGCATTTTCCAAGTTTTCTGGTTCAAT
Source organism: Cyanobacteria bacterium SIG28 (assembly GCA_015152525.1). Taxonomy (GTDB): domain Bacteria; phylum Cyanobacteriota; class Vampirovibrionia; order Gastranaerophilales; family Gastranaerophilaceae; genus CAG-196. The sequence goes on along the minus strand of SUTU01000007.1, from coordinate 9,895 downwards.
TAATTTAGTTCTGATTGCAGCATGTGGACATGCAGAAGCACAAACACCACATTGTGCACAAGTTTCGCTGTTCCAATGAGGTACTCTAGGTGCAATACCACGTTTTTCTAATTTAGCTGTGCCTGTTGGAATTACACCGTCATTTGACATAGCTGAAACTGGGATTTCATCACCTTTTTGTCTCATTGAAGGTTCAATAATTTTCTTAGCAAATTCGTCTGCATCTTTTGGTAAAAATTCTACCAAGTCAGCATGTGCTACACCATCCAAAGAAGCCGGTATTGCAACTTCTTCTGTAGCATTAACTGCAGCATCAATAAGAGCCAAGTTCATGTTAACAACATCATCACCTTTTTTCTTAAAGGTTTTAATTGTCATTTCTTTCATGCCTTCATAAGCTTGTTCGAACGGAATAATTCCTGAAACTTTGAAGTATGCAACCATCATAACTGTGTTTGCACCTTTACCACGAAGTCCAGGTTGTTCTTTAACAAGTTTTTCAGCATCTACATTATAGAACTTAATCTTTTTGTTAATAATAGTTTCTTGCATATCTCTTGTTAAATGAGAGAAAGCTTCTTCTTTTGTCCAAGGTGAATTTAGAAGGAATGTTCCGCCTTCTTTAATACCTTTAAGAAGATCGTATTTACCGATATAAGCGTGTGTTGAGCAAGAAACAAAATCAGGTGCAGTAATCAAATAAGTTGATTTAATTTGTTTATCACCAAATCTTAAGTGAGAAACTGTAACACCAAAAGATTTTTTAGAGTCATATGCAAAGTATGCTTGAGCATCTTTGTCTGTATATTGACCGATAATCTTGATTGAGTTTTTGTTAGCACCTACAGTACCGTCAGAACCCAAGCCCCAGAACATACAGTTTGTTGTACCTTCAGGTTCGGTAACAATTTGTTCTTCAACTTTTAATGAAAGATTTGTTACGTCATCTTCGATACCTACTGTAAATCCATGGAAACCATTATTTTCAGAGTGTTTGTATACTGCATAAATCATTGATGGTGTAAATTCTTTAGAAGATAAACCATAACGTCCGCCAATTACTCTGATATCTTTGTTTTCAATAGCTGCAACTACATCTAAGTATAGAGGTTCACCGATTGAGCCAGGTTCTTTTGTTCTGTCAAGAACGGCAATTCTCTTAACTGATTTAGGAAGAGCTTCATTAAATCTCTTAACATCGAACGGTCTGTATAATCTAACTTTAACTAAACCGTATTTAGTGCCACGATTAGCGTTCAAGTATTCAATAGTTTCTTCAATAGCTTCACAGCCGGAACCCATTGCAACAATTACGTCAGTTGCATCAGGTGCACCAACATAATCGAACGGATGATACTGTCTACCTGTAACAGCAGCAACTTTATCCATATATTCTTGAACAATGTCAGGAACTGCTTGATAATATTTGTTAACAGTTTCACGACCTTGGAAGTAAACGTCGCCGTTTTGTGCACCAACTTTACAAATAGGTGCTTCCGGTCTAAGAGCTCTAGCTCTAAATTCTTCAATATATTTAGGTTCAACTAATTTAGCAATGTCTTCATAAGAAATTTCTTCAATTTTGTGAATTTCATGAGAAGTTCTGAAACCGTCAAAGAATTGTAAGAATGGAACTTTAGCTTTGTAAGTAGATAAGTGAGCTACTAAAGCCAAATCCATTTCTTCTTGAACAGAGTTTGCTGCTAACATAGCATAACCTGTATTACGGCAACCCATTACGTCAGTATGATCACCAAAAATTGCTAAAGATTGTGCTGCTAACGCACGTGCAGAAACGTGAATTACGTGAGGTAACATTTCACCTGCAACTTTGTGCATAACAGGAATCATTAATAATAAACCTTGAGAAGCAGTGTAAGTTGAAGTTAATGCACCGGCTGCTAAAGAACCGTGTACTGCACCTGCGGCACCTGCTTCTGATTGCATTTCTGCAACTCTAACTTCTTTGCCCCAGATGTTTTTTTTGTGTTGTGATGCCCATTCATCAACCCATTCACCCATTGTAGATGAAGGTGTGATAGGGTAGATTGCGGAAACTTCGCTTAAAGCATACGCAATATGCGCTGCAGCATAGTTACCGTCAACTGTGATTGTTTTTTTTGACATATTGTATATCTCCCTTTCTTTCCAGATATTTTGCAAATTGTCTTTATTTTACCAATATGTATTATGTTTCTTCTGCTCTTCCGAGCATAGTAAAATTATAACGCAAACAAAGAAAAGGCAACACTTTTTGTATATAAATAAAAAAATCTTTAAGGCATTAAGACTTAAAGTTAATCATTAAAAACTTTATATTGCACAGCCAAGTAAGTTTAGTGCACTTAAATTGCACTGAACCGGCTATACTATACTTTTTTATAATTGTCTTTGACGTATTCTTTGATTAAAGTTGTACCTAAATTACCGGCAGTACGATTTTGTTGTTCGGCTAATTCTTTAAATTTTTCGTAAATATCATTATCAACCAATAATACAAATCTCTTTTTATCATTTGTAGCCATAAATACCTCTTTATAAGTTAATTGTAATTTTATTACAATTAATTTCACATAACAATTACAATAAAGTTACAATTATATTATAATTTTATTACAATATAATTAAGGTGAATTATGCGTGAAAAATATGAAAATTTGTTAGTTGTAGACCGTAACACCCCAAAAACCTGCCATTCTCGAGCCGAAGGCTGGGAATCCAGCTTATTAAGACAAATTCTGAGGGTTTTCAATAAGCTGGATCTCCGACCTTCGGTCGAAGATGACGGCGAACCGGTAGTTCTCACCAACCAAAAACCACCCGTCATTCTCAAACCGTTAGGTTTGGGAATCCAGCTAATTAAAGAATTATTAGGACTGTATTTTATTCATACTTTTTTAACATCGGCTGGATCTCCAGCCTTTTTTCATCAAGCGGAGCAAGCTGGTCGGTTAAAACTACAAGTCCAATCTGCCCCCCTGAAGATGACGGCGAACCGGTAGGCAACCACAACCAACCCTTACATTTACCCCCCCCACCGAAGATGACCAGCGAACTGGTAGTTCTCACCAACCAACCAAAATGTATTTACCCCCCCCGAAGATGACCGACAAGCCGGTAGTGGTAGATTGGGTGCAATTTGAAAAAAAACTTTCTTTATTCCATAATAAAAAAGACAAGAGGGAATAAAATGTACAATAAAAAATCACTAAAGGCTGAGGAATTTATAAATCACGATGAGATTTTAAGAACTTTAGAATTCGCAGAAAAAAATAAAAACAATTTAGATTTAATAAACCAAATTTTAGATAAAGCTCGTCCTGTAAAAAAAGGCAACGAAACTAATTGTGCAGGACTTACTCACGAAGAAGCCAGTATTTTATTAGCTTGTGAAGATAAAGAAATCACTCAAAAGATTTTCAAACTGGCAGAAGATATAAAATCAGCTTTTTATGGTGATAGAATCGTAATTTTTGCACCGCTTTATCTTTCAAATTATTGCGTTAACGGATGCGTTTACTGTCCATACCATTATCAGAATAAACAAATTCCACGCAAAAAACTAACACAAGAAGAGTTAATTCAAGAAGTTATTGCGCTTCAAGATATGGGACATAAACGTCTTGCAATAGAAGCCGGAGAAGATCCGGTTAACAATCCTATTGAATATATTTTGGAATGTATAAATACAATTTATTCAATAAAACACAAAAACGGTGCAATTCGTAGGGTTAATGTTAATATCGCCGCAACAACAGTTGAAAATTATAAAAAGCTTCACGATGTTGGTATTGGCACTTACATTCTTTTCCAAGAAACTTACCATAAAGACTCTTATGAAAAGCTTCATCCAACAGGTCCAAAACATAATTATGCTTACCACACAGAGGCTATGGACAGAGCAATGGAAGGCGGAATTGATGATGTCGGATTGGGCGTATTATTTGGTTTAGAAAGATATAAATACGAATTTGCCGGACTTTTAATGCATGCTGAACATTTAGAAGCAGTCCATGGTGTTGGTCCTCATACAATTTCCGTTCCTAGAATTAAAAATGCCGACGACATCGATGCCAGCCAATTCGACAACGGAATTGATGACGATACTTTTGCCAAACTTGTTGCACTTATTCGTATTGCTGTTCCGTATACAGGGTTAATAGTTTCCACAAGAGAAACCCAAGAAGTTAGAGAACGTCTGCTTAAACTAGGCGTTTCACAGGTTTCCGGCGCTTCTAGAACATCTGTTGGCGGATATTGCGAAGAAGAGCGTCCTGTTGATACAGAACAGTTTGACGTATCTGACCAAAGATCTTTAGATGAAGTTATAAGATGGTTACTGGAACTTGGTCAAATCCCGTCTTTCTGCACAGCTTGTTACAGAGAAGGCAGAACCGGCGATAGATTTATGTCATTGTGTAAAACCGGTTTAATCCAAAATTGTTGCCAACCAAATGCTCTGATTACCCTGAAAGAATTTCTGGAAGATTACGCTTCAGATGATACAAAAAAAATTGGCGAAGAATTTATCCAAAAAGAATTAAGCAAAATCAAAAATGAAAATCTAAAGGAAACTATTTCTAAAAACCTTAAAGAAATAGAAAACGGAAACAGAGATTTTAGATTTTAGTATAAATAGGGGTGTAAAATGTTCAAAAACAACAAAATATACAAAATCGATAAAAATGGAAACAAAACACGAATTTTCTTTGTTCCGGGCTTAACAATAAGATTTTATGGTAAAAATAATGTTGTAAATATTGGATATCCATACCCTAAATTTAATTTCTGCAAAATAAAATGTGGGAATAATTGTAATATTTCAATTGGTTCCTCAAAAAATAGGGTTAAAAACCTGAAAATTTTTGCAAATGCGAACAATGCGGAATGTAAAATTGGCGAGAATTTTCAATGTACAAACGGCTGTGATATTACAATAAGGCATGAAGATAATTTAAAAGTTACAATCGGTGACAATTGTTTATTTGGTAAAAATGTTGAGATAAGAGCAAGTGACGCACACACAATTTATAATATAAAAACAAACGAACCAATCAATTACGGCAAAAATATTAGCATAGGTTCTCACTGCTGGTTTGGTCATAATGTATCAGTTATGAAAGGAACAATCCTACCAGATAATTGCGTAGTTGCTTTAGGCAGTATTTTAACCTCAGAATATTCTGAAGCAAACTCAATATATGCTGGATGCCCAGCTAAACTAATTAAAACAGATATTAACTGGCGAAAAGAACCGCCAAAAATTAGTGGAATTATTAATTAATACTATCCTTTTTTTTGAAGTAATGCTAATATAATTTGCGGTAATTTTGCATTTGCGGCATGACGTTCACTAAGTAATTTATTTTGCGACGGTGAAAATCTTTTTCTACAAATTTCTCTAAATTTAGCCAAAGATTTAATCTGTTTTTCATGGTAAGAAACAAATCTTAAAATATAACCGTCAAATTCATTCTTTAATTCTTCATTTAAACCAAGATTATTAATAAGTTTTTTTACAGAATCAATTGATTTTATGATATTCATGTTTTTATCAGACTTTGTTCTTATAGCAGAATTATCTCTAATCAAATAATTATATAAACAATCATCCGAATAACCAATTGATTTTGAGTTTAAGGAAGCGCCAAATACAAATACATTATCTTCTGCAATATTAGATTTGGCAAAGTGCACGTTATTTTTCTTTATCAAGTCGCTTTTATAAAGCTTATTCCAAGATGCCGGATGTAACCCGCCTAATATACGAGGCTTAACATCACGCCAAGTAAAATTTTCATCCTCTTTTATATCATGAAATCTTTGTAGCCTATTTTTAAGATTATATTTACCTAAAAGTTCACCGGATTCGCTTACTCGATTAAAATTAAAAACAACCATATCGCACTTCTGAGTTTCGGCTTTATTATACAATTTTTCTAACGCCTCCGGCTCAAACCAATCATCCGGATCCAAAAATGCAATATAATCACCTTTTGCAATTTTTAAACCATTATTTCTTGAAGCACCACAACCTTGATTTTTTTGATCAATAATCCTTATGCGTTCGTCATGTTGCGCATAGTCTTTCATAATATCCAATGATTTATCTTTAGAGCCGTCATTTACACAGATTATTTCAATATCTTTCAACGTTTGTGCTTGCAATGAATTTAAAGCCTTGGCAATATATTTTTCTTGATTATAAATCGGAAGAATTATTGAAACCTTTGGATTTACACTCTTATTTCCCTTTAATTCGTCTTTTTTAAAAGACGGCCTGTTACAATTAACCTGATTGTGATAGTTTGATGCTACTTGGTTGACCTTCATACTTACACTCCTGAAATCTATAAAATACACACACGAGTTCAAAATTATATTAGTACATAATAAACCTAAGTTAAAAAAAATAAAGCTTTCGTTAACAAATATTAAGAAAATTGTTTTTTTTCTTGATTTATAAATAGAAATTAAATTATACTTGCATAATATTTATTTTTGTTCCAACTAACAATTCGAGGGTGTGTATCATGCAGGTCTTTTTTCAAACAACACAAAAACCAACAATTAGTAATTTACAATTCACAGGAAAAACTGAAACTTTTTGGAAAAGCTACAATAAAAAGCTTAAGAACGTTCCGCTTAAGGATACTGTCATCAATTCTATCAAGGACAGTAATCTACTCGGCGAAGGCATGAGCAAAAAAGGATATAGTTTACAAGGTATAAAAAATTATGTCATAAGAATTTATAAAAAAGCGTTTAATATAGAAGATTTACAAAAAGAGTTTATAAAACCTGAGAAGAATAATCTTAATACACTTGATAATGTTGTACTTTGTATCCCTGGCAAAATAGATATTGTAAAGAAAAAAGACGGTGAATCTTTAGGCGTTGAAAAATTTGCTAAACGTATCCACGTTCACGAAGATAATGTTTTAGAAAACGTCGAAATAACAAGAGAAGAGACTCTTAAATCTTTAAGATTATATGAAGAAATGAAAAATTTTCCGATTTCATCATATAAAAAAGCTTATTTACAAATCAAAGATTTTTGCAAAAAGAAAGGTTTTCAATTCGATATATTAAGTCCGAATAACATACTTGTTGACACAAAAAGAAAAAAATTAAATCTGATAGATCCTGTAGAACCTTCTATAAACGAAGGCGTTCATGGTAAAAACGTTGATTTTTCAGAAATTCATGGTGCTGACAGCTTATATTTTACTTTGTGTGATTTTTTATTACAAAAAGAACACCATAACAACCTGACAAAAGAAGAAAAAGCAAGATGGGACAGTGCAATAAACACTATAATCGCAAAATGTATTGCCGGTGGTGAAAATGCGGGTTATGAAAGAAACCTCGATAAAATGAAACAATTATACCAAAATATTGATAAATTTTGGGGTGGTAATAAAATTCTCGAACGTTTTAATAATTTTATAAATACTCATCATAATTCTATAAATCAAGAACAAATTTTTGAAAATGCTGTTAATTATAAAAATACAGTACAAGAAAGAATACACGCTATAAACTCTATTAATACACCAGAATTTAAAAAAGTTAAAGACGTATTTGTAGAACTTTTAGAGGCAAAACATCAACCAAAAGTCGAAATCCCTGAAATACTTAACCCAACATTAGATAAAATTGGAGAATATGGTTCAATAGCAAATTCTTTAGCACCAAATTTAGAAAAATTATTTGACAAAGAAATTTTTTATCCAACCAAGAAAAAGTTATACAATTTATTCCTTACCATACAACCTGAAAATAAAAGATTCTTGTCAGAGATTCTAAAATCTTATGAAAATAAAATTGAGAAAGGCTTTTTTATTGAAGAATTTGAAATCTTAAAAGAAAAATCAAAGAAATTTTCAAAAGAGAACCAAAAAATAATAGAAACAACCTTTGAAAACAGAGAAACTAACGATTTTGATTCTAAACTTGGAAACAGGCTCTGGATGAGTAGAACTTGTATGACCGCCGGTCCAAACCAAGAAGTTTCAGTAAAAAACATGGAAAAAGCTTACGAATATATAAATTCAGTAAAATTTGATAAACCTAAAATTGCTAATTTAATAGATTTACATAAAATTACATTAACCGGCATTAAAAGTGAAGAATTTGCAGCGGGACGCTTAAGGACACCGGATACAGATGAATTAATAAAACAAATTTTTAATATCAAAAAAGATACTAAAAACACTGTTTGCGATTATTCAGCAAGCAAAGATGTTGTCGCGGACTTGGAGAAATTAGAAAAGTATATTGATGAAAATTTTGACAAAATGGACACTTTCGACCTTGCTGCAGAAATCTTTTCGGAAACAATTAGAATACATCCGTTTTTAAACGGAAATGGCAGAGCAACCCGATTATTTGTCGAACAGTTTCTTTTATCAAAAGGATATGTTTTAGAAAAATGGCCGGAAGAAGCTTTGTATCGAAAAATTTGTACTAACGAACAACTTTCACAGGCTTTAAGAAAAAATTGCACCGCAAAATAGTGTAATTGTTCAAAAGAATACTCTTTTTATCAATTAGAAACAATTATAATTAAACACAAGTAAATCTGCTTTTAACAAGCAGAAATTTATGCTAATCAATGAGTTTGGGTATGCTACTCAAAGCTAGTAAAATCAACAAAATTTTCAAACAGTCCCTTAATAGTCCCTTTTGTATAATTTGAATTCATATTTTAAAAAATTATAGTGTTATTATGCTATAATAAATTCATTGGAACTTGGGGTAGTATTTTAATAGTTAAATAAAATAGCTTCCTGACTGAAATCTTTGGAGAATATTATGAATTTATCTAATCTTTTTAGCCATGAAACTGTCAATAAAGGTAGGCAACCAGCTTTTGATTTATGTAAGACTCTTTGTATAGTTTTAATGATTTTATGTCATGTATTTTATGCAATAAAGTATTCTACAACGGAATCTTTAAATGCAACTTATATTGCTCATAATTTAGTAAGGTTATTAGGTGCTCAATTCTTTATGTTCAGTATGGGCATGGGACTTGCATATTCAAGAAATGATACTGCAAAGTGTTGTGCATGAAGAGGTCTAATTCTTCTACTTACAGGATATATGCTTAACTTCTTGCGTGAAATATTACCTTGGATGGTTACAGGGAATTATCCAATGTTTGGTAGTATTATGACAAATGATAAATTTCTAATGCTTTTAAGTTGTGATATTCTGCAATTTGCTGGCTTAGCATTCTTGTTTTTTGCATTGATAAAATATTTGAAATGGTCAAACCTTACAATATTTATTGTAACCCTTTGTATCACTGTAATTGGAGCTTTTTGTACAAATGAAATCACAGTAAAGCTTACACCTGATAATTTCTATTATTCATTTGTTGGGCTATTAATTCCAATTAAAAACTTTACAATTTCTGATTATGTTTGTTTTTCATTCAGCAATTGGATTATATATCCCGTTGTTGGTTGGTTATTCGGAAAAGCTCTTAAACGTTGTCATAATTTAGATACATTTTACTTATATTTATTGGGTATCTCTTTACCAATATTTTTACTTGCTTGGGCGGCTTTTGACGCAGTGGATAAAAATATGTGGCTAATTTTGATGAATCCTGTTGTTTATCATCAACAAAATCCGGTTATTTTAGCAATTTATATGAATATAATTGCAATTGCTGTTAGTATAGCTCACTTGCTTTCAATTCGTCTAACAAAATTTAGGTTTTGGGATGTAATCCAACACTTAAGCTCCGAACTTCCAACTTTATACATTGTATCTTGGATTGCAATAGGTTGGCTTGGTGCTTGGTTAAAGTACAATCATAAGTTTTTAACAAAAGACTTTGAAGACATTTTCTTTGTATTTGTCGGAGTTATAGCAGTTTCAG
>SUTU01000006.1 GCA_015152525.1 Cyanobacteria bacterium SIG28 | reverse complement strand
TGCGTTGTAATATTTCTAATGGTATTGCAAGAGTAATTTTCTATGTTGAAAACGATACAATGGTGCTATTACATGGCTTCATTAAAAAATCACAAGAAACACCTAAAAAAGAATTAGATGTTGCAATCAAAAGGTATAAAGATTGCCATTAAGCAAAAGACAAAACGATACGTTTACCTAAATATTTTGCAACTTTTTCAATTGTATTTAAAGTGATTGCAGTATTTTCAGGGTCAAGAATACGAGATATAGCACTTCTTGAAGTATCTAAATCTTTTGCAAGTTGGCTTACTGTAATCTTTTCAGACAACATTTTTTGTTCAAGAGCATAAACTATAACCCTTTTTATAGCAACTGTATCGGACTCTTGAAGCAAACCTTCTTCTTCAAGAAAATCATCAAATTTAGAGCCTATACAATTTTTATTCATAGTTGATTACCTATAGTTACTAATGTTACCTTTGTTACCATTGTACCAAAAATTGTACACTTTTTCAAGTGTCAAATTTTTTATAAATAAAATTCTTCTGTATCAGGGTTTATAGTATCCCAATCGGTAGAAAGTGGAACATTGAATTGTTAAATTTTCGCAATAAAACCTCAAAATTAAGCATTTTTTTAGTTTGAAGTGTTTTATATCAATATAATGTGTGTTTTCAAAGGAGTGTTGTTATGAATATAACTGGTGATAGTGGTATATATAATTCTCAAACTAGAGAGGGCTATAGTAGAAATGCTGCGAACAACGTTATGCAACACGATAAGCAAGTAAAAGAAAGTAATAGTAAAAATCTTGATGAAATAGAATTTGAAAATATAAGATATTCAAAATTACAACAAGCAAACAAAGATGAATATATTAAAGATGCTAAAATTTATGCAGAAGAAACAATAAACGCATTGTCTAAAAATGGAAAAGTTTCAAAAGAACAATTCATACCAAAAAATACTATTACTGCAATGCGTGAAATGTTAGAAAAATTCTTTTCCGTGCTTGACCTTAATAACGATGGTTATATTGATTTAAACGAAAATACAGCTCATGTTATGGTTATGGATTGTATAAATATTTCTAATGACTTAACCCAAATAACTGAAACATCGCCTGATGGAATAATAGAAAGCAATAACAAAAAAAATATAGATAGATTTATATTAGAAAAACCAGAAGAAGCACAAAAACTTCTTAAAAAACAAAATATTAAATAATTGCAAAATAAATTAGAATACACTCAAACCTTTTAAAATATAATTTGTCGAAGGTTTATTTAACTCAAACACTACCCTTGCAAAATAAAAAACCGAATAACAAATGTCATTCGGTTTTTTATGGTGGAGGTTAGGAGATTCGAACTCCTGACCCCCTGCGTGCAAAGCAGGTGCTCTACCAGCTGAGCTAAACCCCCATTTTTCAATGGTTGAACCGATTTGAAAATCCTTTCTTAAAGTATTTACCTCTCGGCTACATCTATTATAATACATGATGATTTTTTTTTGTAAAGGGGGTAAATTAATTTTTTATTAAATATTAATACTAATAGCAAAAATTTTATTCATACGTTTTTAATTAGCATGATTAATCCTATTCAAAATACATTACCAAAAGGCAAAAGTAACATACCAAGATATCTATATCACCTTACAACAAAAGATAATTACACCTCTATGTTGAAAGACGGATGTATTAAAACCTCGCCGGATGTTTATGCACCTGCAAATATTAATGGTGTTTTTATGTTTGGTATGATTAATTTTATCAAACGCTGGTTTAATTCCGGTATAATTTTTAATGACATAAAGTTGAATTTTTCACTTGCCCACGCACTGTTTTTTCAAGCCGGAAATAAAGATTCACAAATTGTACTATTAAAAATCCCTACAGATAAACTCAATACTAAAAACCTACGTTGCAGAGCGCAAAACTTAAAACATCCTGAATATCACAATCAAAATGGTGATTTGGCAGTAAATCAAAAACACTATACAAGGCACAAAGAAGCTATTGAATATATTTATACTGACACTATTCCTATTAAAGATATTATAAAAATTGGTGAAACCAATACAAAAATCATCACCAATGAAATTAATTCTAAAAAAGACATTAAAAAGCTTGTACCATTAGAATTAATCTCAGAACTACTACAAGGACAACCCGAAATTAAATCAGTTGAATTGCTTAAACAAAGTAAAATCCCTTTTGAAGAAACTTTTAGAGAATAGATTAAAAACATAGCAGTGGAAAAATAAAGTTTATCCACTGCTTTAAAATTTATTTACTTCAATTTAGTCTTAAATCGTTTTAAAACCTTATATAAACTCATACGGTACAGGTATTCTTACGACTTCTTGTTTTGCTATCGCAAATAAGTTGATTAAGCATATCAAAGCATTGAAACATACCAACAAAGGTCCCAAAACAACACCAAGAAGCCAACCAATTATTGGTATTACAAATAAAAATGAAATAATTAACAACAAAATTTCAAGGTTTAAGAATGATTTACATATCTGGTAAGTACTGTCGCTAACTTGCTCTCTAAATAGCAACACTACAACCAGTGAAGGCACAAAAAACAAAAAAATTGACAAGATTACGGTTGCAACTGCAAACATTTTATCTCTGTCATCATTAAAAGTCGGTTGGATTTTTTTCATACTTAATCTCCTTTTACAATATAATAAACTATAACACTATTCTTGAAAAATTTTTTACCAAACACCAAACAAACAGTTTTATTTTTCTTCAATCACACCCAAACTTTTGCATGCTACATAAGCACAATTCTGCTGAGCCTCTTTCTTGGAACCGCCTCGTCCCAACGCAATAATTTTACCTTGCCATTCAACTTCTACCTCAAAAATTGGTTTATGAGCTGGTCCTAAAACACCTACTGTTCTATAAATCGGCAATGTCTTATCAATGCTTTGGGTATACTGTTGTAACAAATCTTTTGCATTATACTTCTCAAAATGCTCATCAATATCTTTAGCATATGGCATTACATAATTTGAAATAAATTCTTCTATCTCTACTAATTTACCATTCAAATAATAAGCACCCAAAATAGCTTCTAACGAGCAAGCCAAATTAGAATCTCTTTTTCGTCCGCCTTGTTTTTCCTCTGCAGGTCCAAGTTTTATCCTTTTATCAATACCTATTTCAAAAGCTATCTTAGAGAGTATTGCATCAGAAACCAGTATCGAACGGATTTTAGATAAATCACCTTCAGGATAATTAGGATAAGTATTATATAAAAGTTTTGAAGTAAAGAGTTTCAAAACCGAATCACCAAAAAACTCCAATCTCTCATAATTCATAAAATCATCTAAATTGAGTTCCTTAGTATATGAAGGGTGAGTTAAAGCTTTTTCTATCAATTCATTATCTTGAACTACACCAAAAATCTTTTCCAGCATTTATTCAATTTACCCCAACAAACCTTTAAACAAATCTGCAATAAGATTAGAATTTACTACATATTGTAAATAATAATAAACAACAGGAATGGTCATTATATAACTGTCAGTTCTATCTAAAAACCCACCATGTCCAGGTAAAATATTACTTGAATCCTTTACACCGGCATCTCGTTTTATCAAAGATTCACACAAATCACCAATTTGTGCAAATGCAGCTATGAGCATACCCAAAATTATTGCATGGTACCAAGGTAAGCCAATAGCAAGCCCTATCCCTAAAGAAAACAACATACACATTACAGATCCGCCAATTGAACCTTCTATTGTTTTATTAGGACTAACAACAGGTGCTAACTTATTCTTTCCGTATTTACATCCAAAGACATAACAAAATGTATCAGTCGCCAAAACCGCAAAAAGGATTAAAACACAGTATCCTGCACCTTGTGCATGAGGAATAACATTCAAAAAAGACTCTTGTCCAATATTTCGCAAGAACAAAAGGTGTAAAGGAAACCAGCCACAATATAAAAATCCAAATAAAGTGGTTGCAACATTAGCAATATACGGCTGTCTACCTCTAAACAATACCCACATTAAGCACATTAGAGCTGATAATGTAAACGCTAAAGGTATAAGGTTAAAAAGGTTAAAATAAGCCAAAACCGCAAAGATTAAACTGGATGCAAACATTATTTTAAAACTTGGGAAAAATCCTTTATGTCTTAAAATTATTGTGTATTCTTTACAAGCATAAAACACAATAACCATAACCAATGCAGTTAGCCATAAACCACCGGCAACAATTGCGAAAAGCGCCGGCAAGCCTATTGCAAATGCCGTTATAACCCTTTTTGTATCCATTATACCGTCATAACCTCTTTTTCTTTATCAACAACAAGCGAATCAATAATTCCAACATACTTATCTGTTAATTTTTGGATATCATCTTGAGTTGATTTAACCATATCTTCAGGAAGATTTTCTTCTTTTTCAAGTTTTTTCAAATCGTCAACCATATCACGACGAGCGTTTCTAACAGCAATTTTCGCATCTTCACCGTATTTTTTAACATCTTTAGCTGTTTCACGTCTTCTTTCTTCTGTTAACGGCGGGAAGTTCAATCTGATACAAACACCGTCATTATTAGGTGCAACACCTAACTCTGCCTTAATAAGAGCTTTTTCAATCTCTTTAATAATTGTTTTATCAAAAGGAGTAATTACAAGTGTTGTACCTTCACTAACAGTAACTTGCGACATCTGTCTAAGTTGAGTCGGCACACCATAATATTCAACCAAAACCTTATCTAAAACTGCCGGATTTGCTCTACCTGTACGAACAGAGGCAAATTCTCTTTTCATTTGAGCAATAGCTTTTTCCATTTTTTCTTCGCCAAATAAGAATAATTCTTCTATAGCTTCTGACATAATTTTCTCCTTTATCTAAAATTTTTAATTCACACTTACATAAGTACCGACATCTTCGCCGTTCATTATTTTAACTAGGCTTCCTTGAGCTTTAAAATCAAAAACGTTTATAGGAATTCTGTTCTGTTTACACAACGCACAAGCTGAAGTGTCCATTACTTTTAAATCTTTTTTAATGATTTCATCATAAGAAACTCTATCCAATTTTTTTGCATTTGGATTAGTCTTTGGATCATCATCATAAATTCCGTCAACACCATTTTTAGCCATAAGCATAACTTCTGCATTTATCTCAGAAGCTCTTAGAGCAGATGCAGTATCAGTTGTAAAAAAAGGATTACCTGTACCTGCAGCAAAGATTACAACACGACCTTTTTCCAAGTGGCGAATTGCTCTGTGGCGTAAATACGGTTCACCAATTTGATTTATAGCAATAGCTGTTTGAACTCTGCAATCAACCTCAATTTTTTTCAAGGCACACTGCAAAACAACAGCATTCATTACTGTAGCAAGCATACCTACATAATCACCGGAAGCTTGATCCATACCAAGCTTTGCACTATTTTTCATTCCACGGAAAATATTCCCGCCACCGACAACAACAGCAATTTCAACACCTCGTTCATAAATCGAACGAATTTCATCAGCTATCATTTCTACAGGTTTTGGATCAATTCCAAACTGTTGGTCGCCCAACAATGCTTCTCCGCTAATCTTTAACAACACACGCTTATATTTATTATCAACCATTTGGATATCCTCATTCTTTTATTTAATGGTATAAAAAAAAGGCTAAATTGTAAAGATATTTTTTTAAATTAACATTAAAAAATACGGAAAAATCAAAAAAATAACAATTTTATAATAAAATATAATTATGAAACCAAAAGTTATAGCAATAGTTGGTCCTACTGCAAGCGGTAAAACAAAAATGGCAATTGATTTAGCTAAACAAATTGATGCCGAAATTGTTTCTGCAGATTCAAGGTACGTTTATAGAGGTTTTGACATTGCAACGGCAAAACCGACATTAGAAGAACGTGATGGTATCGAACATCATCTGATAGATATTGTTGAGCCTGAATTTGATTATTCGGTAGCAAATTTCTATGATGATGCAAAAATCGCCATACAAAAAATTTTAAACAAAGGCAAAATACCTATTATAGTTGGAGGAACAGGTTTATACTTTAGAGTTTTATTAGAAACCTATGATTTACCGAGAGTTGAAGAAAATCCCGTTTTACGTCAAGAATTAGAAACTTATGAACGGGAAGATTTACTTACAGAATTAAAAAAAATTGACCCGCTTGGATATGAAAAATTAAAAGACTCTAACAAAAGGCGAATCATTAGGGCATTAGAAATAACAAAAATATTAGGCAAGCCCTACTCTGAGTGCGCAACAGAAAAGGAACCTGAATACGATGTAGAATGGAAAATTCCTGATATTGTTTCAAGGGAATGGTTATACGACAGAATTAACAAGCGAGTTGACATAATGGTTGAGCAAGGCGTAATTGAAGAAACAAAAAAATTACTTCAAAAACACGGACGAATAAAAAACATTGTAGATACAATCGGTTATCGAGAGATTATAACTTATTTAGATGGTTTAGCTACTCTTGATGAAGCTTTAGATAAATTAAAACAGCATTCAAGAAATTACGCAAAACGCCAACTAACTTGGTTTAGAAGAAACCCTGAATTAAAGATTAATTGTTAAAAAATCATCTTTGATTTGAATTTAATTTTTGTATAAGGATATCTGTAATATCAACACCGCCAGAGAAAACACCTCTTGCATCAAGCAAAACATCAAAACCCTTTTCTAATCTTATCTTTTCTGCAACAGCATGAATTCTGTTATAAACCTCTTCTTCACGTTTTACCCTAAAATCATTGAACGATTTTTCTTTAGCTTTCAGTTCTGTCTGAACTGTTTCTTGAAATTTTTGTTTTTGCAATGGTGTTTCCAATTTATTAAATTCTTCTTCCTTTTTCTTTAAATATATTTCAATTTCTCGCCCTTTTAATTCAATTTCTTGCAGAGATGATTGCGCAAATTTATAACCAGAAGCAACTTTTTCATAGTTTATATAACCAACACCACCAGCCCATGCCGGCAATATAAAACTTAACACACATAAAACAACTAATATTTTTTTCATATCAACCTCTTCTTAGTTTTTAGTAGCCATATAAGCCATAGCCATTCAAACCGCCTGAACCAAAAGTAAAGTAACCGTGTTCTGAACCATGCGATCCAGGATTTGTAATCGGTAAACCATAATCCACTGATATAGGACCAATTCCAGGGATATAAACTCTCAAACCAACACCGGCAGTAATCGCATGAATTGGTCTATCATATAACACATTGGTTATTGTAGGATCAAATACTTTACCCGCATCAACAAAGAAAGTTAAGCGCATTCTTTTAACAAAATCCCACTTTAATCTATCAACTAAAGGCAATGGTGTAGCCAACTCTGCAGAACCCATAAAGAACGATTCGCCCGTACCGACACCGTTCATTTTGTAACCTCTTATCGTATAAGGTCCACCAAGTTTATATGCCATAAATTCCGGCATATCATCACCGTGGATTTTGGCACCCGCTTTAGCTGTCAGCGAAAAAGTTGATTTCTTAAACACAGGGAAGAATTTTGTAACCATACCGGTCAGTCTTCCTGTTGTATGATTAAAATTCGATAATCCTAAAGCTTCCGTATATCGTGCTTGCGCAATTATACCTGAACGTGGAATTTCTTCATTATCAAGCTTACTATATTTAATTCCGGGTCCCAAATTCAAGAATAATCCCCCATCAAGTTGTTTTGCCCTATCTGCAATATTTAGATTATACCTATCATAAAGACTCGATATTTTATTAAAATCACCTTCTTTAAAATGAATGTGCTCAACACCGGTTACAAAATTTGTAGTTAAACCATCAATACGTTTAACTTTGTGTTCAACACCAACTATTCCGCCGATTCTGCGTTCAATAGCTAAAGGAATTTGCCAACTTCCCATCTCTCTAAAGTATAACTTACTCATTAGTGAATTATCAGCATTTATAAAATGCGGTTCCACAAAGCCTAGCTCTACTTGATAATTCATATGATCCTTAATGGAAGCATCATTTAAAAGTATACCTGAGCCGATAATTCCCGATAAAGATACTCTCTGAGCTCTTCCTAAGAAGTTATCTTCTCTAAAGCTAACAGAACCGAACGCACCCAAGCCGGTATCAATACCACCGCCTAAACCGACGCTATTGGTAGATTTTTCTTTTACAACAACCGTTACGTCATACGTACCGTCATTTGATTTACTAGGCTTGATTTCTCTGTTAACTTCTTCAAAAATATGAGTTGCAAAAACTGATTTTAAATCCTTTTTCAAAAGCTCTTCATTATAAACCGTACCCGCTTCGGTCATAATATTTCTGGCAATTACATAATCTTTAGTTCTTTCATTGCCTGTAATATTGATTTTATTTATCACACCTTCTCTTATGGTAAACGTCAAAGAGCCATTTGCATCATCATCGACTGAAAAAACATTTGCCAAAATATAACCTTTTTCAGCATAATAATTTGTTATTTTATCAATTGAATCATTAATTTTATTTAAGTTTTGAGGCTTTCCTTTTAAATTCCACAGCATCGGAAGAATCTCTTTTGTTTCTATCACCTCATTACCGGCCACAATTATATCTGTTACTAACCTGTTTTCTTCTAGTGTAAATGCTAAATCTACGGTTCCATCAGGGTTAAATGTCGGTTCTACAGACATATTATCCGTAAAATAACCTGTTGAATATATTTTTTCTAAATCTTTTTCTAAAATTTCTTCGTTATATAAATTCCCAAATCGAGAATTAATAACAGACATCACAAAGTCTTTACCTATGGTATTTAAGCCATATACTTTTATTTTTCCGATTGATTTACCTTCTGCAACATCTGACTCAACCTTTTTAGACTCAACTGCAACCTCATATACAGGCTGTTCAACTACCGCCTTTTGTGGAACTTCATCTTCTTCCGAAGTAAGCTCTTCTGTTGCTACCGTTGGTGTTTCAACTTCTTCTTTTACATTTTCTTGTAGTAATTCATCGCTCTTTTCAAGTGAGTTTACAGTTTCTGTTTCTACTTGTAAATCATTGACTTCCGAAGTTTTTACTTCTTCTTTTACTTCAACTTCGTTTTCAGGTGCAAAGAAATTAATTGCTTCTGAACTTGGAACAAATGTACTTTCAGTAAATTTTAATTCAGGAATGTCAGACTGTTGATTGTTTTTTATAATCGTCTGTGGTTGATTATACTGACTTGGCATAGGAACATTTTCAGGTAAATTTAATTTTATTTGCTTAGCCTGAGAAACTAATTCCTCATCATTTATAGTCGATGAAAAATAATCAGATTCATTAAAATTACGATAGTTATACGGAATAATAGAAGCTGTGGTAAACTCATTACCAAAAGAAGGCATGCTTAAAGTAGCTGTTGATAATACAAGTACTACCACCAACTTGCGAAATAAACTCTCTTTTCCTACTTTTTTTAGTTGCATACTACCCTTATATTAGCTACTCTCCTTTTAAATATCTGCTTCCGTAATAGATAATGTCGCTTGGTAAAACCCTTTAGGATCGTTTGATGCAAAACTGCTTTTCAAAACATTTTGTCCGACATTTACCAAAATATCAGTTACACCGTTTTTTACATACAATTCATACTTGTTTTTTTCAGCTTTATATTTACTTTTCGCACCATAAATTCCAATAATCGGATAAGCTACCACGCCAGGACTTTCCTTTGCTCGTGCACCATATTTACAATTTGCCAAAGCCTCTGAAGTAGGTTTCTTTTCTATGTTTGAAAACGCAATATAAACAACACCACCACGTTCAAACAAAGCACTCTCATATCCGTTATCAGTAATAGTATTGGCTTTTAAATAAAGCGTTTGATCATCAACTTGATTAGAAATTATCTTAAACCGACTTTGCAAAGGTGAATATAAATTTCCTGTATCATCAGTTATGTGCGCTGTTAATACAGAATTTGTAACCGTTTGAATTTCCATGTACGGTGGTATATTTATTGAAAAATTTATACTGGCACTCTCGGCGGCATAAACAATCGGTGTAAATAGTATAAAAGCTAAAAATACTATCCATATTCTCTTTATATTATTAATAAAATTCACTTTAATCCCCTAACACACACTAAAATAGTTCAATGCGTGCGTAAATCTCCTCTTAGCTATAAACATTTGTTTATAAGTCTAACTTCCCAATATACTAATAGTAATATAGATTATAAATCAAAGCGAATTGTTAAGTTTTGTTAAGATAATAAAGTACAATACAAAATTTACAACTATGACTGTTTATGATCTTTAATGAAGGTTAAAAGAACGTCCATTTTTTGTTTTAGAATTTCATTTTCTTCTTTCAAACGTTCATTTTCAACTCTAATATCAAAACTTTCTTTTTCTAATGTAATTGATGGTAGTTCTTGCGGATCTAAAGAAAATCTTTTTCCTGCCTCTTCTTTCATAAAAATAATACTTTTTACATCAATATCACGAACAAAACCCATTTGAACCATTAATTCCGCAATAAAAACGTGTTGTCCAGCAGCATTCATTTCTTGTTGTTTGTTAAGAACTTCATCAAGTTGTTCAATCGTCATTTTACCTGCACGAATAAAATATTCACCGGTACGATATTTACCGGCAATAAATCCCGCAATCGCTGCAACAAGTTTTGGAACAGCCACAGAGAAAAATCCTGAAGTTTTACAGAATGTAAACGCTTTTGAAACTTCTTCCATTGTAAAATTATTTTCAATCGCAATTTCAATAAGCGACATGCCTTTTGAACAACAGTTTAAAAACGCATATATACTATCATCAAATTTTGATTCTTTAGTTAAAAGTTCTGATTGACCTTGTTCTGAAAGTGCCGGTTTATAAACATGGAAAAGATCGCCTTCCTCAACATCAAGGAATTCATTACTTAAATAGTCATTCAAGTCTTTTGAAAGATTTAAAAATATAGTTTGTTTAATCCAAAGTGGAAAACACAACATTTTTTCCATAAATCCGTAAAATAAACTTTTGCTCATCAATCTTATCCTTGTTTCCTTTATCTCAAATTTAATTATATCACAATATTAAGAAAAATATAGAGTATAAATATACCATTCTTTTAAATGATGTATTTTAGATAATAATATAGTAAAATTACCACGTACGTATCTGTAAAAGGACATTAATTATGGGCATGGACGGTTTATCAATGTCAAATACCGGAGCTCTTAAAGAGTCTACTTCTGCTGATCTTGCCAGCAGAAGCGAACAAATTGTCCAAGCAGATCCGACAAATGATTCGAAACAAGTTCAAACCATGAGTACAAATCCTCGAATTAAGGAAAAAGAAGAACAGGAAGAATCAAAAAAAAATAAGAACCAAGCTCAACATGATGAAATAAATGATGAATTTATAGAATCGAGCTTAGAAGAAGAGTTTGAAGAATTTGATGTAGAAGAACTTGAAAATCCTAACAAAGATTTCTATGTTAAATTAAATTCAAAAGATGATATAATAGAATTATATGACAGCGCAACTGATAGATTAATTGAAACAATATCAGGTAACGAGTTAGCGGAATTGGTTAAGAAATTGAATATGGCTTCCGGCATATTTGTTAACAAAAAGGTATAAACGTGGCAAATCCATACAACAAGTACATAAAGCAGTATCAAACAAGCAATATAACAACGGCTTCACCTGAAAAGCTTATGATTATGTTGTTTGACGGCACTATTCAATTCTTACAAAAAGCCAAAACCGCCATCGAAGAAAAAAATGTAAAAGAACGTTCTACAAACATTGAATCCGCTCGTAAAATTATCAGAGAGCTGATGCGTACCATTGATTTAGAAAACGGAAATGACGTATCCAAACAATTATTTAAACTATACAATCGTATGGCTATGAAACTTATCAAAGCGAATGTTTCTCGCAATACATCACTTATCGATGAAGTGTTGGAAGATTTAGGCAATATCAGATGGGGGTTTCAAAAAGCTATTGATATTCAAAGCGGTGTTCTCACATTAGAAGATGCCATGCAAGAATATAAAACAATAAATTCTACTGATGGCAATGGAGATAATAATGCAGGATCAAGCTCAATTTGAACAACTAATAATGCAATATACTCAAATTAAAAACGGTTCGGAAGAAATCGCAAGACTTTTAGACAATGAGGATTTTGATAACGCCATGGCCATGATAAAACAACGTGAGCCACTGTTTTTAAATTGCAAATGCATGAGAAAATACTTGGAATTAACACCTAAACAGCAAGTAGAACTTGATAAATTATTAGATGAAATTCGAGAATTAGAACTAAAAAACATAAAATCTCTCGAAAACAACATGAATGAAGTAAGACAGCTTTTAAAAACTAACAAAAAGATTGAGAAATTACACAATACTTACTCTTACAACGAAAACTTAAAAGGTAGTATTGCCAACTTTACAGAATAATGCGACATATAATAAAACAAATACCTCACAAAGCGGCTTGAAATTAGCCTTGTTTGTGTTACTCCAACCAGAGGCTGAAAAGGTAGAAATATATAGGGTTTTCACAAATTAGCGCTTGCATTATAGATTTTTACTTGTATAATAGAGTTTGTAGAAATAAGAAAGGAGTTTTATTATGAACAAAGAAGAATTAGTATCAGAAATTTCTAAAAAAGCTAAAGTTACTCAAAAAGAAGCTAATGAAGTACTTTCTGCTTTAATCGATACAGTTGAAAAAACAGTTGCTAAAGGTAAAAAAGTTACTTTAGTTGGTTTTGGTACTTTTGAATCTCGCAAGAGAGCTGCTAGAAACGGCAGAAACCCTCAAACAGGTAAAGAAATCAAAATCCCTGCTAAAACAGTTCCTGTATTCTCAGCTGGTAAAAAATTCAAAGAAGTTGTTAACGGAAAATAGTTAATAAATTTATATGAATTACAAACGAGGCGGAATTCTTCGAATTCCGCCTCGTTTTTTAATAATTTTAACAAGTTTATTCTTTTATAATATTCTATATTAAATTTCCATTTTTATTTACCGATACAAAAATGGTCAAAAATATTGTCTAAAATATCATCTGTAATCAATTCGCCCGTAATTTCATCAAGTGCTAAGATTGCTGATTTAACATCAATTGAAATCAAATCCTGTAGTTCTTGTATATTTGCAGCAAGCAAAGCTTGGTCTATCGAAGCTTTTGCACGACTTAAACATGTTTGTTGGCGTTTGTTTGTTACAAATTCTAAATCATCCGGTTCAATATCACAAACTTTTTTAGTTAAAGTTTGTTTTAATTCTTGTACACCTTCACCGGTTAATGCAGACAGATAAACTTTTTCAGACTCACGCTCAGCAACTAAATCGCATTTATTGGCGATAACAATGTGGTTTTTATCTTTCACTAAATCATAAATCTTTTCATCTTCTTCCTGAATACCTTGGGTCGAATCATAAACAAACAATACTAAATCAGCTTCTGCTAAGGATTGTTTTGAATATTCAATACCAATCGCTTCAACTTTATTTTCTTCTTCGCTTATTCCTCGAATACCTGCAGTGTCGACCAAAGTAACCGGAATTCCCAAATCAAGAGTTTCTTTTAAAACATCTCTTGTTGTTCCTGCAATATCAGTAACAATTGCTCTATCAAGACTTAAAAGTGCATTGAATAAAGAAGATTTACCAACATTCGGCTTTCCGACAATTGCAACTGATATGCCTTGTCTTAGTACATTTGAGGTATTAGCATTTGCTAATACAGAGTTGATTTGTGTAATTATTGATTCAAATTTCTCAATTAAGTATGAATACTCCGGTTCTGCAACATCTTCAGGAAAATCTATTCCGGCAGTTATTCTTGATAAAACTTCGAAAATTTCGTTTCTGATTTCATTTATTTTTTCTTTCAAAACACCTGAAAGATT
This sequence comes from Cyanobacteria bacterium SIG28, assembly GCA_015152525.1. Taxonomy (GTDB): domain Bacteria; phylum Cyanobacteriota; class Vampirovibrionia; order Gastranaerophilales; family Gastranaerophilaceae; genus CAG-196. Next base: position 104,661 of record SUTU01000006.1, on the reverse strand, counting down.
TTTAACAGAAACTTTTGCAAAATCACTTGTTTTAGAATGAATAATATCAGCAATCGCTTCCGCTTGTGATAAATCCAAACGTTTATTTAAAAAAGCTCGCTTTGTAAATTCACCCTTTTCCGCCATTCTTGCACCATTAGCAAGTACAAGATTTAAAATATTTTTTACAACATTTATCCCACCGTGGCATTGTATTTCAACAACATTTTCACCGGTGTAACTGTTCGGTGCAAAAAAAGGAAGCACAATAACTTCATCTATCGCTATACAAGTTGTTTTGCTTTCAGTCTGCGTATCAGAATTTAATTGTTCTTTTTGTTTTTGCCATATTTTTGGATCACCGTCAATAATCCAACCATGATTAAATTTTCTTGGTTCAAATTTAGAATTGGTAAAAATCTTTTCGATAATTTCAAAGGCTTTATCACCTGAAATTCTAATAATTCCAACCCCACCCATACCTAGTGGTGTTGCAATTGCAGCTATTGTATCAAATTCTTGTAAAATATTCATATAACAATTATATTGCAAAAAAAATTGAACTGAAATGATTTTAGCTTATTTGTCTTTTTCTATTTTCTTATCACTTTTTGTAATAATTAATTTATCATTTTCCATTGTATATTTAACCATATTTTCAGTAGGATTAACATCTAAAAATTGTAAAATTGTTGAATTTAGGCATAAAGCCCAACCATTACCGTTTCTCATTAATTTTCTATCATATGCCATATTACAAAATACCTTACATTGTACTTGACATGATAATAGCTTTTGATATATATTTTATCTAACCAGACGATTAACCTAACGAGGTATGTATATGAGTTATAGGCTTGCTAAATGGATTGAATGTGAATTTGATAGAAATTCTTGGTTTTTTGCGGAGTTTAAAGGTGGATTACAAGCATCTTGTGATTTTATTAACTATGTTTTAAAAGAATGTTCTAAGATATTTGGATAAAAACCACTCTTGCGAGTAGTATTTTTTTAATTCTCAAGAACGATTGAGATTGATATAACACAGTTTATAATAATAAAACCCCCATTTATAATCAAATTGGGCAAGAAGTAGCAGTACCTAAATGTGCAAATAAAGAGGATATGTGTTATGACAAGTTCAATAAATCAAATGCGAATGAATATGATTGATTTACAAAATATTCAAGCACTTAAATCAAATAAACCTAACCTTCAAAATTTGATTGAAGACTCAACCAAGGAAAAAATTTACGCTAAACATGGTGAAGAAAGTTACAATAAAGCTATGGATTATGATGGCGATGGTGTTGTAACTTATGATGAATATATGAGATATTGTGATGAAAATGCTGTTTCTCAATATAGCTCAAATCCTAGTTACACTTATGTTTCTGTTGCTCAGAATTTAGATAATCAAAATGTTCGTCCTGTTCATATAGGCAAAGCTTTGGATACATATTCGCATTTTGGTGAAGAAGAATTTTTGCCATTTGTTGAAACAGAAGTATAGCAAAAAAATTTTTTACACGTTTTTAATTAGCATATTTAATAAAGAAAAAGGATAAAATATGCTAAAAATTGGTGCTTTAACACGAAACTTAAGCTTGCGACGCGGAAACGGAATTGCAAGAAAATATTATAATGCAAAAAATATGCGTAATATGGAAACTTCATTTGCAGCTACAGAATTTCTTCTTAGCGCCGGTGCTGCCAGCAAAAAAGATTTACCATTACTTTTATTAACTGCCGGTTTAGGAGTATATTTTTCTCAAAAAGCAAATAAATATAATGAAACTAAATTAGAATTGCAAGAGAAGTATCAAGAAATTGTAGACAGAGCTAAACAAATTTATAATCGCTAAACTTGTATACTAAATAATCACTTCACCTTGTCTGTAAACAATGATATTTTCATCATTAAACCCGACAACTGTTGAAGCAATACCTTTTGCACAAAATCCGTAATCAGGAATAACCAAATCAACTTTATCCCCAATATAGGAAACTGCTTCTTCATAAGTTAAAGCAGGTGCTTCACCTGATAAATTTGCACTGGTTGTTGCAAGAACCCTTGATTCAATATTTCTGCAAATATTTGCAAAAGTTTCATTGTTTGGAACCCTTATGCCGACTGTATTCATTCCGGAAGTTATATAATCAGGTGTATTTTCAGATTTTTCCACAACCAAAGTCAGTGCACCCGGGAAATATTTTTTTGCTAAAACTTGTGCCTCCTTTTGAATTGGTTGTTTTACATAATCAAAAAGCGGATATGTATCATCACTCATTAAGATAAGAGGCTTTTTAGCCTCTCTGTGTTTAATTTCATAAATTTTTTGTACGGCTTTTTCGCTTGTTGGCAAACACCCTAATCCCCATACTGTGTCTGTAACAAAAGCAATTACGCCATCATTATTTAGTATTTGGTTTATTTTTGAAAACATGAAAATCCTTTCAAATGAGTAGAATGAACAAGGTGAGTGAAGTGAGTAGAGTTCTTTATAATTTTTTATGAGCGTTAGCGAATTTAAAGAACTTAGTTACTTAATCACTCATTCACTTAATCACTTTTTTATAGTATAATACAACAGTGAAAAAGAAACAAAGGAGAACAAAAATGGTTCAACAATTTGGTACACCGCAAAAAACAAGATATGCAGTAATTCTTTTCTTGAAAGGTTCCGCAACACCGCTTGTAATGTATTTTGACAATCCGCAAGCAGTTTATTCTGAATTAAAACAATTAATGAAAAGCCCTACACCTGTTTTGGTAGAAAAAGAACCAATCGGACCAATTAAAAAGGTTTGCTTTGTTTCTACTCAAATTGCAGGCTTGGTATTACAAGAAGAACCTTGTGCATAAAGGATAACAATGAACAAAATATTAATCGAAGAAATTGAACAAGAACCTAACGGCACATTGTACTATGAATTTAATGAATTCATGGATGAATTTGGTTGCGATATTTGGGCTGATTTAGAGTTAAAATCACTTGGACAATTTGTAGAAGTTAAAGGAACCGTTAAAGGTAAAATTAATCTAACTTGTGATAGATGTTTACATGAATATGAGTATAATTTAGATACTCAAATTGACGAAACATTTGCAAAGGGTGCGCTTCAAGACGAGTATTCACAAGAGTTTGAGCTCTCTGGAGGTCAGTTTGTAACAGATTTGAACGGCGAAAAAGAAATAGATATTTATGACTTATTGTATCAATCTGTAATATTAGCTTTACCAAATAAACGGGTTTGTGGTATAAATTGTAATGAGGGAATGTTTACGTCAGATGAAGATATAAATATTCACGATTCGAGAATGGATGTTTTTAAAAACATCAAAATCGAAAGACAAGACTAAATAAATTAGCTTAATAGAAAAAGTAAAATACGCTGGCAAAGTAATATAAATTAGAAAGGAAGATATAAAAATGGCAGTACCTAAGAAAAGAACCGGGCATAGTGCTCAAGGAAAAAGAAGATCAAATTGGAAGGCAACAAAACCTACCACAACAAAATGTCCTAATTGCGGTGCAGTAGTATTAGCACACACAGTTTGTACAGCTTGTGGTCAATACAAAGGTAAAGTTGTTTCAAGAAAAGCTGAAGGTTTTGTAGAAGCAGCTGAAGAAGTTAAAGAAGTAAAAAAAGCTCCTAAAAAATCTAAAAAAGCTGAAGTAGTTGAAGAAGTTAAAGCAGAAGAAGTAGTTGAAGAAACTAAAGAAGAAGTTGCAGTAGTTGAAGAAACACCTGCAGAAGCTCCTGCTGAAGCTGTTGAAGAAGAAAAAACAGAAGAATAATTGATTTATGAGGGCGAAAATTTTCGCCCTCTCAATATCAGGCTTTATAAAATAAAAAGAGGTGAGGATGACAAGAATAGCAGTTGATGCAATGGGCGGAGATAACGCGCCTTTTGAGATAGTTGCCGGTGCGGTTTGGGCAGCTGCTGAGTATGGAGTAGCAATCGAACTTGTTGGTAAAGAAGATAGAATTGAGAGTTGTTTAGAAAAAATTCAAAAAGAAGGCTTTTTATCGGACTGTGGAAAGGCTGGTGGCAAAAAACGTGTTCGAGTTGACGTTAAGTCTTTAGATATAAAAATAACCCACGCTTCGGAAGTAATCGAAATGGGTGAGGCACCGGGTCAAGCTATTCGCAAGAAGAAAAACTCTTCGATTGTTTTAACTGTTAATTCTGTTGCGACAGGTAGTTCGGATGCTCTTGTTGCTGCAGGTTCTACAGGTGCAGCAATGGCATCAAGCTTGTTTGGCTTAGGAAGAATTCCGGGAGTTGACAGACCTGCAATCGCCGTAACACTTCCTACAATGAAAAAACCTATCGTTGTTATTGATGGCGGCGCAAACAGTAATTGCACACCACAAATGTTAAAACAATTTGCAGTAATGGGAAGAACTTTTTCTAAAAACGTTTTAGGTGTTGAAAACCCTCGAGTAGGTGTTTTGAATATCGGTGAAGAAGCCGGTAAAGGTAATGAATTGGCTCAAGCAGCTTATAATTTATTGGAAGAAGAAAAAGAAAAATTCAATTTTATGGGCAACGTTGAAGGTAGAGAATTATTCCTTAACGTTTGTGATGTAGTTGTTTGTGATGGTTTTGTAGGTAATGTTGTTTTAAAAGTTACTGAAGGCACAGCTACATTGTTATTCAAAATGATTAAGAGTACTTTCAAATCTGATTTCTTGGGAATGATTGTTGGCTTATTGGCAAAACCTTTCTTAAGAAGAATTTATGGAAGAATTAATTACGAAGAGTTCGGCGGTTGCTTACTTTTGGGCGTTAAAGGTATTACGGTAATTTCACACGGCAGAAGCAGAGCTTATGCTATTAAAAATGCTGTAAGAGTTGCTAAAGGCGCTGTTGAATCCGGAGTAAATACTACAATTTCTGAAAACATTTCTTAGTCTGAAATTGATAAGCATACTTAAACAAAATCCGAGTTTGATAAATATCAAACTCGGATTTTAGTTATATTTGGTTTTATTAGAGCTTGTAAAAAACTCTAGTTTTTTGCACCCTCATTATGTATCAATGTTAGTTGCATAAACTGCATTTGATTCAATAAAGTTTCTGCGAGGTTCAACCTTATCACCCATTAAAATATCAAATAATTGGTCGCACATCATAGCATCCTCAATATTAACTTTTAATAGTGTTCTGGTTTCAGGATCCATTGTTGTTTCCCAAAGTTGTTGAGGCATCATTTCACCAAGACCTTTAAAGCGTTGGATAGTCATACCTTTTTGACCTCTTTCATCAACAATTTTTTGTAATTGTTCAAATGAAGAAATTGTTACTTCACCGTTTTCACTTTCAAGAATTAGTTCTTTTTCTTCTTCTATTAAGAAATCACGAATTATAGGATAAGAATTTTTTAATCTTTTGAACTCATTAGATTTAATTATGTTTGAAGTAATCATTTCTGTTTCGTTTTCAAATAAATCCAACTGGATTGCATATTTTGCATTTTCTGCATTATATTTTAGTGAAACTGCATAATTCTTAGCCTCTGTTACACCGTAATTTTCTGCGTGATCTTTGATATAATGATCAAGATAAGAAACAACTTCGTTCATTTTTGCCTGATCTTCAAAATCTTCCGGTTTAACATCAGAGCGAATAAGTCCTCTTAATACTACTGAAGGAATTATATTCAAAATAGGGTTGTTATAAGCTTTGTAATAAGTTGCCATACTTTGCAACAAGCTTAGTAATTCATCACCTGTTTTAACTTTTGATTTTGATTTGTCAGACAAGCTTAATGACTTGATACCACGTTCTTTAAGCATTTTATCAAGAGCATGTTCATCATATAAATATTCAGAAACTTTGCCTTGAGTAACTTTGAACAACGGCGGTTGTGCAATATAAACATATCCGTTTTCGATAAGCGGTTTTGCATATCTAAAGAAGAATGTTAATAACAGAGTTCTAATATGTGCACCGTCAACGTCAGCATCGGTCATGATAATAATTTTGTGATAACGAAGTTTGTCAAGGTTAAATTCTTCTTCGTTTTTACTAATTGTAATACCGAAAGCTTGAACCATTGATTGAATTTCGTTATTTGCATAAATCTTATCAAGACGAGCTTTTTCAACGTTCAAGATTTTACCTCTAAGCGGTAAAATAGCTTGGAACATTCTGTTTCTGCCTTGTTTAGCAGAACCGCCTGCAGAATCACCCTCAACTATGTAGATTTCGCATTTTTCAGGTTCTCTGTTAGAACAATCAGCTAATTTACCCGGTAAAGTTGAGTTTTCAAGAACAGATTTTCTTCTTGTCAATTCTCTTGCTTTACGAGCAGCCTCTCTTGCACGTTGTGCTTGAAGAGTTTTTTCAATAATAGTTTTTGCAAGTTTTGGATTAAATTCTAACCATTCTTGTAACTTTTCTCTTACAACATCTTGAACAGCACTCATAGCTTCTTGGTTACCAAGTTTTTCTTTTGTTTGACCTTCAAACTCCGGATTTCCGATTTTAACTGAAACGATTGCTGTCAAACCTTCTCTCACGTCATCACCTGAAAGGTTTTGCTCAGAATCTTTCAGAATTTTGTTTGTTCTTGCGTAATCGTTCAACACACGTGTAATAGCGTTTCTAAAGCCTGTTAAGTGTGTTCCGCCGTGGTGAGTGTTGATATTGTTCGCAAATGACAATATTGATTCGTTATAAGAATCTGTATACTGCATTGCTACTTCGATATTCATGCCATCAACCATTTTGTCCATGTAAATCGGTTCGTCAAACAAAACTGTTTTATTTTGGTTCAAATATGAAACATAGCTTCCGATACCGCCTTCATAGTGGAAAGTTTCTTCTTTACCTGCTTTTTCGTTATGTAATATAATTTTTAAACCTTTGTTCAAGAACGCCATTTCTCTAAAACGAGTAGCAATTATATCAACATCAACTTCTGTTGTTTCGGTAAAGATTTCCGGATCAAGCCAAAAAGTTGATTTGGTTCCGGTTTTTGTAGTTGTAACAGTTTTTTCTACAGGAGCTGTAGGCTCACCTCTTAAGTATTCTTGTCGCCAAACGTATCCGTTACGAGAAACTTCAACAATCATTTTTTCAGAAAGAGCGTTAACTACGGATGCACCTACACCGTGTAATCCGCCTGAAACCTTATAACCGCCATCGCCGAATTTCCCGCCGGCGTGAAGCACGGTGTGAACGATTTCTAATGCAGACTTTCCGCTATCAGGTTTAATGTCAACAGGAATACCACGACCGTTATCTTCAACAGTAACACTGTTGTCTTTGTTAACTGTTACATGGATTTCTGTACAAAAACCCGCAAGAGATTCGTCGATAGAGTTATCGACAATCTCGTATATACAATGGTGTAAGCCACGTTGAGAAGTTGAACCGATATACATCCCAGGACGTAATCTTACAGCCTCTAAACCTTCTAAAACCCTAATATTACTAGCATCATAACCTTGAGCCATTCATCCCCCTTTATATTGTCTGACAAATTAAACAGACAAAAACTAACTCTATACCCTATATAATAGCATAAAAACAGAAAATAATACAATTTTTTAACCTCAAATTTTTTAAACATCTTTTTTGTTAACTTTTGTAACAAAATCACCCAAAACCTTAAAGTTTCTGAGTAAAAATGCCGTAATACATGACACAAAGGGAAAAACAAAAAGGAACCAATTATGGGTATGTCAGCATCGCAAGCACGTTTGCTTGCACTAACAAACAGAATGCATGATGTTGAATATCAAGCACAGAATATTCAAGCTAAAAAGTTGCAACTAGCCAACTTTTCAGATGCTGCATACACAGAATATTTAAATGCACTTGACGGTACAACTTTAACTATAAAACAACCGGATAACACTTTGGTTGCAGCAACTTTTAATAATTTGTGTTCAAGTGAAAATATTAAAAATGCCGGCGGTAAACACTATTCATTAATGGATGATCAAGGCCGTTTGGTTGTTGAACAAGAAGTTTATGATGCTTATAAAAACGGCGGTGCTTCTGACGCTTATGAATTTGCAGCATTAATGATGGGGATTGATCCTTCTTATTTTAATGAAACTGCCGGTTCAGGAACAACTACCAGCATACCGGTAGCTTCTACTTATGTTTCGTCAAGTTTACCAAGTTTTGGTACAATTAATGGAGATAGTGCAAGCGAAGGCACTGAAGAACCTTTGCCTGTTATATTGGGCGAAGAAACACTTATTCAAACACCTATGGTAACTGCTGGATTTAGAACAGCAGCGCCGCCAAGTGCACCTACACCAAGCGCACCTACTTTAACAACACTCACAGGTTCAGCATTACCGGGAGTAACCTCTGCAGGATTAATGGCATCACCGGCTGCTAATCCTACAACACCCGGTTTGCCTACACCGGCTCTTCAAGGTGGGCTACCTGATATTGATGCACCGGATGTATTAACATCAGCTATTATTGCACCCGGAGCATTTGGCGCACCCGGTGCTTTCGTTGCAACAGATTCTACCGAATTACCGAATGTGCCAATTGAAGACATAGTAATTGAAGGTCCGGATAATGGTGCAGCAGCCGCTATTCCTGATTCTCCTAACGCTACATTAATTTCTGCAGGAACTGCAGCAATACCATCTTTACCAGCAGGTACTCCACCTGCAACACCTAGTAATGTAACAATGCCTGAAAACAGTAATATGGAAACAATTACTGTTGTTGGCGGATTACCTTCTTGGGGTGTGCTAGGTGGCACTATTGGTGCTTCAACACCGGAACCACCTGCAGCTTCAACACCACCTGCAGGTTCAACACCACCGGCTACTTCTACACCGGAATCTGATTCAGTACCAACACGTGTAATAGACTCGCCAGAGCCGGAACAACCTGAAAAACCGGAACCATTGGCAACAACAATTATGGCTTCACCAGCACCTCATGCACCAACATTAAATATGACAGGTCCGACTGTATTTAATTGGGATAACGGCACACCTTCTTTCACACCGCCGGTAAATAGTGGTAATGCATACGATCAGCTTGAACAATCAGCATACGATCAATACGCTTCTAATGCTTCATCAGGCAATTATTTAGTAAGCGCACACGACAGCATAATGCAACAATTAAATCAATATGGTCCTGTTTCAAGTATATTTAATGATGCAGAAGTTGACGCTGCTCTTGCACAAATGAGAGAAACTAACCCTAACGGTGCAGCTAATCTAGAAACTTTACTTGAAAACTTTAAATATGATTTCTACAGAACTCAAGGTTCTACAGTTTTGGCTGCTGCATTAGGCACTGAAAAAGATAATATCGATATGCCATTATTCAATTACTATGCAAATATCTACAAACAAATTGAAGCTTGTGGTGATTGTGTATCAATTGAAACATTTAATTCAGAAGCACAAGCTGGCGCTGCTAATAATAATGAATGGTTAAATCAACAATTAGTATCAGGCAGATTTACTTTAGAAAGTTATTCAGTAAATTCCAATGGTCAAATAGAAATGGACTCAGCTATGATTGGTGCTGAAACATCTGTTTCATTCAGCAATACAACAGAAATTGATAAGACACAATTGGCAAAAGCTGAGGCAAAATACGAAAAAGCAATGAAAGATATTGACAGAAAAGAAAAACGTTATGACCAAGAGTTAACAAAACTTGATACTGAAAGACAAGCTTTGAGTTCTCAAATGGATTCATTAAAAACACAAATTTCTGACAACATTGACAGTACATTCGGTGTATTCTCATAAGAGAAAAACATAAAGTTATGTAACAATATACTTCATCCGTAGGGTTGAAAAGCACTAATAGATAGATTATAATATTATATATATTAGTATATACTAACGAAGTTAACAAAAAGGATTTTATTAATGGTAATATCATTTAGCGGTTTGGCGTCGGGTTTGGATACAGCAGCATGGGTTGATGCTCTGGTATCGGTTAAACAGGAAAAAATTACAACTTTACAAACTGAATTAAAAGACATTCAGAAATCAAAGTCTACTCTGTCCGATACAAGAAGTTCTGTATCGTCTTTAAGAACTGCTCTTGAAAAATTGACGGACGCAAAATTTGGCGGAACTTTTGATTTGTTTGCAAAAAACACAGCAACTTCTTCAAACACAGACATTTTTACAGCTACCGCCGGTAATAATGCTTCAAAGCAGACATATGATATTACTGTAGAACAGCTTGCAACTTGTACAAAAGCGAGTTCCAGAGAACCTGCAAGTGCTGTTGCCGATGATACAACAAAATTAACAGATTTAGGTATTAAAGAAGGTACTTTAGCTGTTTTTGTTGACGGTGTGAAAACAACAATAAACATAGAAGAAGATGACACTGTGAGTGATTTAAAAGCTCAACTGGCAGCTGCCGGTGTTAAAGCTGAAATCGGCGAAAACGGTGCAATGAGATTTTCGGCTATTGATGAAAATAGTGTAATAAGTGTCGGTTCAACTACCGATTCTTCAAATATCGTTTCTTTGTTTGGTATAACACAACAAGAGGACGGCACTTACCTTTCAACTAATTCTTTATTCAAAGCTAATACTTCAACAAAATTAACATCTGAAAATTCAGGATTTAATGAAAAAATTACAGCCGGTACATTTACTATTGGTGATGCAACATTCACTATTGGTAAAGATACAACATTATCAGATATAATATCTCAGATTAACAATACAGATGAAGCACAAGCATATGCTTATTGGGATGATGCAACCGGTAAACTTTCTATAACTTCTAAGAAAGAGGGTGCTTCATACATTAATATTCAAGCCGGAACAAGTAATTTTACTGACGTAATGGGCTTTACCGAAACTGAACGTGATGAAGAAGGAAATGTTACTTCATCAAAAATGTTTACAGATATTCAGGAGTTGGGTCAAAATGCCAGATTCACAATAAACGGTACAAGTATGACAGCAACTTCAAACACAATTACTTCTGATGTTTCAAGGTTAACAGATGTAACCTTGACTCTTAAAAAAGTTAATACTGAAGAAGATGGCAACACAACATTAAAAGTAACTCAAAATACTTCTGACTTGGTTAGTGCAGTTAAAGAATTTGTAAGTGCATATAACAAAACTATGGACAAAATCGATGAAGTAACAGCAAGTGGTGCAGATTTGCAGAGAGAAACATCTTTAACCAGTTTTAAAAACACTATCAGAACTTATGCAAACGGTAGTAATTCAACTAATGGCGGTGCTTACAATTTATTATCACAGTTAGGTATTTCAACAGGAAAAGCTGACGGTGGCAATTTATCTACAGATACAACGACTTTGGAATTTGACGAAGAAGCGTTCAAAAAGGCGTTGGAGGAAGATCCGGAATCCGTAAGAGCTATTCTTGCAGGTGATAACGGCATATTTAATATGATGGAAAGCACTGTTGAACAAATGCTATCTGCTACAACAGGGTTCTTTGATATTAAACAAACAACTTTAGATTCAGATATTAGAAAAATGGAAGAAAAAATTACTAAACAACAATCCAGAATTGATGTATATCAAACACAATTAGAAAAGAAATTTAGTAATATGGAGTTAGTAATTTCACAAATGCAACAAAATTACAGCTCTTTCTTAGCAGGATAATCAATAGAATTTTAATTTTTAATTGTTGTTAACAATTATTTTTGAATTTAATGTTACGTATACGTGCTTTTTCTTCTTTATTTGCAAGCCAAAGAAGAAAAATACTTAAAGTACACCATAAAAGTGGAAGGATTACTCTTAAAAATATATAATCTCACATTGACCACATGGTCAATACGAGAATTAAAAGTTCAATCTTCTGGTCGATGTCTGTCTACATTATATGTATTACACTGTGAGTGTAGACTATGGTGGGGTGTGGTATACCCTACAAAAATAATTTAAAAGACTTGGTAAGAATATAATAGAATAGACCGGAGGAGAACGAGAGGTGCAGCTTTCGAGCCTAAATGTTACTTTGCAGCGCATGAATATGATTGAAAATCAATTTCAGTCATTAGCTTCTATTGCTCAAAAACCGGATAATGATTTTCAAAAAATATTAGAGTCTACAGCTAAGAATTCAAAAAATCCAACATCTGTATCAAGAAGTGAAATAGATAATTTAATTACAAAATATGCTGATAAAAACGGTTTGGATGAAGATTTTGTAAAAGCTGTTATTAATCAAGAATCAGGATTTAATCCTAATGCAACTTCACATTGTGGCGCAATGGGACTTATGCAATTAATGCCATCCACTGCACAAGGATTAGGTGTTAAAAATGCGTATGATGCTGAGCAGAATATTGAAGGTGGCACAAAGTATTTGAAAGGGTTAATGGACAGATTTGATAACAACAAGTCATTGGCACTTGCTGCATATAATGCAGGACCTAATGCAGTAAAAAAATATGGTGGAATTCCACCATATGCTGAAACACAAAATTATGTAAAAAAAGTTTTAAGTAAGTATGACACATACAAAGGGGTGGCAGGATGATAGTTAGAGGTTTGGAATCTGCGGCTAAAGGTATGGTCGCTCTTATGGATATGAATGACAGAATAGCTAATAACTTGGCTAACGTGAATACTGTTGGTTTTAAAAAGGGTGAGTTACGTTTTAAGGATGTAATGGAATCTGCTGTATATTCTCAAGAGGGTTCTATTTTAAGAAATGATACGAGCAGATATTTAGGAACTTTATCAATGGGTTCACAATCAATTGATTATGTTCACGATTTTTCACAAGGTGCGTTGGACAAAACCGGAAATAAATTTGATTTAGCTATTGAAGGTGATGGTTTCTTCAAAATTCAAGATGGTGAGGGTAAAGTTTCTTATACCAGAAACGGTTCATTTGCTATTAATAACGAAGAGTATCTTGTAACTAAACAAGGTGAATACGTGCTTGACGTTAACAATAGGAAAATCCGAATGATTCCAGAGGATTGGGATCCTGAATTAATGCGCGACAGAATGGAAATTGTTATCGGCGAACAAGGTAATATTGAGATGAATTCTTACACTCAAAAAATACCTATGCAGACTATCGGTATATTTGATTTTTCAAACAAAGAAGACTTGTTTGAAATAGCAGATACAAGATTTATACCAATGGATAAAGAAAATAATCCTGAACTAAAAGCTGAAAAATTTACGGTTCAACAAGGAATGTTAGAGTTATCTAATTCAAACGTAATTAAGGAAATGATAAATACAATTCAAACAACCAGAAATTACGAATCGCTTACTAAAGTTGTAAGCACAAATAATGACTTACTGAGAACGGCAGTTTCTGTAGGTAAAATAACACAATAAAGAAAAGCAATAAGGGAATAATAAAATAAGAGATTATATTCATATTACCTTATTATCTAAAAAAATAAAAACCAAACTTAAGAGAGGAAAATAAATTATGTTAAGAGCATTAACAACAGCAGCAACAGGTATGATAGCACAACAAAATTACCTTGATGTTATTGCGAACAACGTATCAAATGTTAATACTACAGGGTTTAAAAAATCGAGAATTGAATTTCAAGATTTATTATCTCAAGCAGCAAGAACACCGGGTGCGTTGATGAACCAAGGTACTTATCAACCTGTAGGTATAGAAATCGGACTTGGGGTTAAGACTGCTGCAACAACAAGAATTTTTACTCAAGGTGTTGCAATTTCTACAGGCAGACAACTTGATATCGAAATCGAAGGTGAAGGTTTCTTACAAGTTATGAAAGAAGACGGTTCTCTTGCTTATACACGTGATGGTTGTTTACAAGTAGACTCTTTAGGTCAACTTTGTACAAATGACGGCTTGTTAATTCAGCCTTCTGTTTCTATTCCTCGTGATGCGACAGAAGTTACAATTACACAAGACGGTAACATCTCTGTAACATTACCTGGGCAAACTCAACAGTCAATTGTTGGTTCTTTGCAGTTGGTAAAATTCCAAAACCCATCAGGTTTGTTGTCAATTGGTCATAATTTGTATAAAGAAACACAAGCTTCCGGAAACCCTGTTCAAGATACTCCGGGACAAAATGGTTTAGGTTTAATTCAACAAGGTATGTTGGAAGGTTCTAACGTGCAAATTGTAGATGAGTTAGTTGGTTTGATTAAGGCTGAACGTGCATTCGAATCAAATTCAAAATTGATTAATTCTTCAAGCAATATCTTGCAGTTAACTAATAACATGTCATAAACAATGAAAAGTGAGTAGTGGATGTTAAATAGGATTTTAATTACAGCGTTAATAATGATGATAGGATTGAGTGTAAATGCTCAAACTATCAGTTCTGCTGAAATTAAAAGTCAAATTTCAACTCAACTTGAAAATATTTACAAAAAAAATACAAATGCTGATGTAGAAGTAAAAATTACTGCAACACCTTTTGCAGAACTTCAGCTACCGGACGGGAAGGTAACATATAAAATAGTTCAAGGAGCAGATAAAATAGTTCCTAGAGATATTAAAAGAGTAGATGTTTATGTTGACGGTGCTTACATAAGAACTTTAAATCTACCGGCTCAAACAAGTGTTTATAAAGAAGTTCTTGTTGCAGCAGATTTTATAAACAGAGAGCAAGCTATTACGAGAGAGGCAACTCTTGTTAAAAGAATGGATGTTTCTCAAAATGCTGATTATGTTTTATCAGAAAAAGTTCTTAACAAGGAAATGTCTGCTAAAAAAGCGTTCCAAAAAGGAGAAATTATTGATAAAAGGTTTGTAAAAATGAAACCGGATGTGCTTAGAAACGGTGAAGTTAGAATATTCTTTGTTTCTAATGGTGCGGTAATGATAACAATTGACGGAACAGCAATGGCAGACGGAATGACCGGCGATTATATAAATGTACAAAATAAAAACTACAAAAAAGTTTATACAGGAAAAATAATTGGGGAAAATAGAGTTTTAGTAAACATCTAAAATTTTATAAAGGGTAAGTATATGAAAAAAATCTTAGCAACAATATTAACATTAATCATGATATCAGGGTTAATTCCTGCTAATGCTATTGAAGCAAAAGTTAGAATTATGGATTTGACTCACATTAAAGGTGTGCGTGAAAACCAACTTGTAGGTTATGGTATTGTAGTTGGTTTACCGGGTACAGGTGATAACTCTCGTTCAACTCAAATTACTAATAAAATGTTATTAAGAAACTTGGGTACAGTAATTGAGCAAGAAAACTATATTCAAAAAGGTGCTTCAGCTGCTGTTATCGTAACCGCTACAGTTCCACCGTTTTCTAAAAATGGTGATAAAATCGACGTAACTGTATCAGCTATTGCCGATGCAAAAAGTTTAGAGGGCGGCGTTCTTGTTCAAACAATTCTAAAAGCACCAAATGGTGAAGCGGTAGCTGTTGCACAAGGTCCTTTATCCGTTGGTGGTATTAATAAAATAGCAGGTGGATCTTCAGCAAGAACAGCAATTACAACTTCAGGAAGAATTCCTGGGGGTGCGATTATTGAACGTGATATTTATACAGAAATCGGTGATGAAAATTCAATAACTTTATGTCTTGATAAATCAGATTATACTTTAGTTTCCAGAATTGCAAATACAGTTTCAGCTTTAGCACCTGCACAAGCTATTGACGGAAGTTCTGTTAAAGTGATGATTCCGCAAAGATTTATGAATGACAGAGTAACTTTTATCTCACTTCTTGAAAATTTGGAAGTTGCTCCAACTTTAGAAAGAGCTAAAGTTGTTGTGAATGAAAGAACCGGAACAGTTGTAATCGGTGCTGATGTAAAATTACTTCCTGCTGCTGTTGCGCATGGAAATATAACCGTAACTGTTTCTACAACAAATGAAGTTTCTCAACCAAACAGTTTTGCAGAAGGTGCAACCGTTGGGTTTGAAAATTCTGATATAGAAATTAATAAAGCACCGGGTAGCTTGGTCGAAATGCCCGCAAACAGCAACCTAAATGATTTAATTAGAGCTTTAAATTCTATTGGGGTTGCACCTGTTGACTTAATTTCAATACTTCAAGCTTTGAAAAAGTCAGGTAGCTTACAAGCAGAGTTGATTATTATTTAAAACGAATTTAACGTCTTAAAGACTTAATGAAAGGAAAAGATGGATTTTTCAACAGCATCATTTGATTTAATAAAACATAATTTGGACGGCGCTAAAACTATTAACTCTGATCAAATTTTATATAACAGAATTAAAGAAGCAGGTGATTCCAAAGCTCAATTACAAAAAGCAGCAGAAGAATTTGAGGCGATTTTTGTAACCAAAATGTTTACAGAAATGGATAAAACAGTTGACAGAGAAAATGGATTATTTGGCGAAAAAAGTCAGTATGTAGATACTTTTAAATCAATTGTTTATCAGCAAATAGGACACGATATCGCAAGCAATCCTCGCTCAAGTATCGGAATGGCTCAACAAATTTATAGACAAATGGAAAAATACGTAAAATAAAAAGGGAAAATAAATGTTATCATCAATAGGACAAAATAATAGTGTACAAGTGTTTTCAGCAGTTAACGCATTAAGAAACTCTGCTAATCAACTTAATAAACCGCAAGAAAAAGATAGTTCAAATATAATTGACGAAACAAGTTCCGGTACAAAAGCTGCACCAAAAAGTTTACTTGAAAAAGTGGATGTTAACGATATTAGAAAATGTGCAGAATATGTTGGTGAATTTAATATAACAGATGAAGATATAAAATACGGATTAATATACGGAAGAAGCGTAATTGCAGAATATTTGTGCTGAAAAAGTAAGTGAGGTAAGTAAAGTGAGTAAAGTGCAATAAATTCACTGACGCTCATAAAAACAAAATTAAACAAGGTATAAATAAGAAATAAATTTAAAGAACTTTACTCACCTTACTCACTTAACTTACTTTATGGAGGAAATATGAAAAAATTAATAGTATCAACACTAATATTAATGACGATGATTGCAGTTCCGACAGTGCAAGCTGAATCATTATTTACTTTAGGCGCATCTCAACATTATCAAGGTACGCCACGCTCATTGTTTGGCGGTGTTCAAGCAAGACAAATTGGTGATTTGATTTCAATAATTATGGATGAAAATATCTCATTAAGCGATAATTTAGCTTATTCTTCTGAAAAATCATCTACAACGGTTGATACTTTTACAACATTTTTAAATAAATGGTTCGGTTTATCACTTAAAGGAACTGACGGTTTTGGTGGTTCTAATGAGGTTTCAAATTCTGCAGTTGGATCCAGAGCAATGACTTTAGGTGATAAAATTGCAGTGCAAGTTGTACAGCAACTTCCTAACGGAAACTTATCTGTTCAAGGCAAGAAAACTCTTGTTAATGGTAATGAAAGATTAGATTTTGTTGTAACCGGTGTTGTAGACCCTCGCTGGTTAAACGTTGACGGAGAAATTTATTCTTATAATGTTTCTAATCTGCAATTTGCTCTATCAGGTAGAGGAACTGTTTCAAGAAGCCAAAATGAAGGTATTATTAACAGATTTGTTAGATATCTGTTCTAATTAGAGGTTTTATAGATGTATTCAACACAATTTAGAAAATTAATAACAATACTTGATAAAGAAATAGATGCTTACACAAACCTTAGAAATCTTTTTGAGGAAAAACGTGAAATTCTTAAAAAAGCTAAAACTGATGATTTGGGTGTTCTTGATAATAAAATTTTAGCTATGAACGAAACAATTGTTAAGCTAAATAACTCAAGAAAAAACATATCAGAAGAACTGCTTGGTAAAAACGGTTCAATGTCAGAATTTATAAGCTTTGCAGAGGCAAATCAACCTGACCAAAAAGAAGCTTTAATGTTAAGAAAAGTTAAGATTTGTAAAATTTTAGACGAGTTAGTGTTATTAAATAATCAAAATGTGGAATTGATAAAACATGGCATCATAATTACCAACAAGATGTTGGAAACAGTTGTGAATGCATTTGCACCTCAAGGAAGTATCTATAACGGTGCAGGAAAAACTACAGACACACATGATTTAGACATGTGGACAATAAATGAAGAAATCTAGGATTAGATTAATCCGAAGGTTTCAAAATATTTTGTTGAGGTAAATAAATATGGTTAGCTTATTCAATGCTTTAAATATTACATCGAACGCATTACACGTTAATGAATCTGCAATTAGTGTAGTTTCGCATAACGTTGCTAATATGAATACAGAAGGTTATTCAAAACAAAAGGTAAATCTTGCAACAAGAAATATTGCCGGTGCAATTGGTAATAATACTGAAGCACAAATTCGAGCAAACGGTGGTGTTAAGATTGCCAGTGTAACTCGTTATAGTGATAGTTATTTGAATAATTATTATCGTGATCAACTTTCTTTGTTAAAACAATACGAAGAAGAGTTGGGTAATATTGGTGATTTAGCTAATATTTTTGAAGATTTGGAAGGTAAAGGAATTTCTGATGCTTTGGCTTCTTTTTATGATGCGGTTAATAACTTAAATGAATATCCTGCAAGTTCAACTGCCAGAGTTAATTTTATTGAAAGTGCAAAAACTTTAACAGCAACTTTGAATGCAAAAAGTTCTCAATTAGATGAACTTGGCTCAAAAGCTTTAGGGGATGGTGAAAGTATTGAAGCGCTTCAAAATTCAAAAATATATAATCAATATGAAGTATTTAATGACAAATTAGAAGAGTTAGCAGAGATTAACAGAGCTCTTACAATTACTCAAACCGGTTCGTTGGAAGCAAATAATTTGCTTGATAAGCGTGATATGGTATTAAATGAGATTGCAGAATTTGTTGATATAAATATTGATGAAAAACCAAATGGTTCTGTAGATTTATATGTTGGCGGTGTTGAAATGGTCAGTGGTTCTGTAGTTAAAGGCGAACTTAGACTTTATACTGCTGAACAATATGTAAATACATATGATGATGTTTATGTTAATTATCCTGATGATTGGGTAGTTCGTGATGAAAACGGTGTACCGATTACGGATGAAAACGGTGATACAATACCGAGAGAAAATGCTGTATTGAGTATTGTAAATCCTAAGGATGACACTGATATTCTTGTTCAGGATGCTAATCCGTTAATTACCAGTGGTTCTTTAGGTGGTATGTTGCACTCCGGTGATTTAGATGCAGATGGAATAAATGTCGGTATTGCTAAAGATACTCTTGATAATATAGCTCAAGCCCTTGTTGATATTTTTAACGGTATAAATACACGTAAAGGTGCTTACTGTATTGATCCGAACGAAACCGGAAAATTAAAGGCAACAACAGAAGATAATTTTATTTTTGGTGAGGCAAAAGCAATTATTAATCCGGATGATAATACAATTATCGGTTACGAGTTAAAAGACAAAGTTACAGCCGGTAACATTGCTGTTAATTCAAATTTATTAACAGATAACGGTCATTGGAGCTTGGCTTGTGCTTACTTTGACAATCCGAATGACTTGGATGTTCCGCCGAATTTTGATGTTAATGCAATCGGTAACTCTCAAAACGTTGTAAGTATGTTAAAGGCAAGAACTCATAAATTTGACGGAAAAGACGGTATGCAAAATCTTAACGGTATGACAATTGAAGATTGTTATACAGGTTTGTTAGGAAAAATAGGTGCAGGTGGCAGCAACGGTCAAGCACTTGTTGATACACAATCAAGCGTTGTGGATTCAGTATACAATCAGATAAAAAGTCGCAATAGCGTTGATTTAAACGAAGAGCTTGTAGATTTGGTAAAATATCAAACTGCATATTCTGCAGCGGCGCAGGTGTTTAATACTTGTAATACTTGTTTAGATACTTTAATAGCTTTAGGAGGTTAATAAATGGTAGATAGAATTACTTCCAGTTCAAGATATGCT
Organism: Cyanobacteria bacterium SIG28; assembly: GCA_015152525.1. GTDB lineage: Bacteria > Cyanobacteriota > Vampirovibrionia > Gastranaerophilales > Gastranaerophilaceae > CAG-196. The sequence goes on along the minus strand of SUTU01000006.1, from coordinate 84,840 downwards.
CAATTAGTAGCAGATATGCAAATGAATCAATATAATTTTAATAAATTAACAGCACAACTTTCATCAGGAAACAAAATTACAAGTATAACTGATGACCCGATTGCAACTGTAAATATTTTAAATACAAATAAACAGCTTGGTCAAATTGAAATTTTTGAAGAAAATGTTGGTTTAGCTTCTGCAGAGTTAAGTGCTTTAGATGATTTGCTCTCATTAGCTTCCGGTTATTTATCAAAGGCTTGGGACAAAGCAATTCAAGCTAATAACCAAACTTATAATGATTCTTCTTTAAAAGCCTTACAAGTTGAAATTGATGAAATTGCAAAAACAATAGTTGATTTAGCAAATTCAGAATATAATGATAACTACATTTTTTCCGGCGCTAATACTAAAACAGTTCCGTTTACAATTGAAGAAGATGGTAGCATTACATACAACGGAACTCCTTATGCCAATGAAGATTACATAAGACAAACAGAAGTATCTGACGGCGTTTTTGAAATTATCAATACAACAGGTGATAGAGTTTTCGGTTCTTATGAAAAAGTTCAGGAAACTAATGATGACGGCAAAAAAGTTTTCACAGATCCTAATGATAACGATAGAAGAGTTATAGAAACAGTTGATCAAGCAACAGGTTTAAAAACTTATGCTTATGAAGATGATGATTCTGAATATACAGGTAAACCAACTGATTTAGAAAAAGTTTATACCGGTGAGGAAAAATATTCAGGTGTTTTAGGTGCTTTAAGAATGTTGAGCCATGGTATTGAAAAGGTTCTTGGCGGTGAAGTTCAAGAAGGTTATGACCAAATGAATGCAAGTCTTGATGAATTTTCAAATTCATTGGATACAATTACAACAGAACAAACTAAATTCGGCGGTATTGCAAACCGTTTGGAGATGACAACATCAACTCTTGAAACAAATAACGAAAACTTAACTGCATATCTTTCTCAGACTCAAGATATAGATTATGCGGAAGCCATTACTCAATGGATGAACGCTCAATATGCTTATCAAGCAAGTTTGCAAGTTAGTTCAGCATCAATGAATATGAGTTTATTAAACTATATTCAATAAATAAGTACGGGCTTATCACGGATGAAGAGCCTGTACGCTTAAAAAGTTTAGTCTACAATTTTTATATACTTACCATTTTAAGGACAGAAGTTGTCCTTTTTTTTTGTTTGTTTTTGAACTTTGTTAAAAACTTCTTCAAAACTTTCAATTGGCTCAAGTCTGTAACCGCAGTGTTCTGCTAAATTTCCACCCATCATAAACAACTCTTCTTGCGGATAACGACGACAAATTCCGGGGCGTTTTTTATGGATTTTGCATTTGTTGGTTTCTTTATCCAAATTCATACATTCAAAAACTAATCCGGTTTCATCTTTGTCAATTATTGTTAGGTAGGTATAAAACGGATGTAGTTTTTGTAATTTTCTAAATTCCTCTTCGGTTTGTATAACTTCTTTATGCTTAACATAAATTTTTTGACAGCATCTTCCGCAAGCATTACACTTTCCGACTCTGTAATATTTTCTTCTAAGAATATATAAATAAAAATATTTTTTTAATTTTTTAAACATCTACTAACCTTGATTTTGCAAATTTGTAATCAGAAGAATTTTCGTTGGATAATTTTAATATCTTAGAAAAATATTTGTTAGCTTCTCTATAATTTCCGTTTGAATGTAAAGTAGTTCCTTTTTCAAAACATGCTTTGATAATTCTCTCTTCCGGATTTATATAAGAGCGAACTTTGTCAATTAAATCCGAGTAATTATTTTCAATATTTCCGTCAATAATTAAACAGTTTTCATATTCATACAACGCAAAATGATAGTTGTTTTCATTATAATATGTATCAGCCCAACGTCTATGACCTTGTGAGCTGAATTTGTCGAAACTGTCTTCTAAATGTTTTGTAGTTTGTGTAACTTCAAGATATTTTTTGGGATTATTAACTATAAGTGGCAAAATCCTTCTCATACAACAATAACCTGCTGTAAAATCACCCGCTTCAAGAAGTGCAGTTGAAAGCATTTGCAAAACATCCAAGGATTTGTTATCTAAACAAAAAGCTTGTTTCAAATAAATTGATGCTTTTAAAAACTCTTTCTTATCATAATATAGTTTTCCTAAAAGAAAATTAATATCAAAACTAACCGGATAATTTTTGGCAGCATATTCTAAACTCTGTATAGCAGTATCAAAATCTTTCATAGATATTGATTTTTGGGCTTTTTGATAAAAATCTTTTCCGATTTTTGAAAATTCATCTATAGTCTTTTTTATTTCAAGATAATAAGAAGAATTTTTATCCTTAGCACATCTTAGATATTTTTCGTAATAAAAAATTGCTTGAAATTTCATATCTCTGGAAAAATATGAAGTTGCGAGATTAAGACAAGCCAGCTCTTCATCCGGTTTAAAAGAAAACGCTTTTGCCCAGTATTCCATTGCTTTTCTAAGCTCGCCTCGCTTGTGGAAAATATTACCTAAAAACAGATAAGAAGGATTTTTGTGAGCAACCAACGCAATTGAACGCATAAAATAAAGTTCTGAATTATTAATATCTAAAAGCTTATAGTAACAGCGTCCGATTTCGTAATACAATTTGTATGAAGTGCTTGCGCTGACCAAGTCAAGATAAAGCTTCAAAGCACCCGAATAATTTCCCGACTGATACAATCCCTTTGCTGCTTCGAACTTTGTAGCTTCTATTTCAGAATTATCCTGAATATAATAATCAGAATTTGTCATAGCTGTATTTTAACACGCTTACAGCTCTAAATCATCCCATAGTTTAGAATTTGTTACAAGCTCAGAGATAACATCATCTTCCCAAACGTCAATCACACCTTGTTCAAATAATTCGTTCATTCTGTCTAAGTGGGATAAGTCGTCCATATCGCTTAATGCAATTTTGTTGAACTTGTTAATATCGCAATCTTTTTGAAATAATTCTATTGCGCTTGATGAAATTTCAGTTCTGTCAACATATGGATTTGAATTAGCCGCATACGCATTTCTTTGAGCATTAGCTCTCATTGCGGCAAGATTAATTACATTACTCTGTTTTTCTAACTGAGTATTGTAAAGTAAATCATTGTTGTTGTCGTTAATATTGTTAAACATGAGACCCTAATCTCCCCTAGTTTCCCAATATCATTATTATATATTTTTTTTTGTTTGTTATCAACTGTTTAGAGGATTTTATTTTTTGCAAAAAGGTTGACCAACCCCCAAAAACTTGTCATTCTCAGCCGAAGGCTGGGAATAACGAGGTTTTTGGTTGGTCAGAGCTACCGGCTCACCCGTCATCCTCAAACCGTTAGGTTTGGGGATCCAGCCAATTAAGACAAATTCCAGGGGTTTTCAATAAGCTGGATCTCCGACCTTTTTTCATCAAGCGGAGCAAGTTTGTTGGTGTTGCCTACAAGCTCACCCGTCATCCTCAAACCGTTAGGTTTGGGGGTCCAGCTGATTGAATAATTATTTGGTTTACATTTTCTATACCAGCTATTTTTAACATTAGCTGGATTCCCAGCGCAAGCGCTGAGAATGACGAGGTTTTTGGTTGGTCAGAGCTACCGGCTCACCCGTCATCCTCAAACCGTTAGGTTTGGGGATCCAGCCAATTAAGACAAATTCCGAGGGTTTTCAATAAGCTGGATCTCCGACCTTTTTTAATTCTTTGTATCCAATATTTGTAACAATTTCTTAACAAAACAAAAAAAATAGGCAATTATTTTTTAATGAAGAACTTTATCAATATATCATTAATAAATTTTGTTTTATTAAACGGGGAATTATAATTTACAACAAATATTAGTTAAGTAGTTTTTATACAAACACAAAAGGAAAAGGAGAAAATTATGGGATTAGAAGTTCATGGTACAACTGGCAAATCTACTGAAATCAAAATTGGTATGGATTTGGAAAAATTTAAGAGTGAAGTGCAACAAATGCCGACTTCTGTTTTCAATTTTATTGAAGACGATAGAGATAAAAAAATTACAAATAATGTTGAACTTAAATTATTCGAAAAATTAATGAACGAAGCCCAAGAATTAGAAATGCTAACAGTTGAACCTGATGAAGAAGGTGCTTATATTGAAGATGGCCAAGATATTGATGGTAATAAAGTTGTAACAACAATCACTAATGATTCAAGATATGCAGTAACATTTGATGAAAAGGGTCAGCCAATATCAGCACGTTATACAGAAGAGGAAGAAGCGACATCTGTAACTGATGAACTTGTTGACAAAGATTATGACGGTAAAGCTGATAGCAGAGTAACAAGTGAATGGATAAACGGTAATCATGTAATTCAAACCGATAACGACTTAGACGGTAAATATGATGAAAAAATTGTCGAAACAAATGATGCACAATTGATTTATACTCGTAATGAAAATGATAAATGGGTACTTAAAGAGCGTGTATCATATGAACAAGAAACAATAGAAGAAAAGAATAAGAATTTTAGTCCGTTTACCGGTATTAACAGACTAGGCAATCCTTAAAATAGTTCTTAAATATTGAATAAAAAAGACAAAAAAAGATGCGTTGAATAACGCATCTTTTTTATTGTATTTTCAGTTTTAATTAACCTAATTTTTCAATCAAAATTGCATGTTTTTTAGCAAATTCTTTACCTCTTGCAATGATTGCAGCTTTCAATATAGCTGACAAATCAATCGGTTGCAAATCTTTAAAATTATTAGGAAGTCTTAAAGACCAGTTTTGATCACCTGAAGTTCCTGGTGTGTTGTAAGTTTCTTTAATTTTAAAGTAGTCTGTAAAGAACATTTGGACGTTTCTTGCTTTTGAAGCAAAAAGTTCTGTCAACTTAACAAAAACTAAATAGTCTTTGTCTTGAGTTAGTTTAACAATAATATCATCCTTGTTTTCAGCTTCTGAGAATAAATCTTCAACAAGGTTTTTAGCATGTAAATAACCTTCATGAGTATTAATCATTTTTTCAGCCCACATTTCGATAGGGTTGTTATCGTGTGTACCAACCATATTCCAAACATTTTCACCGATGTTTTTACAACGATAAGGGTGTTCCGGTTTTTCAGGGATTACAAACTGAGTTAATCTCATACCTTGTAATTCGTATTTTTCCATAACAGCCGCAACAGGGTTTGTTAGAGTTCCTAAATCTTCGCAAACAATGGCATTTTTATCTAAGCCACATTCTTTAGCTGCCGCAATAACGATTTTTTCAATCAATCTGCCATATAGTTTGATTTGTTCATCAGATAAAGTTTTAACTCTTTTTTCTTTATCACCTTCTAAAGTCCAGTCTAAATCTTCATTGCGAGCAATTGCGTATTTAGAAAGTTCCGGATGTTCAGGAGATGAATAAAGTCTGCCTGCACCGTCTTCGCACATAGGTTTTTTACCAACTTTGTAAACCCAAGGGTCGATTAAACCTACAATGTGGTCAATTCTAACCCCACCAGGGTTTTCTTTGAACATTTTTTTGTAAAGGTTTTTCATTAAGATTCCGCCTTCACCCAAAGAACCGTCAGCGTTGTACATTTTTTCAGGATCCATTACAGGGAAGCCCCAAGCTTGACCGTTTTTAGAGAAATAATCAGGCGGACAACCTAAATACCAACCGTCCAAGAATAATGACTGATAAGCCCAAGCATCTCTGTCTGAAAACGCTACTTGGCGGTCAGCTATCATTTTTATACCTTTTTTAAGCGCAAATTTCTTTGTTGCTTCGTTTTGAACTTCAAGAACAAATTGGCAGAATTTATAAAATTCTATATCGTCTGCATATTTTTCTTTGATTTCAGAAATACGTTTTTCATATATAGCTTTTTCATCTTCTGATTTTGGATTTAGAAGATTTTTATCGGTTTCGTTTTTCCAAATATACCAGAAATCACCACCGTTTTCGATTGAAAGAGCTTCATATAAAGAATCGTTCTCTAACCAGAAAGAGTTTTCTTTCTTGAATTTTTCAAATTCTTTTTTAAGAAGTTTTGAACCTTTAAAGTTGTTCCAAGCTTCTTTAAGAGCGGATATTTGAGCTAAACTGATGTATGAATAAGCAGTTTTTCCGGAATTTTGTTTAGGGTTTTCTCTAACGATTTTTTTGAAAGTTTCGATAGAAAGGATTTCGCCCCATTCTTTAGTAGTTAATTGTTTTAAATCAATAAACAATGGGTTTCCAGAAAAAATTGTTCCGCAATATGGTGAAGAATCAGAAACTTTTGTTTTACCTGCAGGTCCAAGTTGGATTGCATTGAAGATTTCTGAAGCATAATCAATTAGTTTATGACCTGATTCTGAATTGAATGAACCAAATCCTGTATCTTCACCGTCGCAAGCAGGAAAACTGCTACCATGAACGATTAATGCGAAGTTATCTTTTCCCAACGCTTTTAGTGCATCTTTAATAACTTTTGTATCTTTTTTACAAATTAAACAGACCATAATTTACTCCTTTTCTCTCTTCTAGAATAGAGTTTATCATTTACAAAGTTCGATTTCAAGATTTTGTAATGTAAAAAATAGTAAATTTATTTTATAAAAAAATAAGATTTGCAGTTAAGCAAATCTTATTTTTTATTTAATCCATTTATGCAAGAACCAATTCTTTAACCTTTTTACGTTGAATTTTTCTGGTTGCGGTTCTTGGTAAAGTTTTATCTGTAACTATAACATTAATCGGACGCTTGTATGGCGCAAGTTTTTGAGAAAGTTTTTTAACTTCTGCTCTTGATAGTTTAACAAGTTCTTCTTCTGAATATTGTTCACGCAAGTGTTCCTTAGGAACAACCACTACGGCAATATCTTCTGTCCCTTCTTTTGCACCGCCCTTACATTCCATACCAAAAACGCAAAGCTCAGAGAACATATCGCTTTTTTCAAGAACGGCTTCAACTTCCTCAGGAAATACTTTTTTACCACCGGATAAAACTATCATATTTTTCAAACGACCGGTAATATAAACATTTCTGCCTTCAAGTCTTGCTTTATCACCCGTATGGAACCAACCTTCAGAATCAATAGCTTCTGCAGTTAGTTCAGGTTGATTATGGTATCCTTTCATGATTGAAGGACCTTTTAACAGTAACTCACCGGTTTCTTTATCGATTTTGGCATCAAATCCCGGCAATAATTTACCAACAGAACGTAAATCCCTGTTCCAACCGCAATTGAAGGAGGCAACCGGACTTGTTTCTGTCAAACCATAACCTTCAAAAACTTCGATACCTATTCTTCTAAAGAATTTAGCTGTTTCGAAATCATAAGGTGCACCACCTGACATAAAGCTTCTGAAATGACCGCCAAAACAGTTATGTAGTCTTCTGAATAAAAGTTTTTTTACCCATCTGAACGGTAAAAATTTTGCCACATAATGATAGTTTATTTTAAACATAAATCTATAGAATTTTGGTGCATTTCTCATTTCAGCTTCCAAAGTTGTTTTTAGAAGTCTTAAAAATGCAGGAACAGAAATCATAAAATGAATTTTTCTGTCTTTAATCATATTCAAACAATCCTTCGGTTTTAAACTTTGTGTATAATAAACCGAAAATCCCATATTTAAGAAAGTCGTAAAGCCAACTGTCAATTCAAAAAGGTGGTTCATCGGAAGAATTGATAAAATTCTTGTATCTTTTGCGGTAAATATTGGTCGCATTACCGTGTTCAAATCTTTTAATTGCGCTAAAATGTTGCCAAAAGATGTCATTACACCTTTAGGTGCACCGGTAGTACCGGATGTATATATAATTAACGCTGTTGATTTTCTTGAACGATGACGCCATTTGCATTGATAATTTGCCGGCAATGTGTAAAGAGTCTGTAAACCATTAGAAACAGGCTGTTCATCCATCACAATAATATGTTTAAGCGAAGGAATTGCTTTTTGTAACTCCAAAGCTTTATCAATATATGTTTGAGAAACAAGCAATACTGAAGGTTGACAGTCTGTCAGGATTGAAGTCAATTCATATATTGTAAGTTTAATATCCAACGGAACGGTTATCATGCCGGAAATAACAGAAGCTAAAACACAAACACCAAATTCAGGTTTTGACTCGGAAAGAATTGCCATTTTTTCTTCTTTTTGTATTTCCAAATCATTCATTAAATATGAAGCAAGCCTTCTTGCCATTAAGCCTAAACCATCGTATGTAAGTTCTCTCCAGCCAAAAATAGTTTTCATTCCTAAAGCTGTTTTACGAGCATAGTCATTCGTCTTATCTTCAAGTATTGATAATACGTTTGTATCACGCTTTCTCATCTTTTCTCCTTCATAAAACTCTATTCAATTTATCATTATATCAAAAAATTTTTTAGAGAAAAAATTTTTGCTAAAAAATTTACAAAAAAGATTATTTATGAATTTGATTTATAATATATTTAAAAGTAACATTTTGCTATGGATTTATTAAGGAGTTTATACGAATGAAAAGAGTTTTGTTGCTAATATGTTTATCTTTAACCTTACAACCGGTTTTTGCTAAAAATGTTAAAGTTGAGGCTTTAAGCAGTTTTTCGACAACTAACCCGCCTAAAACTTGGAAAGTAAAGGTTATAGAAGATTTTGTTACAAAAAACGGATTTTCTGTAAACCATGGTTCAATAATAGAAGGTAGAATTGATAATGTTACTGACCCCAAAAGATTAAAGCGCAACGCTTCTTTTGTTTTCACACCAATATATTATTATGATGTCAAAAGCCAAATTAACTATCAAATAAAACAAGATTTTGCAGGTAAATACAGTTCCTTATCAGATTTAGATGCAAAAACTATTGCTAAAAATGGTGCAATCTTTGTCGGCAACCAAGTTTTGGATGGATTTTTCGGCCCCGGAATTGCAGTAACAGAAGGTTTGATAAAAAATGAACAAGGAAACAGAGCAAAATCTGTGGCGGTTTCTGTTTATGAAAAAACACCTCTATCTTATGCGAGTAAAGGTAAAGAAATTGAGATTAAAGCCGGACAACAATTCGTTATGAGTTTTAAGCATCTTAATGAAGATAAACCAAACTACAGCTATAAAGTCGAATAATATAATTAATTGTTATTCTTGAATAACTTCGAATAGAGCGTTAACTACATCCGGATCCCATTTTACGGAAGCTTCTTGTTTCATTATTTCCAAAGCATCGGTTTTAGACATAGCTTCTCTGTATGAACGTTCGGAAGTCATTGCGGTGTATGCATCTGCAACAGCAATAATTCTTGAACCAAACGGAATTGAATTTCCTTTTAAACCTTCCGGTTCACCACAGCCATCCCAACGTTCTTTGTGATAATGAATATACGGAATAACTTCTGACAAGAAATTTATATTCATTAACAAGTTTACGCCAACATTCGGGTGGTTTTGTAATTTTTCCCATTCTTCTTTTGAAAGTTTACCTTTATTAGTAAACAATGATTCAGGTAATGTAATTTTACCGATATTTTGTAATAAACCTGCATAGTAAACCAAATCTGTTGTTTTTTCATTCAAGCCGATTTGTCTGCAAAGTTTTCTTGATAGTTCAGCTGTTCTTTGTGAATGAGCAACTTTGTATTGACCTTTTTCGTCAACAGCTTTAGCCAGTCTTTCTACAAATGCTTGTTGGTGAGCACCTAAATCACCGATAAGTGCTGTTAATTCTGCACGCATATGCTGTAATTCTTCAGGGAATATTGACTCATTATCAATCAATTCTTCAGCCTGTTCTACAGCTTTTTGCAAGTGCATAGATGTGCCGAATAATCTTGCTATTGTTTCTAAAAGATTCATATAAGCTTTTTTGATTGTTTTTTCTTTGTAGTTTTCAATAACAATAACACCAACAACATAAGCGTTGTTATGCATTGGAACTACAGCTAATGATTTAACATCAAATTCCCTTAATTCATATTTAGGAACAAAATTATCTATAGCAGAAATATCTTTTATTTGAACTTTTTCAAGAGTATTAAACGCTTTTACAACAATAGATTTGTCATCCTGAGAATAACCAAGCTTTTTAGAATAGATATCTTCATCAAAATCTATTGATGAACCTACTAAACCTAAAAACTTATTATCAAAATTTAACCCTCTGGTAAAATCATTGGTAAGGTAAATATGGCATGCGTCAACATCTAAAATTTGAGTTAGAGTTTTGGCAATAGAGTTGTAAACAACATACTCATCTTTTGAATCAAATCCGAGAACACATAAAGTGTTATCTAATGAATATATTGAAACAAGTTCTTTTAATTGTGATTTTAGACGAGATGTTTTATCTTTAGCGCTTTTACCGACTTTGTTTGCTAATTCTTCCGAAATCAAAAATTCTGAAACAAAATCGCCCATATTTAAAGCAAAAATTTCTTCAAGCGGATCGTTTTCCATAACATCCAGTGTTCTGCTAAAAAGTGATGCGCCCAATTCTTCTTTATCAACCATTTTCTACCTACTTTTTTAATGTCTTATATTCTATATAACGGCATAATTTTTTAAAACTTTAATTTTTTTTACAAATCTTATACTTTAGTTGGAGATTTTTTATACCTAGGGTAAACGGATAAACCAATCTCTATTTTTAAAAAAAACGTAAAACATCATGTAAATTTATCTTAACAAACTTGCAAAAATTCATCTAAAAAACTTTACAATTTTTTCTATTTAAAATAGTATGTTAGTATATTATTAATAGTGTAGTTATGAAAAAAGAGGAAAAATCGTGGATAATTTAGGACCTGATATTTTTGGAAATAGAGAAGGAAATCAAGCTAATACTAACGATATGGTTTATGGCATGTTTTCATCTTCTGACAATGTTGCACAACCAGCTCCGGCACCCGGAATTAGCCCAGCTAAAATCAAAGTTGTCGGCGTAGGTGGCGGTGGCGGAAACGCTGTTAACAGAATGATTAAATCAGGTTTGACAGGTGTTGAATTCTGGTTAATGAACACTGATTTACAGATTTTGAATACATCATTATGTAAAAATAAAATTCAACTTGGTGCAAAATTAACAAACGGACTTGGTGCCGGTGGTGAGCCTCAAGTTGGTGAAAAAGCTGCTGAAGAAGCACAACAAGAAATTACACAAGCTATAGAAGGCGCTGATATGGTGTTCGTAACTGCTGGCATGGGTGGTGGAACAGGTACAGGTGCTGCTCCTATAGTTGCTAAAATTGCTAAAGATTTAGGAATTTTAACAATTGGTGTTGTTACAAAACCTTTCTCTTTTGAAGGTAAGAGAAGACAAAACCAAGCACAACAAGGCTTGGAAAAACTTAGAGAATCTGTTGATGCTTTAATTGTTATTCCTAACGATAAATTATTAGATGTTGTAGACAGACGTGTATCACTTCAAGAATCATTCATCGTAGTTGATGAAGTTCTTTTAAGAGGTGTTCAAGGTATTTCTGATATCATTACAATTCCTGGTTTGATTAACGTTGACTTTGCGGACGTTAAATCTGTAATGCAAGCTTCAGGCTCAGCATTAATGGGTATTGGTAGAGGTACAGGTGAAGGCAGAGCAGTAGAAGCTGCTAAAATTGCTATCAATTCTCAATTACTTGAAACATCAATTAATGGTGCAAGTGGTGTAATTGTTAATATTACAGGTGGTCCTGATATGACATTACATGAAGTTACTGATGCAACAAATATCATCAATGATGCAGTTTTAGATGATGCAAGAGTTATTATTGGTGCTGTTGTGGATGACAATATTCAAGGCGAAATTCAAATAACTGTTATTGCAACAGGTTTTGAATTACGTTCACAAATGCCTATTGAACAAAAAGTTGAAAACCGTTCAATCAGTGCTGCAGAATTCTTTAGTGGAGCATTTAACAATACTGCTGCACCAAAGGGACCAACAGTTCAATCTTTTTCAGAAATCCAAATTCCTGATTTCTTAAGAAAATAGAAAAATATAATACTAATAAAAAAAAGAGAATGTTATAAGAACATTCTCTTTTTTTTCATTGAAAAATATCTAAATCCTAATCTTCATAGGGTATCGTGATAATATATTTATCACCTTTTTTCTCTTTAGTGATTTTATCTGTTTCAATTTTTTCATCAAGATAATATTCTTGTGCAAAACTTACAATTTTTTCACCGGAAAAAGTTTTTTTATCGATTTTTCCGGTTACAGATACGATATTGTCTTTAATATTTACATCAACTCCGTTTTCGTTACCTTCTAATGGTTTTAAATCAACAATAACTTTATACTCATTAGTTTCTTTAACCAAATTTACTATCATCGGACGCATTTTAGGCTCAAAAGGATTTTCGATAAGCATGCCGTTTTCCATTTTTCTAAATTCTTTTTGTTGTTGTTTAACCAATCTCTCAAGACGCTTTGCATTATATTCCGGATCTGCCATTCTATTTAGCATTATTTCCATAACAATATAAAACGCTAAAAAAGCCATAATAAAAGTTACTAAAGCGATTGCACCTATTCTTAGCCAATGATGTTTTGTAGTTTCTTCTTCTAACATAATAAACTCCTTTTTCAATATTTGTATCTGATTTAAGTTCATTAAATATTAAATAAAATCATAACAAAGAAAACAATAAACAGGCGGATAATCTTATTGGATAATATTGTCAAAATTAAATGTTGGAATTTGATAGTTATTTGGATTTAGTTCAAAAAGTTTATTTATTTCAGTGTTAATATCACATTCTAAAAGTCCTATAATTGGAAAACCTACTTGAATGGCAAGGTTATGAACTTTAATATCATAATTTATTCCGATAACTTTTACACCCGCTTTAGCTGCAACTAAACAAGCATGAAAACGCATTCCGATGAGATATTCCAGATTTGATAACTCAAAAATAGCATCTTTAACATTTAAATTTTTAATAATTTCAAATTCAATGTTTCTAATTTTTAGCATTTGAGAAAATTTTTGAATAACTACTAAATCCAGAGAATCTTGTAAAGAAATAAGTTTTACACATTTATCCGGAAACTTTTGAGCGATATTATCAGCCAAACATTCTAAAAAATTATCTGTTAAAGTTGGAAAGCTTCTCAGTTGAATTCCAACACCTTGCGGTTTTGGTGATTTTAAAATATTCATACCAAAAACAGGGTCAGTACATAGAGTAGATTTTATTCCCATTTTATTAAGAATTTCAGCAGATTTTAAATCTCGAACCGAAATTATATCACATTTTTTGAGTACAAATTTCGTTAAAAATTTTCCGATTTTAGTTCTAAAAGGAGTAAAACCTTGTGCAAAAATTATCACTTTTTTATTAAAAGCAATTGCGCTCATAATAATAACAAGATAATACAATAAACTTTTTAAACTTGTAATATCTTGTAAAAGACTTCCACCACCGGATATTAATACATCGGACTCCAGAATTGATTTAAAAAAATCTAACATTTTGCAAGACTCAACACCGTATATTTTAGAAGTTTTTGAGGGATTTGCAGAAATTAAAGTTATTTTTTCGGCACCAATACTTTTTAAATATTCAACAAGAACTCCTGCAATAGCTTCATCACCAAAATTATCAAATCCAATATAACCGGAAACGACATATTTTGTCATTAAATAATCTCCATTACGGTATCTTTGTAAGGAATAGCCTGAATAGCGCCATAGTTTTGAGTTTGTAATCCTGAAACAACAGCTGCAAATTTAGCGGCATCAGCAGGTGCATAACCATTTGTTAAAGCTTGTAAAAACGCACCGTTAAATACATCACCGGAAGCTGTTATATCAATAGCTCTTTGTGTGTTATAAAACTCTGTAAAGCTTACATCGCCTTTATATCCGGTATAATAACCATTATCGATATGAGATTTTATAACAACAATTTTAACGCCTTTATCCCACATGTAATTCATTATTTTATCAATCGAATCAATTTCGTATAATTTTACCGCATCATTTTTAAGGCTTAAAAATACAATATCCGTAAAATCAATAATTTCTTCAAAATACTCTTTTGTATCAGCGGAATTCATAAAGCAAGAAGTGTAATTTGGGTCATAAGCTGTTAAAACATCATTTTCTTTTGCAATTCTAAAGCTTTCTCTAATTAACTCTCTTGAACTTGCTGATAGTGATTGTACAACACCTGTTGAATAAATCAGTTTAAGTTTTTTTATCACTTCTTCGTCTAAATCTTCTATAGAAAGTTTGGTTGCAGCAGTTTTTCTTTTATAATAAAGAACCTCTTTGTTTTCCAAAGTGTGTGAAACGATATACATACCATTTTGTTCTTCGTTAGTTTTAATCAAAGAAGTATCAATATTTTCTTTTTGTAAAGATGATAAAATAAATTCGCTAAATCCATCATTGCCAACTTTGGTTAAATATGTAACGTTTCCGCCTAATCTTGCTATAGCAACTGCAGTTGTAACAGTATCACCGCCAAAATATTTATTTAAAGTAGAAGTATCAGCTAATGAACCATTAGCGGATAATTCGATTAAACATTCACCAATAACAGCAATATCTATCTTTTGTTGATCCATTGAGCATAATCCTTTACTTCTGTTAAAATTTCTTTTGTTCTGTTAGTTATTTCTCTTGGCGTAAATCCTTGATAAAAATCTCTGCCTACACCAACAGCTTTTGAACCTGCTTTTAAGTATGAAACTACTTCAGATAATTTAACATTACCTGTTGGCATTAAATTTAAGAATGGCATTTGTCTGAGAATATTTTCAATATACTGTACACCACCCATAGCATCTGCAGGAAATATTTTTATTAAAGGAATTCTTGACTTCCAAGCGCTATAGGCTTCATTTGCCGTAGTTGTTCCTGCTATAAAAGGAATTCTAAGATTTTTTGAAATTTTTACTAAATTCATTTGAAAAATCGGTGAAGCAAAAAGCTTTGCACCGTTTTGAAAAGCATAATCTGCCTGAGTAGATGTAATAATCCCACCTGCACATACAGTAGCACGCTTTGACACTTCTTTTATTGCACTGTAAATTGAAGTATTTTCAACGTTAATTTCTAATATTTTTATTCCGCCATCAATTAAAGCATTTGCAATTTCGATTACTTCGTCCGCATCATTACATCTTATAATCGGATATATTTTATCTTCAGCTATTTTGCTAATGTAATTCTCACTCATTTGTATGTATCCTTCCCCTATAATTTATTATATCATAAATTATGGAAGTTTATAAACGAGTGGGTGAAAAATGAACAAGATTAAACATATTCTGACAACTTTTGTTATTATATTTCTTTTCATCGTGATTTATTTTCTATCATATAATCTTGCAGAGCCAAAAGCTTATGATTTTATGACAAAAAATTTTTTGACCCAAAAATTTTCTTTTGACAAAAATAAAAAAATATATGGTAGTGATGATATTGTACTAATAGTTATAGACGCTAAAACGGTTGAAAAACATCGCTGGCCTTGGAAAAGGGAGTCATATTGTAAAATTTTTGATTATCTTTATCATGCAAAACCAAAGTTTATTGTTTATGATGCGATTATAACAACTTTAGATAAAGACAATCCGACTTCGGATACTAAATTTTTCAATTCAGTGAAAAAATTAGATAATCTTATTGTTGGTTTTATGCCTAAATTAACATCTTATAGGGATAAAAAACAAGGTGAAATTTTAGATAAGAGTTTCTCGCAAAAATTTGGCATAAATCTAATTGATAAAACTTCAAAAACACCGGATACATATCAAAGTTTTATGACTTTTCCAAAACCTTATTTTGAATCAGTAAAAAATATCGGTTCTGTTTCAATGTTCCCAGGATTTATTAACGGAAATCTCGCTAATTGGGCAATTGATGAAAATCACAGAAACCACGAATATCTTTTTAGGTATAAAGGTCAATTTTACCCATCTTTAGCGATGAAAACTTTTTTGCTTGAAAATAATAATCCGGAAATTGTGTTAACGAATAAGGCTATAAAATTCCCGAGTTTAGATTATGAAATCAGACAAAGAAAAACTTACTATCAAACAATAACACCGCTTAGATTTTATAGCCAATATGATAGTGGATATTCTCACAAAAATTATTCAGCTGTAGATGTTATGGAATCTTATGATGCAATAAAAAAAGGCAAAAAACCAATTTTAGCTCCTGAAAATTTTAAAGATAAAATTGTTCTTATAGGTGCAAATGTTCCTGCAGGAGAAGGCTTGAACGATAACAAAAACACTCCTGTTTCAGTTAATCATCCCGGTGTGGATATTCAAGCTACTGCAATTGATAATATTATGAATAACGATTTTCTTTTTGTTATTCCACAATGGATAAATATTCTTTTTACAATTTTAGGTATGTTTTTTGTTTATGTGTTTATAAGAATTTTTGATTTATATAAATCAATATTTTCAACTCTTTTAATAATTTTTGCATACTTTGTTTTGGGTTCAATTTGTTTCTATTTTGGTATTATTATAAACGTTTTAACACCTGTTATTTTCTTTGTTTTAACAACAATTCTTGCTTATACTCACAAATTTGTACTTGAAAACAAAAGTAAAGAAAAAGTTAAAACTGCAATGGGAAAATATATTTCAGAAGATATTATGAAACGTGTTGTTCAAAATATTGATAATCTTGGTTTGGGCGGAAAAAAATCTGTTGTTACAGTTCTTTTCTCTGATATTAGAGGGTTTACGACAATGAGTGAACAAATGACTGCACAACAAGTATCTGAAATTTTGAATGAATATTTTACGGAAATGGAACCTATAATTACAAAATACAATGGTGTAATTAATAAGTTTATTGGTGATGCAGTAATGGCGATTTTTGGTGAACCTATTCAAGATAAAAATCATGCACAAAATGCAGTAAAATGTGCCTATGCTATGCTTCAAAGGGTTAAAGAACTTCAAAAAAAATGGGTAAAAGAAGGAAAACCTAAAATAGAAATCGGTGTCGGTATTAATACAGGCGAAGTTTTTGTAGGTAATATTGGTTCAGTTAATCGTATGGAATACACTGTTATAGGCGATACGGTTAACCTTGCAAGTCGTTTGGAAAGTTATAATAAAATATACAAAACTAAACTTCTTATTAGTCCGACTACCTATGAAGAGGTTAAAGGCTTTACCGATGTTATAAAAATTTCTGATGTTCAAATTCGTGGTAAAGCTAATAAAATGGATATATATGAAGTATTAAGAGTAGATTTGGACGGTTAATAATGTTAGTTATAAATACAGTAGCTCATCCGCTTTTTGAATTTGATAAAAATTATTCTAAAACTATTATCGGTACCGATGAAGCCGGCAGAGGTCCGGGTGCCGGTGGTGTATTTGCGGCAGCGGTTCATTTTGATGTTATTACCGAAGGGCTTATTTCAGATTTAATGATATTAAACGATTCAAAAAAATTAACGCCTAAAAAACGAAACTCGATTTTTGATACTATAAAGAATAATACAATTAATGAGATAGTTTGTATTGAAGTTGATGAAATAGAAAAAATAAATATTTTAAACGCTTCGTTAAAAGCCATGAATATATCTTGTTCTACAGTTGCAAGTAAACTTAATCAAGAAAATATTTTAACTCTTGTAGACGGTAACAAACTTATTAAAGATTATAAATTTCCTCAAGAATTTGTTATAAAAGGTGATTCAAAATCTGCTTCAATTGCTGCCGCAAGTATTTTAGCAAAAGTTAGTCGTGATAGGTATATGGAAAAATTGCACGAAGAATTTCCGATGTATAATTGGCAAAAAAATGCAGGATATCTAACAGCTGAGCATTTAAACGCTATTGATAAATTCGGATTAACAAAATATCATCGGCCTTCTTTTTTAAAAAAACATTTTGCTGATAAGTAAGTTTTTTAATTTTGTATTAATTAAGCAATTCAATAATTTTTTCAAATTTCATGCTTCTTGAGGCTTTAAGGAAAAGTTTGGATTTTGTAGAAATATTAGTTTTTATGTATTCAACAGCATTTTCAATATTCTCGAAATTTTTACCGCCAATATTTTTTGATAAATTTCCGATTGTTAGAAGTTTCACTTTAGGGTTTTTGCTATAAATATATTCGCCTAATTCTTTATGATATTGAATTTCATTTTCGCCCAACTCGCCCATATCGCCTAAAATAATAACATAATCGTCATAAAGCTCGAAAATTGTATTAACAAAAGCTTTCATTGATTCAGGGTTTGCGTTGTAACTGTCATTTATAATTTCATAACCACCGGCATTAATTGTTTCCCAACGTTTTTCAATAGGCTTATAATTTTTTAATCCTTTTTGGATTTCTTCGGCGGTAAGTCCGAGTTTAAAGCCTGTATTTATTCCTGAAAGTGCGTTTTCAATATTATAATCACCGCTCACATTGAGTTCAAAAATATTACCTTGGTATTCGAATTTTGTGTAATTTACACGTTTTTCTATAATTTTAACATCGTTTATTGAATAAAAAATCTTTTCACCATTAAATTCAACTGTGTCTTTAATAATTTCATCATCGTGTGCGATGAAAATTTTACCTCTTTGGTGTTTTACTATCTCACATTTGGCAATTGCAATATTTTTTCTTGAACCGAGTCTGCCTATATGAGCAGTTCCAACATTAGAAATAATAGTTATATCAGGTTCTGCATATTTGGAAAGCAGTTCTATTTCACCTAATCCACGCATTCCCATTTCTAAAATAAGAACTTCAGTATCAATAGGTGTTGCCAGAATTGTTTGGCACAATCCAACTTCATTGTTATGATTTAGCGGTGTTTTAAATACTTTATATTTAGCCTCCAATGTTGAAGCAACAATTTCTTTTGTTGTTGTTTTACCGGAACTTCCTGTTATAGCAACAACTGTGTAATTGTGTTTGTTTCTAAGGTAGTTTGCTATTTGAAGATAAGCTTCTAATGTGTCAGGTACTTGGAGTAAAATTTTATCATTAAATTCATCGTGCTTTTCTGAACAAAAAGCGCCGATTGCTCCTTTTTCAAAAGCTTTGTCAATAAACTTTTCACCGTCAAAACTGGCACCTTTTAATGGTAAGTAAAAATCACCGTTTTCAATAGTGCGAGTATCGGTAGAGATTTTTATATCTAAATCTGTATCATAATTTTTTGATGTTTTAGCATTTGTTGCTTTTATTATTTCACTTAATTTCATAAAAATATTTTACAACAAAATTTATGTTTTGATATATTAAAAGTTTTGAGTTTTTGTCCACTTTTAAGGTAGCGCTTTAATAAAAAAATAATTCATTATAATTTTTAAAATTTTCTCATCCATAAATATTACCTCTACAGACGAATAGCAAAATCCCAATGCTGGTTTTAAACTCACAATATGAACTCAGTTAATTCCTTACTAGAAACCCTAAACGGCAGTCCTACACTGCATTATGACAAATGGACAGATTTACACGCATACAGAGGAGTAGGCGAAGCTTTTTCCAAAAGATGGGTAGCAAATATTTTACCGGCAGAACTTTTAGAAAGAACTCTTAAACGTGCAATAGACTCAATTATGACTCTGACAGAAGGCGGAATTTTTTATAAAACTTTTCCGGATAACATACAAACCCCAAATTACGGCGATAACTGGGGAAGGTTTGCAAATTATATCGAAATTAACAACCGTGCAATTGCAGAAATGGATAATCAAAAATGCAAAAACGGCATAATCAGTTCTATTAAAATGCTCCCTGCAATTCCACCTTCCGCAAAAAGTTGGGCAAATTGTGTAATTCTTTCACAAATATTCCCTAATATTTATGGTGATGGCTATAACAAAGCACCGGATGAAGAAAATTCAATTTACGGGATAAAACTCAATGCCGGCTACAGCGAAAATATTATTTCAGATAAACTTTCCGGCGAAGAACAATTCAAAGCTTTTAACGACTTAGCTCACTTTAGAGGTTTAAAAACAGGTTTCAGAACAGTTATTTCCGAAGATCAAATCAGAATAAATACCTCAAGCAGCGAAGATGAAGTTTTTAGATGGTGGAACAAAGAACACGAAGAAATTTTTATTAACGAAACCGTAAAACTTATTAATACAGGTTTTGACGCTGTATTTATAGATTCTGCAAAACATATCGGCGGATATGATTGTGCCAACTATACAGGCGTTGGCGCATTACCGCAATATCACCAAATGCAATATATCCTAAACGAAATCCGTTCTCGCTCGGGAAGAACAAACTTAAGTTTTGTTGGAGAAAAAAGTTCGGATGATTTTGAAAGATACAGACTAATGGGCTTAAACGCCGGTACCGGATTTATACATCTGGATAGTTTTGATTATACTAAAGATTGGTCTGATAAACTCAAGTACAGCAGAGATTACGCACCGGGCGTCGAAGTCTCTAACGACAACGATACCGGTGGAAGAAGTTATGAAGATAGAATCGCAAGAATTCGAAACTGTTTTTTTGCATTTACTTATGCTTCTGATAAACTCCCAAGTTTTATGCAAATGGAAGATTTGTTTCCCCTAAGATACGATACAAATACTCATCATTTAATGATGACAAATCCGTCGTATGCAACAAACGGTAAACCTGAATCTCACTGGGAAAATCTTTTTACAAAAGATGACGGAAGATTTTATAATCATCAGGTAGGCGAAATATTTGCCTATGCTCTTAATTTCTAAAAAAACAAATAAAAAGGGATTGATAAAAACAATCCCACATATAAGTACATATCCCAATCAACAACAAATTAAAATTTATAAATCTATAACAAATTCAATGCAATACTTGGTGTTTGGTTAGCTGTTGCCAACAAAGTTGCAGCAGCTTGTTGCAGAATTTGTGATTGAATATAAGCAGATGATTCTTCCGCAATATCAGCATCTCTTAATGTAGATAATGAAGAAGTTAAGTTTTCAGATTGAACATCTATAGCTGTAATAGCTGATTCAAGTCTATTCTGAGCAGCACCAATTTCCATAGCTCTTTTTGAAATATCATCAATAGCGCTATCTAAATAATCCAACATATCTCTGGCTAATACCGTACTGCCACCAAGAACATAATCAGAACCGCTTTTCATTAAACCGGCACAAGCAGCAGCTACATCTTCCAGGCTTGAGTTTAATTCTGTTACACTGGAGTTAGCTTTTTTAACTTGCTCTAAAGCAGTGGAAAATAATCCTGAGATAGAAGCATCAGCAAATAAAGATTGACTCAAATTAATTCGGCTATTTACATCATTGTGCAAACCAACTTGTAAATCTAAACCATTTGCGCCAACACCTTTTCCATCCATTAATTTAATACCGTTAAACTCAGCATTTGAACCGATACGATTAATTTCTTGTAACCTCGCTAAAACCTCAGCCTTGATAGCCTTCAAAGATGCAGAACCATAAGTTCCGTTAGAAGCTTGTTCTGTCAAATCTCTAATACGTTGAATGTGGCTTGATAACAAACTATAAGTTTCTTCTGCTGTAGTCAATAAATCAGATCCGGTTGTAGCATTATCTGCAGCTACATCCAATGAACTCAATTGAATTCTCCATTGATTAGCAATTGAATAACCTGCAGCATTATCACTGGCACGATTTATTTTATAACCGGTTGTCATTCTTTCTATTGCATCATTCAAAGATAACGTTGCACTGTGCAAGTTTCTTTGTGCAATTAACGAAGAAATGTTTGTATTAATCGTTATAGCCATTCCCTAATAACCTTTCTGTGTAAGCAAGCTTGCTTAAAACATAATCCCTAAAAATATTTTATAGTTGGAATAATATACAAATATGTCTAAAAACTCTCTTCAATCCCTATGTATCAAATTTATATATTAACCACATACCTTTGTATACATTCATTATAGATTAACTGTATAAAAAATACACCATGCATATTATAAAATTTTACATTTGTTTACAATCTAGTTTTAAAAAAAGTTTGTAATACAATGGAATTAATGATTTACTGGAGGTTTAGGGATGTCTAAAATTATAACAATCGGCAGTGCAACAATGGATGTTTTTGTTGAATGCGAAGAAGCTAATATTGTATCAGTTTGCTCAAAAACTAAAAATGCGGATTTCATGAGTTATCCTTACGGTTCAAAAATTGATATAGAAAATTTTGCTTCAAATATTGGTGGTGGCGGTGTAAACACAGCTTGCAATTTTGGAAATCTTGGTTTTGAAACTTCGGCAATTTTTAAAATCGGAAAAGATGTTTACGCTGACGGAATTTTAGATTTCTTTAAGCAACAGAATGTAAACCTTGATTATATTGTTCAAAAAGATGATGTATCAACAGGTTTTTCAATAATTCTGGTAAGCTTTCAAGGCGACAGAACTGTTTTAACACACAGAGGCGCAAACGGCAAAATTAAAGAAAGTGATATTAATTTTGAAGCTTTAAAAAGTGCAGATTTAGTATACATAGCACCTTTAAACGGTGAGTCAAACAAAGTTCTTGAACCGATAGTAGAATTTGCTCATCAAAATAATATAAAAATTTGTTTTAATGCAGGAACAACCAGTATAAAAAGAGGGTACGAACATATAAAGAAAATTTTAGAATCAGCCCACGTTGTTGTTATGAATAAAGAAGAAGCTTCAATGGCTACAGGTATAACAGTCAGACCTGATACTAAAACAGAAAAATTTTCACACGAAATTATACACCAAGATATTAAACAGATGCTAAAATCTTTAAAAATAAAAGATTATCAATGTATTGTTATTACAGATGGTAACAAAGGTGCATACGCATACGAAGGCAAGAAGTTTTATTATTGTCCTATCTTCCCTTCAGAAGTTATTTCGACTTTAGGTGCAGGCGACTCTTTTGCTTCAACTTTCTGTGCAACATTATTCAGAAACGGAACTGATATCGGAAATGCTTTAATGTATGGTTCGGTTCAATCCGCATCAGTAGTTTCTAAATTTAGCGCAACAGAAGGTTTAATAACATTTGAAGAAATCGAAAGAAGATTAGCTGCAAGACCTGATTACACTTATTATATTGCATAGAGGTTAAGAGTGTTTAAAAGTTATTCTCCAAACATGTTAAAAACTTTTCAACTTTGTCCGAAAAAGTTTCATTTAAAATATACTAAAGGAATTTCCATGCCGGTAAATGATGAAATTTTTGAACAAGGTAAAAATATTCACGCATTGGCATCTTATTATTTAAGAAAAGAAAATATTGATAAAATGGAATTAGCATTATCATTACAAGAAAAAATGATTTGGGATTATTTAAAAAATATAAAATACTTTTCTTATGAATTTGTCAATTCTGAGTACAATCTTTCAGTAAAAGTTGGTGAATATTTTTTTGGCGGAAGATTAGATGCTTTAGTAAAAAAAGATGAAACTTATTATATTTTAGATTACAAAACCGGTTCTGCACCAAAAAATGCAAAATACGATTATCAAACAATGATCTATTCATTAGCTGTAAAAGAATTTTTTAAAACAAATAATGTTAATTTTGTATATATTGATTTGAAAAACAAAACAGAAGTTTGTATCGAATTAACTGATGATTTAATAAAAGAGTACGAAACAAAACTTTTAGATATAGCAGACAAAATTAAAACAGAGGATTTTGTAACAAAAGATAATTGTAATAAAACTTCTGCAGATTGTGAGTATGGAATAATTTGTTATTAAAAAAATAAAGCTTGTTAAAACTAACAAGCTTTTTTCCCAATAATCTCCTACCCAAATCTTTTTTAACTCTCTTTTTCTTAATATATTGATTTGTTATTGTTAATAATTTTCTTTTGTTTGATTGGTAAACTCTTTTTTTCAAAACACTAGAATAAAATATAAATTTTCTCTTCTATTGTTCTCCTCCACTGAGTCCTGTAGCCATCACTCCTTTCGTGTCTGTATTCTTATACTAAAACTTCCAATACTTATATCAAGTAAACATTTCTGTAAAAAAATTTACAATTGACCATGCCTCCCATGCCTATTAGAAAAAATTAAAATTTACAAAAATTTACCTGATTTTAAACATATTTTGGGTTGACAAAAAAGTTTTAATTCACAATCCAGAACCAACGTGGGTTGCAATAGATAAAAAGAAAATAGCAAAAAATATTTTTATATGAGTTAGGTTAATATGAAAATAATTTCCAACCCAATTAACTATAATATACAATCAAATAAACTATCAAAAACAAATATTAATTCAACAAATTTTAAGGGAAATAACCTTAATAAAATTAAATTAACCTCTGAATTTTATTTACCTACTTTTGATAAGTTAAATTTTATTGACAAATTAAAATATAAACTTTTTGGTGAAAAAAAATTAATCAACGAAATTGCAAATCAAATAATAAAATTATACGACCTTGGTTTAAATAATAGTGCAGTAGCAAACATTTTTTCAAAAATACTTTCAATGAAACTTAAAACACCGGAAACTATGATGATGCTGGTTAGTTGCTTGACCTCAGAAATACCGGAAGATAACAGAGATAAAGCTTCTTTTACCCGAAAACGTTTTGAAATATTTAGTCAACATTCATACGAAGGTGAATTTGATAAAAGATATTACGATTTAACAAATAATTTATATAAAAAATACCCTGATTTTTCAACAACAGAAATTAAAGATTTGGTATTGTTTTCAGGCGATATACTAACTCACAAATTTGCTGACGGTTCTGAAGAATTTTTTGATAAATCATACGAACAATACGGAAAAAAAGTAGCTATGGAACTAATGCGAACAAGCTACTATTACAACACTGATATTTCTCATTTTGATAAATTTATAGATTTTAAACCGGAAAGCCCTCTTGAAATATTAAAAAATTTTAGAGCCAAAAGCTCTATTTTTCCGGGATATTTTAAAGAAATGTTACCGCTTTTCAATGAATGCAAAAGCTTAAAACCTGATATGGACTCAAATTATCTTAGCAATGCAATTCAAACAATGAATGAAGCAGTTCAACATAAAAACTACACCGAGTTTTTTAAAGAAAGTTTAGATGATGAATTTTTATCAGAATATTTTAAGTATGGCAGAACCGGTAAAATGATTGACCCTTACAAAATTTTATTATTTAAAAATTTACGTCCGCTAGGTTGGAGTATAGAAGATTTAGACACCCAAAAAAATACTTACTTTTATCCTGATTACGAAAATTTGGCAACTAAAGCCGAAAAAGAAACTTATCTAAACACAATAAAAAAATTAAGTGCAGAAAATCCGGATATTAACAAAAGATTTATTTTAAATCTTGTTAACAGTTTTCACGCAAATTATAGTAATAAAAAAGATGAATTTGGCACTTTAATTTATCCTTTAACTGCTGAAAAGATGTTGAACTTAAGAAAATGTGCCATGGACAATTTAGACAACATTGCAGATACCGAAGATTTTGAAATTGATGATATCGATGAACTTATACTGGGTATGGTACCTATTTCTTATGAGTTATTTAAATTATTAGGTGAAAATAATATAAAACATGTTTTTCTTAAAGGTGCCACAGAAATAGATCAGCTTTTTGTGGAGTTAGGAAATTATGACAGTTATGATGAAATGTTTGAACCCATAGAATTTTCTGAAGAAATAGTTGAGGCACTTAACCCAACTGAAAGTCTAAAATATAAAGATTTAGTTCGCGCAATTGCAGAGCTAAAAGAAGAATTAAAAGCTGCAGAAGAAAAAGACAAAAACTATTTAATAAAAAAAATTAACCAATACACTTTTGAAAAAAATCAAATGTTAAAAAATAGCATTAAGGATCCGGAAGAAGCTATAAAAACAGCTTATATTTATAAAACAATTTATGAAAATGATAAAAACCAAGAAGAAAACGAAAAAAAATATCTTGTAAAATTTAAACCATTTTTAAAAAATTTAACAAAAGAAGAAATTAAAGAGCGCAATAAATTCTTAAACAGGATTTTATCAGATATATATGACTATAAAGACGATTTACACCCATCCATTTTTGAACGCTTTGATTTATCAAATTCTAAATTTATACCGTTATTTTTTAAAGCTGACAATGATTTTAAAAATGCATATAAAAATTTAATTACTCAAATGAATAACATCATAAACTCTTACCAATTAGATGAAGAATGTAGCAATTTAGAAATATTTAATCTCATGCCGCATAATATAGAAACTCAAAAACAATTTAAAAGAGAGAAAATTAACTACAATAAATACACAAAATTTAATCCAAATTCTAAAATTGAAGTCAAAATAGATCTTTTCAGCAATAAAACAAAATCTAATATTTTAAAAAATTTCAAAGCAGATTTTAATGATGAATTATGGGCAAAAATACCACAAAAAGAATTTGATAAACTTTTATCCGCATTAAGAAAAGAAAATTATAATCTTATTGAAATTGAAAAAGCAGAATATGATAATGATGGACTGTTTATCGGATATAAAAAAACAAAAGAATTAACTAAAAATGGTGAATTAGTTAGATTTGAAGATTTAAGTAATATAGTAAAAATTTTTAAAGAAGTAGTTAATCATAACCCTTTCTGGGTTGAGCAACACAAGAACCCTAAAATAGAAACCGCAAAAAATACAATAAAAAACCATATACTTATTCTTAGATACAACGAAATAAAAAATGTAAAAAACACTAAAAATTCAAACGAAATGATTATCACAATACAAAAAGCTGATATGAATAATATCCAACATGCTCTAAATCTTGGTGGTGATTCCGGTTGCTGTACAGCTATTGATAGTTGCAATGCATGGACTGCTCCAAATTATATTCTTAACAAACTCATCTCGGCTATTGAAATAAAAGACGGTGAAAATTTTGTCGGAAATACAATGTGTTATTTTGCACGTATTGATGGCGAATTATCATTAGTACTTGATAATATTGAGACAAAAGCAAAATATCAATATAATGACCAAATTCGAGATGGTATTATTGAATACGCAAAAAAGCTTACAAAAGAAGTCGGAAAACCAAATATTCCGATTTACGCCGGTCCTAACAGGCACAAAATTAATACTGAAGGTTTTGAGTTTAAAGAACATCAAATGAAAATAATAGGTACTACAGAAGAAGATGCTGATATATATTTAGATTTTGATACGCAGGAACATAAAATAACAGATAATAAAAAATATCAAGTTAAATTATATAGATTGAGTTAATAATAATTATATGGCAAAACCCTCTTGCAAAACACTACAGCCTCAGCTCACTCGCGCTCGAACCGGCACTGCCGGTTCGCCCCCAAATTAAAAAAATAAATTCCTTATTTTCACAATAAAACAGACACCCAAAAGGTGTCTGTTTTATTTGCCGATGGCCGGGGTGTCTTGCTCGTTCGCGTTTAACGGCAATTCCGTGTTTTGCTACAAGGGCAAAACCCTCTTGCAAAACACTACAGCCTCAGCTCACTCGCGCTCGAACCGGCCGTGCCGGTTCGCCCCCAAATTAAAAATAAATTCCTTATTTTCAAAATAAAACAGACACCCAAAAGGTGTCTGTTTTATTTGCCGATGGCCGGGGTCGAACCGGCACGTAGTTGCCTACACCAGATTTTGAGTCTGGCACGTCTACCAATTCCATCACATCGGCATATTAAATTATCAATACAACTACTTATATCAGAAAAATAATTAAATTTCAATTATTATTTTTACTTTTTACAAAATAACCTTAAAAATATTATATGAGCAATTCTTATATCCTAAAATCAGAGAAATAATGTGTTTATGAAAAAATATTTATTCCTATTTTTAATAACAATTTTTACACTAAACCCAACCTTTGCAACCGCAACTTTTGAAGGAGGTGTGAGCGCTGAAGGTCGTGGAAACTCAAGTCGAATAATCGATAAAAGAACCGGTAACGGTGTTAGCGGTGCAAAAGTTACACTTCCAAAACAACAATACGCAACTCAAACAGACTCCCAAGGATACTTTGAACTTAATACTCAAATTAACGGACCTACTATAATGTCAGTTCAAAAAGAAAACTACAAACCCTATTCCGTTACGATTTCTGATCAAACACTATCCGCCCCAATTGTTGTCGGTATCGAAAAAACAAATGCACACGAAATGGTTTTAGATTCAAATATGTATCATTTAGGTGATAACAGGTATTCCGAATTATCAGCCAATGCAGGCGAATTTAGGCTTGACAGTGTCGGTCCTTTTTACACTAAAAGGTTTACTCTAAAAAACCTAAAACTTAACAAACCTATTTACCTTGTTATAGGCTCAATCATCGGTATAGACAGCGAAGTTGCAAGATATATCGGTCAAAACAGCATATCAAATGCTTTTTCATCACCACCGGAAATTTATTTTAACGGTAACCGCATTGCAGAAGTACAAATTAACGGCGACGGTCAAAGAGTCCGTATTCCGCCTGTTTTAATCCGCAAAAACCAAGTTAATGAAGTTACTATAAAAACAGGCAGAAACCTTATGCAAACAGCTTATATCGATTACGATGATATCGAATTTATGAACCTGTTTTTAGAAAACTAATTAACAACTTGTATAAATATAGTATAATATTTGCATGGATAATTTAGAGCAAGTAAAAAAAGCTGTTGAAATAGAGGTTAAACACAAATATATCAACATAAACGGTAGAAGCAAAAACTTCTCATCATTTATTTGTTCTGTTTTACATAAAGAAATTAAGCTACATCCTGATAACCCAAAATGGAAGGTACTTTTAGAGCATTTTGAACGGTATCCTATGGAAACCATGCTTGTGCGCAAAAAAGCCATAGAAAGATTAGCTTCCGTTATAAAAGCACAGTATCTTACACCGGTTGAAGAAAATACCGAAAAGCAAGAGAAAAAGCCACTTTCCCAAGCTGATGTTATGTATATTAAAGGTGTCGGACCAAAAGTTGCGTATTTATTAAATAAACTGGGAATTTATACTGCAAACGATTTATTATACTATTTTCCACGCAAACACGTTGATTATTCTACAAGAACTCGTATTCGAGATCTTAAAGAAGGCAAGAACACAACAATTTTTGGCACAATAAAATCTGTTGAAGCATTCACAACAAAGAATAATTTAGGAATTATAAAGGTCAAAATTTCAGATGGCACAGGAAGGATTAATCTTAACTTCTTTGCATCAAAATCTTCTAAATATGTATTGGAAAGAATGAAAGCACAGTTTCCCAAAAACTCAGGAATAATGGTTTCCGGAACTGCTAAATTCAATTCTTATGACGGCATTATGAGTTTGGACAAACCAACATACTCATTAATGGATGAAGATGCGGTTTCTCCTACAAATCTAAATATGGCGAGAATTGTGCCAATCTATACAATCAGCGAAAACTTAAATCTTAAAACTTTAAGGAAAGCTATTTTTAATGTTATTGAACTTTATAACTCAGAAATTGAAACCGTTTTACCTGAGTTTTTAATAAAAAAATATAACTTAATGGAAAAAAGCGAAGCTTTAAAACAAATCCATTTCCCTGATAGTAAAGAAAAACTTGATATAGCTAGATTTTCGCTGGTTTTCGAAGAATTTTTCTTAATTCAACTTAAATTAGCAATTTTAAGAGAAGAAAATAACAAAAACCTTCAATCAATACCGCTTGAAATCAAAAAAAGTGGTTTGGTTATGAATTTTATAAACTCTTTGCCATTCAAACTCACCGGCGCACAGCAAAGAGCAGTAAACGAAATCTTAAACGATTTGAACTCAACAAAACCAATGCAAAGACTGCTTCAAGGTGATGTTGGTAGCGGAAAAACTGTAGTGGCAACTATTATGTTACTTGCAGCAATCGAAAATGGTTATCAAGCTGCAATTATGGCACCAACTGAAATCTTGGCACAACAGCATTACAACAACATGATTAAATGGCTTGCGCCGTTTGGAGTTAGAATTGAGTTATTCCTTGGAAGTATCGGAAAAAAACAAAGACGTTTAAGCGAAACAAATTTAAGAAACGGTCAAGTTGATATCGCAATCGGAACACACGCATTAATCCAAGAAAACATCGAATTTGCGAACCTTGGTGCTGTTGTAATCGATGAACAGCACAGGTTTGGTGTTAAACAAAGGCTTGCTTTAAGAAAAAAATCTCAAAACCCTCAGATTTTGACCATGACAGCTACACCAATTCCAAGAACCCTTGCAATAACGCTTAACGGCGATTTGGATTTGACAATTATTGACGAACTGCCTCAAGGCAGAAAACCTATTATTACATCCATGACAACTTCCAGAAAACAGATTGCGGATTTAATAAGACACGAAGTTACAGAAGGACGCCAAGCTTACATTGTATATCCTTTAATTGACGAGAGCGAAACTCTTTCTGCAAAAGCTGCAACAAAAGAAAAAGAAAGATGGGAAACAGAGGTTTTTCCAAACTATAAAATAGGATTACTGCACGGAAAACTTAAAAATGATGAAAAAGACGAAGTAATGTCAAAATTCAAAAATGGAGAATTTGATATTTTAGTATCAACAACAGTTGTTGAAGTCGGTGTAGATGTGCCAAACGCAACAGTAATTGTAATCGAAAATGCGGAAAGGTTTGGATTATCTCAACTACATCAGTTAAGAGGAAGGGTTGGAAGAAGTGATTTACAATCATATTGTTTATTGTCTTCTAATACAAAATCCCAAGAAACACGCTCAAGATTAGAGATTATGACTCAAACTAATGACGGGTTTGTAATAGCAGAAAAAGATTTACAAATTCGTGGACCGGGAGAGTTTTTGGGAACTCGCCAAAGCGGTTTGCCTGATATGATTATTGCGGATTTGGTAAACGACTCTAAAATCCTTGAACTTGCAAGAAGTGAAGCTATTAATTTTGCAAAAAATTATAATATCGAAGAATATCCTTTGTTAAAAAATTCCAAAGGATTGAATTTTGACGGCGATATTTTTAACTCCTAGGGGGAGGGGGGTAAATGTATTTGGTTTGGTTGGTGTTGACTACCAGCTTAATTTGGTGGGAATGTGCGTTAATTTGAATAAAAACTTGTCAGTTTAACACACTTCCCACCCTACGCTAATCTTGTGTCTAAATGTAGCTTATCTGTCATCCTCAAAGCGAAGCTTTGGGGATCCAGCCAATGTTAAAGAAGTATGAAAAAAATACAGCGCTAATAATTCTTTAAACAGCTGGATCTCCAGCCTTCGGCTGAAGATGACGCACAGCCTGTAGTTCATACCAACCAATCCCTACATTTACCCCCATTTACCCCTACCACCACGCTGAGCCTGCAACTCTCACCAACCAATCCCTACATTTACCCCCATTTACCCCTACCACCACGCTGAGCCTGCAACTCTCACCAACCAGTCCCTACATTTACCCCCATTTACCCCAATTTACCCCTACCACCACGCACAGCCTGTAGTTCATACCAACCAAATAAAATACATTTACCCCCAAAAAAAAGCCGTGATTTCGAACTCACGGCTACACATATGTGTCATTTTGTTAAATAGAATCTTTTTTACAGAGATAATGTTTTATACTCTAGGTTTTGGTTCATTACATCTGTTGGGTTTTCGTAATCATACGGAATAAATATAGTCCTTTCGCTCACATTTTGTAGTTTTTCAAGTCCATAAGCATTAATATAGCTATCATCTAGTTTAAGCGTATATTTACCAGGGGCTAAACCTGAAATATAGAATTCACCTGAAGAAGTAACAGTTGAATAATTAACTTCGTTTCCTTCTTCATCAACAATAACTACTATAAAATCTGTTATTTTTAATTTTCTTTCAAAATCATCGGTAATCTTAAGCACACCGGAAACACTACCAACTGTACTTACAAGCGGAAATTCTAATCTTGTAACCAATCCGTTTTCAATTTTTACTGTTTTTGAGATTAAATCATTCGTAAGAGGTGCAACTGTAATCGGCAAAGTATCCATATCTAAACCAATTTTATAAACCCCGCTCGGTAAAGATGCAGAAGTAAGTTTACCTGATTTATTAGTATATTCTACGCCTGTTGACCAGCCTGTATGAACCGGAATATCTTTAACCGGAATATCGATTTTCTTATCGTATTTGCCATTTTTGTTTGTATCAATATAAACAATAGCGTCAAAAATACCTTTATCGTCGTTTTCATTACCGATAGATTTCAAACCGTTTTGGAATAATTGATACGCATCATTGAATATAAAGTTAACTGAGTGCCTGTTTGTTGTTGGCATAAACATATTATCGATAAAATAACCGCCGTTTTCTGAATACTGATATCCAACAGTCATCATTTGACCGGATTTAGCTCTATAGCCTAAACTAACATTAATATCATTACCGCCACGACCATGGTAACGGAAACCCCAACCTATACCAAGAGTTAAGCGTTTCCATGCCGGGAATGTATAGCCAAATCTGAACATATTGTAATTGTTATTATATCCACCGGCTTTGTATTCAATAAAATCATGAGATAGTCTGAATTTACCGTTAATTTTTGGTACTGGTACATCATAGTTAATATATGTATCATTAAATATTGATGAATAATTACGATTTAAAGTTGTAGGTTCTTCATATCTTGTATCATAGAAACTTCTTCTGAAACCTGCTTGAATACGTCCAAACACGCCAAAATCACGATGTCCGCCTGCATCAAAATTGTAGTTTTTGTTTCTGCCTAAATCATTTGAACCACGTCTGTGGAATATACTATAACTTAATGTTGCAAATTTAGGCACTTTTGTTGTTGCAGCGATGTTATATTCATCAAAGTTAATAGTTCCGCCTTGGTAACGGTTGTTAATATTTGAATAATATTTATTATAACCACCGCTTACACTGGTTGAATTAAATGATAAACTACCGCTTGCACGTCCGCCTATTCTGTCGTTTTTAGATGTTGAGTTAGAACTTGCTATATAAAAATCAGGTGATGTTTGATAAGCTTCTAATTTAACTCTTGCATTTTTCGGTTTAAATATTTTTCCTGCAAATTTGTTTAAACTCTTTGAATATTCACCTGTACCTTTAACAATATAACCCAAGTGAGTATCTTCATCTCTTACATCACGTGCAATACTTGCACCCGCTGTACCACGCAATTTTAAATTAGTATCTTTTTTACTTACATAATCTACGCTGTTTAAAGTTGTAATACCTTCTAAATAGTTTACGTTCTTTTGAGTACCTGTAACTAAAAGAGCGTCGTTAGTAGGAATTACATGATAAACACTTGAACCATTCTTTTCATAAATTTTATCAGCAGTAAGTTTAGATTCAAAAGTTACATTATCTTTGATACCGTGTTGATAATAACCACCTGCAGTAACCTTTTTGTTATTACCACGATAAATATTAGAACCTTCTCTAAACAAACGGTTATGATAACCCCAAACACCTGCATACATAGAACCTCTGTTTTCGTTTTCTAAAGGTCTATCACCGTATAGGGAATATTTTTCTTCTTTTACAACTTCAACAGTACCGTCTTCGTTTATTTCTTCGATTTTTACTGTTTTAATATCTTTTGGGAAATACATATTTGATAAAGTATAGTAACCTGCGTATGTGCTTAGTGTTACAGGCTCATTATCGTTAACAGTAACTCTAACTAAACTTGTTGGTTTAACATATCCGCTTAATTCAGAGGCAGGTTTTTTCTCATAATCATAATTCCAGATTTGCGCACCAAAAATATTTGTACCGATAGAAGCATCGACATCGGTTCTACCTTTTACACGACCAATTTCATACCAATAATTACCAAATTTTTTGGTTGAGAAGTTATTCAAATATGTTGCAGATAAACCGCCAAACATAAACGCATTGTCTTCATAATGGAACATATTAGCTTCTGCACGATATTTACCGGTATAGAAATCACCGGTAAATTTTACAGCTGTATTACCATAAAAAGTTTCAGCAGATGTTTCATAAGCTCTGTATTTTGTAGTTAAATTATCGTTAATTGTATTGTTATGAAGTCCAATTCTGTTAAGAGTTATTTTACCTGCTTTTTTCGGTGATACAACATCTAGGTGTGCCTTTGGTTTATTTTCATCTTCATACAAACTTTGAGCAGATTTTAGAGCATCTATTTGTCTGTCAACTTGTGCATTAATTGTTATTGAAGAATAATCTGTTTCGAGTTTTATCCCAAAAATTTGTTCTGCTGTAGAAGCTTCAATAAACGCTTCATTCATAACATTATCCATAATCCCTTGACGAAGGAATATTGGCGCTCTTTTTTGTATAGCTTTATCACCAACGAATACACCACGTTCATTAACCATACCCTCAATTCCGTCAATGGTTTTGAACTGAATAATTTTATCAACACGATTTGCTGTATATGTTATTTCAAAGATATCTGCTAATTGTTTGAAAGGAACAAGAATTTTCGCATCATTTGTTATCATTAATTCAACGTCTTGGTAAACTTTATCATTAATGCTAACATATGAGATTGTAGAATCATTGCCAGCGAACGCCGGTTGCAATAAACAGGCGCTAACTATAGCCAATATTAAATTTTTCTTGATTCTATTTAACATTTTTCCGAATTTTTAAGTACTTAAGGTTTTATTACCTTTGTCTTTTAACCTTTTAATGTACTTAACGTCTTAACGCTTTAACGTTTTAACGTCTTTATTTTATGTTCCACTTCAAGCCATCCGTCGCTTGGAATTTTCCTTTTCTTTCCCTCTGTTTTTTTGAGGGTGGTGTGAGTTTAATCCTACACCGTTTTCGAACATCCTATGTTCTTTTCTATTTAACTTTTCTTCTACTTTAACAAAATTTCTTTATCTTCTCGCAATTCGTGTTTTTTATTGCTGTTTTAGTTACTCAACGATGTAAAATATATCGTTGCTTTGTATGTACCGGCTTGGTCGCCACCTTTTGAATACGAACCGCTAACCGGATTTGTACCAATTGTTTGAGTCAATGTTGCTCTTTGAGAGCTTTTAACGTTAACTACATAACACCCCGTACCAATGTCAAAAGCTCTACCTTCTTCAAAATTCACCGTCATTGAACTGTCATCAATTTTCATTGTTACAGGGTAAGCTATAACGTTCATATTATTTGAACCGCCTACTCTGGCATCCTCAGCAGCTTCACCACTTGGTAAAATTGATGTATTACCAAACATTAAAGCTCCTGTACTTGTATAACCTGAAACTTCTCCACCCAGAGTTGTTATTTTTGCACCTACAAGGAACTCATAATTCTCACCTGCACTGTTATTTAGGATTTCAAAAGACGCACTTAAACCTTCATGAGAGCCGCTGAAAGTCATTGTTCCTGTTTCATTAGATGAAGTTTTTGTTATATCAACAGCAGGCGAAACAAACACACCAAGTGTTTGTTCCGCCACTGCATCTGCATAAGCTTTTCCTGTACCTGTTAGTACAGTTGTTACTAATATTAAAATTGTTAGTAAATTAAGCTTTTTCAATTTGTTACCTCAACTAAGGAGCAGTATATTGTGCCAATGTTAATGTTGCTGTATAAGTTCCGTTAGTATCAAGTGTAGAGAATGAACTATCTATAGGTGTTGTTCCAATTACGTATTGGAATGTGTGTTTTCCGTTTGGAAGTTCGTAAACAATTTTATCAGCAGATAGTGCAGGAGTATTTAAGAAACCATTAGACGATGCTTCTTCATGAGTATAAGTTGGTGTCAATGTAAATGCAATTGCATTAGGGCTTGATGCTGTTGCATGAGTTGTTTTCATTGTGGTTAAATCACTTGGTCGATTTGTACTGTTAGCAAAAATAATTCTCAAACCTGCATTATTACCTTCAGCTACATTGTACAAAGCACCACCTGTAGCATTTTGATCTTCACTATCAAATACAGGACAAGTTGCAGATAATGCTACAGATTGAGATACTTGGTTACCAATTACTTGGAAAGTAGCATTTAAAGCTGTATCCATAGTTAATTCGGTATAGTTTCCACTAAATGATGTGGTTGATGATAATGATGAAGATGTAGTTTCAATATCAAAGAATGGTTGCAAGTCTAGAGAATAATTGGCCGTTTGAGTGGTATTAGTAGCCTCCGTAGCTGCACCTGCAGGTGCATAAGCGCCTGTTGTTGCCATAACAAATGCTACAGCTAAAGGCAATAATTTTGTGATTTTAGAGATTTTCATGTGGGGTACCTTCCTTTCTTACTTAAATGTTCCCATCTACATTGTATATTGCGTCTTTTTTTATATTTTTTCTTACGCCGTTTTCATCTTGATAGTATAATATCAGTTTCAAGGTGTATTCTCCGGCTTCTTTTAGATTTTTAGTTTTTATAGCATCTCTTGCTATATAGTGGTTATTTTCACCAACAGCTCTACCTTCAATAGAGTATTCATCAATCAGTTTTTTACCTTTTACTATTTGTACAATACCGTTATATCGAACTCGGCTGTTACCTGTTGAATTGATTTTTATTTCTGTGTAATCACCTTTTTTATTTTTAACTACTTTAAAATATTCAATGTCTGCTTTTTTAACAAATTTACCTTTGTCAACATAAATCGGTACGCCAACTCTTGTCTTTAAGATAAGCTGAGCGCCAATTCCCAAATTATTTGGTACATTGTATTCTTTTGTTTCAATATCTTCGATATAAAGAATTGCTCTTGACTCACCATCAGGTAAATTTTTGATATTAGCAATATTTACACGAAGTTTTTGAGTTTTTCCAGGTGGGATAGTAAATTCTGACGGAACATAACGGATTTTGTCAGACATATCATAAATATCAGAGTTTTTATCAACAATTTCTACAGTAGACTGATCTGAGATTTTGAAATAACCGGAATAAACTCTATATCTGGTCGCTTTTGATTTATCCCCTCTAATTTCAATAGCAGTGGTAGCGTAATTGTTTCTTATCTTGTTTGCATTAATCTCCAATCTTGTTGGTGCAACAGATACTGAAGCATATGTCGGTATGCCTATTGCCATTGCTATTAAAATTCCCAGTAATTTCTTTTTCATTGTACCTCGTTTTTCCTTAACCTATTTATCTCTACCTTCTCTTAAAATATATTTCACCTTGTAATTGTAATCACCGGCCGGAATATAGCCACCGTCAGGGTTTTCCATAGAAAACTCAACAGAAACAAATTCGTTTTCTGCAGGAGCAATACCTCTTGCAATAATAATTTCCGGTGTATCAGGTGTTATCAAAGCTCTTTCCAAAAGTCTTGATGTAACTTTTCCTGATGCAGATTCAGTTTTTATATAAAATTTACCTTCTGCCTCTGCAAAATCAGTTGTATCAACAGACAATACCCAATCAGTATTTGAACGGATATAAATCATCGGTGAAACTTCGTTTTTGATTTTTACGTTCTTAGTAAAAGCATCCTTAGCAGAAACCTTTATTTCTGGTGCTGCTGAATAAGTGTTCAACTCGTGGAATGTCGGCACTATAAACTGCAATGAAAAACTTGAAGTTGTTGCCACATCCTGAGTTTCAATATCAATCGCCTGAACTTCCAAAGTTATGCTATAAACTCCGGCAGGCACTACACCATAATCCTTAATCTTTGCTGTCATATTCCTTGGCGCAACATCCAAAGTTGTATCCCAGAATATATTCGAATACTCATTATATTTTAGATACACATCCTCTTTTGTGTTGTTAATAAACAAATACTCCAACGGTATAGACACTGTACCATCGCTATTCGTAATAGCTTCTTCGAGAGGACGTATTGCAATATTATATGCCTTTCCGTCATCACTGGTAGCAATTAAAGTGCGTTCAATATTATTAGACGTTACATGAGTTTCACCGATGTAATCAAGCATTACCATCGCTGCACTCGCAGAAACGCAAGAAAACGCAAAAGCTATAATTGTTGTGAGTAATAATTTTTTCATGAAAAATTTCCTTGGGATATCCAAATTTATTGTAACAATTTGTAACAAAACCTCAATAATAATTATAAAAAAATACTCTAAACGGACTAAGAGATTTTTCAAAAATCATACATATAGAGGAAAAATTACCTTATTTAACTTTAACCTACTTGTTCAGATACCTCGTTATTTTTTAATAGTATTTTCATGAAATATAACGGCACATTTTACAAAAAACTTTATAGTTTTTAGTGAAAGTTTTACAAAAGTTAATATGATTTTTTAAGTCTAAATTTGATGATTGTGTAGTGTGGAAAATCTGTTTTTATTCATGCTTTTTTAACATTGGCTGGATCCCCAAAGCTTCGCTTTGAGGATGACAGATAAGCTACATTTGGACACGAGATTTGTGTAGGGTGAGAAGTGTATTAAACTGACAAGCTTTTATTTGAATAACACACATTCCCATCAAAATTAGACTACCGGCTTGCCGTCATCTTCGGACGAAGTCCGGAGATCCAGCTTGTTGAATAATTATTTGGGTTATGTTTTTTATCACCACAAATTTTAACATTGGCTGGATCCCCAAAGCTTCGCTTTGAGGATGACAGATAAGCTACATTTGGACACGAGATTTGTGTAGGGTGAGAAGTGTATTAAACTGATAAGTTTTTATTTGAATAACACACATTCCCTCCAAAATTAGACTACCGGCTTGCCGTCATCTTCGGACGAAGTCCGGAGATCCAGCTTGTTAAATAATTATTTGGGTTATGTTTTTTATCTCCACAAATTTTAACATTGGCTGGATCCCCAAAGCTGACGTTTTGAGGATGACAAATAAGCCGGTAGTCAACACCAACCAGCCAAAATACATTTACCCCTGAGGATGACGTGAGAGCCTGTAACTCTCACCAACCAACTGGAATACATTTACCCCCCCCATTTACCCCTAAGATGATGAAAACAAATGTGTAGAGCGCATAAACTATTTTTATATAAAAAACAGCTAGCAAAAAATATTTTTACAGGTTTTCTTAGTATTATAAAGTGGTAGTATTAGGAAAATTTTTATTATGGGAAAAGTAAAATTTACAACAAGATCCAGCACAAAATCACCTTTGACGGAAGTAAAACGCAATCATCCTAAAGCTTGGGCTCGCATAAAAGAAAAAGAAGAAGCAACAAAAAGAATTCAGGAAGAAGCTCGTATTTTAAGAGAAGAAAAGGTTATGCAGAAAAAATTAGAAAGAACTCCTGAAGCTGATTCATTTGTTCCTGCATCTAAACTTGATCTTGCGTGTGAAGAACAAGGATATTTTTTAAGCGAAGGTAAACCTGTTAAGATACGTTTTCCAAGATAATTAATCAATATCGATCGGGCTTCTTTGAATTTTTTCAATAGCTTCTCGTGCCGTAAATACCAAAGCTTCCGGCATGTTTGATACTGTACAGAATTGTCTTAAAACATCAACTACACGTTTAAAGCTTCTTACAATATCACCTTCACCCATGTCGATTTGATTAATTATATCATCCCATTCTGCGCCGTTAACCCACATTTCAATAAGTGGAGAATAATAGCCGTTAATATACATAGGGTCTTCAACATCGTAATCTTTTTGTTTTTTGTCCAAATCTCGTTTAATATCTTTGATTTTATTTAATGTTTTTCTGACTGTTGTTGAGAACGGAAGTTGAGAAAATAAATCTGCTCTCATATCTTCGGTTGTTATTGCACAAACAACTGATGCAAGTTCTGCAGGAGTAAGGTTTTCTAAAACACCTGAGAAGATTATTCGAGCCAAAAACAGTTCATTTTCTGAGCGGATTTGCGATATTGTTATACCTTCCGATGTCGGATAATCGTCTTTTATGTATCCGTAATCAAGTAAAACAGCTCTGTGTGCTAAAAACTTATTCCAGAAAATATCTTTTTGTTTTTCAATTTCTTTATCTAAAGCTTTTTGTTTTGCTAAATATCTAAACAAGACATCAAGGCTTTTCATATGTTTTTTGAATAATTTGCAAGTATCGCATTCGTATGAATGCATTTGATTTAAAAGCGCTTTTGTTTTGTTTCCGAATTCGATTATTTCCGGTGAAAGTGGACGATTTTTCTTTTTTTCTTGTTTATTTATGGTTTTCATAACTTTTCGGTTTTGAACATACATATCACGAATTTTGTTATATTCCATTAAATCTTCGTTTGTACGTTTGCACCAACAAGTAAACGAATTACATTCATCAATTTTTTCTTGGTTAAATTCTTTTAATAATAAAAGAGGTTCAATTCTTGAGTTTGAAGAAAAATAACCAAAACTTTTGAGAACAAGTTCTTTAGCTTCTTCTAACGAAAATCTTTGTAATAGGTTTAGAACCATAGAATAGCTTGGTGAAAATTTACTTTCCAAATCATTAGCATCGCTCAGAACAAGTTCTGCAACTTCTTCCGGTGTTTGGAATGCTGAACCGATTATTGTTACATATCCGATATCATCCATTCCTCGACGTCCTGCACGTCCTGACATTTGCAAAAATTCGCTTGGTGTCAATGTTCGATGTCCGTTATCAGTTCTTTTACTAATCGAACTTATTACGGTTGAACGTGCCGGCATGTTTATTCCTGCAGCTAAGGTTTCGGTTGCAAAAACAACTTTTATTAATCCTTTTTGGAATAGTTTTTCGACTAAAACTTTCCATCCAGGCAGTAATCCGGCATGGTGTGAGGCAACGCCTTGCAATAAGTATTCAATGTGTTTATTTTTGTATAAATAATAGTTTTCGGCTATGTATTCATCAATAATTTCTTTAATTTGTTCTTGTTCTTGCGGTGTAACCAAGCATAATTCTGCACAACGTTCCATTTGTTCGTCGCATTTTTTACGAGAAAAAGTAAAATATATTGCAGGTAACATATCTTTTTCGTGTAAATTTCTGACAACATCTTTAACAACAGATTTTTTTTGAACAGGCTTTCCACGCTTAAACTCTTTCTTTTCCGGTTTAATTTTTTTGTTCAAAGTTCCGTTTGGAGTTAAAAGCGGTAGAATTGTATGAGGCTGGGAAGAATCAAAATAATAAAATCTTAAAGGTACCGGACGAAAATCCGTATTTATAAGTTCTGTTTTTGAATGAACAGTATTTATCCATTCTGTTAATTTATCAGCATTTGCTACCGTTGCGGATAATGCGATGATTTGTACGTTTGTCGGACAATAAATTATACTTTCTTCCCAAACTGTTCCACGTTGTTCATCATTCATATAATGAACTTCATCTAAAATTACATAACCGACATCTTTTAAATTATCACTTACAGAACCGAAATTTGTGCCATAAAGCATATTTCTAAAAACTTCTGTTGTCATAACTACAATTTGAGCATTGCGGTTATGTGAAGTATCA
Organism: Cyanobacteria bacterium SIG28; assembly: GCA_015152525.1. Taxonomy (GTDB): domain Bacteria; phylum Cyanobacteriota; class Vampirovibrionia; order Gastranaerophilales; family Gastranaerophilaceae; genus CAG-196. The sequence goes on along the minus strand of SUTU01000006.1, from coordinate 43,638 downwards.
CCTGTTAAAAGTCCAACGTTATCAGCACCGTATTTTTCTGAAAAATCACTGAATTTTTGGTTAGAAAGTGCTTTTAAAGGAGTTGTATAGAAAACTTTTTTTCCTTCTTTGAGTGCGCAATGAATTGCGTGTTGTGCGATAACCGTTTTACCTGCACCTGTAGGAGCGCATACAACGACGCTTTTGCCGTTAGTTATACACTCACAAGCTTCCTTTTGGAAATCATCCAGCTCAAATGGGAATTCAAACATTAAAACCTCTTATTTCAAATTACTAACAGCTGTTACAACGATTTCCGCTGCTTGTTCAGGAGTGATATTAGAAATCTCACAAGTTTCACGAACTTTGAATTCAACAACTCCGTCAGCAATCCCTTTTCCTACGGTAATTCTGTAAGGAAATCCGATTAAATCTGCATCTTTGAATTTAACGCCAGGACGTTCATCACGGTCATCAATAACAGCTTCTACGCCGTGTTTTTTCAGTGTTTTATAAATATCTTCCGCAACTTTCATTTGTTGCTCGTCTTTTGTGCTTACAGGAATAACAATTGCGTGATATGGTGCAATTGCTAAAGGCCATTTGATACCGTTTTCGTCATAATGAGCTTCAACGGCAGCAGCAGCTGTTCTTGAAATACCGATACCGTAACAACCCATTACATAAGGCTGAGTTTTTCCGTTTTGGTCAAGATAAACCGCATTCATCGGTGCAGAGTATTTTGTACCTAATTGGAAAATATTACCAACTTCAATACCACGAGTAACTTTTAGTGGCTGACCGCAAACAGGACAAAATTCACCGGCTTCAACAAGTCTTAAATCAGTTACGATTTCAGGGAGTTGAAGTTCTGAGTTAAAGTTATAACCAACACCGTGTTTGTCTTTTTGGTTAACACCAATAACAAAATTTTTCAAATCTTTAACTGTTTCATCTGCTACAACTGTAATTTGGTAACCATTATATTCTTTTAATCCCATTGGACCGATAAATCCAGGTTCTGCATTAAAGCCGTTAACTTCAAGCATTTCAATGATTTCACCGGCAGTAGCAATACGAATTTCAATACCGCCAACAGCGTTTAGAAGTTTTGTTTCTTCAATCTGTTTATCACCTCTGATAAGTGCTAAAACAGGTTTTTTATCGATAATATAAACAAGTGTTTTTACAATTTGGCTTGCCGAAATATTCAAATAGTCGCATAACTCTTCGATTGTATGAGTGTTTGGTGTGTCAACAATTTCTGATTTTGTCCAAGAACCAACAGTATTTGCTTCCGGTAATTTTGAAATTGCGTGATTTGAGTTTGCTGAATAGTCGCATTTATCACAGTAGAATACGTCATTTTCACCTGCATCAGTGTCGGTAATTACCATAAACTCGTGGCTTACGCTTCCGCCGATTGCGCCTGAATCTGATTGAACCATTTTTGTGTTTAAGCCACATCTTTTAAAGATTTTTGTGTAAGCTTGTGCCATATTTTCATATTCTTTTTCAAGTCCTTCTTGTGAAGTGTCAAAAGAATAAGCATCTTTCATAATAAATTCACGACCTCTTAGAAGTCCAAATCTTGGGCGAACTTCATCTCTGAATTTTGATTGAATTTGATATAAATTAACAGGCATTTGTTTATATGATTTTAAACCATCACGAGCAATCGCTGTAATAATTTCTTCGTGAGTCGGTCCAAGACACATTTCACGGTTATGTCTATCACGTAATCGCATTAACTCTTTGCCGTAAACTTCCCAGCGTCCGGATTCTTCCCAGAGCTCTTTTGGTTGAACAAACGGCATTAATAATTCTTGTGCGCCGGCTTTGTCCATTTCTTCACGAACAATGGTTTCAACTTTTCTTAAAACTCGCCACATAAGCGGTAAATAATTATAAACACCGCTGGTAAGTTTTCTGATATATCCTGCTCTTACAAGCATTTTGTGAGAAATAACTTCTGCATCTGAAGGGAATTCTCTTAAAGTTTGAACGAATAATTTTGACATTTTCATAGTTTAAAATCCTCTTTTATAATGATTTTAACATAAAATAAATTGTAAATAATAGAGTTAGTATTGTAAAATTATAATAATAATAATTATAGGGTGCTAATGTTAAAAACAGTTTCAAAAACAAAAAAATTAACAGGTGAAATAACCATACCTGCTGATAAATCAGTATCACATCGTGCTGTAATGTTTTCTTCTATAGCAGATGGAAAATCTGTTATAAAGAATTTTTCAAACGGTGCTGATTGTATTTCTACAGTAAATCTGTTTAAACAGCTTGGTGTGAATATAGAGTTTAAAGATGAAAAAACTTTAGAAATTATCGGCGGAAAACTTTTGAAACCGATAAAACCATTAAATGCAGGGAATTCCGGTACTACAATGAGATTAGTTTCAGGGATTTTAGCAGGTCAAGATTTTGAATCAATAATTACAGGTGATGAAAGTTTATCAAAGCGTCCTATGAAGAGAATTATCGAACCTTTAAAACTTATGGGTGCCGATATTTCTTCAATGGATGGCAAAGCTCCTTTGTACATTAAAGGGAAAAATTTATGCGGGATTAATTACAATTCACAAATTTCAAGTGCTCAGGTTAAATCTTGTATTCTTTTGGCGGGTTTAAATGAAAATACTAACGGAACGACAATCTATACAGAGCCATATTTAAGCAGAAATCATACAGAATTAATGTTAAAATATTTGGATGCAGATATTGAATTTGAAGAATGTACAACAAAAATATCTTCCGGCAGATTAAGTGCAAAAAATATTGAAGTTATAGGTGATATATCTTCAGCCGCATTTTTTATCGTTGCAGGGCTTATTGTTGAAGGTTCTGATTTTATCATTAAAAATGTCGGCATAAATCCGACTCGCACAGGCATTTTAGATGTAGTTAAAAAAATGGGCGGAAACATTGATTTGATTAACGAGCGAAAGATTTCCGGTGAAATGGTTGCGGATATAAGAGTTCAGTATACTGAAAATTTAAAAGGTTGTGAGATTTCCGGTGCTGATATTCCTCGATTAATTGACGAATTGCCTGTAATTGCTGTTCTTGCTTCTCAAGCAGAGGGAGAAACCGTCGTAAGAGATGCTCAAGATTTGCGAAACAAAGAAACAGATAGAATTACTTGTCTTGTTAGCGAATTACAAAAAATAGGTGTTGATATTTTTGAACAAAATGACGGGTTTGTGGTTTACGGAAATAAGAAAAAAGGGTTATCAGGCGATGCAGAGTTACAAGTATTTCATGACCACAGACTAGCAATGAGTTTTTATGTAGCAGGTTTGGTATCTGAAAAACAAATTGCAATTAAAGATTTTGAATGGATAAATATTTCTTTTCCTGAATTTGAAAGTCTAATGACGAGTTTAATAAATGATTAAAAAAAACGCCAACTCTATATAGAGTTGGCATTTTTTTACATAATATAATTTAATATTATATCATCAAACCGCCTGCAACTTCGATTGCTTGACCTGTTACGTATTCGGTATCAAGAGCTAAGAATTTAACAACTTTAGCGATATCTTCCGGTGTACCAAGTCTTTTCATTGGAATAGCTTTTAAGTATTCATCAATGTTAGGAAGTTCTGCTGTCATAGCTGTTTGGATAAATCCTGGGCATACAGCGTTAACTCTGATATTTCTTGAACCAAATTCTTTAGCAAGAGTTTGAGTTAAACCAATCATACCGGCTTTAGAAGCAGAATAGTTGGCTTGACCAACGTTACCGTGGCGACCAACAATACTTGACATATTGATGATAGAACCTTGTCTTGCTTTTGACATATATTTAATAACAGCGTTAGTTACACAGAAAGCTGATGTTAAGTTAACCTTGATAACACTTTCCCATTGGTTTGCATCCATTCTTAAGAATAAACCATCTCTTGTAATACCTGCGTTGTTTAATAAAATATCGATTTTTCCGTGTTCTGCAATCATTTTATCAACATTTTCTTTAACTGCATCATAATTTGATACGTCGAAGCTGTAGAAATAAGCGTTTACACCACAAGCTTTGATTTCATCGATTGCGGGTTGAGCTTTTTCAGCATCACAAATATCGTTGATGATGATGTCGCAACCAGCTTTAGCTAATTCTAAAGCGCAAGCAAGTCCAATACCTCTTGAACCGCCTGTAATTAATGCAATTTTTCTTTCTGTCATTTTTAATTCTCCTTATTTTGATGTTGGGTTTCACCCAACCTACTAACCTATTTTTTGTCAGGCAATGCCTGACCTACTGTTTTTTTATCTTTATACTTTAGCCAATTCAGAATTCAATGCTTCAACTGTAGCTTCTAAAGACGCTAAATCAAACACATTATAAACCTGAGCATCAGGTGCAATTTTCTTGTTTAGTCCTGCAAGAACTTTACCCGGACCTATTTCAATAAATGTATCAACACCTTCAGCTACCATTTTTTCAATGGTTTGAGTCCAATATACTGATGAATAAATTTGTTTAGGCATTTTTACTCTAAATTCTTCTGCGCTTGTTGTAGCTTCTGCATCAACGTTAGTTATAACTGGAATAGATGCGTCGTTTAATTCAACATCAGAAATAAATTCAGCAAAACTAGCTCCTGCATTTTCCATAAATTTAGAATGGAATGCACCTGAAACTGCTAACGGAACAACTCTTCTTACACCATTAGCAAGTAAATAATCGCTAGTAGCTTTAACTGCATCTTCTGCGCCTGTAATAACAACTTGAGCAGGTGAGTTGTAGTTAGCAACATCAACATATCCGATTTTGCTACCTTCTGCTAAACCTGCTTTTAAAACTTCTTCGCTTGCGTTAAGTACTGCTGCCATTGCTCCACCTTTAGCCTCGCTCATTAAATCAGCACGTTTTTGAATAGCTCTAAGTGTATTTTCCAAGCTCATTACACCTGAGGCAAACATTGCGCAATATTCACCTAAAGAATGACCTGCAACAAAATCAGGAATAATGTTAGCTTTTTCTTTTAGAGCTTCCATTGCTGCAATTGACATTGTAACAATGCAAGGTTGAGTATTAACTGTTTGTTTTAAATTTTCTTCCGGACCTTCAAAACAAAGATTTGAAATACTTTTGTTCAAAGTTGAATTTGAGATTTCAAAGATTTCTTTTGCAGCATCAGAGTTTTCATATAAATCTTTTCCCATGCCTACGGCTTGTGAGCCTTGTCCAGGAAATAAGAATGCTATTTTTTTCATACTTTATTTTTCTCCTTATTTAGATGTAATATTTTTATTTAAAATCGCCATGTCTGGAAACAACTCTTGTAACATAAATTTGTTCACAGTTTCCATAACCGTTATCACCACCAAAGCTGTCGTTTCTTGAAGTACTTGAAACACCTTGTTCGATTTTACCATCTTTGGTTTTTAACTTAAATTTCATTAAATACCCTTCAATATAAACAACATCTCTTTTTTTTAGTTTTTTAAGTCCTCTTGTAACATATTTATTAGCCGGACAAATATGGTTATTTGTTATATTATACATCAATTCAGAATGGTTGTTAAAATATTTTTTAAGATGTTTATGCCAAGCTGAATTTGACCAATTGTAATAAACAACGGTTGACACCATTCTAAATTTTACATTATCACAAACTTCTTTGTGCTTAAATTTACCAAATGCAATTGTAGCATCGTAAGGATATATTGCAGCCCATTGCAATTTAGAAGGTCTAAAGTGCTTATCCATTACTCTTCCGTATATTTTATAATTAGCTATTGGCGTAATTTCAGCAACTCCTTCGGCGGTTTTATGTTCAAAAGTTTTGCCGTTAAGAATAATTTCTTGTATTGGTTCGGAAAATGGTTCCATTTCAACATTTGTTAAAACAGTTTGATCAAAATAAACTCTCTGAAAAATTATAAACAGTAAAATTGCGAATATTATAAAATATTTAGCTGTGCTGTTATTATTGTATTCTTCCATTTTACCTCTTCTTAGTATTATATTTTTGCAGTTTGTATTATTTTTTGTTTATTTTTTGAAAAATATCTTTTTCCGGATAAAGTTTGTTTTGCCATTCATTTCTTATATCAGCAAGAGTTTTACACTTTGAAAACAAAAATCTTGTTGATACAATTTCTTGACTAAGTTTTGTATTCTTAATTGTATCAGTAGTTCTCAAACCGGTATTAATTGAAGCTTTTAATACTTTTTTACCAATTCCAAGCATATTTTAGCATATACCTTCTCTTAATCTAACAATACATCCGCCCCAAGTCATTCCGGCGCCAAAACCTGTAAGAATTGCAGTTGCGCCCAGTTTAACTTTACCTTTTTCAACACCTTCAACTAATGCCAAAGGAATTGAAGCAGCTGATGTATTACCGTATTTTTCGATATTAGTAACAACTTTTTCGTTTGCATATCCAAGTCTTTCTTGAACAGCTTGGATAATTCTTAAATTAGCTTGGTGTGGTATTAAATAATCAATATCTTCAGCCTTCATATTTGCATTAGCAATAAGATTTTCAACATATTCAGGCAAAACTCGGGCAACAAATCTATAAACTTCTTTTCCGTTCATCTGAATATACTGATTACTTTCTTCACGTTGTTCTACTAACGGACAGTTTTTACCTTGTAAATTTAGTTGAATAATATCACCGATAGAACCATCAGCTCTGATATCAAGAGATATAATATCATCAACACCATCGTCAGAAGCTGTTACAACCATAGCACCTGCACCGTCGCCAAAAAGAATTGAACAAGATCTGTCTGACCAATCCAAAAGTCTTGAGTTGTTGTCAGTAGCAACCAACAATATGTTTTTATACATACCTGAAGCAATATATCCTCTTGCAATGCTTAAAGCATAAATTAAGCCCGAACAAGCCGCTGTTATATCAAAAGCCGGAATATTATTAGGAATATTTAAAGCTGTTTGTATACGACAACCGATAGCCGGATATAATTGAGGCGGTGCTGAAGATGCAACTATTATAAGTTCTATATCATCCGGTTTTAATCCTGATTTATCTAATGCTTTTTTTGCCGCATCAACACCCAAAGATAGAGCATCCTCGTTTCCTGAAACAAGTCGTCTTTCTTTAATACCGGTTCTTGTATAAATCCACTCGTCAGAAGTGTCATATAGTTTTGTTAAATCTTCGTTTGTAACGACAGTTTCCGGTACGCTATAGCCTATGCCGGCTATTCTCAATGGAATTGCATTATTAATCATTAATTTTTTATACTCCTCTATTTTATTAAAGCTTAGAAAGCTCAAGGAGAATTATATCATAAACAAAACTAATCGAATATTATTTACCCAATGCACTCGCTTTTTCTGTAGTATTTTTTATTACGTTGTAGAAAATTTCTGTAGTATTAACTTCTTCCATATTATCAATACCCACTCTTGTGCATCCGCCTTTTGTTGCCACGTTGGAAATTAATTCTTCCATTGTAATTTCTCTGTTTAAAGCCATTTTTGCAGAGCCTATGGCTGTTTGAATGCTTAGTAAAAGAGATTTTTCGTAATCTAATCCTAATTTTTCACCCGCTCTGGCAATATCATTAATTACTTTGTAAAAAAATGCGGGTCCTGAACCGGAAATAGCTGTAACTATATCCATTTGAGTTTCGTTTTCAACAACTATGCTTTTACCTATTGAGTTCAAAAGCTTTAAAGTATATTGTATATCATCTTTTGTTGCGTATTTCCCGCCACAAACACCGCTCATTCCTTCGCCTACAAGTGCAGGAGTATTAGGCATGACTCTGATTACTCTTGTATTTGTAGGTAAATAAAATTCAATTTTTTCTGTCGTAACACCTGCAGCTATAGAAATAATTAGTTTTTGTGGTGTTATAAAGTCTTTTATTTCTTCAAGTACACCGATTACTTGGCTTGGCTTAACCGCAATAAAAATAATATCTGATTTTTCGCTGAGCAGTTTGTTGTCAGTATATATTTCAATTCCAAGTCGTTTAGACTTTTCTTCTATGCCTTCTGTTTCTGCCTGTGAAGCAATAATATCTTCATTTTTAACCACTTTTTTAGATAGAAGTCCGCTAATAATAGCACTTGCCATTTTCCCTGAGCCGATAAATCCGATTTTGTTCATGTTAAGCCTCTTCATATTTTGTAATCATGTATTTGACTAATTATCATGTTTTATTTACTATAAAGCTATTATAAGTAAAATTAGCTGAAAAGGAAATAGAACAATGAGACGTACACTAGAAGGAACAAAAATTAAAAGACAACGTGTAAGCGGTTTTAGAGCTAGAATGTCAACTCCTGGCGGTCAAGAAGTTATTAACAGACGTCGTGCTAAAGGAAGACATAAATTAGCTATCACAGGTAGCAAACGCGCTTAGTTTTTTAAAAAAATAAGTTTAAAAAAAGACTGACTTAATGTCAGTCTTTTTTTTATTCTTATAAATTTTTATCTATTTTTTCTTTTTCTTCTTGTAACTCTTTTTCTTTCTCTTCAAGTGTTTCTTGAACTTTTTTATCTATTTCTTGATTAAGAATTTTTCCTTGTTCAAACCAGTTTAAAAACTCTTTTACCATAGGTCCTTTTTCTAAGGTTTCGGCACCTTTTATGTACGCATCCTTTATTTCTTTGCGTATAGTATCACTAAGATCATTCCAATTACCAATAAAATAGTTAGCTAGATTTGATAATTCATCTTCAGTGTCGATAGCTTCTTTATTAGCACCGGCATCACTACTCCAAATACATTGAATTTTCTTTCTGGCATCTTCGTCAGATATTCCTGCCAACTTTCTTTCAGGTTCAGGAACATTTCCTACTTCATCTATTCTTAACATAACTTAACTCCTTCATTAATCTTACCTTTTAGTTATCGGCAAAATTAGGAAAAACTTTAGTTATTTTTGAATATTTGTAATAAAAATTTACATTGAGTTCTTATTTTCTAACCAATAACGTTATATCATTAAATACGATGAATACCATTAATATTATTAACAATGTAAAAAATACGGTTGAAATTTTTTCTACGATTTTTTCATCTAAAGGCTTGCCTTTAATTTTTTCTATTAGCAAGAAGGCTAAATGACCACCGTCCAGAGCCGGAATTGGTAATATGTTTAAGATAGCCAAGTTCATTGAAATTAATGCTGCAAGTAAAATCCCTGCAGATTTACCTGTTTTTTCAATCATATCGCCACCGATTTTAGTAATTGCAACAACGCCGTGCATATCTTTCAAAGGTACATTTCCTGTAAACAATTGCCCTAAAGAATACATCATCATATAGGTATTATCAACCAAATAGTGTGTGCTTTTTGTTATTATTTTGCCCAAAGAGTCGGTTTTAATCATTATTTGTTTAGCGCTCAAGCCTATTCCGATTAATCCTTTTTCGTCAGGATAAATTGATTTTAATTCGATAGTTTTACCTTCTCTTAAAACTGTTATATTAATAGGATGCACGCCGTCGGAAATAGCTTTAGCTACGTCATATAAACTATAGTTTCCGTCTGATGTATAAACAGTTTTTCCATCAATTTCTTTTTTTAGTGATTTCAATCTGTCATCAAGGGTTAATCCTTCTTTTTTAAAATATTTAGCGCCACGTGCTGCGTATTTATCCATTGTAATAACATCAGCTGCCGGTTGTTCAGGAAGTCTGATTGACAATTCATTTGGAATAATCTCATCTTTTTCTAAACCTGGGTTTAGTGCTTTTAACATAGAATAATTTTCATCGATAATTTTTTGAGAAATTACGCCATTACTTTTTGCGCTGTTTTTTACAATAGTTACAAGTGAATAAACATTATTAATTTCACAACCGTTAACCGACAAAATTCTATCGCCAACTTCCAACCCTGAAGCCCAAATGCTTGCTTCTTTTGGCGCGCTTATGCTACCGGTATAAATTTCATAATTACCTGATGGAAGTTGTTTTGACCATAATGCAACAAACATAACAAGTGCAAGTGCACAAAGTACGTTTGCTATTACACCGGCAGAAACAACAACTGCTCTTTGCCAAATAGGTTTGTTTGCAAATCTCTGTTCCGAATATAGTGGAACATCAGACTCTTTTTCGTCGTCAGGAAAAGAAACGTATCCGCCTAATAAAAATGCATGAACTAAAACTTCTGTTTCGCCACATTTAGTCCTAAAAAGAGTTGGTCCAACAGGTAAACCAAAACCAAACTTTTCAACTTTTATTCCAAAAGCTCTTGCTGCAAGGAAATGACCGGCCTCATGAACTAAAATCAATAAGCTTAGTAACAAAATCATTATTAAAATTGACATTACATCTCTCCCAATTTATTTTTTTATTTGAACATTAACCCTAATTTAAAAGCAAGTTTTTTCGCACCTTTTAGTTTTGGTGTTACTGAGTTTAGATTAATTCTGTCTTTAGCTATAATTTCTTGTCTGACATATGCAGTCTTTTCTTGCATTAAATCATTAGCCGCTAATTGACAAATATATTGGTCAACTTCAGGTTGTCTTTCAAGTTTAGCTTGGTTTTCTACAAAACTTTCCGGATTAAGTATAGGTGATTTTCTAACAGTATCACGCATAGCAATTGTTGCAGCAACAGGGTTTTTAACTTTTTCTTTCAAATAATCTTGGTAACCTTCTGAAGCAGCCTTTACCCAATTTCTGCTAAATTCTGTTTTTTCATTAAATAATGAAGAATCTCTATCCATTACGGATTTTGCATAATATGCTTTATTATTTAGGTTTTCTATATAACTAACTCTATCCATTAATATCTCCTTTAAACTCTATAAATATGTTATAATAAAAAAAATAAAAAATAAATTAGAAAGGTGCTTATGACTATTGCAATATATCCTGGAAGTTTTGATCCTTTTACAAACGGGCATTTAGATATTTTAAAAAGCGGTTCGGAAATATTTGAAAAAGTTATTATAGCTGTGTCTTATAACGTTAATAAAGAAGGGTTTTTACCGATAGCTGAGCGTGTAGATTTGATAAAAAAATGTGTAAATAAGTTTCCAAATGTTGAAGTTGATACTTATCAAGGGTTAACTGTAGATTATGCAAAAACTAAAGGTGCTCAAGTTCTTCTAAGAGGATTAAGAACATCTTTTGACTTTGAATACGAATTACAGTTATCTCAAACAAATAATACTCTTGATAAAAATTTAAAAACAATTTTTTTGATTACAAAACCGGAATTTAACTACATCTCATCATCTATGGTTAGAGAGGTTTTAGTTAATAAAGGCGATATTTCTAAATTTGTGCCTGATGTTGTAAATGAATACTTGGTTTCTAAATATGGTATTTAGTTAAAACTTCTTTTATTTTTTCTACAAATGAAGTTTGGTTAAATATGTCTTTTTGGATATAACTTTCTATTTTGTATTTTTTAAGCTTTTGCATAGCAGTTTCTCGTGCTATTGATGACATAACAATAACCGGTATATCCATATACATTTCATCGTTTTTAAGTTGTTCAACAAAAGTATAACCGTCAATTTTTGGCATTGTTAAATCGGTTATAATTAAATCATAATGATTGATTTTAAGTTTAACTAATGCTTCAGAAGCATCAAGTGCCGCATCGACACCATAACCCAGGTTCATCAATATATTTTTAATCATTGAACGTGTTGTCATAGAATCATCAACAACCAAAATACGTTTATATGCTAAGATGTCGTTTGTTAACAACTTAGGTGAATTGCCTGCTGTTATTGCTTTGTTGAAATCGTGGTGCAAAATATCTTGCATGTTCAATATTAAACACAATTCGCCTGAAGCTAAATTAGTTATACCCGAAATGTTTTTAACCTTATATAATGGCGGTGATAATTTTTTCTGTAAGATATCTTGGTCGCCTAATAATTTATCTACAACTAAACCAATGCTTTTTTCATCGGATTCAATAATCAAAATAGTTTCTTTTTCACCTCTCGGAATAGGTTCTAAACCTAAAATGTCCGCAAGATAGTATAAAGGCAAAATTTTATTGTTATAAACTATTGAACGGGTTCCGTTGTTAGTTTTAATTTCATCTTGTTTTTTTAGAATGAAAGTTGTAATCATTTGGATTGGAATAGCAAAAATTTGTTCAGAAATTTTTACAAGGAAAACTCTTAGAGTTGTCAATGTAACAGGGATTTCGATATGAACACAACTGCCCTTACCAAATTCTGATATTACTTTAACTTTACCGTTAAGTTGAGAAATTTTTGTTTTAACTACGTCTAAGCCTATACCACGTCCGGAAATACTTGTGATAGAATCACCTGTTGTAAATCCTGGCCAGAAAATAATATTCATTATTGCTTCATCTGACATTGTTTCAATATCTTCTTGGGTTAAGAAGCCTCTGGATACAGCTCTATCCTTGATTTTTTGAAGATTAAATCCTTGACCGTCGTCAACAACGTCTATAATAACTTTGTTATCGTCTTGTTTAGCAGAAAGAATGATTTTTCCTACAGGTCTTTTACCTGCCATTAATCTGTCTTCTCTTGATTCAATGCCGTGGTCAATAGCATTACGTAAAATATGGATTAAAGGTGTTTTGATTTCTTCGATAATCTTTTTATCAGCACAAGTATCTTTACCTTCTATTTCAAAATCAATATCTTTACCTTTTTCGGATGCAATATCTCTAACCATTCTGGAAAAAGAATTAAATACTGTAGAAATAGGTAAAACACGGATGTTTTTAACCATTGATTCCATTTCATCAATAATTAAACGCATTTTCATATCATCTTCTTTAGAAGAACGATATAGTGAATTTAGGTCGTAAATAGTTCTTGAAACATTCTGAGTTATATCTGATAAAAGTGAAAATACTTGTTTTACGAATGCAGAAGTATATTGTTCAGAATGACCGTTTTGAAGGTATTTACGATTATAGTATCTTAGATAATTTGATGTTTTTAATAAATCTTTTTGGCAATTTTCATTAACATTTTTTATGGAATCAATTTTCTCTAATCTTTTTTCTGTTTTTATTTTTGTGATAATTAATTCGCCTAATTGATTAACTAATAAATCTAATTTTTGAGCGTTAACGTGTAAAGTTTTAATTTCAGTTGTCGTTGTAGATTTATTAGAAGCTGTACTTTGTGTTGACAGATTTTTTATTTCAGTAATACCTGAATCTTTTTTGAAGTTTAATTCAAGTAACTGTTTCATGATTTCCAATTGTTGGATAATCAAATCACCGTCAATACTTTCATTAGGTGATGCACAATATTCAATCCCACTTTTTAGAGTTTGTGTCATTTGATCTTCAAGTTGAACTGAATTTTCGATAATAAAATCAAGAATTTCTACTATTATATTGATAATTTCAATAATGCTGTTATCATCTATATTGTCTTTTAGTTTTAATACATCTTCTTTAATTTCGTTAGCGTAAACACTGCTTCCTTGTAGCATGTTTACTTTTTCTGCTATTTCAAAGAACGTTGTATTGTCAGAAACAGTATCGATACAAAGAGTGTTAAATTTAGCAGCAGCCGAACTTAATTCGTTTCTTAATTCAAGGATTTCAGTTATTGTGAAAGTATTAGTGGCATGCATTACAAAATCTATTTTAGTTGTAACATTTTGGAGTGAAGTTTTTATTTCATAAAAATCGGAGTCTTTTAAATATTCATATATTTTTCCGATTTCTTCCAATAGTATTACAACGTCTTGAGATTCTTCTTCCGGAACAATACTGTCAATGATTTCAAAACTTTTATTAAAAGCGATATTTATTTCTTCTTGATAAATACTTAAGCTTTCATTATTATTAGAGCTATTTTCTGCATTATTTATAATTTCAGGTAAATTATTTTCAATTTCTTGTTCAAACTCAACATCGCAAATAAATTCTAAGAGAGATAAAGTTGAAGTATATTCTTCACCTATTATTTCTCTATGATTTTTAACCGAATCTTGAAGATATTTTGAAATAATAGATAAAGCTTTGTTTATTATTGTGAAGTTTTCTGCAGTTAACATTCTGTTTTCAGTGTTAACTTTATCCATTATGTCTTCAATTTTGTGAATAATTGTTTGGATGTTGTTAAATCCAACCATACGCACAGCACCTTTTAAGCTGTGCAAATCACGGTAAAGTGTTGCTGCAACTTCTTTATTTTCAGGTGTTTTTTCCAGCTCTGAGAAATTCTCGAAAATTCTTTCCAAAATTTCTTCCGATTCAGTTTGGAAAATCGCCATTAATTCTTGGATATTGTTTTCGTTATCTTGAAAATTCAATTATTCTAACCTTCTATTGCTGAATTTTTTATTTCGTTTGATATATTGGTTAATTTGGTAAGTTTTTCCGAATTTGTATTCATTATTTGAGATAAATTTTCAGCAATTGTTTTACTTTCATCATCAATAACATTAAGTCTTTCAATAATATTGTTTTGTTTTTCTGCATTTTGATTAAGTAGTTCAAGTGATTCTAAAATATCTGTTATTAAGCTCAATAGAGTTTCTGAATTTGAAGAAACAAGATTGATATCTTTAACAACGTTTTCAATTTCTTTAGAACCTTCTTCTGTTGCCATAACGGTTGAATTTGTAGTGTATTGAATGTTGCTGGTTAAAGATGTGATTTTTGTGATTGCTTGCTTAGACTCGTCTGCAAGTTTTCTGATTTCACCTGCAACAACCGCAAAACCTTTACCATGTTCACCTGCACGAGCAGCTTCAACAGCAGCGTTAAGTGCAAGCATGTTGGTTTGCTCTGCAATATCATCAACAACGCTGATTGTGCTGCCGATTTGTTGAGTGTGTTCAGAAAGCTCAAGAATTAATTCTGCAATCATTTGAATTTTTTGACGCAAAACTAACATTTTATCAGCATTTGCAGAAATAGCTTCGTGTTCTTTTTGAGAGAATAATATAGACTGATTAACTTGTTTTTCGGTGTTTTTAGAAGTTACCAAAACTTCTGTTGAAAGTCCTTTTAGTTTATCAATCAAAGAAGAAATATTTTTAGAATTAATATTAAGTCCTTCAAGTATCTGTTTTTGAGAATTTAAAGTGTTAATTATATCAGCTGTTGCTTCTGATAATGAGTCAGATTGGTAGTTTAAAGATTTTTTAATAGCTCTTGTAATCCATTGTTTTGTTATTAAATGAGATGATAGGAATAAGAGTAGAATTATTGTAAAGTAACCAACAACTTCGTGCGGTGCGACATGATGTTTTAGTGCAAATACTACAAACATTGCAAATACTATGAAAAATACAAGCAAATCAACATTGCATTTTATACTAAACTTCTGTTTCAATCCAAAATTCCAATCATTAAGCACTTTCTTCTCTCCTATAGTTTTTTTTTAACATTTATTATATAATTATTTTATACTAAAACTATAAAAATTGGAATATATGAATACATGGCAATAAAAATTTTATTAGTAGAAGATAATGAAACTCAACTTAAATTTTTAGAAGAAGGGCTTGTTCAGTGCGGGTTTGAAGTAGAAACTGCTCAAAACGGTTCTGAAGCTTATCGGAAATTGTATTCAACTGCGCCTGATATTGTTGTGTCAGATATTGTAATGCCTGCAATTGACGGTTATCAATTGTGCAGAATAATCAAAAATGTTGATGAAACGAAAAAAATTCCGGTTATTTTGTTGACAATATTAGACAATAAAATTGATAGTTTTTGGGGTAAAAAAGCGGGTGCGCAATTGTTTTTATCCAAACTTATTGATATTAATGAATTAGCAACAAATATTAATGCTACAGTCAGAAGATATCCTATAACTGATGAGTATAAAAATGCTTTAATTCAAAAAGACGGTGCTGATAATTCAGCGCAATTCAGATTGAATTTTATTTTGAATGATTTGTTAATGAAAAGTACTTTTTCAAATGAATTTAGAAACTTAAGCGACTTTTTGAATTATGAAAGAATATTAGTTGAAAAAATGTTTTCGCTTTTGAGTTCATTTGTAGAATACCATGTTGCAGGTATTTATTTTGCTTCACCTGATGATTTTGCAGAGAATATTTTATATATAGACACTCTTGGCAGAAATTTGCCAAAAAGTTTGCTTTCAGATGTTAATTATGACTTTTTCCGAAAAATGGAAGAGCATAAAACGATGAAAAC
Organism: Cyanobacteria bacterium SIG28; assembly: GCA_015152525.1. GTDB lineage: Bacteria > Cyanobacteriota > Vampirovibrionia > Gastranaerophilales > Gastranaerophilaceae > CAG-196. The sequence continues at coordinate 27,548 of SUTU01000006.1, read as the reverse complement.
TTCTAAATTTGAAGTTGTAAGAATGCTTTTGGGTAAAGAATTGGAGTGCGAATTTGGGGATTTAACTTCAAAAATTATTATTCCTTTAATTTTTGATAAAAAACTTATTGGCGGAATTTGTTTTTATACACGACAAGAAATAGATTATTCATCATTCAGATATTTTGATATTATGATTAGCGAGCTACTTGCGATATTTAAAATGAAATATCAATATACTGAGAAAGAATTTATGTCTGTTCTTGACGGTTTAACAGGATTGTATAACAGACGTCAGCTTGAAATAAGTTTAGAGCAAGAATTTAACCGTACTAAAAGGCATCCTTCTGATTTTTCATTGGCAATTTTGGATATTGATTTCTTTAAAAAGGTTAATGACAATTACGGACACCAATATGGAGATTATGTCTTAAAAACTGTTGCGGATTTAATGAAACAAGCTTTTCGTAAAACCGACTTATTATATCGTTACGGCGGTGAAGAGCTTGTGATGATAATGCCTGAAACTAATATCGAAGGTGCAACTATTCCTGTTCAGAGATTAAGAAGAATGGTTGAGGAATATAATTTTGATTATAACGGTGTTAAGGCAAAAGTAACTGTAAGTATTGGTTTAACGATGAATTATCCGATATTTAACAGTTCGGCGGATTTGTTGAAATCTGCGGACGAAGCTTTATATAAAGCAAAAGAGAGCGGAAGAAATAGGGTTATTTTACATGAATAATTACTTAGAGCAAAAGAAAAATACTCACCTATATTTTCAAGTAGGTGATAGTAAGTATGCAATAAATACGGCAAGCGTTCTTGAAATTATGAAACTTCCGGCTTTAGATTATCCGCAAAAGCTTCCGAATAATATTGTCGGATTGTTAAAATATAACAACTTTGTAATAAATGTAGTTGATATTCGTTTTTATCTCAATATTGATGTAACACCTTATAATTCTCATAATGAACTTTTGATTGTAAAAACAGATGAAGTAATTTTTGGGATAATAACAGATAAGATTATTGGTATTTTACCTTTTGACTCTGCTTTGGTTGATCAAATTCCGTTTTTTGATGCCAAAATGGTAATTGAGTCTTTATACAAATACAATAATGAAACAATTTTTATTGTTAATATATATGCACTTGAAAATTTATTAAAGCAACACAGTTCAATAGATTCTACAGTAGATATACAGGCTTTATTTCCTCAAGATGAAGCATCAAAGAAGATAATGGCTAAAAGGACAAAATCTATTGCTGAAAAATCTTCATTAAGATTGGTTTCAGAAGAATTGCATGCTAAAAATAAATACATTTCTTTTAATCTAAATAATGATTATTATTGTATAGCCTTAGATTATGTTAAAGAAGTTTTAAAAGATACTTCAATAACAAATGTTCCGGGAACGCCGGATTTTATTGAAGGGATTATGAATCTTAGGGGTGATTATATTACGGTATTGAATTTAAAAAAATTCTTGTCTTTACCGGAGTCTGTTATAAGTGATAAAAAACCTGTAATTATAATCAAATGCAATGAATTAAAACTTGCCCTTTTGATAGATAAAATAAATGAATTGTTTGATTATCAAGAAACTATAAATAATGAACGTTCTGAAAGTTATTATGCAAATGAGTTTATTTATAACAAAACTTTGTATACAGTTTTAAATATTGAACATATTTCTTCAGATAAAAAAATTATTATAACTGATATGTAAATTATAAAACTGACAAATATATGCTCTAAATTGATGATTTTTTGTCAAAATGATATATTCTTTTTAATAATTATGTTAATATATTAACTATGAAACGTTTCAAGAAGAGAACTTTAGCACTTGTACTTGCTTCAGTTGTTACTGTGGCTGGCTCTTTTGCGTCGGAAAGATATAAAAACAGCTTAATGGAATTAAATTTTGTCCCAAGAAAGGACAAAAGCATAAATATGGTTTTACAGACAAAAGATGTGTATTCAGGTGCAGTTGTTCCAACCAAAATAAATTCTCAAACTTATGTATTGAATTTACCTAATGTTAATAGTGTTGTAGAACAGCCGAATTTAAGTAAAGTTGGCGGGTGTGTTAAAGATGTTAAAATAGAAACTTTCCCTTATACTAATGAAGCTGATGGTTATACAAAAATTACTGTAACCGTAAACCCTGAAATAGCTTTGTATGGTAAGGCTCAACTGTTTTTATCAGGTCAAGGACAAGGTCAAGCGGCGATACAAGGCGGGTCCGGATTAAATTCTATAACAGGTCAAGATACACAATTTAACTTAATGCTAATATTAGGTTTTTTGGTTGTAATGTTATTGATTCTTCTTGCGTATAAAAACGGAAGAGATAAACTAAATGATTTAGTTGGTGATAATAATAATATAGAAGTTGATTTTAAAGATGCTAAAAAAACTGAAAAACCAAAACCTGAACCACGTAAAACAGGACCTGTAGTTAGTGTACAGAGAAAAAACAGTGATATTTCAAGGTTTAGTAGTCAATCTTCCGGTAGTTCGAATTTAGATAAATTGCGAAAACTTGAAGAAGAAAAAAATATAACTATTGAAAAAGCAAAAGCTGTTGATATGGATGAACTGTTCAAGCAACAGGTTCAGGTTGAAAATCCGGAAGCAGAAGTAGAAGAGGATGATGATGAAAACTTAGCACTTGAAGAATTTTTGCAAGGTTTTTCATTTGATGAAGATATAGAACCGGAAAAAGTTCTCGAAGAGAATTTACCGCTATATGATGAGGCACTATATAACGAAATAATAAATAATGCTGATTTAAAATTTACTAATGATGATGCTGTGCGTATTAATAAGTTATTAAATAATGAAATTAATGATGATACACTCCGTAATATTGATAAATATTTAGTGTCAAATCCTATTAAAAAAAGACCATCAAAAAAAGAAATTTTAGAAGATTTAATTATAACATATTCTATAGAAAGAAACGTTTCATTTAGTCCTGAGGATATTGAAGCTTTAAATAATCTTATTCATGTTGAGTTGGATAGTGATTTTGTAACTGATTTAAGAACAAATCCTGAACGTACTCAAACAATGACTAAAGAGATTGAAGCAGATAAAGAACATTTGAGAAAAAAATCTTCTATGTTAACTCTAAATGTTAAAGACATGTTACCGGATTTATCAGAAGCTTTAGAAAATAAAGCAAAAGGGAAATTAGTACAAGAGAAAAAACAAAGTGAAGTTATATATGTTAGCGAAGGCTATGAAGTAAGCACCTTATCAATAGCGGAAGGATTACCGGATTTATCGAAAGAAATAAACAATAAAGACGCTTACAAATCTAAACCGTCAGCTTCTATTCAATATGTTGATACAAGCTATGAAGTTGAAAAACTAAGTTTAAATGATGAACTGCCTGATTTGGAAGATGCTTTAAAAAATCCTCAAAAATATAAAGAAGAAAAACCAGAAGTTGTTGTTGATGAGAGTGCTTTGTTAAATAACATATTAAATGTTGAGTTTAAGCCTTTTGATGACGGTACAAGAGATTTTGAAATCTTAAATGATATTGAAGATTTGTCAGACGAATTAGTTGTTGAAGAAGAAAAAATTGAAGAAATTGTTTCCGAAAAATCTTTAACAGAACAAATTGAAAAACCTGAAACAGCTAACAATGAAGTTTCTCAGCCACAAAAAGCAATTGAAGAAAAGGATAAACAGTTAACAAATCAAGAGGGTATTAAACCGCAACCTGCAGTTCCACAACAGCCGAAAGTTGAGGCTCAACAATCACAGGCAAAACCGGAACCTCAAGTTAAACAACCTGTTAAACCACAAATAAAACATCAGGCTCAAAAACCGTCAGTGGAAGCTGATTTAAAAAGAGTTGTTCCTCAAAAACAAGCAATGCCACAAAAAGAAAAACTTAGACCTGCGATACAAGCTGATAGAAAACCTGTTTCTGCAAGTGCAAAACAACAACCGGCTCCGGCTAAGAAAAAGATAGATATGGTAGTCGGTGGTGAAACTTATGTAGTGGTTAGTTCTGTTGAGATTGACAGAAGAAAAGGTTGTCATCTTGCGAAAGGTGAAAATGGTTATGTTGTTTTGAGCTATGTGAATAAAAAAATAACTGTAATAAAAAAATATGATGCGTTAAAAAGCGAAAAAATCCAAGCAAGGTTAAGTGAAAAAATATCGGATGAAACTTCCAGATATTTAATAAGGATAGGACTTAACAAATTTGTGATTGACGTTACTGAAGATGAAATCAAATATGTGATGGATTTATGTTAAAAAAACTTTTTACTGTTTTTTTAGTTTTAAATTTTTTAACGGGTTGTTCTGCAAAAACATCTAAAGAAGAGATTGTTTTTTCTTCTTGGGGTTCAGTAACAGAAGTTAAAATTTTAAAAAAAATTATAGCTGATTTTGAACAAGAAAATTCTGATATTTCAGTTAAATTTTTGCATATACCTCAAAACTATTTTCAAAAAATTCATTTGCTATTTGCTTCTAATACTGCACCGGATGTGTTATTCATAAACAATTTGAATTTGCCGATTTATGAAAAAGAATTGGAAGATTTGAGCAATATGGTTTTGGACGGTGAATTTTATTCTCAAGCATTAGACGGATTAAGTTATAATAATAAACTATTAGCAATTCCCAGAGATGTTTCAAGCCTTGTATTTTATGTAAATTCCGATATCGTTGGTGAAATCTCTCAAAACTGGGATTTAGATATGTTGTTAGATATTGCACAAAAAGCAACAAAAAATAATATATACGGGATAAGTTATGAAGATGAAATTTATTGGGCAATGCCTTATTTGACTTATTTTGGTGGCGGAATTTTTGATAAAAATTATAATTTAATAATAGATAATCAAAATAGCCGGCATGGGATAAATTTTTACAAAGATTTGGTGAAAAAATATCGTATTGCTCCTTCTAAAAGTCAAGTTGGCAGTTCTACTTTGGCACAAATGTTTTTGGATAAAAAAATCGGTTTATATCTTTCCGGTCGTTGGATGTATCCAAAAATTACCGAAAAAGCTGATTTTAATTGGTATGTGATAAATTTTCCTGAAGGGAAATCACCGCATTATATAGATGTTTCAGGTTGGGCAATTTCGAAAAATTCTAAGCATAAAAATTCAGCAAAAAAATTTGTAAATTATTTAAGCTCACAAAAAAGTGCTCAATATTTTGCTAAAACAGGTTTAATAGTTCCTGCAAATATCGAAGCTTCAAAGGTTTTGAATAATTCTAATCACAATGAAAAAGTTTTTCTGGATGTTATTAAAACATCACAAAGTACTCCTGTTAGTAAGGATTATAAAAAGATTGTTGATAAAATTAACAAAGATTTAGAATTATAGATTTGAGTTAATAACTCTATCAATACAAGCTTTTGGCGAATAATTCCATTCTCTTGCAGTAATTCTGGAAACTTTAAGTCCTGAACGTTCAAGAATTGTTTGTTTTTTCATATTAGAAACTTTGTTTGGAATTTTATCTTCAACGCCGTCGCATTCTACTATAAATTTGTCATCAATTAATAAGTCAACGCTAAGCCCTGCAATTTCATCACCGCAAACCACTTTGTGTCCTAAATCACGAAAAGCTTGTGCGACTTCTTTTTCAAACGAGTTTTTATAAATATTTTCATCAAAATCATCAGAATTTATTAAAGAATAACGATTTTCATATTCTTCAATAAAACCAAAATAACTTCTTAGAATACCTTCCGGTAACTCTCTTGGATTTTTTGAGATGAAGTTAATAGTTTTAAATCTTGCTCTTGTTATTGCAACATTAAACAAGTTTGGTTTTTGTAAAAATATTAAGCTTTGTGGATAACTGTTTTGTGCATAAGCCCAAGATATAAGCATAATATCTCTTTCATCACCTTGGAAAGTGTGAGCCGTACCGATTTCAATTTGGTGTTTTTCCATCATATGTTCGGAAAGAACTTTGGAAACCGAAAGTTTCAACTGTTCAACTTGCGCTCTAAAAGGTGAAATTATACCGATACTGACCGGTTTATCCGGATTTGTTCTTTCATCTTCAACAACGATATCATAAAGCCTTTTTACCAATGCTTCTATCTCAGGAAGATTTCTTGTTGCATCAGAATCAACTTTTCCGTCAGGAACAACAACAGCTTCAATAACTTTAGAAGAATTGTCGTTTCTGCGCATAACCTTAATTCTGTTTCCGTAAAATTCTTTGTTGGAATAATTAATAATCGGCGGTAAACTTCTAAAATGTTCATCCAACAAAACAGGATGCATAGAATAATAGTTTGCTAAATCAAACATAGAGTTAGTTCTAAATCGCCACATTAATTGGTATCTGTCGTTTATTCCATATTGAGATAAGAATGATTGTTCTTTTGCTTTTTCTAAGAATGACAAATGCGGTAATTGTTTGTCATCGCCAACTACTACAGCTTTTTTAGCTCTGTATAAAATAGGGAAACAACTTGCAATATCACATTGAGAAGCTTCGTCAATAATTACAACATCAAATAATCCCGGTTTAAGCGGTAATGAGCCGGAAACGGCATAAGTCGTAACGCACCAGCAAGGGAAGGCTTCTAATAAAGGTTTGAAATCTTCTGTTTCAAGTAATCTGTTTTGAAGGTTTTTCTTTCTTTCCACAAGAGATTTTGAGTGTACAAATAATCTTTGACGTTTGATTGAATCTCTCATCAAACCTTTAAGTGCTTCTCTGCGTTTTGATTTAAGAATATCAATAGCTAATTTGCGTTGCTTTTTACGCATTGTTCTAAGTTGTTCAGAAATAATATGTATATTTCCGATTGATTGAATTTCTGTTTCAATCATTCTGGATTTACAAATAAGTTTTGCAAACTCTAACTCTGTTGATAAAATCATTAGATTTTCGTTATTAACATCAAAATTGGAAAGTTTTAGTATCTTTTTTAATTTACCGATTGAAGATGCATTTTTAAAATTAGCTAAAAATCCTGATTTTTCTTGATTAGAGTTAAGTGTTGAAATGATTTCTTCAATAGATTTTATTTCATCACCTTTTAAATTATTTTTTATAAAATAATGATTTTTGTGAGCAGGTTCTTCGAGCTTAATTTGTTCATTAATAAGATTCCATTCGTTTTCAAGCTTAATAATTTGCTCTGCTTTTCTTTCCATTTCATTAACTGATTTCAAAAGAGCTTCCATGTCGGAAACATCGCACATAATAGAGCTTTCAATACCGTCATCTAAATCAACTTTATTAGATAACAAGTCTTGGAGTTGCATACTTAATTCTCTTTGATAATTTAATCTACCGGCTCTTAAAGCCAAAAATGGTGCGCCGAGTGAATTAAGTCTTTCTGCTACAACATCAACGGCTTTGTCCATTCTGGAAGCAACTAAAACGGTTTTTCCGTTAGCAATAAGATGAGCTACAAGGTTTACGATTGTTTGAGATTTACCCGTTCCGGGAGGACCAAAAACAGAAACCAATTTAGTATTTTCTATATTTCTTACTACATTAAGCTGTGCATCTGATAATGATAACGGCGTTACAGGATAAAAATCAGCTAAAGTTTTTTGTTGACAATCTGTAGGTTTTGATTGGGTATATTCTTCGTTAATCAGATTTAAAACGGTTTCTCTATAAACACCACTAGGTTTTTCTGCAATTTGGGTTAATTCGTGTAAAACACCTGCAGTTACGGAAGGACGTTTTGTTAAAATAATTGCGCTTTGGTTTGTCAAATGTATTTTTTCAAGTGCAATTGTTGTTTTTTTAGCGTTTTCCTCTTCTTCAATAATTTCATCAATGTTTTCAGAATTTATTTTGATACTTGAATTTTCATTATAAAAATCTTTTGAAATGTTATCTTCTTGTACATCCATTTCGTGATTTAAAGATATATCAATGTCCGGAACAATTGATTTTAGGGTGGTTAAGAAAATATTCATTTTCTCTTCCGTAATAGGAGTAGTAGGTACTACATCCAGCAAACCTTCTAAAAGTTGTTCTGTTTCATCTTCATCATCACTTTTTTTCATCAATGCAGTTAGTGCACCGGTGTTTAATGAGATAAATTCGTCTGTAAGAATACAATTTATGTTCACGCCATTTCTTTCCAAACGACAAGGAGAATAAAGTAGCGGAGTTAAAAATTCGTTCTTTTTACCGGTTTTTGTTTTCCCTACGAGAAATAAATAGCCGTATATTAAATATTTATCTTTTTGACTTGTTTCAGACTGTATCATAAGTTCTGTTAACTTTGCATCAGAACCTTCCAGTCTTAAATATTCAAGACCTTTTGTAAATAGTGTATCTTCTTGGTCTAAGAAAATCCACTTATTATCCCTATCAGCTTTTAAGTTTCTAAAAGTTGAACTCTTAACCTCTTCACGAACGCAATCATGAAGATATTGGCTTAATTTTTTTATAAAACTATTATTGAATGCAGAATTAATAGCTCTTGTTGCTTCTTGTAACATTTATCTCTCCATACTTATATGTATGAAGAAATTATACCATATTTAAGCAGGTTTTAACAAGATAACAAAGTCTAATTATTTTTTACCTTTAATTTTATCTTCAATTTTGTTACCTGCTGCAGCACCTGCAGCGCCTGTTGCAACAATTGCTAAACCACCGATTGCAGCCGGAAGAACTAATACACCTGCTATTGCTGCACCACCAACAGTAGCTAAACCGGTTATTAATCCGCCTCCTAATCCCAATAAAGCACCATTACTACCTTTGAAAGCAGGATTTGCCGTAGCTTGCTCAGGAATTTGTTCCGGTTCTTGTTTTAAACATCTTGGTTTAGTTGCTTGTTTTTGAACAGAATTTTGTCTAACCATTGATTTTTGGATTGCAGAAACTCTCATAACACACACCTCCTAATTTCCTTTTGACTAAGTATATTCCTTTATTAAAATATTGGCAAGTATTTATGTATAAATGTTAAGCTAAATTTTTTACTAAAAAGGCTCAGTTTAAAACTGAGCCTTTTCTTTATTATTCTTGAACTTCGAACATATCTTTACCTACAGAACAAAGCGGACAAACCCAATCTGCAGGTAAATCAGCAAAAGATGTTCCTGCTGAGATTCCGTTATCAGCATCACCTATTGCAGGGTCATATACATAATGACAAACTGTGCAAACGTATTTTTCCATAATTTCACTCCTTTTTATTTCAGCGAATTAACCAATAAATCCGCCACTCTTTCTATTTCTGTTATTTGTTCTTCTTTTAAAGAAGATGTTATACAAATTGAATCATCAATAATTTCTGAGCCTTTAATGCTTTCAATCAATTCTCTTACTTGTTTTGTGCAAGTTGGCGCCCAAGAACCGTTTTGTATAATAACATATTTTCTGTTTTGAAGATTATGTTTTTTGAAAGAGTTTAAAACTCTATCCATTGTTTCAAAAATTCCTGCATTATATGTTGTAGTCGCTATTACAATGTGCGAAGCTTTAAATGCTTCTGCAAGAATGTGTGAAGGGTGAGTAATTGATGTATCAAAAATTTTGATATCATTAACTCCTTTATCAGCAAGTTGTCCTGCTAAAATATTTACCGCATTTTCTGTTCCGCCATATACGGAAGAGTATGCAATCATTATAGATTTATTTTCAGGTTCATACAATGACCACTTGTTGTATTTTTCTACAAATAAACCAATATTTTCTTTAACTATTACACCGTGAAGCGGACAAATCATCTTGATATCTATAGTAGAAGCTTTTTTAAGAAGAGCTTGTACTTGCATGCCGTATTGCCCAACTATATTGGTATAATATCTTCTTGCTTCATCCAAATAATCTCTTTCAAAATTAATTTGCGAATCGTATAAATTACCATTAATTGCACCAAATGAGCCAAAAGCATCAGCGGAGAATAATATACCGTTATTTTTTTCGTATGTAACCATAACTTCCGGCCAATGAACCATTGGTGCCATTACAAAATGAAACTCATGTTTACCGCTGTTTAGGCTATCACCCTCTTTTACAATCATTGCTGATGTGCTTATATCCAAATCAAAGAATTGTTTAATCATATTAACGGTTTTACTTGTACAAACAATTTTTACTTCCGGATATTTTGTAGCGATATTGTTTATTAAAGCAGCATGGTCAGGTTCCATGTGCTGAATAATCATATAATCAAGTTTTCTGCCGCTTAAAACCTTATCAAGATTTTCATAAAACTGTTCGGCACATGATTTGTCAACAGTATCAATAAGAACAGTCTTTTCATCGTCAATAAAATATGAATTGTAAGATATTCCCTTATCAATAGGGTAAATCGCTTCGAAAATTTGTTGCTTACGACTGGAGCAACCGATATAAAAAATATTATCAGTAACTTTTCTTATATTTTGCATTTTACTCTCCTAAAATACTCTTTTGATTTTATTTTATCACAAAGTTAATACAGAAATGAATTTTACATTAAAACTTTTTGTAAAACCTTGCTATCCTTTGTTTTTTGCCAGATTGTAGGTAGCATTTGATCTGGAAAAAGTAAATGAGGTTGTGATACTTTTGAATATCCTATAGCTTTAAATCTATTGTTTTTTTCCAGTGCAATCCAAAGTGGTGGTTGTTTATAAATATCTACAAAATAATCATTTAAAAAGTATTTTTCTTCTTGAGGAACATTTTCGTCAGCTAGATACACGTGATCTTTTTCTATATTTCCAAGAATAAATAATCCTCCTGGTTTTAAAACATTATAAACTTTTTCAACAATTCCTTCGATAACTTTTTCTTTATTCACAGGTTTGCCAATATCAAATGAAAATTCATTAACTGCTAAATTGCCTGTTGGAATGTACATTGCGTTTCTGAATAAAACTGCTCCAACTTCTTTATCTTGTGCCAAATCTTCAATTTGGTTTATGTCAGCAATATCAAACTCAAATTTATCTCTGAATTTATCTTTGAGTTTAAAATACTGGACTTCAGAACCTTCGATTTGTTCAAGCATTTCCAAAAAGTCCGAATCATTTATTTCGTATTCAGGTTTAGAAACTCTTTCCATAATCTTATTAAAAAGTTCTCTTATCTTTAATTGTCTTTCTTTTTTATGTTCAGATTTTTCTTCTAATTCTGAATCATTAATTAAAAATCTGTCTTTTGCCCAAATATTAAAAATGGAATATACTCCTTTTTTTCCTAAATCTATGGCTTTTTCTGATTTGTCATAGGCATGTATTTTAAATTTGTCATCACCAATATATGAATATAACGAAATAGATTCTTCTCCGTTTGAGGCTGCAAAATCTAAAATATCACATCCTTGAGGAAAAGTGCTTTTTAATAAGTTTGCAGATTTTTCCAGAGTTTTACTGTCCCTAAAGAAAGAAGTATCACTATAATCATTTTCACCATTGCTTAAACGCAAACTTTTGAACGTATTATTATAATTACTATATTTAGTTGTTATTTTATTTACTCGCATAATACTTCAAAACTTCTAAAAGTATTTTTTGCTAGTAAATAAAAAATAAAATTTTATTTAACAACTTCTAAAGTTTTATAATCATTCAGATATGGTAAATGTTCTTCTGTAATTAATTCTCCGGGTAAAAGTATTGAAATTCCCGGTGGGCATTCTGCAACAAGTTCTGCGGAAATTCTTCCGATAGCATTTTCTTTTGCAATAACTTCTTTATCTGCATAATACGCTTCTCTTAAACTCATTTTGATTTGAGGTTCGAGCATTGGCATATGTTTTCTTTTTTCAAGATAATAAATATCTTTATAATCACCTGTTGCAATTTTTTCTAAACATTCTGCTAAGTAAACAAAATCAGAACGTTTGTTACCAAGGTTACAAAGAACTAAAACACCAATATCAGAAGCAGATTCTACCTCAATATTAAATTCTATTTCCAAAATTGATTCCAAACGTTTGCCTGAAAGTCCGTCAATTTTGATAAAAACTTTAGTTACATCAGTTAAGTATCCAAAATCATTTTTTAATTGATGAAGTTTTGGAATATTATCTAATCTTTTTCTTAAATACTTAGCGTTTTGAATGGTTCTATCTAATATCGCTTGACCTGAACGTGATTGAAGAGTTGCTCTTGCAGCATCTAAGCTTGCAAGCAACATTAAAGAAGGGCTTGTTGTATGCAACATTTTTAAAGCTTTTTCTACAGCGTCAGAGTTAATTAATGAATTTTTTGCAATATGAAGCATTGAGCTTTGCGACATACTTCCACCGGTTTTGTGTAGTGAATGAATAACCGCATCAGCGCCTAATTTTAAAGCAGTTTCCGGAAGATGTTTGTTAAAATTCCATAAACAACCGTGTGCCTCATCGACAACAAGAGGAACGCCGTATTTTCTACAAACTTTGCTTATTGATTTAATATCAGATACAACTCCTTCATAAGTAGGGTTTGTTATCCAAACTAAACCAACATTATCATTTTCTTGAAGATGTTTTTCTATTGTTTGTGCGTCAATATTTCCCCAGATTGACCAATCTTCAATTCTGTTAGGACAAATCCAAATTGGCTCAGCGCCTGATATCATCAAACCTGTAAGAGCTGAACGGTGGCAATTTCTGTTAATAATAACTTTTTGACCTGCTTTGGTTAATGACATACCAATAGCCATATTTCCTGCAGTTGAACCGTTAAGCAAAAAGAACGTTTTTTGTGCGCCGAATGCTTCTGCTGCAAGTTCTTGAGCCTCTGCAATAGGTCCTGTTGCTGGGTGCAGTGTTCCTAAATTGTCAAATTCATCGGTAGTATCAACGCTTAAAGCCTTTTCGCCTATAAGTTTTTTAAAATCCTTATAAACGGCTTGACCTTTAGTATGACCTGGGATGTGAAATTGATAAGTAGGATTCTCTACAGCGTTTTTTAAAGCTTCCACAATAGGCGCTTTTACTTTAACGACTTCGTTAATCTTAACTGTGTGGTTGATTTTTGTTTCTTTTGCCAATTCTTTATATTTCCTATAAATTTAACTAATGTATATGATACACTAAAAAATTTTTATTTTCTATTTAATCTGTTTCTGTTTATAAAATTTTACATTTTTTAAGGTTTACGTTGCAATAAAGTTAGGTAAATGTTTTTTATTGCTCATTTCTAAATAATTTTTAACAAAATTTAACAAAGAAGGAGTAAGGCTATTAAGTTGTTAAGTCTTTATAACGTTAAGTTCATTTTAAAATTAATTGAAATTAGATAATACTATTTATGAGAATAAATTCATTATAAGTAACAAATTATTAAGAAATATTTTTTTTAAGATTTTTTTCGTGATAAAATTCTAGTTGCATAAAATTTTAAATTTTTTATTGATGTTTTATTAATGGAGTATGAAATTTATGAAGAGAACAATTAGTACGGTATTAGCTACTGTTATGTTATTTGGCTTTACCGGTATGAGCAGTGCACTTGCAATTCAAACATCTCCGCAACAGAGAGTTATGCAACCTGCACCAAATGCAAGAAGTATTGATTTTGCGTTTGTTTTTGACGGACCTTCTGACAAAAATGCGTCTGTTTTAAAAACTTTCCAAAGTACAATTACAAGGTCATTGTTACCTGATTACAAAGCTTCTTTCCCTAATGAATTAATTTTTACGGGTGATTGGACTGAAAAAGGTGCAGCGAATGTATCAGAAAAAGCTTTGGCTTCAAAAGCAACAATGGTAATTTCTATGGGTTATATGTCCAGCAATTACTATTCAGCAAAACAAAATAAAAACAAATTTGTTGTTACTATTGATCAATATGGTTTAAGAGATTTCGGAACAGATTTCTTTAATCCTATTCAACAATATGTTAAAGACTTTGTATTATTTAACAAATTAGTACCGACTCACAACAAAACAGCAGTTTTGATGAACGAGTCTTTTTACAAAACCCAAAAAGACTGGACTTCATTGATTGCAGGAAAACTTAAAGAAAAAGGTTGTAATCAAGATTTTGTAGTTATTCCTGTTAATGCTGATGTAAAAGCTTCTTTGGCAAAATTACCTTCTGATGTAGATTCAGTTTTTGTAACACCTTTATTCAACTTATCAACTGAACAAAGAAAAGAATTATATAGCATCTTGAGTGCTAAAAAATTACCTTCTTTCTCCGGTTTGGGACGTGAAGATGTTGATTTAGGTGCATTGTTAGGTACATCAACAAGAGATTTGGATAAAAAGTTAGCAGAAGCTACATCTTTCAATATCTATGGTGTTCTTAAAGGTAACAACGTAAAAACAGAAAAAGTTGCATTCTATGATGATGAAATTATTTTCTACAACTCTGATACCGGTGAAGCTTTAGGTTATGCAGCACCGTTAAGACTATTAAACAATTGTGAAATTATCTCTCACAAACCTGTTACTAAGTATGATTTGAACACTGTGTTAACTACAATGTTTGAAAACAACTTAGATATTGCAAGAAAGAAACAATTAATTAATGCTGCTCGTAGAGCAACTACAGCTGCTTATTTAAAATACTTACCTACATTAAGAATAGATTTAGGTCATCAATCTTACAATAATGACTATGCTTATTCTTACCAAGATGTTCCGACTCGTGTAGGTCAATTTGTGGTTGGTATGGATCAAATGATTTATGCACCTGATTTGGTAACTAATATCATTGTTAAACACAAAAAATTAAAATTTGATAAAGCTGAAAAAGCTTTAACAGAAGCAAATATGGGTCTTGAATTAAGCACTTTATATATTGATTCTTTAATTTTTGAAAACATAATTAAAGTTCAAGAAGAATATTTGCAAGAAACTCGTGAAAACTTAGCAATTTCAAGAGTTCGTCAGCAAATGGGTAAATGCGGAAACGAAGAAGTTTTACGTTGGGCAGGTGAAGTTAATGAAGCTGAAAAGAAACTTCTTAGCATGAAAGCTGAATACAAAAACGTAAAAATTCATATTAACAAAATCTTATTTAAGGATCAAAAAGAAAACTTTGTTCTTAATCCTTTAACAGCAAAAGATCCGGCATTCTTTACTTCTGATCTTCATATCATTGATCACGTAAGAACACCTGAAAAATTGCAAAAATTCACTGATATGTTAGTGGAACAAGTTATTTATATGTCGCCTGAAACTACAAAATTGAGAGCAGCTATTGCAATGAAAAAAGCAGAAATTTCAAACTATGCTCAAAAATTTGTAATGCCAAATGCTAAATTAACTTTAGAATATGGTTCTCAGTTTGACAGAAACTTACCACACAACTGGAACAGTGCACCTTCAATGCAAAAACTTATGATGGGCACCAGCATGTTGTACGGCGGTCCTTATGGTGTTCCGTTTGACAGAAATTCCGGTCGTGTGATGGTTGCAGCTCAATGGAAACCTATTGAAGGTGGTACAAAAATAGCTGAAATCGCTAGATGTAAATCTGAATTGAACGAATTAAATATGTATTTAGAACAAGTAAATACTGAGCTTGAAATGAATGTTAGAAGTGTTGTAAACAGAGCTATTGCTAAATACTTTATGATTGAAAAATCTTACAAAGCTATGTTTGCAGAAGCTGAAAACTATCAAATGGTTAAAGCTCGTTACTTGAGAGGTGAATCACCGATTGTTCAGCTTTCGGATGCTCAACATATGTATACAAAAGCAAAAGTTGAAGCTCTTAATTCTCAATACGAATTCTTTAAGGAACTTATTTGGGTTCAAAGAGGTTTGGTTGCTTCAAACTGGGTTACTGCTAATGAAGAAGCTAAAAATTGGATTAAAAATATTCCAAGTATTCTTCCTGCAGAAGCTGACTTTAGTTTGTAATTACATTTTTTGCAGATTAAAAAGAACTTTCTTCAAAAGAAGGAAGTTCTTTTTTTATTAAATATTCATGACTTTTCTTTTTTTGGTATAATTTAATTGTACTGAACTAAGATATTTTTATTTTTTATAATTTAGTAAATCGGTATTATTTATCCGATAAGAAAGGAAGAGTCCAATGAAAAAATCAATTAAAGATTTAGGCGAAATCAAAGGTAAAAGAGCGTTAGTTCGTGTTGATGTTAACGTACCTTTGGATGAAAACAAAAATGTAACTGACGATACTCGTATTCAAGCTATCGTACCTACAGTTAATGAATTAAAAGCAAAAGGAGCTAAAATTATTCTTATGGCTCACTTAGGCAGACCAAAAGGTGAAAAGAATCCTGAATTTACACTTGCACCTGTTGCAAAATATATGTCAAAAGTTTTTGGTGAAGAAATCGTGTTTATTCCTTCTGTTGAAGAAGCAGCTGATTATGTAGCTAAACTTCAAGACGGTCAAATTGCTTTATTAGAAAATATTCGTTACTACAAAGCAGAAGAAGCTAAAGATGATGATATGACTTTTGCAGAAGAATTAGCAAAACTTGGTGATTTCTATGTTAACGACGCTTTTGGTGCTGCTCACAGAAACCACACTTCTACAGCAAAATTAGCTAAATTAGTTAAACCGGCTGTTTCAGGTTTATTGATGGAAAAAGAATTAAGATGTTTATCTCAAGCTCTTGATAATCCTGTAAGACCATTCACTGCTGTTGTTGGCGGTGCAAAAGTTTCTTCTAAAATCGGTGTTTTAGAAAACCTTATCGATAAAGTTGATAACTTAATCATCGGTGGCGGTATGGCTTATACTTTTGTTAAAGCAAATGGCGGTAAAATCGGTAACTCAATTTGTGAGGATGATCAAATTGAAGTTGCAAAAGCTATTGAAGCAAAAGCTGCAGCTAAAGGTGTTAAATTAGTTATGGCAACTGATGTTTTAGTTACAGATGATTTCTCTGGTAACGGAACAAACAAATTCTGTGCTATCAACGAAATTCCTGATGGATTTGAAGGTGTTGATGCAGGTGAAGAATCAAGAAAAGCGTTTGCTGAAGTTCTTAAATCATCTAAGACAATCTTGATGAACGGACCTGTAGGTGCTTTCGAAAATCCTAAATTTGCAGAAGGAACAAAAGCTGTTTTAGCTGCTATTGTTGAAGCAACTAAAAATGGTGCTGTATCTGTTATTGGCGGTGGTGATTCAGTTTCTGCAGCTAAGAAATTCTGTAATGCAGAAGATTTCACTCACGTTTCAACAGGTGGCGGTGCTTCTTTAGAATTTATCGAAGGTAAAGTGCTTCCTGGTGTTGCAGCTTTAGATGATAAGTAATTTATAGCTTATAAAACCAATTGAGCAAAAACATTCTCGTTAATACGGGAATGTTTTTGTATTATAATCGTTATTATGGGAAGAAAGAAAAAGAGCAATTCAAAAAATAAAATAATAAGTTTTGTTTTAACCTTTTTATTAATGGCAAGCGGTATTTATTATTATGGTTTGAATTATGTACCGCAAAAATGGTATGAAACACAGACGATGATGCCGGATCAAGTTGAGTCGTATTATGTAAATCAGTGGTGTACTGCTGATTTTGGCAGAAGAGAAGCTGTTTTGTGGGATATGACAAGGGTTGATTGTTTGGCTAAGGATTATGCTATTGAGTTTGATTTTGCAAAAAAATGGGCAGAATCTATTGGACAATCGCTTTATTATTCAAAATTAACAGGAAAAAAACCGGCTGTAGCGTTGATTTTGACGAGTTTAAACGATTATAAATATGTAAAAAGAATTGAACGTCTTGATAACGGAATTAAAGTTTTTTTAATAAAAGCTTATTAAATTAGAATTATATAATTTTTGAAACACATCAGAATATATATTTTGATGTGTTTTAAGTTTTGAGTTTTATTCTTGAAGTGTACCCATAAAAGTAGACAAAAAATTTCGGTAAAACCGAATTAAAAAAACGGCTGAGTGAAGCGAAGACGTAGAAAACAATTGCGTCTTTTCTTCTTTTTTTGGTACTTTTTTTCTTCTTTGGCTCGCAAATAAAGAAGAAAAAAAGTACAAGTATAAAACATACAAAATGAAAAATATTATTAATACAAACACATCAAAATATATATCTAATTGTGTAAAACCTATGAAGATGATAAAATATATCTTATGAGAGTTATTTTTACCTTAATATTGTTGTTATCAGCACTAAATTTGCAAAACGTTTTTGCAGAAAATCTCAATACGCCTGATAATAAAGAAGTTACTTCAATGATACAATCGCAAAATATTGCTTTTGAAGATTGCACTAAAATGTTTGCAGTTAATAAAGAAAAATTATTTTACTTAACTTTGGGTGCTATTAGTGCAAATAATTTTTCAGTTGATGAAATTCAGACTTCAAATGGATATGTAATTTTTTCAGCAGCTAATAACAAATATTTGGCAACAATTGCCGGAATTGATTCTGCAAATTCTATTTTAAAAATAACACCTTGTAATAATGTTTATTTTTTTCCATCCGGAATTCTAATAAACATGTTTAAATATATTGATATAAACTTACATACAGAAATAAAATAATTATAAAAAGGGATGAGGTATCAAGAATGAATATAAAATTTCTTAAGAAGGCAAGTATTATAACTGCTTCAACTTTAGGTTTAGTTTATGCTTTGTTTTTAGTTGCGCCGTTTATAATTTCACCGATTGCAAATAATTATATTCCGATGGTTAATGATGAGATTAAAAAAGCAACAGGACTAAATTCTAAAATAGAAGGTTTTAGAATTATTACCACACCTAAACTCACAGTTGGTGCCGGATTAGGTAAATTTTCTGTTCTGACTCCTGATAATAGAGAAATAATTACTGCAAAAGATTTTGAAGTAAAAATGTCTTTGTTACCGCTTTTTGCAAAAAAAATTGAGATAGACTTGGTAAAATTAGGTGATTTTGACGCTAAATTTAATCTCAATAAAGACGGCTCTTTTGAGATTGAAAAATATTTACCGAAACCTGCTGAAACTCAGCCAACAGAAACTGAAACACAAACACAAACTATGGAATTACCTTTTGGTTTAAGAATTTCAAATCATCTTCCTGATATTATAATAGGCGGTTATGATATTGAGTTTGTGGACTCTTCTAATGGTAAAAAATATGAAATAGAAGGTGATAAAACTGAAATTACTGATTTTGTTTTAAATAAACACGTTAAAATTTTAGCAAGTGGTAAAGCGATTTTAGATGAACGTGAACAGTTTGGCTATAATCTTAAGGTTAATAATAAAATAATGCCTGATATAGATTTGCATAATATATTGTTCAACCAAGAACCTGTTGAAGAAGAAAATGTTGAAAAAACTACTTCTGATTTTAAAATCAATATTTTAGATATATTTAAAGGGCTTTATGATTATAAAATTACTGCAAATGTGAATAGCGATATTACTCTTACTAATGACGGTAACAAAGGTTATATAAAGCTTGATAATTTATCTATTTCGCCAAAAGGGTTAAAATTACCTGAAAGCAACGCTGTTTTGGATTTTAAAGGTCATAAAATTGATATTGATACAAATTTATATACAGCAGAAAACGAAGTTTCTACAATTAAAGGTTGTGTGAAAACAGGAAAAAATCCTAATGTTGATTTGAATATTAAATCAGGTGTGCAACTTGCTAATATAATAAAAATTCTTAATGCTTTTGCTATGACATTTAATATAAAAGATTTACAAACATTGAGTGCAAATGGTGCTTTGGATGCTGATTTTAATATCAAATCAGACTTAAAAACAATTAATTCAAACGGATACTTAAAAGTACCAAATTCACAGATAAAATATGGTTTGTACAACGTTTCTATTGATGATATCAATGCAGATGTTGTTTTAAATAATAACAATGTAGATATTAAAAATATTGGATTTTCTGTTTTGAACCAACCGCTAAAATTCTATGGAACTATTAAACAAGATGCATCAATGAATTTGCATTTGGTGGCGGATAAATTAGGACTAAAAGGTTTGTTAGTGGCATTTGGTCAAGCTGTTTTGCTAAAGGATAATAACGTAAATTCAGGAACGATTTCTTTAAATGCTGATATTGTCGGAAAATTAGATAGCATAAAGCCAACAGCAAAATTTGCTTTAAACAATATTGATATTAAAAATGTTCCTGCAAATACAACAATAAAACTTCCTGCTACATCCGTGGATATTTTATCTGACGGCAAAACTTTTTCAGGAAGTGCAGTTAGTTCAAATATTAAACTAATAAATCCTGCTGCAAGTGTTAGCATACCAAAAGTTACAGCTAATATTTTGCCTGATGTAATTGAAATTGCTCAAACACCTGTAACAGTTGAAAAAATCAATTTCAATGTTGTAGGTAAAATTAAAAATTATATGACTGAAAAAATCGGGTTGGATTTTGTAACAACCGGTGATATAAAATCAACGCTTAAGGGTGATATGAATGTTATCAAACAGACACTGAATCTAGTTTTTGCAACTACTCAAGACTCCACAATAATTGTGCCTATGTTTGATAAATCAAAGCTAACATTTAACGGTAATATTGCTATTACTGGCAATATGATGAACCCTATTTTATCAGGAACAGTTAATGTGCCTTCGATGAATATTCCGGAAATACCTGTTGTTATGGAGAATTTGACGGCAAAACTTAACGGTGTAATTCTTAACGGATTTGCGACTGTCGGTAAGTTTGCTTCGGGCGGTATTGTTGCTGAAAATCTGACTTCTGATTTTTCTATGAAAGGAGAAAATTTCTATCTTAAGAACCTTAAAGGAACAGCTTTTGACGGTAAAATAGGCGGTAATATTGTTTACAATATGTTTAACGCAAAGACTTTTGTTGATTTTAAAGGTGAAGGTTTGAATGCAGAAAAAGCTGTTGCCGGTGCTGTTGGAATTAAAAACGCTTTGTCAGGAACTTTAGGGTTTAATACAAAATTGAACCTACAAGTTTTGGATTATGAAGATATGATGCGTTCATTAACAGGTAAATTGAGTTTTAGAATTGATGACGGTTCTTTCGGAAATATAGGACGAATTGAAAACTTCTTTGGTGCAAGCAATATTGTTAGCAATTCTATATTAAAAACAACAGTTTCGGCGCTTTCCAATATAAAAGAAATTAAAGAAACTGCTAAATATGATTATATTACAGGCGATATGACCTTCTCTAACGGTTGGGCAAATTTGAGTTCTATAAAAAGTTCCGGTCAGACTCTTGCATATTTTGTTTCCGGTAAATTTAACCTTATAAATATGACAACTAATGTAACAATTCTTGGAAGATTAGATTCAAGCATTATCGCTCTTTTAGGACCTTTAGGTGAGTTATCAGCAGATAAATTGTTATCATATATTCCTAAATTTGGAAGTTTAACTGCTAATATAGTTAATATTATGACCGCAAATCCTGCAGGTGAAAATATTGCCGCAATTCCTGCTTTGGCTAACGGAAGTACGGTTTATAAGGATTTTAAAGTAACATTCAATGGCGGTTTAGAAAGTACAAGTTCGGTTAAATCTTTCAAATGGTTGAGTGAAGTTGATGTTTCAGCTATTGAAAAACAAAATATAACAGAAACGATTAAGAGTTTAAAAACAACTGTAGATACTGATTTGACAAACACTGTTCAAGGTGTGGTTGATTCTGTAAAATCTCAAAAAGAAGCTCTTAAAAATACGGCTGATGAATTGAAAAATTTGTTTAAGTTTTAGGTTTTTCAGCTTAGTTTAATTAAAAATTGAAAATAGACAAAAAAGATTCGGCAAAGCCGAAAATAAAAACAGCTGAGCGAAGCGAAGACGTAAAAAACAATTGCGTCTTTTCTTCTTTTTTTGGTACTTTTTTTCTTCTTTGGCTCGCAAATAAAGAAGAAAAAAAGTACATATTTTTTAACAAATAGCTGGATTCCCAAACCTTACGGTTTGAGAATGACAATCCGACTGGATTGCTTCAAACTAAAAAGGTTTCGCAATGACAGGATTTGTTTATTTATCAGATACAGCATTTAAAAAGATTACGTTTATAAACATCCTTTTAAAAATCAAAAAGTTCTTTTATATGAACATCTAATGCTTTTGCTATTTTAATTAATGCTCGCAACCCAGGTTTGTTAATATTAACTTCTATTTTTCCTATATAATCAATACTTAACCCAGACTTTTCAGCAAGTTTTTCTTGTGTTAGTCCTTTATTTTCTCTTAAATATTTTATTCTCGTTCCTAACAATTTATATAAAATATTTTCATCCATTTGATTATTTTACTGGATGTAGTAACATAATGTTACTGGATATGTTCCAGTAGTAAGGAGTATTATGAAAACTTTTAAAAAAACAATATTAATTGATTTAGACGGTGTGTTAAATGAATATAAAGGTGAGTTTGACAAAGATTTTATACCACCAATAAAACTGGGAGCTAAGGAATTTTTAGAAAAACTCGCTATTGAGTTTGATTTAAAACTTTTTACGACAAGAAATAAAATTCTTGCTACTAAATGGCTTATTGAAAACGATATTGATAATTTATTTGATGACATTACAAGTAATAAAGAATTAGCATGGGTATACATTGATGATAGGTGTATTAATTTTGACGGCAATTTTGATAACTTAACAAATTCCATCAATTCTTTTAAACCTTGGTATAAAAAATAATTTATAATCTGATAGCCGATTAACTTGTCTGTATAATGAAAATAGCCAAATTACTTTAGGGGTAAAGGTATTTTGATTGGTTGGTGGCTCTTACTGGCTTACCGTCATCCTCAGCCGAAGGCTGGGGATCCAGCTTATTGAATGATTATTTATATTATATTTTATCCATGCGTTTTTTAACAAATAGCTGGATTCCCGTGCTTACGCACGAGAATGACAATCCGACTGGATTGCTTCAACCTAAAAAGATTTCACACAATTTATCAAGCCAAATATTTTTGTAAAGTTGTTTTATCAAAAACTTCAATACTCTCACGAGAATGAATAAATACCAAACAAGAAACAAGACTTTTGAAAGTTTGGAAATCATCAAAAGCGAGTTTTTGTCTTAAGTCAGTCATATTATTTGCCATAAACTCAGTAATAACCGTTTTATCGTTATAATAAAGCTCTGATAAAAACTCAAAAGCTTCACGAGTTTTAATCCCTTCAAGATAAACTATATCAGGTGATTGAAACTCTACAAATCTAAGAGCTTTATCCATGTTAAATCCGATATTTTCGTTCAATTCACATTGATTAACATGCTTCAAATCATATTTTGCAATTGATTCAATAGTCATAATATTCTTTTTAATTTCAGTTGTTTCCATTAACAAAGAATAAATAATATGAGTTTTACCGCTCAAAGGTGAACCGCAAACCAAGATAATACCAGGTTTTTCTACAGCATTAAGCAATATTGAACGCTGTTTTTCGTCAGATATAATCTTATCCAAAACCGCCGGCGGTTTATAAATTTTTAACGAAATTCTTTCACCCATAATTGTAGGAAAAGACGAAATTGACGCAATAAGTATTGTATTTTCAACCTTAAAACACAATTTGCCAAGTTGTGGAATTTCACAAACTGTAGGGTCAAGATTAGATAACACCTTAAGTTTAGAAACAAAAGACGCATTCAAAATAGAAGGAATAACACCTTTATCAAGAATTTCACCATTCTGTTTGAATATAACCTTCAACCCTTCTTCAACTTGTTCAAAGTTAAGCTCATGAATATCCTCAATAATAGCTTGTTTTAATATTGCTCGAATTACTCTTTGAATATGTTCTTCGCCGGAATCTTCTTTATGAAGTTCTTCTGTCCAATCAAAATCCTGAATATTAGAAGCTATAGTTATGTTATCAACTGTATCTGCAACTTTATAATATTCGTCAATTTTACGAACAATACTTTGCTCAGAAGCAATAACAGGCTCAATTGAACATTCTGCAGTTTCAATAATCTTATCAATAGCAAACAAGTCCAAAGGGTCAGCCATTGCAACAGTCAAAACTTCTTCTATTTTAAAAAGCGGTATAATTCTATATCTTCTTGCATCTGCAAATGCAACATAGTTGAAACATTTTGGATCAGGATTATAATCCTCAAGATTTACATAAGGAATATGAAGTTTAGATTCTAAAAATTTAAGAAGAGTTTCTTCATTTAAAATCCCTGAATTAATAAGCGCCTGACCAATATTAATATTTTGAACATTAGCAAGCTCTTCCGCTTTTTCTAATGTTTCATAAGAAACAATTCCATCACGAACGAGTTCATATTTCAGTTTTTCTAATGTCTTATTATTAATAGTTTCCATATTTTATGATTTTTTCTCTACTTTGCTAAAAGATTGCATTAATTTGCCAATTCCGTTACGAGCTTTAACAAAAGGGTTTGATACAACTTTTTTGTTTTGTGCAACAAATTCATCACAAGCATTGAAATTTTTGCTCAAAGCATCAACTTTTCCACCAGCTTCAGAAAAAACTTTAGGCGCTTCAAGAGTTACACCTTTTAAAGCAGTTTCAATTGTAGACACCGGTAAATCTGAAATACCGAAAATTTTTCCCATAATTAATTCTCCTTCCCTAAATATTCCTCAACTTTTTTTACAATAACATCAAGTTCGAAAGGTTTTGTAATGTATTCATTAACACCGGTTTCTTCACCAATCGCTTTGTCTTCCAATTGCGAACGTGCTGTTACCATAATTATCGGAATATCCTTATACTTATTATCATATTTTAATAAACGACTAATCTTATAACCATTAATTTTAGGCATCATAACATCCAGAATAATCAAGTCCGGCATAATTTCTTTCGCCAGTCTTAACCCATCTTCGCCATTAAATGCAGTATAACACACGTATCCTGATACTTCGAGAACGAATTTCAGGCTTTCAACAATATCCTGCTCGTCATCTACTATAAGAATCTTTTTCATGCGTATCCCCTTCAATCTCGTATGAATACATTATATCACATTCTCCGTAAACATTCTTCTTTTGTAAAGTTAAAGAATCTATTTTCTTTTTCAAAAACTCAGCAGAAGGTTTATCACCATCAACAACAACCATTGATAAAGATGCTACCATTCCGTCATCTTCTATCAAAGAATTTGACATATATGTTTTGTTTAAAAGATTTTCTTCTCTTATCAAATTCTCTATCACTGTTTTTGTTGATTTAATTTTGATAATAGCAACAGTATTCCCGCTTGAACGAGCTTTTTGAATAAGCTGTTTTTTTATCATGTTAAAATTACTTTTATCATTCGCTACAGGAATAACAAAATAAAATCTTGAACCTTTATTAATCTCAGAATCACACCAAATCGCACCATTATGAGATTCCATTAACTGTCTTGCAATCGGTAATCCCAAACCTGAACCACCTACTTGACGTGAAAGTGAATTTTCAATTTGCGCAAATTTATCAAAAACATGGTTTAAATCTTTGCGTTCAATACCGATACCATGGTCCTCAACACAAACTTGTAAATAATTTCCTTTAAGATTTTTTATATCTTCTTCAAAACAATGGTCATACTGCAAATCTCTTGCGTTAACTATTTTAGAAGTTATTTCTATTTCACCTGCATTTGGTGTAAATTTAATAGCGTTAGAAACAAGATTTGTCAAAACTTGTTCAATCCTATTTGAATCAGCATAAACTTCGGCTGTATCACCGGCAACATATTTTATCGTTAACTCTTTTTCTCGAGCAACTTCCGCAAGATTATTTTTAACAACTTCTATAACCGGTTCAATATGAGTAAGCTCAAATTTGAAATCCATTTTACCGGCTTCGATTTTTGAAATATCTAACAAATCGTTAACTATTCCTGTCAATCTTATTGCGTTGCGTTTTCCCATCGTTACAAATTTTTGAATATTTTCAGTCATATCTCCTGCTTTACCGCTAAGAATTATATCCATAGCATTTTTTATTGCAGTAAGCGGAGTTCTCAATTCGTGGGATACTATAGAGATAAACTCAGATTTTAACCGTTCTAATTTCTGTAACTTTCTGTTTGTTGCTTTCAACTCTTGTGTAAAAGATGCACTTTTAAGAGGTATTGTTACTTGCTGAACAAGGGTTTGAAAACAAGTCGCATCCTCTGTAGTAAAAGGTTTTTCACGATATATTTCCGTAAATCCAAAAAATTCATCGTTTAGCATAATAGGTGCAAACATATTATCATATCTCAAAACAGAAAAATCGTACTCTTGGATATTATGTTTAATAGTTTTTTCTATTTTTAGGTTTCCTATTTTAATATCAAAAGGCGGGTCTGATAATAAAGATTTATAGCTCAAAATTGCCCGTAATTTTAGGGCTTCTAATAATCTGTCAGAAACCTTATAAAGTGAATTTACCAACAAAACAGGTTCTCTGTCAGAACGAAACATCAAGGTGCAAGAAAGCTCAAAGTTTAAAGATTTTTCAATCCCTTCTGTCATAATTTTTAAAAGCTTATCCTTATCCAAAGAGCCTGCTAATTGAGAACTTGTGTCATATAAAACGTTAAGTTGATATAAGCTTCTTGCCAATTCTTGGTTAGACTTAGTCATCTTTAACAATGTTTGACGTGTTTTTAAGCTGGAATCAATTGTTGCAGATAACAAATTTTTATCAATAGGAGATTTAATAAAAAGATTAACATTATGTGTAATATCTTTATTATGAAAAGTTTCACCCATAATCATTAAAACTATAACCGGAAATTGTTTAATTTTTCGACAAAGCGGTTTTAAATCAATAGATTTGAAATCACCGTCAATAATCACTATATCAGGTTCTTCAACTTTCAAAATATCAAAAATCAAAACTTCATCAACAGAAGTAATAACTTCATCTGATGAACAGACATCTTTGATAATATTTTCTTTTTCACTATCCTCGCTAATCAACAAAAATTTTGTCATACAAATATAATAACAAAAAATGAGAATAAAGGAAATAATAAAAAAATATATATTTTTTGGAGGATGGTCAAAACTACCGGCTTGGCGTCATAAGGGTGGGGTAAATGTAGGGGTTGATTGGTCAGGACTACCGGCTTGGCGTCATAAGGGTGGGGGTGAAGTGTACCCATAAAAGTGGACAAAAGAAATTCGGTGAAACCGAACCCTCAAAAACGGCTGAGCGAAGCGAAGACGTAAAAAACAATTGCGTCTTTTCTTCTTTTGAGGTGGGAATGAATTTTATATCATATTCAAATACCACATTTATTCACATTTCCCACCCTACGCTTCTTTGATTCGCAAATAAAGAAGAAAAAAAGTACATATTTTTTAACAAATAGCTGGATTCCCAAACCTTACGGTTTGAGAATGACAATCTAGCTGGATTACTTCAAACTAAAAAGGTTTCGCAATGACAGAATTTGTTTATTTAATGATATTTCAATTGGCTGGATCCCCAAAACTAACGTTTTGAGGATGACGACAAGCTAATTTTAACGCCAACCAGCTGGATTGTTTCAAACTAAAAAATTTCGCAATGACAGGATTTGTTTATTTATCAGATACTTTTTACAAAAAAATGTATATAAATACATATCATACTACATTTTATTTTAAAATTATATAGCTTTTTTGATTTTTAAATCTCTTTCTTCTAAATTTATTTCCAGCAAATCAGTTTCAGGATTGATATCTAAGAGTTCTAAAATTGGTAAAGGTAAATTCAACCCATAACC
>SUTU01000005.1 GCA_015152525.1 Cyanobacteria bacterium SIG28 | reverse complement strand
CCGACTTTGCTATAATTTCGTAGGCAATGTATCAATTTCTTTTCTTAAGATTGCGACATTTTTATCTTTAGATGTTATTCTATTTTCAGATAGTGAATATAACCACTCTTTAAAATCATCCCAAGCAACAAGAGTTGGTAATTGTTTTCTACCATCTAGACGAGGTGGATTATCAATAAGTGATGATTTATCATTTAACCAATCTAATCCATCTTCAAGCAATTCTTTTGCTTCTCTTGTTTTTTGTGAAATCTTATCTTTAAAAGTTTGTTTTTTTATGTAATTTACATGTTTGTCAATACTAGAGTGTGCTGCATCAACAAATTCTTTTGTTTCTAATGTTTTAACAAAATCTAAAAAAGGAGTTTTACTTGACCCTATCCCCACGTGAAAATGTGGTTCTAAACCATATATAAAACCATTAAACTTCTTGTTTTTAACCCTATTGACAGCAGGTTCTATTGTTTCATAAAACCCGTCTTCAGCTATAAGCTGTACCATAATATTATCTTTGCGAAGTCCTAACTTTTTAAGAATTGTTATTGCTGATTTTGTGTTTTCAAAACCTTCTTCTTTGATAAGTTCCGGGACAATTTTCTTTAATGATTTAATCGTTTTATTAGAATATAACATCCCAAAACTTTGTGCATTGTTATTTTGATTTTGTTGAATTGAATTGATTTGCATTTTTGTTATCCTTTATATTCATTCATTGCTTTAATATACATTTCATCTAAAGGTTCGCCTGTTGTGAGTGTATTATATAATGCCTTGTCACTTTCAAGTAGTTCGCCTTTAAAGAATGCTGTATTTTCTTTTTCTACAATACCTTCCATTAATTGAGTTAGTGGTGCAAATGAAGGTTCTAAACGAATATTTGCAGTTCTTTTTGTCTCATGGTTTAAAACAATGCATTCAAATACATCCATAATATTATCTTCAACTTGTGTAATTGTGTTATATTCTTTTTTAAATTCTTGATTTATTTTATTTATTTTTAATATTTCAAGGCAATGTTTAGGTAATTCGCTAAACTTTTTTACTAAAAAAGGGACAAGAACTCCAAAATTAGCGTTAAACATTTCCCTTTGTGTTTCTGCCATAAAGTTTGTTTCTTTGCCATAAAGAATATGGAAATTAGCATTAGGCTTAATATATGCCTTAAAATTAGGCTTGTTTTGTTGATAATTATATTTACCCCTGTTGTTAATTGCTTGTACTTGCATAATACACCACTCCTTAATCTAGTGAATAAATTATACTACAAAAGTAATCGTATAAGTTGTAAACACTTAACATTGTAAAGAATTAGGCAAAAATTTTTATTTACGGATTTTCAATAAGTATGAAAATAGCTATGTAGGGTGCGTTTATACGCACCTTTTTAATATCAAAATTCCCAAAGTTGACTTTTATTACCCTCGCCCCTTGTGGGAGAGGGTGGGTGCAGTTCAAGTATGCCCAACCTACTATGGGCGGACAGGACATTTTCAAAAAAATGTAATTTATTTTATTGGGGTGTAACTTGCTCTGTGTTTGAATTTCTACCCCCTTCCCTCGAAATTTTTGAGACAATGTAATTATGTCCTTTCTGTCGCTTTTGCGTACTTCGGTTGGGGTGGTTTTGAGGAAGAAAAGTGCCAAAATGTCCGTTGGTTATTAGATTATAATTGTTTCATGAAGTTTTGTTAATAAATTACATTGATTGCGTCTTCCCACTTTTAAGGGAAGTGGTTACTTCCCACTTGCAACAACAACTTCAGACTTCTAGGGAAGTTTTGAATAAATTAGATCAAATGTAATTTATTGAGCTTTAATTACATTTGGGTAAATTAAACTTAAAAGCAGTTACAGAAAGACTTTGAACCTAATTTTGCTAAAATTACAAAATTAAACAAATTTAGGAATAATTATTCCACCAATGTAATTTATTGAATGTAATTTAGTTGATTAATTTTTGGAATTGATTATAAATTTTTATCAAATCATCATCTAAAAATCCTAACGCTCTTTCCTTAATGTCTTTTGGAATTGGATAATATGCTTCTGCAATGCTTCCTGCGATTGCAGTTAAGGTGTCGGAATCACCACCTAAAGATACAGCGAGCCTAATTACTTCTTCAAAATCATTTCCTTCTAGAAAGGCTGTTATTGCCTGCGGAACAGTCTCTTGGCAACTTTCAACGTGATGATAGGTTGGTCTTATTTCATCACAAGTTTTAGATAAATCGTAAGCATATTTTTTCATAATATAATTTTTGATTTCGCTTTTTGTTTTACCATTTCTTGCTAGAAAAATTGCGCTTGCAACGGCTTGAGCGCCTTTTATACCTTCTGGGTGGTTATGCGTAGGTAATGCTGATATTTTTGCAAATTTTTCAACATCTTCTAAGTTATCAAAAAACCAAGCGACAGTAGAAACTCTCATTGCCGAACCATTCCCATAACTATTATATGGTTGAGGATTATTTGAATGCAGCCAATTTTGAAAATTACAACTGTAACTCATATATGGATATTCTTTCCCAAGTTTTTGCATACATTTTGTTATTTCGTCATAGGTTTTTTGAGAATCTTTTTTGCCGTTCATTAAACCTTGTGCAACTGCTAAAGTCATTATTGTATCGTCAGTAATCTCTGACTCTTCCGAAAACAAAGGAAAATCTGTTGTT
Organism: Cyanobacteria bacterium SIG28; assembly: GCA_015152525.1. Classification (GTDB taxonomy): domain Bacteria; phylum Cyanobacteriota; class Vampirovibrionia; order Gastranaerophilales; family Gastranaerophilaceae; genus CAG-196. The sequence continues at coordinate 117,623 of SUTU01000005.1, read as the reverse complement.
TTGATGTTGTAATCATCAAACTCATAAGGACTTCCAACAATATCACCAATTATTGCACCTAGCATAAGTTAACTCCCCATTAAAAAAGCAAAGGCAGCATAAAGATTTGCTAATCCAAAAATAATAAAAAAAATACAATGTCCAATTCTTTCTTTATCCGGAACAGAATATTTACCTAAAGCTGTTGTTTTAAAAGAAGTTCTAGCTGCTATAAAAGAACATATGCTAAAAAATAAAAATAATAAAAAACCTGCCATATTTATCCTTTTAGCTCACAATTTCTAAAGCATCTTTTTCTAAATTTTGCTTGAAAATTTCTTGAATAAATCTTGCTCTAATCCACAAAGAAAAATCTGAATTAGAAGCTGTACGAGGATCACATTTTACTATTTCATGTTTTAAAGATTCAGTAGATTCGTTATATTTTTTTGCAAAAATTTCATAACAAGCAATAAAAGTTTTTTGGGAACACTGTTCAATTAAATCTTTCGCAACAGATGGTGATTGTTTTACTATAATATCAATGAATTCTTCAACTTCTGATTTGCTGCGAAATTTTCCACCATATTTGCTGCTTTTTAAAGATTGTCCAAAATTACAGTTTTTAGGTTCAACTTCGTTTATTTCTAATATATTTTGGGCTGCACTTATTAGTTCATTTCTTGATTTTTTATCGAAAACAGTTTTAGCTCGTTCCATGTCATCCGGCAAAGGTGCTTGCCACCAACCACTTCTATGGCTATCGTTGTGTCCATCAAACCAATCTCTAGCATTTTTTAGTGTGTTTTTCTTGACTCCAAGTTGTTCAGCTGCAACAATAAAAGCTTTGTCTTGACTAAACTTTGGATACAAACTCGTATGTTCGTAACAGCTAAAACAATAAGCTACCAAATACATATTCATTTTTATATCGTCATCCAATTTTTCATATGTTCTAGACGATTCTTCTTTGCTTGTTGGGGCTAATGTATTTGTATTTTTCATGGAAATTTTATTTAAAGCAAGCTCCGATTTAAGCATAATATTTAAAAAAATATCTTTATTCTTATCATCTTTGGTAATTATGGCGTTTTCTAAACCTTGTTGTGCAAGCTGTTTTATTTCGTTAAGTAAATTATTCATAATTGCTCCTTTTTTATTTTATTATAAGTTTTATTTCATACATTGTCAAGAATAAAAGAAATAAATAAAATAAAATCAAACACTGTAATACATTAAGCTTACCTTGCAGTTAAAAACAAATAAATTCAAATATCCTCATATATTTTTAATTTATATTAAATAATAATATTTTCTAATCTTTTCAGCCATCATTTTGCGACGTTCATGTAAGAATTCATCGTAATTACAAGCTTGCATATTTAAGATTGTTGCAGGGATACAATTTATTTCTAGATTTCTATACAATTCATCTTCGTTTAAAATTGTTCCTATGCGACACTCGCCACAAGCGCATTGTTCTTTTGCTTTTGTAAAATATTCATTTGGAGCTTTTTTGCCAATAGAAATATTTACACCTGTGTCTAAATATGTATAGTTTGCAACTTGATTATATTTAGATTTATCTTCATATCCATTTTGTCTTAAATATTCTTTTGGGAAGATGTGATGAACATCACCTGTAACTGCAACTAAGTCTGAAACTTTTGTAGTACTAGAGAACAAAGATTGTTCAGCATTCCAAACTTGTGCTGCAATATAAGTGTTGAAATACGGACTGTTGATAGATGATGTTTCAAGATTTTGCACTAAACCAACACTCCAAAAAGTATCAGAGAGTTCTGCATCTTCAACTTCTTTAAAATATTCTTTAAAGCCCTTAGATGCAATGCTTCTTAAATCTTTATCCATTTGAGATTCTGGAGAACCAATATATCTACTTGTTAATGTAGACATAATGAACCACTTTTGAACAAGGCGTTTTATTTCAACCTTATCAATATCTTTTGAGTTATTTAAAATTAAATAAAGTGTGTAAGCAAAATCAAGTGTCATTTTAGAATTTAAAAGTTTTTCACTTATAAACCCGCAACCTTTTATTGCTAAAACAAAGTTTTTAAAATTATATTCATTCATAAAGTTTTTAACGCCAGATGTTAATCTAGCAAAACTATCTTCAGCGATATCTTCTTTGTAAGTTCTTGTTTCAAAATCACGACCTGAAAGTAAACTTACTAAATCCCCTAATTTCCCTCTATTAAATTTTGACATCAAGCAAACACGTAACATGTCATTGTAATCTGGATCATATATGACTTCTTTATCATCTTTGAGCCATTTCAATAGCCCTGCAAATTCTGATGACATAAATTCATCATCTGTATTTGAAAGTTTTTCATAAAAATTAGGATCAACTGCTAAGTGACAGAAATAATCAATTGCTTTTCTGAGAATATTTCCACCATATTTAGAATCAGCTGCAATTTTTGACATTGCAAAGTCAGACTCATTTAATCGTTTACCTTGAGAGTTGATTCTCACAAAAATTTCTGTAACTTCATTAATATCTAAATCCGGTACTAATATAATTGTCCCCATTTGACAAGTTCTAATATCAAGAAGTTTTTGAATTGCTCTATTTATTATATCGCTAGAAGTTTCAGGATTATTCTGTATATACTCGTTAATAAAGTTAAAAGCATTAAAGTCTGGTTTAAATACAACTGAAATATCAGGTATCCAATTTTTGCTTTTTACGTGTGCAGGGGTTTGAACGGCGAAACGCTCTTCACCATCTTCTGCTAAAGGATTAAATGCAATTTTGTAGGCTTTGGTTTCATAATCCTCTGTTAATATTGGCTTTCCTGCTAATGCTGTCATTAATGCGGTAACTCTTTGTTGGCCATCAATTAAAATTTTTGTTCCACCGGCTTCTCTACCATCTTTAAGACGAACTGAAGGGTTTTGCCATATAATTAAATATCCTGTTGGGTAGCCATTATATAAAGAATCGACCAAATCTCTTACATTTTTAGGTTTCCAAACAAATGGTCTTTGAATTTCGGGAATAGAAATTTCGCCACTATTAATAAAGCCCAAAATGTTATCAACCGAATATTGCGCTACAGAATATTTATTCACCATACTTCACAACTCCTTTTTCTTCAGCGTACCATAAAAATAGAACATATTATATTTTATAAATTTATAATGACAAAAACGGTCATATATTTTACTTTCGCTGTCCGACTTTTGAATTTTAGTTGTCCAAAATTCTCAATTTTGCAGTTAAATTCTCGTTTCAAAGTCAATGTTTATCAAACTGCAAGACATTGTATACCTACAAAATTTAACTTCCGACCAAAACGGACAATAAAATACAGCCTGTAAGACTATTAATATAGGCTATGAACATTTGCAATAAACAAAAGGCTAGCACTTTGCTTTAGCGCTAGCCTTCTCTACAGAGGGGATGGGATTCGAACCCACGGTGGAATTGCTCCCACACAACCCTTCCAAGATTGCACCATCAACCGCTCGGACACCCCTCTAGGTTCTTTTTTATTATAGCGGAACTCTTTTTTTATTGCAAATTTTATAACTAAATTTCTCTAAAACTATTAAAATACACCAATTTTTTGTGCTGTTTTTTACTTGTTGTAAGACTAATTCTTAATTATTTTTACAGTTAACGCAAAAAATAATTTGTTCGGATTTTAATCAAATATGAATATCTTGAATTTATCCGCTAATAATTCTGCTAAAAAGTTAAAATATGTTGCTCCAAAAGTTAAAGTTGTGCCTTTCAAAGATTTAAAATTGGGGCGTGAGATAAACTCCGGCATATCTTCTACTGTATATAATATCAAAGGTTTTAAATCTATTGTAGCCAGAACAAATTTTTTTGATCCGGAAAATTTAAAATGGGATGTAAATCCAATAACAAAAAAAATTTTAAGTTCATCTAGTACTATTATAATGGAAAGAGTTGCAGGAAAACCTTTGTACGGCAAACATTGGAGTGTTGAAACTAAATCTTTTTTACCAAGGATTATGCAGCTTTTAGAGCTTTTACAAGTGCCGGATAAGGCTTATACGGATTATATCGATAAAGTTTTAAATATCAGAAGGAATAAATACGATATTGATCTTATTAATCCGAATAATATTTTATATGATAAAAAGAAACAAGAATTCAATATTATTGATTTAGAGAAAAAAGAAGATGTGGAAGAGAAAGTTTCGATAGAAGATTTTTCACCGTTTTGGGATGGTGAAGGGCTGGATATAGCTTATGGTCAAGCAAATCGTCTTGAGCAATTTTATATTTTTAAACTGGCGCAAAAATTGATAAATAAGATTATAAATGCTGCCAAGCAAAAAGGTGTAGAACTCAAAATAGAAAATGTTAGTAAGTATTATCACCAAAAACCTCATGTCTATATTTACCATAATGATAAAGATCGTTTTGATAAGGTAACAAATGTTTATAAGTGTTTACGTAATGGGTAATATCCTCTAAATAGATGATTAAATATTTCGCCAATATGTTATTCTAATATGTGTTAAGATGTAATAATTAATCAGAAAGGAATAGTATGGCGAAAATTATTAAAGTAGGTTCCAATAATCCTACATTTACCCAAAACAAAAGTGCCAATCTAGCTAAAACATCACGCGTAAGTAATCCTTTTAAAAATGTTGATTTTGAAGGTAATACGCTACCTTTTGCTGATGTTTTCGTTAATTTTAAGGCAAAGCAACCTAGTAAGTTGAGAATGGTTGCATCTTCTGTAACAGGAAGTATGACTAAGATTAAATCAAATATTGCGGAACCTATTGTTAATTTCGTTAATCGTGTGAGAACAGGTGTTTCTAATGCTTGGGATTATGCAAAGAATACAAATATCTCTGATGTTCCTGTGATTAAGAGCACAAGTGAAGGTTTGAAAAATGGTGTTAAGGTAGTTAACGATGTTCTAAATACACCGATAAATATTCCGGCTTTGGACGGTATTTCAGAGTCAATGTCTAATATGCGCAAAGGTATAGCTGGTAGAATGGAAGCTGCCGGTAAAGATATGTTAGGATTAGGCGAAGGTATTAAATCCAGCTGGAAATCTATGGTTTCAAAATTTGAACACAAAAAATATACAGCAGAAACTCCGGTTGTTGACTTAGAAGCTCGTTGGTTAGAAATCAACAGAGAAATGGAACTAGGAGGAGTTGCATAATGAATAAGAATGTATTAGAAATTATTGATGCATTAACAGCACATAAAGACTCTGATTCTATAAGAGTTTTGGAAGAAATCGGAACAAATTCGCCTGATAATGAAGTTCGTGAATATACTTCAAGAGCTTTGGTTAGAAAGAATGTTCATGATTCTTTAAAAATTGTTATTATCAATCAAGGTAAAGGTATAAACGATTTATCACCTTCAGTAGCTATGAGTACAATTAATGAAATTTTAGCATTAAAAGACAAATCTGAAGTTGTAAGAATACTTGATGATACTATTAATATGCATTCTGATGAATCTGTAAAAGAAAATGCTCGCTCTGTTAAATCACTATTAGCATTGAGCTAGTTGCAAGATAAGTAAAAAAAAGAAACGACTTTAAATAAGTCGTTTCTTTTTTTATTTGGAAAATTTTTCAATCCCGAAAGCTTCCATATCCTCTTTAAACCGTATTAATGCTCTTAGTATATATAAATCTTCGATTGTTGTAATTTTGATATTCCCAAAATTACCTCTTATCATAGAGGTTAATTTACCTTGTTTGGTAAACAAGGTGCAAGAATCAATAATATCTGTGTAATTAGGATTTGTAGCACGTTCTGTCTCGTGTGCTTGTAAGATTTCACCAAGTTTAAATGTTTGTGGTGCTTGAGCTGAAAAAGTTTCTTTTCTGTAAGGAACTTTTGTCGGTGAAATTCCGTCGTTGCTTAAAAGAACCGTTTCATAACAAGGCGTGCATGTTATTGCTGAACCGTTTAATATAGTATTTTCGATGTTTTTATTTATAACATCTTGAGTTATATTAGGTCGAACACCGTCATGAATTAAAACTATAGAGTTCTTTGGGTTTTCTTCAGAAGCTAATTTTAGAGCTTTGTATATTGACTCTTGTCCTGTAGTTCCGCCAACGGTTACACCTGCAACTTTTGATAAATGGTAATATTTAACCAATTCTTTCATATATTCAAAGTGAGTATCAACTATTGAAATATAAATCTTATCGATATTTTCATTTTTTTGGAATAATTCTAATGTATGTATAATAATAGGTTTGTCATTAACTTTCAAAAACTGTTTAGGTGTGGCGTCTGAACCATTTAATCTTTGTCCGATACCACCGGCAAAAATTATTGCAATATTGATTTGTTGTTTCAAGTCTACTGTCATTATAAACCTCGAATTAATTCTTTGATAACGTGCTTATCTTCATTTGATAGTTTAGCGTAAGCGGAATGCCCAAATCCTATTTTTGACGGATAAGCCATGTAATTTTTATAAACTCTTGTTAAAAAAGCATCCGGATCATTTAGGCAAGGGAATTCATAGCCTTCGAAACTAATTGTTTTAAGTGGGTAAACTACATCGTGATGTGTAAACCAGTTATTCCATTGGTGGTGATAATCAATTCCCCATACAAATGTTTTATTAAAATCATTACCTTGAATTATTTGAGTTTTCATAATTTGATTTATTTTATTTTTTAGCTCTTCATTTGATAATGAATGATTAATTTCAGATTTAATTATCGCTTTTATCCGTTTAGTTTCTTCTAGTTCTTCTTGAGTAGAGGTTTCTTTTCCGTAATCATCAAAAGGAAAGATGTCAACGAATAAATATGGACATTTTTTATGTTGAATTTTAATCATATAATTATCATTTTTATCTCTGGCATAATCAGCATAAATATCCGGATTTCTGGAACTTTTTTTAAATGCATCTATAATTTTTTCATAATAAATTCTTGGCATAGCCGTATCAATATCATCATCCCAAGGGATAAAGCCTTTATGGCGCATTGCACCGATAAGAGTTCCTGCATCAAGCCAGTAGTCAAGATTGTTTTGTTTGCATACAAAATCCATTTCCTTGAGAAGAGCAAGGTTTGCTAATTGAATATCCCTGATTTGTCCTTCTGCAGGTGGAATGGTTGTGATATCAATATTGTTTTCTTTGTAATAATAGTAAGAATTTTCTTTTTTTAATTTTGCATACTCAGACTTGGGAAACTTAATCTTTATTCCCATGATGTATATTAGCTTATGTGTTTGATTATAATCTGAAACAGAAAAAATTTTATTTACCACTTAATTTTTTCTCCCAATCGTACGCAGTTTTTATACTATCATCAAGAGTTTTGCTTGGTATCCAGCCAAGTACAGATTTAGCTTTTGTGTTATCAGCGACTAAACTTGCAGGATCACCAGCACGGCGAGGTTTTATCGTAACTTCAATATCTTTGCCGCAAACGTTTTCGCAAGCTTTGAAAACTTCTTTAACTGTGTTTCCGTCTTTTGTTCCAAGATTAAAGAAATTAGTATCACCACCGTTATTTAGGTATTCTAAAGCTAACAGGTGAGCTTGTGCTAAATCTTCAACGTTTATATAATCCCTGACGCAAGTTCCGTCTTTTGTGTTATAGTCGTCGCCGTACATTTCAAAAACTTTTCCTGTGTTAAAAGTTGATTTTAAAATGTTTGGGATTAAATGTGTTTCAGGTTCGTGCCATTCGCCGATTCTGCTTAAACTATCTGCACCTGCAACGTTAAAATATCTTAATCTTACAGATTTTAATCCATAGGCTTTGCTGTAGTCGTCCATTATTTTTTCTAACATTAACTTGCTTTGTCCATATGGGTTAATAGGTTCTTGAGGGTGTTTTTCATCTATAGGAATGTAAGTAGGTTCGCCATATGTTGCAGCTGTTGAAGAAAATACTATTTTTTTAACGCCATAATTTAACATAGCTTCAAGCAGGTTTATTGTTCCGCAAACGTTGTTTTTGTAATATTTTTGAGGATTTATAACTGATTCTCCAACTTGAGAAAAAGCGGCAAAATGTATAACTGCATCAATTTTATTTTCGGCAAAAACTTTATTAAGCTCTTCAATATTAAGTAAATCACCTTTGAAAAAAGAAATTTCACCAATTTTTTTTAATTTATCAATGGTTTCAATATGCCCTGTTGAAAGGTTGTCAAAAACAACTACATCTAATCCTTTTTCAATTAAAGCCATTACACAATGGCTTCCGATATATCCGGCACCGCCTGTAACTAAAATCATAATTTTGTTTCTCCTAACATAGGTTTAATATATGTGTAAAATAAAGCTTGGTAAAATCTTGGACGTAGTAAGAAAAAAGGTCTGTATTTAAAGTATTCTATTAAAGAGGCAATTTGATTATCTTTAGTCCAATGCTTTAACTCTTCTTCGTTTAATGCCCAAGGTGTAAACTGAAGATTTTTAAAATACAAATCCCTGTGAAAACTAAACGATGCCCAATGCCAAGGTTTTTTATGAGCAACAAAGTGTATGACTTTCGGATTGTTTGTATAACTTGAACGATTAGTGAAATTGCTCGATTGTACATTCCATTCGTCTGCTACTATTTTTATCTTTCCTCTGCAAACTTCGTTGATGATTTCTTGATCGCCAAGTTTAATGTTGTTTATATTTTCTTTGGTCCATTCTAAAAATTTTGATTCAATATTGTTAAGCCTAAATTTTTCCAAATTTAATACAAGCACTCCGGAGTTAACATATTTAGGATTTTTCTTTAGCATAATTTTATTAATATCGAGCGCGCCGGCAATCAGATTGTCTTCGAAATCTGTATTATATAATTCAGCTAAGCTGGAATTAACAATAACATCGCAATCAAAATAGATTATACGATCAATTTCCGGAAGAATTGATGCTATTTTAAGCCTATAATATGCCGGTAATGATATGTAAGAATGGGTTTTTATAATTTTGTATTCTTCAAATTGGTTCTCATCAATCTCTATAAAATTAATTTCACAATCTTTAATAGATTTAAGAGAACGAATTTCATTTTTATGAGATTCTTTAATACCACCATCTAAAATATAGAAATGCAAAATGTCATCAACTTTAGCATTAGCCAAAGCTGATGCAATAACAACACCTGCATACTTTGCATAATTATCATCGCAAGCCAAACATACATTAATAATATTATGCATTAATTTTATACTCCTGTATCTATCTTATCATGAAAAGATTTTTTATAGAGTCTTTATAGTCAGGTCTAATAATACCTTTTTCTGTAATGATACCTGTAATTAATTCGTTAGGTGTTACATCAAACCCAGGGTTTATAATATTAACGCCTGATTCGGCACATATAATTTTTCCGTTAATATGTGTAACTTCTTCTCTGTTACGTTCTTCAATAGGAATTTCTTTGCCGGAAGCTATAGAAATATCAATTGTTGAAAGAGGTGCTGCCACATAAAATGGTATATTGTGATATTTTGCGGCAATAGCTACAGTATACGTTCCTATTTTGTTTGCAGTATCACCGTTAGCGGCGATTCTATCCGCACCAACAACAACCATGTCAATCATACCCTTGCTCATAAAATATGAACACATTCCGTCTGTAATCAATGTTACCGGTATTCCGTCCATTGCAAGTTCAAAAGTGGTTAGTCTTGCTCCTTGTTGGCGAGGTCTGGTTTCATCAGCAAAAACTTGAATTGTGTTATCCTTTGCAAAAGCTGAACGAACAACACCGAGTGCAGTACCATATCCGCCTGTTGCAAGTGCGCCGGCATTGCAGTGTGTAAGAATTGTAGCACCTTTTGGTACAACTTCAGCACCATAATCACCCATTTTTTTACACCTGTCAATATCATCTTGTTCTATTTCAATGGCTTTAGTTGTTAATTCTTCAATAAGTCCATTAATATCAGATTTTGAATTTTTGATAACTTTTTTTTGCTCATCACATGCCCACATTAAGTTAACTGCTGTCGGACGTGATGTTGCCATATAATCAGCTTTTTCTAACAACCAGTTTATAAATTCTTCTCTGTTAGTGAATTTATTTGCGCCTTCTTTTGCGTAAAGCACGATACCTTGTGCGCCGGCAATACCAATAGCAGGTGCGCCTCTTACTATCATGTTGCGAATTGCGTTGAACATTTCATCACCGGAAGAAATTTCAACGTATTTATATTCATAAGGAATAACGGTTTGATCCAGCATTTTAGAAACACCGTTTTCCCAAGTTATAGGTCTGATTTTTGATTCAAAAGCCATTAGTATTTCCCCTTTCTTTAAGACTAAAATATCATAAAATAATTTTAACTTCTGTAAATTTTTAACTCTTAAGTTTTTTTATTTATTGGAAAGTCGTTCTAAATATGATAGAATTCTGAGTAATGGAGTATTAGATGAATAAGAGTGCTTGTTTTGCGGGAAGTTTTTATCCTGAAAATCCTGAAGAACTGACGAAACTGCTTGATTCTTGCAAGCAGCAAGAGAAGGTTTTTTATAAGAGTAAGGCTATTTTGGTTCCTCATGCCGGAATTTATTATTCAGGACATGCGGCAATGTCTGCTTATCAGCACTTGGAAATGAATGAAAATATATTTATTTTTGCGCCAGCACATCATGTAAATTTTAAGAATATTGCTTTACCTAAATATACCTATTTTGATACACCATTAGGAAGTTTGGAAGTTAATAATCGTTTAATAAAAGAGATTGTAGAGAAGTTTCCGGCGGTTATATCGGATGAAGTTTTTGAACACGAACATTCTATAGAAGTACAACTTCCTTTTATTCAACATGTTTTTAATCCGCATATTCAAAGTGCAGTAGACTTTGTTAAAGGTTTAAAAAAAATAGGTAAAAAATTCCGAATTATACCAATTCTTGTCGGGAAATGTGATTACAGAATGATTTCTGACATAATGTCAACATATTGGGAAAACTCATCTTTTGTTATTACATCAGATTTAAGTCATTATTATTCACATTCTGAATGCAGACAATTGGATTCGTATACTGCAACTATAATAGAAACCGGAAAATTAGATTTTTTAGAGCCTCATCAAGCTTGTGGAATGATTTGTATTAAAGGATTATTGGATTTTGCTAATAACAACGAATGTTCTTTAATTCGTAATATGATGTATAATTCCGGTGATATCAGCAATGATAAAAATAAAGTTGTAGGCTATGGATCTTGGTTTTTATATAATGATTCAACAAATGACTATATTGAAAATTTTTATTCAAAATATTTATTGAAGGTTGTTAAAACAGCAATTTGGGGTGCTTTAAACGGAGAAGATTTTATTCCGAATAACGTTCCTGCTGTTTTAGCGCAGTATGGTGCTTCTTTTGTAACTCTAAATAAAAAGGGTAATTTAAGAGGTTGTATTGGTTCCGTATATCCAACAAAACCATTAATTTTGGATTTAATTGACAATGCTAAAAATGCCGCATTTCATGACCCAAGGTTTAATCCCTTAGATATTACAGAATTTGAGGATTTACAAATATCAATATCGCTTTTGTCTTCAATAGAAAGAATAAATTTTAAAGATGAACGAGATTTGTTATCCAAAATTTATCCACATGGAGTAATAATAGCTGAACGTGAACGTCGAGCTGTTTATTTACCTGTTGTTTGGGAGCAGTTACCTGAACGGGATGTTTTTCTAAATTCGTTAAAAGAAAAAGCAGGTTTGCCACCTAATTATTTTTCTAAATCAATTGAAGCCTATAAATTTGATGCTACCTATATTACAGAGTAGTTTTGATTTGACCGCTTTCAATTGTGTAAATTTGAACATCTTTAAGGAAATCTTCATCAAAAAGTAGAGTATCAACAGAAGTAATAACTGTTTGCACAGAATTTTCAATAGATTTGAGAAGGTAATTCTGGCGGGTTTCATCTAACTCAGCCAAAACATCATCTAATAAAAGTATTGGTGAATAGCCTGTTTTTTCTTTGATAATATCGAGCTCTGCAAGTTTGAGAGCTAAAACCAGAGTTCTTTGTTGTCCTTGTGAAGCGAATTTTACGGCATCAATATTATTAATTTTTAATTCAATATCATCCCTGTGAGGACCAACACAAGCTTGTTTTCTGCCAAGTTCTTCTTGTTTGTGTTCTTCCAATTTGTTTTTTAAATATTTACAAATATCTTCTATTTCATTTTCGGGACAAGAATAATTGAGGGTGAAAACTTCGTTATCGCTTATAATACTATGTTTTTGAGCTGCAATTTTTTCGATTTCTCTTAAAAATTTCTTTCTTAAAAATATTATATTGGCACCGGTAACCGCAAGTTGCTCGTTATATATTTCTAATAATGAGGTATCAACGTTTTCAAGCTTTAATAAATTATTCTTTTGTATTCTTATTTTTTCATATTTGGATAACCGTTCATCATAGGCAGGATAAATTTGTGAGATAGCTCTGTCAAGCCAATCTCGCCTGTCTTGAGGTGCGCCTCTTAATAAAAGCAGATCTTTTGTTGAAAATAAAACTGTTTTTGCAACAAGGCGAAAGTTTTTGGGTGTTGTTTTAACTTTGTTGATTTTAATTTCTCGCTTTTTTTCTGAGTTGTAAGAAATATCAAGTTCAATTTCTGTATTATTTTTTTCAATTGTTGCGTTGATTTCAAATTTATCAGTGTTAAATTTTATCAAATCTGTATTGACGGTTGTTCTTGGACTCTTTAAATCAGATAACAAGTAGATGCTTTCTAAAATATTGGTTTTGCCTTGTGCGTTTTTACCAATAATAAGTATTTTTTGTTTTTCGAAATCCAGATTAATGGTTTCGCAATTTCTGTAATTTTTTAGTTCCAAATGTTTAAGTTTCATAAACAAAAGTATACCACAATTAATAAAAGCACTTTACAAAAAATCTTGTTACATTTAAAATAATTATACTCACTATCCTCAAGTGATCAACAAATACAATGGAAGTCATTAGCCGGCGTGTTTGTTACAAGTGAAAGGAAATATAAAATGGCAAACATTAAGTCAGCAAAAAAAAGAGTTCTTATTGCAGAAGCTAACAGACAAAGAAACGTAGCTTTCAAAACTTCTATCAAGACAGCTGTAAAAAAAGCTTTAGCTTTAGCTACAGAATCTGATTCAGAAGCTTTAAATGCAGCTATATCAAACGTTTACAAACTTTGTGATAAAGCTGTATCAAAAGGTATTTTACACAGAAATACTGCTGCAAGAAAGAAATCAAGACTTGTTCTTGCTATCAAAAAACTAGCAAAATAGTTTTTTAATTTTTTTACAAAGCGGGCTGACAAACTTGTCAGCCCGCTTTGTTCTATGAAAAAGCATTTCAAATTACTATTGATTAAAGTTTTATTAATGAAAAAAAATAAACATTATCGGTTGAATATAAACCCAACCGATAATAGTACCTTTTCCTTTATCCTAATATTTTACACACTTCTATTTTTCGTCATCCGGATATCTGTAATCCAGTAAACTACCTTCTTCAGGGGAATCTGTTTCATAAAACATTGACATATTGCTCACTAAACGATTTATATCAGCCAATTTCTGTTTTTCGACATCAGAGTCAACACCATATGCTTGAATTTCTTGGTTTGTAACTTTCCCGTCGTGGTTTTTATCAATTTGATCAAAATGGTTAAGAACGGTTTCTTGTAGGGAAGAATTTAAGCCGGAAGATGCGCTTAAGGCAATTATTTGTTCTCTTGTTAATCCTTGTGTAGCCATTTGGGACATTAAATTTTGGATTTCTGCAGCAGAGATTTTGCCGTCAGAATCAGAGTCAATGTTGTTAAAATTATTTGTCATATACGAAGCAAATGTTGCACCATGCGGATTGTTTACAATATTTGTGTTTGTTAACGCTTTATTTAAGGTTTCGATAGTAATGTTGTCGCCATATTGACTTGTTAATTGAGTAAATGCGTTTGTTAAACCGGAGTTTACGCCTGTAAACATTGATGTTCCGTCGAGTCTTTTACTCATATTTAATCTCCTTGGATTTGTACTTATATGTCTCTACACTAAGTTTAATGTCTTTTTTTTAGAAGTCAAACCTTTAAATGAATGATTTTAAGCTGAAAAGTTGTTAAATATATGTTATAATTGATATTAGATGAGGATTTCAACTATGTTTAACAGAAGATGTAAAATTACATTCATAACTCATGGTGCCAATGTTTATACAATGGATGGCATTATAAACGACAAGCTTCAATATCCAAAACTTAATGATATTGGTGAAGAAGAGATTGAAAAAGTTTGCGAAACCCTTGAAAAAAGAGGTGTTGCTTACGATAACATTTATACAAGCCCAAATGCTTGTTGTTCGGAGTCTGCACAAATTATAGCAAAACTTTTTAAACAAAAGCCAATAACAATAGAACTTTTGCCAAGAAATCACGGTGATTGGCACGGTCAGTCTATAGCAGAATTGTTTAAAGAATATGGCACCGGTGTATTGGCTTCAACTCCGGAGAATGGGGAGTCTTTAGCTGCTTTCAATAAGCGTGTTTCAAAAATGATTGATAAGTTGATTAAAGAAAATAAAGGCAATCGTATAATTATTGTTACAACTCCGGAAGTTGTGCAATCAGCTTTAGCGAAAACACTGGATTTACCACCGGAAAATCAACATAAAATACTTATTAAAACCGGCTCGTTGACTCAAATCAGTTATTTTAAAGACTGGTCTAGCGTTATATATAGCGATTATAAACCTATTTAGCAAAAAAAAGCTTGAGCTAATCACTCAAGCGGAAATTGGTTAATTAATAAGGTATTTTAATAAGGTTAATAAAAATTTATTTAGCATTTCTTTCTGTGAAATATTCTGGAAAAGAAACCTTGTTTCTGAACTGGAGGTTTCTTTTTGCCACTAAAAAGACAAAGCAGAGTTAATCCTAGTATCCCAGTTGTGATTAATCCTTTTTTAACCATTTTTGAATGTTCTGAATTATTAAAAGTAGTTTTTATATTTAGAACATCATCTTCCCAAAATTTGTTATTTTGGGGTTTGTTTTCAGCCTCTGTGTTGTTCTTTTGTAAAAAAGTATCAGTAGGATAGGTATTATAAAGTGAACCTGTGCGCGCCATGTCCAAATATTGCGAGCCGTTCATCGGAGCGTATGTTGGCATAGACAAGTTACATACACTTGTATCAACATAATCAATAATTCCATTATTATACAAACGATTTAATGTATAAGGGTTTACTGACATTTTTAAAATACCTTCATTACTACCACACACCTATATAAAGTTTTTTTATGTTACAAAATTGCTTTATTTTATTTCTTTTGTTAAGATTTTGTTACAAAGAGGGTGCGTAATTGAAAAAAATATTAAAAAATAATTGGCAGATAATATCTTTAGAAATATTGTTATTATTGGTTTTTATCTTTTTTTACGGTAAGTTTGGCGATGTAATGGTAGATTCATTACGTGAAGCATATATTCCGGAGCAGATGTTGAGCGGTAAAGTTTTGTATAAAAACATTTTTTGTATTTATGCACCTTTATCATATGAAATTAATGCTTTTTTAATATGGATTTTTGGCAGTTCCTTAAAGGTGTTTTATTTTGCGGGCTTGTTTGCGTCTTTGGGAATTTTTTATTTTTATCAAAGAATAATTGAACACTTTTTGAGTAAAAATATAGCTTTGGTAATATGTTTGTTTGCTTTTGCAGGTTTGGTATTATCACCGAATGTTTTTAATTCGTTTTTTCCGTATTCATATGGATTATTATATGGTTTATTATTTTCTTTAATTTCAATTTATTGCGTATTAAAGAATAAACTTTATTTATCTTATTTCTTTTATTCTTTAGCTATATGTTGTAAATATGAGTTTGTGCTTTTAATTATACCTTTGCTTTTTTACTCGAGGAAGAGTAGCTGGGTGAAAAATATTTTGGCGCTTATTATTCCATTCTTTTTTATCTCAATTTTACTTTATATTCAAGGTGTTAGATTTGAAGATTTAATAAATGTTGTTTCAATAATACAGACGATGGGACAAACTTCGACTTTACATTGGTTTTATTCCGTAATGGGTGTTTATTTTCAATGGAAATATTTCCCGTTATGTTTGGAAAATTTTATAAATTTTTTAATTCCTGTAAATTGGTCAAAATATTGTCAAATATTGTTATGGATATTTCCTGTGGTTTTGACTTTGTTTGCATTTAGGTTTAAAAAATTATTACCTATGGAAAAATTTATTATTTTAGTATCTGTTTTGATAAGTGTAAAAGTGTTCTTTGCGCCTGTTTTTGGGTCCTATGGTGCTTATTTTATACCATTTGCCTTATTAGCATTTTTTATACTTATTCCGCATAATATAAAAAGATATTTTGTGTTTTTATTGATTGTTTGGACATTTATAACCGCATCAATAAATATTAAATTATTAAATAATAAGTCTGTAAAAATTCAGAGCGAAAAAGGGTTTATATATACATCGCCGAATAAAGCAGATGGCATAAATGAAGTTCTAAATTATTTTAAAGGTGTTGGTAAAGATAAAGTTATAGTGGCTTATCCGGAATGCTTAACTATCAATTATATGTTGGATGTTAATAGTGATAACAAATTTTATTCGTTGATACCGCTTTATGTGGAAACTTTTGGTGAAGATATAATATCAAAAAGATTAGATTTTCAAAAGCCTGATTATATTGTTGTAAGTAACGACAATATGTATTTGTATAAATTTTCGGAATTTGGTGTTGATTATGCTACTAATGTTATGAAAAAAATTGAGAATGATTATTTATTGGTTAAAATTTTTGATACTGGTATGAAATTTAAAATATACGCACGTAAAAATTAGTTATATTAAATTGTTCTTATGAAATAAATGATTAACATTTAGTAACAAATTGGCAATTTATTTGTTTAAATTGTTTTATATATAATATGGTTATGAAAGTGTTGAAAGCTAATCCCGTTGTGTTTCGATCAACTCAGGTTGTAACAAAACCGGAAAAACAAGAAAATAAGAAAACGCAGATTTCAGAGTTAAATTCTGTAACGCCCGATTTTGCGGTTAAAATGCCTCAAAAATATTCATTATTAGGGGTTGAGAAAACTAATGGTTTAAATATTCATTCTTATAAATTAGCTAACGGTTATCGTGTAACCGTAGTGCCGATGGAGAACTCACCGGTAATGGTGAAGAATTATGTAAACGTAGGAGCTTTAAACGAAAATGATAAAATAAAAGGCATAAGCCACTTTTTAGAGCATATGGCTTTTAATGGGACTAACGGAACAGAGGGATATACAAAATTAGAATCCGGTGATACGTTTAAAAGAATTGATAAAATCGGTGGCTGGACAAACGCAAGTACCGGTTATGCGTTGACAGATTATGTAAACTCTTCACCTTTATTAGAACCTGAAGATCTTGAGGAGCAACTTAAGGTTATTGCTGCAATGACTGAAGACTTAGCTTTAACTGATGAAATGATAGAAAAAGAAAAAGGTCCGGTTTGTTCAGAAATAAATATGATTTTGGATGACCCGCAGACAACAGCTTTAGATCAGAATGTAAGAACTTTGTTTAATATAAACAGTTCTGCAGATGAACTTATAGGTGGTAGTGTAGAACATATAAAAAATCTTACTCGTGAGGATGTAAAGGCTTATTATGATAAATATTACACACCGGATAATATGAATTTAGTGATAACCGGTGATGTTGATCCTCAAGAAACGATTGAACTTGTTTCAAAATTGTTTAAATCAAATAAAGTTCGCAAGGGTGAAGTTTATGAAGAAAGATTAACACCAATTAATAAGACGGTTAGAAAAGATTTTATATCTGATAAGGCAAAATCTACTGAAATCGTTTTAGGGTTTGTGGGACCAAAGAACAACGATATAAAAAGCCAATTTATATCGGAAATTGTAGCAAGGTATCTTGCGCAAACAACTGTAGGTATTCGCAAAGAATTAAAAACGCTAAATGCTGATGGTGGTATTGGTATGGATAATGTAAGTACAAATCCAAATGCACCTTCTTATTTATATTATGGTGTAACCTGTTCTGATGAAAATTCAGAAAAAGTTTTAAAAATTCTTTTTGACAAACTCTCTAATTTAAAAACACCGGATGAAGAAACTGTACAAAAGATTAAAGATAAAATGAACATGGGTTTTAAAGATGATTTGGAATATTCACATTATATTAACAATGAAATCGGACGAAATGTTCTTCTTGGTTTAGGAAGCGGGATTCCTAATTACGAAGAAATTTTTGATTCAATAACAGTTGAAGATGTAGAAAGATTTTGTAAAGAATATTTGGATGTGAAAAAAACTGCTGTAACATTAGTTCATCCGAAAGTTGAAACAGAAGAGATATTAAAAAATTACGAAGAAGCTTCTAAAATATCTTTTAAAGCTAAAAAACGCAAACCGATGAATGTTGATAAAGTTAGTGAAACAACCTTGGAAAATAATTGCAAGTTAGGTTTTTACAATTCCAAAAGTGATAATGTATATTTTCAAATTAAATATTTATATGACGGAAAAGATGAAAACATAAATCCTGTTGCCAAAAAAGTTTTGGCTCATATTTATGGTATGGGTACAAAATATATGTCAGAAGAAGAACTTGATAAATATGAAGAAGATAACAATATTCGTGTTTCAACTTCAATAAAATCCAAATCTATGAATATAAAAGGGGCAAGTAGTTATGCGAATTTTGGCAAAACCATAAATAAAGCAAGAGAATTAATCTATCATCCGAGAATAACTCAAGAACAAATGGATGATGCAATAAAAAACATTAAAGATAGTATAAAACGCAGAAAACCTTCTGCAAAAAGTTTATATATTGCAAATGAGTCAAAAATAAACCCGATGTATATTTCGGCGCAACAGACTTTGGCAGAATTAGATAAATTAACATTAAAAGATATTGAAGATACTCATCAATATTTATTAAAAAACTCAAAGGCTGTTATAACTGTTAATATTCCGGAAGGTAAACCTGAGTTTAAGGAAGAGACTATAAAAGAGTTTGGTACTTTGTCAAAAGTACAGCCTTATGAATATCAAATTGAAAATGTTTATGTTGAAAATACTAAACCTCAAATTTTAACAAAAGCTTATCCTGTATCACAAGCTGATATTATGCAAACTTATAAATTTCCGCTTGAAATGACACCAAAAGAGATGGTAACAGCTTCTATTATGAATAAAATTCTTTCGTCGTCTTCTTCCATAGGGCTGTTTAATACACTTAGAGAAAAAGAACACTTGGCATATTCCGTTCATTCTTATGTTGATACTATAGGAAATAGTGGTGAACTATCTTGTCGAATTTTAACTACAACAGATAATAAAGATATTGGCGAAATATCTTATGATAATGTAGAAAAATCTATAACAGGTTTTCATAGACAAATTCAAAAACTTATCGATTCAGAGTATACTGATGAAGATTTAGAAAGTGCAAAACGAATTTATAAAGCAGATTTGCTTGATAATGAAGGAGTAACAACAAAGTTAATGGATTTAATGTCCGGATTAACTTCAAAAGAAGGATTTGATTTAGTTAACCAAGAATATGAAGTTGTTGATACAATAACAAGAGAAGATATTCAGAACTTTGCTAATAAAGTATTTAAAAATCCACCAATATATTCTATTGTGGCAAGTAAAGATACGTTAGATGCTAATAAAGAATTTCTAGACTCTTTAAATAATTAATATATACCCCTGAAAACCTTAATATATACAGTTTTAAGTAGTGTAACAATTCTGAAAAATATGCTTCAAAATGGGCAATTTTTTAAAACAGAAATACTTTATATTAATGTAAGCAGTAAGGAAAAGGATAACAAAAAAATAAAAACAAAAATGGAAAAAACAAAAATAATTGTTAATTCCATTTAAGACAGTTTTCTTTTATACTCTCTCTCTTAATATCCTCGTGTTTATTTAATGTTTGCTCGGTATTCTATCAAGCAAACTTTTCTTTTTGTTAGAGAGTTAGTATGACAAATTAGCTCTAAGCTTGTTTAAAGCTCTGATTTCGGTTTGTCTGATACATTCTTTTGTTACACCATAAATTTTCCCAATATCTTCTAATGTGGTTTTAGCAAAATTTTCAAGCCCAAATCTCATTTTTATAACAGTTTGTTCTCTTTCTTTAAGAGTTTGAACAACATTGGCAATTTCTTGTTTTAATTCTTCAAGTTCAATAGTTTCTTCTACAGAAGCTTTAGTGTCTGCAACAACATCTGCTACAGAAAGTTCGCTTCCGTTGTTAGCATCGAAACTTCCTTCAATCGATACTGTTGAAGTATATGCTGATAAATATGTGTCGATTTTTTCAGGTTCGATATCCATTTTTTTAGCAACTTGTTGGTTAGTAACTTGACAATTGTAACTTCTTTCCATTTCTGATTTTATTTTTGAGAATTTTGACAATGTTTCTTGAATGTAAACCGGAATTTTCATGCAATATGATTGCTCTGAAATAGCTTTAAACATTGCTTGTTTAATCCACCAAGTTGCATAAGTAGAAAATCTGTATCCAAGTTCCGGATTAAATTTTTCGACAGCAATCATCAAACCAAGATTTCCTTCTTGAATTAGGTCTAAAAGTGGTAATTTTGAAACATGAATTGCTTTTCTAGCGATTGTTAATACTAATTTTAAATTTGTTTGAACAAGCTTTTTCTTAGCTTCTAAATCACCATTTTTTGCTTGTAGTGCAAGTTCTTTTTCTTCGTTAGCTTCTAAAGTTTGGATTGAGTTAACTTTTCTTAAATAATCTCCCAATTCTGATGAATTAGATGTAATACTAACATAGCCGGCACGTGCAGGGTTAGTTGCGCTTGTTTTTTTCATTCTGATAACTTGATTTTTCATACAAAACTCCGTAAGTCTATTGAGGGGTAACACATTAGGGATTGAATTAATAACACATAATCCTTATATACTCAATATATATCAACTGGATATAAACTTCAAGTGTTTTGTGAAGAAATATTACAAAAAATACCCTTTTTTTGAAAAATATTTACATTACTTAACATTTTTTAAGGTTATTCTCTTGTACAAATCTTGTGCGTAATCCATTCTAAATACTAAGTTTAGAGTAGAGTATAGGCTTACGCAAATTATTCCGATAAAAAATATTTTTGTAAGTTCAAATATGTACTTTGGTAATTCAATAGCATTAAACCAATTTGCGGTTAAATAGCAAGCAGTAAAAGTTATAGTACCAGCTACAATCATTTTTGCAAAATTTTTGAATAGAGCGGTAAAATCAAGACGAATTTTATTTTTTATAAGTAAGCCTAAAAATACAGCATTAAATAGAGTTACAAATGTTGTAGAGAGGGTAATTCCTGCAATTCCCATGTTTAGTTTTAGAATTAATATATAGTTTAAGACTGCTTTTAGAGCAATTGACGACATAGCTATGATAAATGGTGTTTTAGAATCATTGAATGCATAATAGACTCTGGTGATGGAATCTCTAAAGACATAAGGCAGGATTGAAAAAGATAGAAAACAAAGAGCTTCCGTAACCATTATTACTGCATCTGAATTAAATGCGCCTCGTTCAAAAACAAGTGATACTCCCTCTTTTGCAAGTGTCAGTATCATAATTATTATAGGAATAGCAGCGAAGAAAAGAACACCAACCCCCTTATTGAAATAGCTTTTTATGTCGTTATAGTTACCATCACCCACGAGTTTAGAAAATAGCGGAAATAGTGGAACTAAAAAAGCTGTAACCAGTATTCCTACCGGAAATTGAAAAATTCTATTAGCAAAAACAACAGATGTCCAAGCGCCTTCTTGTAGATTTGAGGCGAAGAACATATCTATATAAATTGTTATTTGTCCCATAGTAGAACTTAGGATTGCAGGGAATAGAAGTTCAATGATGTTTTTAAATTGAGGATTATTTATAATATTAAAATTTGGTCTTATTCGATATCCAATTTGTCTTAGTTTTGGAAATTGGATTAATAGTTGGCAAATAGCGCCAACAGTTGTTGCTAAAGCCAATGCTAATCCGGATTTATCGTTATTAACGAGAGATATTGCAACTATAACAACCAAACTTAAAATCATTGGAGATAAATTTGGTAAAATATATTCTTTATGGCTAACCAATAAACCGTAAAAAATCCCAATAATTCCGCCAATCAAGATAATCGGCGACATTAATTTGAAATGCTGTGTCGCTAATGTTACCAGTTCCGGAGAGCCTGCTGAAATAATTAATCCCATAATTTTATCAGCAAAGAAGAAACCTAATAATGCTAAAATAGCAAATATTATAAATGTAGTTGTTAAAAATGTATTATAAAGTTTGTTTAAGTTTTCTTGCGACTCTTTGCCTATTATTTTTGAAAAAACCGCTACAGCAGCGCTATGGAAAGGACCGCCGACGCCACCAAGAATAATTATAGCTAAAGACGGAATTTGTAATGCGTAAAAATATGCATCTGAAACCATTGTTGCGCCGTAATAATTTGCAACAACCATATCTCGTACAAAGCCCATAAGCTTGCTTGCTATCGTAACTAATGCTATTAGCCAAGCTGCTTTTAAAACTCCGGGTGTTTCATCTTTTGTTATATCCAAAATCTAGTCCTCAATTCCGTCTAAAAAAATATTAGTGGTGTTTTTTGTTTCGTATTTTTCAACTAATTCTACATACATTTTCAGAGGGCAAACTGATGGATAGAAAACAATAGTATTTGCACCGTCTTCAATATATTTAGATATGTCTATTTTAGCTTCCTTTTGAAACAAATTCTTTGTTAAAGTAAATTCTTCTTTTTTTCCGTTAATAGAAACTTCAATCTTAGGAACGATTTGTCCTGTAAGAACGATTTGAGCTCTGCCAATTGGTGCCCAGAAGGTTTGTTTCACTTCTTCATCTTTTACTACTACAGGTCTTGTTCCTAATGAAATTCCTTTATAATAATGTCTTAAAATATTATAATAAGGTTGTTCTAATTTTGTTGCCATATAACCGGCACCGAACTGGCTCATTCCGACACCGTGTCCAAACCCGCCACCTAAAACTTTTATGTCGGTAACGTTTCCGTATGAGTCGAGGGTTTTATCTATAACTATATTTGCACTTGGTAATGAAATACCGTCTTTTTGAAATACTCGTCTTATAACAAGTTCTTTAGATATTCTGTAACAACCTTTTGTTGTCATTAAATCAATTTCGATTGCTTTACCAGATGCTCCACGTTTCATAACTTTTATATCTTTAATTTGACCAAGTTCATCACCTTGATTAAATACAGGATTAATAAATCCCGTTTTAGACTGTGTAACAAGAGTTTTCTTTAAAACATTTTCCAATTCACCAACAGCCCATTCTTTTTGCCATCTGTAATATGGTGATTCGATGTCATAAGAAGGTACTTTCGAAGTGTAAAACTCTCTAGCTTTTTCTTCGTTATCAAGTGGTTCAATATCCTCTCTGTCCGGTGTTGCAACGAGATAGGGCTTACTAACTGAAGGGAATTGTTTTGTTTCAGGATCTGAAAAAGCGTACGAATAACTTTCCGTATATCCGCCGGCTGTCGAACTATATAAAGTTAAAATAAGTTCGTTATCATAAAGTGCAACAATTCCGTCTGTTTCCATAACTGCTTGTGTCGCTAAATCAGCTTCTGTATTAACACCAAAGTAAACCTGACTTGAAACGCTGTCAACAACATTAAATTCATCATAAGCTTGGGTTCTCGGTGTAAGAACATAATTTCTTGCAGCCACAGTTTGCGCTTTTAATGCTTCTAAACCAAACCGAATAGGCATTTCATTAGGAACCACGCCTTTGAGATATTCTTGAAGCTCAACCAAATTAACTAAATAAAAACCTGACCTGTCGGGTTTCTGAACAACTTCAAAAACACCATGATAAAGTGCTTGAACACCTTTTCTTTTTAAATTTTTAACACCAAGCAAACCAGAAGGTGAGATGATAACAAAATCTCTTAATGTAGCAGCTTGTTCGCCTACTTTAACTTCTAAACCTGAATAAGAATTTTTTATTGCAATTTCTGTATTAGGTTCAATATGCAATATTCTTTGTTTAGTTAATTTGTCGCAAATTTCACTTTCTGCTGTTGCAAAAACCGTAACATCCTGTTTAAGCACGTTCTGAAACTTGTTATCTGTAATCCCAACTCTAACAAATTCACCGGCATCCGGAACTGCTTTGACCGGTAAGAATGTAATAAGGCAAAACAAGAATAAAATAATGATTTTTTTTGTTATTTTAAATCCCAAGTTGTGCCTTCCTTAGAGTCTTTTAATACAATTCCGCAATTATCTAACGCTATTCGAATTTTATCAGCAATATCCCAGTTTTTTGCATCTCTTGCTTCTTTTCTTTTAGCAATGATTTCTTCCATAGAGGAGTATTTTTCACCTAAAGCTTCACTAATTTGGATAAGCTTTTCTGACAATTCTTCTTCTGATAAAGTTGCTTTTTCAAAAGTAAATCCCAAAGTTGTAGCTAAGTAATTTAATAATGTGTAAGCGTAATCTACGTCTTTATTGGCTTTATTTGTCAAATCGAATAAAACAGCTAACGCTTTTGATGTGTTCAAATCGTCATCCATAGCATTAACAAACTCTTTATATTCTTCAAATTGTGTTAAATCAAGTGCTTCATTAATTTTAGTGCGTTTAGCGTTCAACATTCTCTTAACACCATTTGAAGCTGCTTGTAATGCTTCATCAGAAAATTCAACAGGCATTCTGTAGTGGTTTGTTAAAATAAAGAATCTGATTGTATTAGCATCGTAAATTTTTAGCATGTCATCAATAGTTAAAAAGTTTCCTAAAGACTTTGACATTTTTTCTTTGTTAATAGTTACAAACCCGTTATGTAGCCAGTAGTTTACGAATTTGCACCCGTTGGCACATTCAGATTGAGCAATCTCGTTTTCGTGGTGTGGAAATATTAAATCAGCACCGCCGGCATGAATATCAATAGTCTTGCCTAAATGCTTTCTGCTCATGGCTGAACATTCAATATGCCATCCGGGACGTCCAACACCCCAAGGAGAATTGTAACCGAATTTTGGGTCCTTTTTCCAAAGAGCAAAATCCAGTGGATCTTCTTTTTGATCTCCAACTTCTATTCTCGCCCCACTTTCTAATTGATCAATAGGTTGTTTTGATAAGTAACCGTATCTGTTAAATTTTTTAACTCTAAAATATACATCGCCGTTCGCTTCGTAAGCATATCCGTTTTTGATTAGGTCTTTGTTTATAGCAATCATTTCGCCTAAAGTTTTTGTTGCAAATGGTTCTATGTCGGGTCTTAAATTGTTTAAAGCATTCATACTGTCAGTAAATTTCTTATACCAATAAGTTGAAACTTCTTCCGGTGTTTTACCTTCTGTTTCTGCTTTTTTTAGAATTTTATCGTCTACATCGGTAACGTTTCTACAGTACGTAACATCATACCCTTTGAATTTAAGATATCTGTATAAAACGTCCCAAGTAATATAACATCTCGCATGTCCAAGGTGTGCGTTATCATAAACCGTTGGTCCGCAAACATACATTTTAACTTTATTTGGTTCAATAGTTTCGAATTGTTCAATCTGATTTGTGTAAGAATTATGTAATCGCATATCCGCTCCCCGTAATAAATTAATGACTTTATTTTATAACAAAAAAAAGTTGTTGTCTAATTTTGAGATATTTTATTATATAATCTAGAAAAAGGATTTGTATGAAAAATATTTCATTATTAAAACTGTTTTTTATTTTTGCAAAAGTTGGTGCAATTCTTCTTGGTGGCGGTTATGTAATTTTACCGATTTTAATTAATGAATTTGTAGAAAAACGAAATTTAGTAAACCATGACGAATTGGTTGATTACTTTGCCTTATCGCAATCTTTACCAGGGATTATTGCTGCAAATATTTCAATGTTTGTGGGCTATAAGTTAAGAGGTAAAACGGGCGCTTTTGTAGCTATGTTGGGCGTTGTCTTTGTTCCTATAATCACAATAATAACTTTGGCTTCCTTGTTAGGTTTGATTATGACAAATCCATATGTTCAAGGTGCTTTGTGGGGTGTTGGAATTGCTGTAATAGCTTTAATTATGTTAACAGTTCGTGAAATGTGGAATAAATCTACAAGAAATACCTTCTTTTATGTAGTATTTATACTGGCTCTATCAGGTTTGTTATTATTCAATTTAACGCCTGTTCAAACAATATTAATTTATACTGTATTTGGTGTTTTATATAAAATTATGACAACTCCTAAGGAGGCAAGATGATAGTTTTACAGCTTGCTTACGAGTTTTTTAGAATTGGTTTATTTTCTTTTGGTGGCGGTTATGCAACTCTTCCTTTTTTGTACCAAATTTCGCAACAGTATTCTTGGTATAACTTGGAAGAATTAGCTCAAATGACAGCTGTTGCTTCTATTACACCCGGACCGGTCGGGATTAATGTCGCAACTTATGCAGGTTTAAAAACAGCTGGCGTTTTGGGTGCTTTAATTTCAACATTATCAGAGATGTTACCTTCTTTTATTTTAGTGATAATTGTTGCAAAATTACTTAAAAAATTCAGCGATAATTTTTATGTTAAAGCTGTTATTGAAACATTAAAACCCATTAGTTGCGCTTTATTAACTTCTGTAGCAATAGGACTTCTAAGACCGGAAATTAAAGATCTAAAATCAATGAGTCTTTTGCTGATATTACTATTGTTGAGTTGGAAAACCAAGAAAGATCCGCTTTTTTATATGCTTATCTCAATGGTTGTAGGAGTTGGGATAGTTATTTTTTTATAGGTTTCATAACCAGTTTTAGCTCAACTCGTCTGGATTTTGCATAATCTTCTTTCCCGTTTGTTAAAACAGGATCTGAAAAACTTGCACCTTCAACAATAATCATTTTGCGAAGCTTGTTTCCGTTTTCTTTGTTATAAGGCGTGTTGGTCATATAGTTTGCAACTTCGTATGCCCTATTTAAAGACAGCTCCATATTTTTCATGTACTGTTCGTCTTCCGAAAACTCGCCGATAAATGTTTGTGAATCAGTATGTCCTTGAATAATTATTCTATCGATATTTTCTTTTAGGTAATTATTAGAGAATAATGAGTCTAAATACGCTGGTGCAAATTTATCCAAATATGCTTTGCCCTTGTCTGAGAGCTTGTAACTGTTAATTTCAAAAAGCTCTAAGTCAGAAATTTTAACCACACCTGATATTGGGTCAACAGTTGCGTCAATCTGTTGTTCTTGTAAAGATTCTTGCAAAGCTTTGTTTGCTGTTTCTTTAGCAAGATTTTCTTCAACAACTTTAATGTGGCTTGTAAGATATGTCCATAAAAACATTACAATAAATATCAATACTAAACCTGTCATAAGGTCAGTCATTGTTATCCAAAATATATTACCTTCACCGGCATCTTCAATCTTTTTTCTATATTTCATTTTAAAAACCTTACTGTTTTATGTGTTTAAAAAAGCTTGTCAACCATATCACCGTTATTGTTGTTCTTTTCGATAGACTCGTTAAGTTTATTTAGGCTGTATATAATGTTTTCCAGATATGGTGTTGTAAGCTCGCCAATAGATTTTGTTAATGAATTAGCAAAATCTTCCGGTAATGATTTTAGAATTTTTTCATTATTAAAATTCTGGCGTTTTGATTCTTTAACTAAATCGATTAAGAATTGTTCACCTGTGCAAATATCAAATAATCTAATTAATTCTCTTTGTATTGCTAAGTAATGCTTTTTGCATTTATGGCTGTATAATATTTTTTCAATAAATAAGAATAACAAAGAATAGCCAACTGCAAATACTGAACATAATGCTGCGATTTGGATGTTTGTTAATAAACCTTCCAAAGAGCTAACATCACCTGATGCAAGAGATATACCGCTAAAAGCAATTGCCATTTTTAAGAATGTAAAGAAAGGTCCCATGCCGGTTAAAAGTGTTGGCATGGCTTGTATAAATTTGTAATTAATTTTTGTGTATATTAAAGACTCTTCGTTGAAGAAATAAGAAGCATCAATAGTTAAGAAAATTTCAGGTGAGTAGTTTGCAGCACTACCGGTAGCTTGAGAAGCTGTAAATAGTTTTTCTGGAAATACCAATGCTTTTTTAAAGTCTTCCCAACAAGTAGTTGTATATGGGTTAGAAATCATAAATTCATCAAGTTGGTTGAATCTATATGAAACTTCTTTTTTGTTTAATGTGGAAAGAAATTTATATACAGATTTCAAATTTTTCTCTGTTTTCGAGTAATTGAGCATTACGTTAAATGTAAAAAACAAGAAAAATGCTGTAATAACTAATATAGCAGGTTCTTTTAATATTTGAATAAAATCCATACGAGCCACTCTTTCTTCTTAATAAATCAATGATATTTATATTATAGCATAATACATTTAGATTATTTAATTATTACAAAATTTGAACTATAATAATTAGAGTGAGAGCTCTGAATAAGGATTTTAATCTGAAAGTATGATCTGTCCTAAATGTGGAAAAGATATTGATGATAATACAACGGTATGTCCATATTGTCGTAAAGTTGTAGCTTTGCGCTGTCCTAATTGTGGGCAGGTTGGTGAGTCGCCGGTTTGTGAAAAGTGTGGTTATACAATTTTAGTAAAATGTTCAAAATGTTCAAAAACTAATCCAAGCGAAAAGGAAACCTGTACAAAATGCGGATTTTCATTGGCAACTTCTTTAGCTTATCAAGAATGTGAAAGTGATGAATATGCTGCTTTGGTAATTAAATTTTTGTCTTTAAAACAAATAAGAAAAATTCTTAAATCAACAGAGTTGTATATTAAGTTCTGTAATCGTCTAAAAAATTTATTATATGCTCAGCTTAAGGGAGTTGATTGTAAATTAATAGTTTATGGTGATACTTACGTTCTTAATTTTTGTAAAGAATTGTCTTTTGGCACTTCTGCCAATAAGGCAACAAGGCTGGGGTTAAAAATATTAAATGCTTTTGTTTCAGTAAATAACAATTTGATAGAAGAATTTTCTCTTCCATTAAATTTGCAAATAACTGTGTTAAAAAAGCAAGCCGAGCAACTGCAAATTTTACCGACAACAGAAACTAACATGAAGCTTTTGACGGTTAAGAAAAACGAACCTAAATATCTTAAAGGCTTTCAACTTGTCTTAGATCAATATGTAAGAGATGATGTTTATAAAGAATTTAAAACGGATTCGCTGTTCTCAGTTGAGTGTGATGGCAGTACGGTAATGTATTATGAAGTAATTTTACCTTCGTATATTTTACCGCCATCCGAGAGTACTGATGAAAACTCTTTGGTAGCAGAAGCTAAGAAGATTAATAAAGTTACGGATTCTGATATTGAAAAAGAGTTATATTCTTTTAAGGTGTTCGATATAAATGCAAAATGTACGTTTGAACATTTTCCTGCGATTGAGCTACGGCAAAAGTTGGGTTCTGTTGACTTTGAAACCGGTGGTAAAATTATAAGTTTAAGAAGCGGTAGAGAACAAGGAGTAAGACTTTCCGAGTTACGGGAATATTTTTTAGACAAAGATTTGAAAGTTCTTTCGGTAGTATGTACCGAAGCCATGCAGTATAGACCTTGGGGCTTCTTTTTGTCGTTATTAAAAGATTTCTTAGGTTTGTCATTCCATAATATGTTAAATGATTTGTCAACATTAAATCCTGAATTGGTAAAAATATGTCGACCTTTTATTGATTTGTTGTATGGAAAAACCGTTAAAGCAACATCAGCAGAAGATGCAAGGTATGCTTATTTTGAGCATTGCAGTAAATTTCTTTCATTATTAAAAGGTTATGTCATTATAATTGAAAACTTTGAGAAAATGGATGACACTTCGATACAGGCTTTGGAGTTGTATTTTGATAAATTTAAGCATATAAAACCAAATTTTGTATTTACAACTTCCAGTGAAAATTCATTACATTCTAAGTTTAAAGGGTTGTTGAGAACTAATTTATATTATGATTTTAAATTGGCAAAAACAACCATGGAACAATGCTTAAGCTTAATAAAAGCTGATGCGAGTGATTTTATACAGTCTTTCCACTTTGAGCAAATTAAAGATAAGTTTAACGGGTCATTATTATATTTTAAAAATATAGTTGAATATTTAAAGACGATTTCCGTATTGATAGAATTTGAAAATAAATTGATTGTAAAAACAACAAAAACAGTTGTTATTCCAAAAGATTTGAACTCGTTATTTAGGGCAAAAATAAAACTGTTAAATAAAAACCAAAATGTATCTTTGATTTTGGCATATTCTTCTATTTTAGGTGAAAGAATTGATTTTGCGACATTAATGTTATTAGGTGTAAATGATATCGAACAAAGTGCTAAAATGCTTGTTGAACAAGGGTTGGCAACTTTAAAAGGCGAAATTATATACATCAATCACTATGATATCGTATTAGAGGTAATGGAAGCTTCTATAAAACCCGAGATAGGAAGTTATTTAGCAAAGAACGTTGTAGCTCAGTTGGGCAAAGGACTGGATGATACAACCATGCTTATTGCGATGGGTAAGATAGGAAGTCATAAAGAGCAGTATTTAACTTTATGGAAAAATTCTCAATTTGCTATTAAATCAGGTGATTATGACGCTTATTTAAAAAATTGTTTAGGATTTTTATCTCTTATAGATTTAATTTCGACAAATATTAAACCGGAAGTTATAGAGCAAAGTAAAAAAGAAGTTTACAATAATATTTTAATGTTTTTATATGCGTATTCTCCTGTTAAAATTTATTTTATTGAAAATATATTGTTAATGGATGCAATCAATAACGGTGAAGAAGAAAAAATAGTTAAACTTTCAAATTTAATGTTGCAAGGCGCTTTAATATCTTCCAATTATTCTGATGCTTTAGGCTTATTACATAATATTTTATCAAGAATGAAAGATGCGACACTAATTGTTGATGGTGCTGTAAATACCAAATTCTTACTATTATCTCTTGTAAATATTGAGTTTTTGTATAATTTGGGAAGTTTTAGTCAATGTGTTGAAATAGCAGAGGATATTTTGACTGTTTTATCACAAGATGTGTTGGAAAAAGTTAAGCCTGTAAGTTTTTCTACAAATATGTTTGTAACTCATGTTCAAGAAACATTGCGTTTGGTAGCTTTTGCAAAACTATACTTATGTCATAACGACTTAGAGGATTTCTGTTCAAAAATCAGCATTGTTTTAAATGCTGAATTGCCGGAAAAAGATGCAATTTTAGCTATTAGAGATTTCTTATCCGGCAAGGTATATAATATTGGTAATGTGGAAAATAGTTCACCTCTATCAAAAGTTATTTTTCTTATTTTACAAGAGTTTTCAAAGCTTAAAGATGATTATAAAACATTTGCTCAAAATATATATCAAGCAAAACTTTTGTCTTCAGATATTCACCAATATGAAATGGAGCTTTTATGTGATGTAATAATAGCCTATGCGTATTTTAAAATTGGTATTATTCCAAAAGCAATGGCAATATATGAAGATGTATTGAGTATTGCAGAAAAGTCTGCCTTGTTTAATATTATTGTGATAACAAAATATTTAATGGCAAAATTGTTGATGACAACATCGGATTTGGATAGAGCCTTGATTCTTGTTAATGATGCGTTAGCTCTTATTAATACATACCTTGAAAGGAATGTAATACTTTATATAATGCTAGAGAAACTTTATATAGAATTATTACAGCTTCAGAAAAAAGAACAACACATTATTGATGACGAGTTGTTACAACTTGTCAACTACAAAGGTTTATATAATAGATTGTTACCGGAATAGGATTTATTTTTTTAGGTTTTCACAAAAAGTCGGAATTCCGATAATCGCCATATAAAATATACAGCCAAACAGCACTAGGTTTAAAATTTCCATTTTTACTCCTTTCAAAGCTTCTATTTTTTTAATTCCACATTTCGGAAAATTTATAACACTTTTTGTATAGATTGTTACAAATATTTACATGTCATGTTTACAACCTCATTACTTTAAGTGTACAATTATATTAGGAGGCTTTATTTTGTCTAAAGGCTACGAAAGTTTTAATAATTCGGAAACTTCATTCAGAAAATCCACACTAATCCAAGAGCGCATAGGCCTTGTTTCAACGCATATGTATAAGCAATTCTTGGAATATCAGCATGCAACAATGAATACAACTGAGATTTTTTCTGAGATGATAGATAATCTTAAGATGATTGCAGAATCTTTAAGGCAATCTTTTGCTGCCCGAGGAATTGCCAGTGATAACAACATTTATGTAGATTATGACAAAGAAAAAAGTGTCGTAATTATTAATATTTTATGGCACACAATAAGCTTAACAACGAGATGTAATTATGAACCTCAAGCATTGTTTAGAGAAGGAAACTCACCGATGTTTTCAGGTCGTATAATGGCAATAAACGGTAATTACAACGAATTAATGGAAGGTGCAAAAACACGCCATGAGATGATGGAGCGTCTTTTGGAAAAAGAAGTAGCTTCACTATTTGTGCCTGCTGATAAATCTCAAAATTCCATATTTAAGATAAGACATTTATCTAACAGAGAATTCTTTTTAAACTCTTCTGATGCCTCAAGAGAATTTGTTTTAAAAGTTATTGAAACGATTTGTGGTGGCGGTTTGTATCACGAAGAAGGAACTCGTAAAAGTTTTAATATATAGTATTTAATTTTTTTGTGAACCCAAAATTTATAAAGAGGAATTTGTATGTCCAAACTAATGTATAGAATCGGTTTAGGTTATGATATCCATCGATTGGTTGAAGGTCGTGAATTAGTTATTGGTGGTGTTAAAATTACTCACGAAAAGGGACTGTTAGGCCATTCTGATGCTGATGTGTTAGTTCATGCGATAATTGATGGTTTGTTGGGCGCTTTGGCTCTCGATGACATTGGGACACTTTTTCCGGACACCGATCCTAAGTATAAGAATATTGACAGTATGATATTGCTTAAGCATGTGTATGACAAAATAAAAGATTGCGGTTATGAGATTAATAATATTGATTCAAATATAATTGCTCAATCACCTAAAATGATGCCATATATTCCAAAAATGAAAGAAGCTTTGTCTGAGTTGTTGGAAGTAGCACCTCAACTTATATCAATCAAGGCTAAAACAAAAGAAAAACTTGATGCTGTTGGGGAAAATAGGGCAATTGAAGCGAATGCTGTGGTTATGTTGAGATTAAAAGATTAGTTATTATCGTTAAAATTTCGGGCAAAATTTGATAGTAATGGCAATTTGTTATTTGTAATTGCAGTTTCTAATATTTTTAATAAATTTGGAGCTTTTTGAACTAATAAATCTTTATTTATAAAATAATTTTCTAAAGTTCTGGCAAATAATTCAGTAGGGCTGTTATAGTATTTGTTTAATCTGCAAATTTTATTGTTTACCCGTTTTAAAAAGCGTTGTCTTGACTTTAATACTAAATGCTCTTTAATAGCAGAAGGTGCGTTTGTACAAGCTTCATCAATATTTGCTATTGATAAAACTTTGGTAGAGAATCCTTTTAATATTTTAATGTTGTCGTACTTTGTTAGATAATTGAGTTCTGATTTCTTTAAAAAATCGTCAATTTGTTTAACTGATTTATTTGCTGAATATTGCGGGTAAAATTCTTTTATTTTAGATTCAAGAGTTTTTATTTCTTGTCTTGTGGTTTCGGCTTGTTTAAAAAGAGGTTCTATTGAAGATTTTGGAATTGAATCAACGGTTACTTCGATCATTTCGTCCCAAATGTTTTTATCAGAATTGTCAAATAAAAAATCCAATTTTTTTAAAGTTTTATCGTAATTGTAGTGTATATAGTGAGCAAATTCGTGGGTAAGAGTTTTGAGGATTTCAGCCTCTTCAATATTTTTTGAAATATCAATTCTGTATTGTTTATTTGCAACTCTAAAAAAACCTTTGTTTCCTCTGGCTTTATTTTTTTTGATATTTATTTCGATACCTAATGACTCTAAAAATTCAGTAATTCTTAAGATTCTGTCTCTTTCACTAACCATTTTAAATAATCTTCCGAACAGTCTACAATAGGCAACGCTATAATTTCAGGTACATTGTAAGGGTGTAAATCTTCAATAACCAGTTTTACTTTTCCATAATTATTTCTTCTGGTTTTGATAAGAAGAAGAACTTCTTTTTCTTCACAAACTTCACCTTCCCAAGAAAAAGTTGAACGAACATTATCAATCATAGAAACACAAGCAGCTAATTTATGCTTCATAAGGATTTTTGTAATATCTTTTGCAACTTTTTTATTAGGTACTGTGCAATTAATAACTATTATATCCATATCTACTCCTTTTTATGTATCAAAAATTTTTCCGGGATTTAAAATATTGTTAGGATCAAAAATCTTTTTAATCATTTTCATATATTCTAAAGCGTTTTTATCAACAGTTTGTTTGAAATAAGGCATTTTATCCAGTCCAATTCCATGTTCGCCTGAAATTGTTCCGCCAAGCCTGATAACTTCTTCGTATATTAATGACTTAGCAGTTGAACAGTTCCTCATTTCTTCTTCATTTTCCAAATTCAAAGCTATTTGAGGATGAAGGTTTCCGTCGCCAATATGACCAACTAAACACATTCTAAGATTAAATTTTTCTGTAATATTATTGCAGAAAGTAACCAATTCTGCTAGTTTTTCTCTTGGAACAATTATATCATCAGAAATAACATCCGGTGCTAATCTGGTTACTGCGGCATACGATGAGTGTCTTGCATTCCAAATCTCTTCTATTCTTGCCTTGTCGTTAGTTATTTCATAATCCTGTATGTTATAGCTATCAAGAATTTCTTTAATTTTTTCAATTTGATCTTGCATATTAGAATTGTAGCTATCAATTTCTATTATCAAAAGGGTGTTGTTATCTTCTTTTAATCCGCAATTTTTATATTGGTTGACAGTTCTCATAGAGTTTTTATCCATAAAATCAATTGCAGAAGGGAAAATATTTGATACAAGTATTTTTTCAACGGTATTGGTTGTTTGTTCTATTTCATTATGATATGCAAGAACAAGTGTTTTGTTCTGAGGTTTTGGGATTAATTTTAAAACAGCTTCGACTACTATTGCAAGAGTTCCTTCACTTCCAATTATCAGTTGACCTAAGTGATATCCTACAGAATCTTTAATTGTTTCAGCGCCCAGTGTCATTAATTTACCTTCAGCCGTAACAACTTTTAACGATAAAACATAATCTTTTATTGAGCCGTATTTAAAGGCTTTTGCACCACTTGAGGATTGTGCAATCCCGCCACCGATTGTTGAAACCTTATAATTAGAAGGATCCGGTGGGAAATATAGATTATGTTCTTCTACAAAATCTTTTAAATCACCTAATATAACACCGGATTGAACTTTAATTGTCATATTAACCGGACTAAATTCAAGTATTTTATTCATTTTAGAAAAATTTAAAACAATTCCGCCTTGGGTACAAACACAAGAACCAACCATGTTTGTGCCGGCGCCACGAGCTATAACCGGTATTTTGTGTTGGTTGGCATATTTTAGGATAGATTGAACTTCTTCAATCGTTTCAACAAAAACAACCAAATCCGGAACCTTACCTTTGTTATAGTTTCCTGCATCCGTTGAATAACAATAACGTTCTTCCATTGTCGTAAGAACGTTATCATTTTTTATAAAAGTTTTACATTTTTCTAATTTATTTTTCAATAACATGTGAAGCTATTTTTTCTATACTTTTATTAAGTTTTGCGATTTGTCTATCCATTCCGCCAACTTTTTTAGTTAATTGTGCGGTATCTTTTTCTTCGACTAATTCTATTATACTATTAAGATGTTTTTCCAGCGAATTAATTTTTGTTTGTTGTCCTGATATCTTTTCATCAATCGCAACAAGAAATCTATTAATAGTATTTTCCAACGGCGAAATATCTAATTTATTGTTAACTGTAGTTTCAACAATAATTTTATCCAATTTAGCTTCCAAAGTGGATATACGTTTCGTCTGTTTATCAAAAACTGTGCCTAATGCGTCTATTAGTTCAAGAGATTCTGAATTATCTTCGGCACCTGCTTTAAGATCAGATAACATTGATTTTATTTGACCTATATCATCAAGAGTTTCAACTCTGTTATAGATGTCATTAATTTGAACGCTGGCATTATCAACCCATTCAGCCAAATACTCAAATACTTGATTGAACACCTGATTAGTTTTTGCGCCATTTATCATCATAGTATTAAGTGCGTTAACCTTGGAATCAATTCTGTCAAGTCCGGCTTCTCTTGAGAAATTTCTGGTTCTTTCATCCAAATCGTTAATAACCAATTTGAAATCTTGTAAATTTTCTTGTAATGTTTTATAAGACTCATCAGAAGCCAAAATTAGCTTGTTGGTTCTTGTGCTAATACTTTCAATATCTTCTGCAATAGAATTAAAGCTGTTTTTATCAGGTAATTCTGTTTTAATGCTTTCAACCAAAGTATAAATACTGTTAGTTGAATCTAATAGTTCTGTTAATTCTTTACCTTGACTGTTTTCCTTCATTTCGTTAAGTACGATTCTAAGGTTTGCAATATCAGATTCCAAATCTTGTAAACTATAAACATAATCAATATCGCCTTGAGAAGAAATAATTGAATTAATTTTCTCGTTTAAGCCATTAATTTCGTTTTTAATTGATTTCAAACCTGTTTCAAAATGCTTGTTAGTAGCTTGGTTAGAAGTTACGATATGGCTTAAAACAGTAATTAATTCATCGTGTTTTTCTTGGATGAAATCTAAGATTTCTTCTTCTTCTGTGATAAATGAAATTTGGTTAAATAAATCAATAAAGCGTGTTATTATTTCAGATTTAACATTATTTAATTCATTATTTAAAGTTTCATCTATACTTTGAGCTTCAATTTTTTTAGATAAATCTTGAATAGAAGTTGCAATTGCTGTTTTTAGATAAACATTTAATTCTGCAATATCCGGCATGTTTTCTGTGCATAATTCACTAATGTCTTCAATATATTCAAATTGATTAGAGATTAATGATTCTAATGATGCAATTTGTTTGTTTATTGAAGCTTGGAATGCTTCGTCAAATTCTCTGTTAGAAATTTGAGCTCGTAAGCTGTTGAAAGATGCTGCTAACTCTTTAATTTCTTTATTAGTAGAACCTGAAACAGCATTAAATGCTTCTGCTAATGAATCTATTTTCTTTTCAAAATTAGAGTTCAATGAGTCTAATTCTGTCTTAAGTTCATTAATTGAAACTTGAACTGAATTAAACGATTTGTTCGTATCATTAGATATAAGCTTTAATTCTTCAAATTTATTTCCTAGGGTATCAATAAATTTTTTGTCGAATAAAGTAATTTTTTCAGCAACAGTTTTGGTTATTTCAGAGTTATCAGCTATAAAAGCATCAAATCTATCATTGATTCTGTCTATGGCAGAATTAATTAAAACTTCGTTTGCTAATTTAAAATCTGACATTGATGATGTGAACATATTGCTATCAAGGAATTTGCTCAAATCATTAATAATAGCATCAGAAGAGTTTATTAATTCAATTTTTAAATTGTCTAATTTGTCTACAATTATAGAATTATCAGTTTTTACATCCAAATAAGATTTTAAATCTTCTATATTATCGCAAATATGAGAACTTACGATGTCTTCTATTCTGGAAGTTAAATTGATTAATTCACCTTCTTGTGAACCTTTCAATATGTCAAATTGTTCTATAAGCTCAGCAATAATAGTATCTGTTTCTTTTTCTACTTCTTTCTTTAAGTTATTTACAACATTTTTGATAGAAGTAGCTAATGTATCTTTACATTCAACAATATTGCTTTTAACAGCATCTAATGCCGTGCTTGCATCGGATACTTGACTTTGTATTGATGTAATAATAGATTCATTATTATTTTTTATGTCGTCTTTTATAGTATTAATATTGAGATTTAATTCGGAAGCTTTAGAATTAATTGTTTCTGTAATAGCTTCATGTATTTTTTCTCTTAATATTTCAGAGTTATTTTCTAAATATTTTTGTAATTGTTCTGTATTATTTGAATTTTCAATAATAGCTTCTTGAATCTTATCCTGTATTGTCGTATTACCGGTTTCAACTAATTGTTGTAATTGCGTAGTAGAACTAACAGTTTCTGCAATAACTTCTTGAAGCTTGTCTTTTAATAATTCAGAGTTTTCATCAATAGATTTTTGTACGAGTTCTGCTTTGTTTACAGAGTCTGCAGAAACATTGGTAATTGCTCTTAAAATGGATTCTTTATTATCTAAAACACTTGTTTGTGTTGCAGACAATACCTTTAAATTTTCTTCTAAAGCTGATTTAATACTGTCTGTTTCAGTTGATAACAGAAGGTTATTTCCATCTAATTTAGTGTTTATTTCTTCTTGTTTTGCATTAATAATATCAACTTGAGTTTTTAATTCAGAGTTATAATTATCGCTAATAGCAGTAATGTGTTCAAGAATATTTTCTTTTAATAAAGAATTATCAGTTTCAATTTTTTTAGTTAAAGCACTAATTTTGTTTTTGATATCATTATAATCAGATGCTGTAACTTTCAAACTATCATCCATTAGAGAACGCATTTGTTCAGCAACTTCTTGTATTTGTTTATAATTTTCTTCTGATTGCTCAGCCCATATGTATTTCATTTTGTCGTTAAATTGAGCAATACTTGTTTTTAGAAAATCTGTTTGAGTATTAGTTTTTTCTTGAAGTGTATCAAAAGATTTCTCAATTTTTGACTTGTAATCTTCCAATTTTTCTGCAAGTGTAACTTGTAAACCTTCTGATACTTTTTCAAATTCTTGATTAAGTTTTTCACTAATACTTATCTCATTTTTTTCAAATTGTATAGAAAGTTGTGATACTAAGGATTCAAAGTTGCTTTCAAGAATTGAAAGTTGTCTTGTTAAGTCTTCATCAATATTTTCGTCAATCTTGTTTAGAACTTCTTTGATCTCATTAAAGTTCGTTACAACAGAACTTAAATTTGAGCCTAAATTAGATTTTATATCTGCAGTATTAGTACTAATAAAATCTTTGAGCTCAACAAAATTGTTATTAATACAAGTTAAATTTGTTTCTTGATTATTTTTTATCTCTTTATCTGAGATTGATATTTCTTGCTTGAAAACTTTTAACACGTCGGTGATTTTTTCAATTTGGGTGTTAATGTTATTTGTAGAGTCATTATCAAGTTTAGATATAAGAGTTTTTAAAGTATCAAGATTTTCCAAAATACTTGAAACATTTTTTTCTGCGGTTGCGGAATTGCTTTCTCCAATCTTATTAATTAAAGCTTGAGTATTAGCTATTCCTGCTTGAGTGTCTTGTATACTTTTGTTGTGGAAATTTTCAATCGCAAATTTTATTTCACTGGTATTGTCAGTATTTCCACAAGTAAGTTCTTGTTTAAATTCACTAATTTTTTCTAAAACAGAATTTTTTAACAAAGATAATTTGTTTGACAAATCTTTTTGAACATCGTCAGTAGAAGCAGAAAGTGTGTCAAGCTTGTTATTAGTGTTTATTTCGTTAACGTTTAAGTAATCCTTTAATTCATTGTATGAAGCTTGAACTTCTAACAATTTACTATAAGAAGCTTTAATATCATTTCTTATATCTTCAGAATTTTGTGTAATAGTATTATTTATAGAATTTATTGTCGCAGAAGTGCTTTCGTCAATGCTTTTTAGATTGTTTTCGATTTGTATTCTTATAACGTCAACAATATCTCGAACAGCTTCAACATAATCAAGGCTATTTGCTTTTATAGCTTCTGTGATATTGTCTATTTTTGCATCAAACTCTTCGGTTGTAGCGTTGCGAGTCTCACTTACGTAAGAGAGAATATCTACAATTGAGGAAGATATTTTATCAATTACAACTTTAAATTCATTTATTGCATTTATTTGGCTTTTCTTAATTTCTTCTTCAACAGTATCCATTTTACTGATAAGAAGTTCGTACTTGCCGTATAAATCATTTGTAAATCTGTCGGTTAAATCTGTATCAAAATTATCAATTGTATTTACGATTTCTTGTTTTGTAGCATACAAATCGACTCTCAAATCTTTGATGGATTCTGCAAAATTAAGAGCAAGAATATCGTCAACAGATTGACTAACTGAAGTGAGGCTTTGTTTAAGGTTTGTTAGTTCAACAAGAGAAGAATCAGATTTGTAATCTAATACAGAATTAAGGTTTTTAATATTTTCAATCTGTTCTACTAAACTTGTTGTAGCATTAAGTACTGATTTTTCTTGTAAATCTAAAGAATCTCTTAATCCGTTTTCAAAAACATTTAGTCTGTCTGTAATACTTGAAAAAATAGCATTGTTAGCAGAAACACTGTTTTCGTCAATTTGGGACAATAACCCCTTGACTTCTTTAACACCTTCAAAAACACCATTGAAATTTCTTTCACAAATAACTGCTAATTCGGATTGGGTTTGATTAATTTTTATATTTAGCGAGTCTGTGCTGTTAGATAAATCATTAAGTATTCTTGTTACGTTAATATCATTAATATTAGCAAGCTTGTTAGTATTATCATCAATTACACGTTCAAGCTTGTTATTTGAGCTTTCAATTGCGCTTAATACGTTTTGTATTCCTAAATCGATATCAAGAGCTTTTACTAAAGCTGAAATTTTATTAATTTCTTCTGAAACGATATCAAATTTTTTGTCTAATATTTCTTCTGAAGCGAAAATTCTTCTAAGATTATCTTCAAATATAACTTTGAAACTTTCAAATTTTTCATCGTCTGATATGGTTTTTATGTTTTCGTTTAATACTTCTAAATTTTCTAATATTGATTTCGTATTCTTATTGTCAGTTTCTTCAAAAGCAGATTTTAAACCAGCAATTATGTTTACAGATGCATCAATTTTATCTGACAAACTTACTATTTTAATATGCTTTTGAATTAAATCATTTGTGTTAAATGTTATCTGTTGGCTGTTTGCGGATATTTCACTAATTTGTTTGCTAATTCCATAAATATCGTCTTTTGTTAAGACTTTTTCTATGGCAGTTTCAATTTGTTCTGACTTTTTATCCAAAACTTGTAAAGCAGAAAGTATTGTTTGAGAAGACATTTCTATTCCGCTTAATGTATCTGAAAAATCGTCAAAACGTTCTGTTTTATCTAAAGAAGTAATTGTTTTAATAAGGGTTTTGAAGTTGTCGTTCAAATTGATAACAATAGAATCAAATCCGTTACTTAATCTATCTAAGTCTGATTTTAAAACCGCAATATTTCTGATTATATCTTTTTTATGAGTATCATCAGTTCTTAAGGCATCCAATCTTAACGAAATGTCATTAAGAGAGTCTTTTTGAGATACAACTTCTCTTGAAAATACTGACAGATTTGTTGCAACAATATCAAAAAGTTCTTTAATTTCTGAAGATTTAAGCATCTCAGAGCTGTTTTTAAGCAAATTAGTAAATAAAGCTTCTATAGCAGCAAATTTTGTAACTAATACGCCATGACGTTCTTCAAGATTTTGTTTTAATTCTGATAGAAAAATCTTAATTAAATCAATATCTTCATCTGTATTAATCTTTTCTAATTTAGCATTAATCCCTGTTAAAAGCTTATCTACATCAGAAGTATTTAAAATACCCTGTGC
Source organism: Cyanobacteria bacterium SIG28 (assembly GCA_015152525.1). Lineage (GTDB taxonomy): Bacteria > Cyanobacteriota > Vampirovibrionia > Gastranaerophilales > Gastranaerophilaceae > CAG-196. The sequence goes on along the minus strand of SUTU01000005.1, from coordinate 75,911 downwards.
TCTGATTGAATTTAAAAGTGTTTTAACAGTGTCAAAATTTTGATTTATCGTTGCAAAATTATCAATATCCGCCATAAAAAACTATCCCATATCCTACTTTAACTCATAATCTATTATATTATATACTAATAAAAAACTGATGACAAATAATAAATTTTTTTTTAATATATTATTATGAATTATATTTTCTTTTTTCTGATAGCAATCTCAATAATAGCAGGCTTTGTAAACAATACTATGGAAGCAATGGTTACCGGCATGCTTGAAGGTTGTAATGTTGCGATAAAGGTGGCGTTTTCTTTAATCGGAATTATGGCTTTTTGGCTTGGTATTATGCGAATAGCAGAAAAGAGCGGTTTTGTAAAATTTATATCAAAATTGATATTTCCGCTTATAAAACCATTGTTTAAGGATGTTCCGCAAAATTCACCGGCATTTGGTGATATTGCAATGAGTTTAAGTGCAAATGCATTAGGCTTAACAAATGCTGCAACACCTATTGGTCTTAAAGTTATGAAAGATTTACAGGAATTAAATCCTGATAAGGAAGTTGCAACTGACGGCATGTGTATGTTTTTAGCAATGAACACTGCAGGTTTTCAATTGATTCCGGCAACAGTTATTGCAATTTTGGTTGGACTCGGTGCTAAAAATCCGACAGAAATTATATTGCCAACTTTAATTGTTACATTTTTAACATTTATCTTTGCAATTCTCATTTGTTTGATGTTAAAAAAAATATCTTCTATTAGGAGGGCGAAATGATATTAGAACGGATATCTGTAGCAATTTTGCCTTGTATTATTTTAATAATTTTAACGGTTGCATTATTTAAAAAAGTGCCGATTTATGAAGAATTTATAGAAGGTGCCAAAGACGGTTTTAAGGTTTCTGTATCAATAATTCCCTATTTAGTGGCTTTAATTGTTGCAATTTCCATGTTTAGAGCATCCGGTGCTTTAGATTGGTTCGCTTCATTTTTTGTAGGTTTTATAGAAAAACTTTCTCTGTCTGCTGATATAATTCCTGTGATGTTAACAAGATCTTTATCCGGTTCAGCGACACTAGGACTTTTTTCGGAAATAGCAACTGAGCATGGTGCAGAGTCTTTTATCACGAAAACTGCCGCAATAATGGTTGGAAGTTCTGAGACAACATTCTATGTGTTGTCTGTTTATTTTGGTGCTGTAGGCATAAAGAAGTTCAGATATGCAATTCCGGTTGGTTTAATTGCTGATTTTATAGGTATTGTGCTAGCAATTTGGGTTGCTCGTTTGTTTTTTCTTGCCAACATTGTGTAAAACTGCAGTAATTGTCTTCTGTGATTTCGTTACGTTTTAGTACGGCATGGTTAACATTGAGAAAACTTATTTTATCAAGTTTTTCAATAATAAATTCTTTATGCCCACAGTTTGAACAATATTTAAGCTCCGGTTGAATATTCCCGTTAGTTATAACAGTTTTTAGTTTAACACCACAACAAGCGCATCTTGTAATATACCATTCATTTCGAACAAGCTTCCCGCAATCAGGACAGTAAGCAAAATCAATATTTGGAGAAACTTTTTCGTGTGTACATTTTTTTTTGAAATTGAATAAATTAGTTAAGAACATTAATTACCTCCGTTTAATATTCTTATAATGATATTTTCTTTAAAATCAACAAAAAAAAGACACAGCTCTTTTTTTGTAGAACCGTGTCTTTTTATATTTTTATTTAATTATTCTTGGAATTCTAAACCGTCATTTTCAGCAGCAAGTTCGATAAGTCTATAAGATAAATAAGCGCCTAAGGCTACTGCTTTTAAATCTATTCCTTCATCGTATTTTGCAACTTCTAAGATAGCAGTATTAATTTCCGGATTTTCTTCCTTTAAATACTGCACCATATTTTTTCTCCATGCCGGTATATCTTGGAAAACTTCTCCAAAAATCTCTGTAGCTAATTCTTCTGTAATTATTGGTAACATAACTCTAATCTCCTATATACCGGATTATATATTATCTTAAAACTCGTTGCAATACACTAAACATAGTAGGAATTATTTTTTTGCTTTTTTAGTAGCTTTTTCCAGACGTACTTCCCCTTGAGTGATGTTTTTTCCGATATATCTTTCCAAATCAGCTCTTGATGTATTGAACAAATATAGCGAGTTGTAGTATCTAAGCATGGCATCTTGATATTGAACTTGCGCTTCTTTAAGTTCTACAGGGTTTCCTACACCCACTTTATATCTGCCATAAGAGAGTTCGTAATTTTCTTTAGCTTGTTTTAAGCCTAAAAACGCAACAGGAATTGAATTTTTTCTTTCAATCATTGAATAAAAAGCTTGCTGGATTTCAAGAAAAATGTTGTTTTTAGTAAAAGAAGCATTGGCAATTTCTCTGGAATGCAGAGCTTTAGCTTCTTTTATTTCATTTTTGATGAGCATTCCGTTTATTGTCGGGAAGTTTAAATACCCGCCAAAATTATAACCGTAGTTTGAAGTAAAGGTTCTACCACCGATTTGATATTGACCTTCGGCAACAATTTTAGGGAAGTAAGATTTTTTTACTAATTTAACATTTTGTCTTGCTTCTTCAACTTTAACTTCTGCTAATTGAAATTCCGGTCTTGATTCTTTGGCAATATCAATGGCCTCATTTAAAGTTACGTCGCAAGGGTTATATTTTAAGTTATCAGTAATGTTGTATCTGTTAAAATAAGGTAATCCCATGGTGTTATTAAGTTTAGCCATTGCAATTTCGATTGCATTTTCTGCCTGAATAAGCATTAATTTTGAATTACTTAAATTAACTTCTGCAATTGTAACATCGACTTTTGGCGAAGTTCCTGCCATATAAAAAGCTTTTGCTTGATTGTAAAATGCCTCATAACGCTGAACCATTTCTTCTGCAACTTTTTTAGCTTGAATTGCGTATTGTAAGTTGTAATATGCTTTTTTTACTTCACAAATAACTTCATTAACTGTACCTGTTAACATTATTTTATAACTTTGGTTATCAAGTTTTCTCATAGTTACAAGGTTTTGAGTTACCCCAAAATCATAAAGCATTTGCGAGGCTGTAATTTGTCCTAATATGAAATAATTAAATATAAGGTTTCTGCCTAAAGCGTCAGATAATTGTAATTGTTTAATTCTTGTATATCCGGTTTGCCAACTGAATTGAGGAAAGTAAGCCGACCAAGCTTGTTTGATTCTTGCGTCAGAAGCAAAAACATCCTGTAATGCAGCTTGAATTTTAGGATTATTTCCCAAAGCACAACGTAGACACTCTTCTAAATCCATATCGATAACTTCTTCTACACCGCCCTGTATAACAAGATTATCCGGTGTTTTTTTATCTATTACGGGTTCAACATCCTTGCTATCCGGATATTCTTCTTTTTGAATTTCATTACCGATATTATTCTTAGTTTCTTTGTTCCAAAAAGCCGCAAAAGCAGTTTGTTGAAACATAGATATAAGTATAATTAAGGCTATTATTGACTTTTTATTTATCATTTATTTTTGTTCCTTAAACCGTGGATATATTTTTCAAAATTTTCCTTCATGACATTTGTGGCTACAAAGAATGCCGGAACCATTATGCTACCAATAGTCGCAACAGCTAACATTCCGCCGCATACAGAAACCCCGATAGAATGTCTGCTTCCTGCACCGGCACCTTGTGCAAATACAAGCGGTAATAACCCTAGTATAAATGCAATGTTAGTCATCATAACCGCCCTAAATCTTAATTTGGCTGCTTGCATTGCGGCTTGTAAATAGTGCATTCCTTCTTTTTCAACGGCATCTTTGGCAAATTCAACAATCAAGATTGCCTGTTTGGTACTTAAACCGATTAACATAACTAATCCTACTTGAGCATAAATATCTAGCGCTAAGCCTGAAACGTATTGGAAAAATACAGCGCCAAGAAGTGCTACCGGTGAAATCATCATAACTGCAATAGGTAGTGTCCAACTTTCGTAAAGAGCAACCAAGAATAAGTATATGAAAACCAATGCCATTGATAAAATCGGTCCGATTTGACCGGCAGATTTTTGTTCTTGTAAAGATGTTCCTGACCATGCAAAATCCATATCCTTAGGTAAAACGTTGTCAGATATTTCTGCCATTTTGTTCATTGCTTCGCCAGAACTTACACCGTCAGCAGGATTACCGTTTATTGTAATTGACGGATACATGTTGAACCTTGATAGAGAGTAAGGTCCTACAATATTTTTTGTTTTAACAACAGATGTTATCGGAAGCATTTTTCCTTGATTATTTTTTACAAATATTTTGCTTAAATCGCCAAGATTAGCACGATACGGTGCATCAGCTTGCATATAAACACGATAAACTCTACCGTTTTTATTGAAGTCGTTAACATATGTTGCGCCAAGTTGAGCAGCTAATGTGCTATAAATTTCATTAATCGGTACACCTTGCGATAAAGCTTTTGCTTCATCTACCGTAACTATAACTTGCGGTAAAGATGAAGTGTATGTTGTGTACAAACTTGAGAACGCACCGTCTTGCCTTGCAGCTTTTAATAGAGCTTGAGCTTGTACAAAAAGTTCATCAGGAGTTCGATCCCCTTTATCTAATAGTTGATATTCAAACCCGCCAAACATACCCATGCCGGTAATTGCTGGCGGTTGGGTTACAAATGTATTTGCTTCTGTATACGCTGAAGCAATTTGATTAGCTTGTTTTATTATGTTATCAATTGATAGTTTTGCAGATTTTCTTTCTGACCAAGGTGTAAGGCTAACTACGATAAATGCTGTATTTTCACCGTTAAATCCGTTAACTTGTAATACGGATTTAACCCCCTCAATTTTAGCTAATTTTTCACACATATCTCTTGCAATAGTACCGGTTCTGGTCAAAGTTGCACCGTCCGGAAGTTGAGCTTGTATGAATAATGCGCCTCTATCCTCGCTTGGTAAAAATCCTGTTGGTGTGATAAAAAACATTAATAATATTGAAACAAAAATTCCTAATAAAACTGCAACAGTTTTCTTTGGTGATTTTACAAAGTATTCAACTGCACTTAAATATTTTTCCCTAACACCATTAAACCATTTTTCGAATTTGTCAATAAATTCAAAATCTGTTTTTTCTTCGCCTGATTTTAGAATTATAGAACATAGTGCCGGTGAGAGAGTTAATGCAACAACGGTTGAGAGTCCAATTGAAGTTGCAATACAAACCGCAAATTGCCTATACATTTGACCGGAAATCCCTGTCATAAAGGAAACCGGAACAAAAACTGCCATCAAAACTAATGAGGTTGCAACAACGGCACCAAAAACTTCTTGCATAGTAATTTCAGTGGCTTCTTTAGGGTTCTTACCGTTTTGAATATGTCTTTGAGCGTTTTCAAGTACAACAATAGCATCGTCAACAACCAAACCAACTGCCAGAACCAACCCGAATAGTATTAGTAAGTTTATTGAAAACCCAAGCATTGCCATAAAAATAAATACACCGATTAAAGAAACCGGTATTGCACAAAATGGTATAAATGCAGCTCTTGCTGTACCTAAAAATAAATAAGTAACGGCACCAACCAGAATTATTGCTAATAATATTGCATGTATAACTTCTTTGATTGACTCTCTAACAAATTCTGTTGTATCGTATTGAACTTTGTAAACAATGTCGTTAGGGAATTTTTTACTTAAAGTTTCCATTTTGGCTTCAATACGGTTTACCAAATCGATAGTATTTGCTTCAGGTAATTGAGCTATAGAAATCATTGCAGCATTTTTACCCGCAATTTGAACTGATGAGGAGTAATTTTCAGCACCTAATTCAACTCTCGCAACATCTTTTAGTTTAATATTAGAACCGTTAACGTTTGATTTTATAACTATGTTTTCAAATTCTTCCGGTGTTTTAAGTCGCCCTTTAGTTCTAAGCGTAAACTTAATCATTTGAGGTGAATCCATTGGTTCAACCCCAATATTACCGGCCGGTGTTTGCGTGTTTTGAGAAGTTATCGCATTACTGATATCAGTTGTAGAAATTCCTAAACTCGCCATTTTGTCAGGTTTTAGCCAAACTCTCATAGAATAATCACCGGCACCAAAGATTTGAACTAAACCGCAACCTTTGGTACGTGCAAGTTCGTCTTTTATGTTAGTAATTGCATAGTTTGCTAAGTATAATGAGTCATAAGTTCCGTTTGGTGAAGTTAATGAGAGCATTAAACAACCAGCGCCACCTGTGGATTTACGAACGGTTAGCCCGTATCGTTTAACTTCTTCCGGTAATCTCGGGGTTACCAGCTGAAGTTGGTTTTGTACGTTAACCAGAGCCATATCAGGATCAGAACCAACCTCAAAGAACAGTGTTAATTTATATGAACCGTTTTTTGATTCAGATGACATATAAAGCATATCCTGTATCCCGTTGAGCTGTAATTCAACAGGTGCAGCTATAGTTGAAGTAATTACATCAGAGCTGGCACCGCTGTATGTAGCTGTTACAACTACTTGTGGCGGTGTTATTGAAGGATATTCTTCCAACGGTAATGTTGTTAAAGAAATTATTCCGGCAAGTATTATAGCTAATGATATTACTATTGCGAATTTTGGTCTTTTTATGAATAAATTGCCTGCCATTATATTTCCTTCTTATTTTTATTTAGTGAAAACTTTTTTAATCTTTGAGAATAGACTTTCTTTAGTCGGTTTTTGCTCACTATCAGCTTTTTTATCGATGATTCTAACCGGACTTCCCGGAATAACTTTTTGTAATCCGGTTGTTATAATTCTATCACCTGTATTAATCCCGCTTAATATAATCCACTCATTTTCAGGCGTTTGTCCCATTGTTTTTATGTAAACCATTTTGGGAATATTATTTTCATCCAGTTTATAAACAAATCTGCCTTCTTGGTTTTCCATTGCTGCAGTTTGCGGAACAACAGGCACAGCGCCTTTTTCTTTTGAATAGATTATAACTTTACCATAATCACCGTGTATCAACTGTTCTTTTTGATTAGGGAAAGTTGCTCGCATTGTTATTGTGCCCGTGGTTTCATCAATTTTATTATCTCTAAAATCTTGTACACCTTTGAATTCATATTTTTGACCGGTGCTGAAGATAAAATCGACATCTCTTGCAATATTTGCAACTTTGTCCACACGAACAAGTTCAATATAATCCTTTGCATCAAGCGGAAAGGCAACATACATAGGATCAGAACTGTTAATCGTGGTTAAAGCACCGCTGTTCATTGAAACATAGTTCCCTACTGTTACATTAATTATACCCACAATTCCGTCAACAGGGGATTTAACCTGCGTGTAACCCAAGTTTCGTTGAGCATCTCTATAAATACTTGTCGCACTTTCAACTTGAGCATTGAAAGCATTTTTTTGAGCCAATACATTATCGTAATCCGATTTTGCGACATAATCTTGTTTTACAAGTTCTTCATATCTATTAAGCTGTTTTTCATAGTATTCAGCTTGAGATTTTACATTGTCTAGGTTTGCTTTAGCTTGAGAAGCCGCATATCTATATTGCTCAGGTTCTATTTCAAATAAAACCTGTCCGGCTTTTACATAATCACCTTCTTTAAAATAACTTTTTGTAAGATACCCACTTATGCGTGCTAAAACATCAACTCTATACTTTGCAACCACTCTTGCAGGTGCTTCAAATTCTCTTATTATATCTTTAGTTTGAACTTCTGCTACAGTAACAGAAGGTGTTGCCATGCTCATACGAGCTTTTGCTGACTTGTTTTTATCCAAATACGTAATAAACATTCTTGCAAAAATTAAAATCAAGGCGATAGCCAATATAGTTATAATATTTTTTCTCATTCTCTCTCCATTTGTCTGAAAAAAATCCCTTTTTCAACTACTTAGAATATTTCAAACTTACCCTCTAGTCAATAGAAAAAAGGGAATTTGATACAATTGTTTAATATGTAACAGAACAAAATTCTCTAACCGGCTACTGCACGTTTAGATATAAATGCCGGATCCGCAATTGCCGTTGTGTAGATTTCAAAATCACTATCCGGTGCAAAATATCGACGCAACGCACTACGGTTTGTAATTTTTTCATAACATACAAACGAATCCACATTATCCTTAATATAACCAGCAAAAATCCTTTGCTTGTGGGACAAATCATAGTCCTTCAAATTTTTGACGATATACATATACCTATATTATATAACATGTAAATATCAATTTGCACAATAAAAACATAAAACTTTACAATTCAAATTTGAACAATGAGTGTAAGATGTTTTTGTTGTACTATATTGTAAGAATATTGAGGATTTAGCAATGAAAAAAGTTTATATAGAAGTTATGGGATGTCAGATGAATAAGTCTGATGCAGAGCGTATATACGGTATGCTTGAAGGTTTGGATTATATAGAAACAACAGTTCCTGAAGAGGCTGATTTGTTGATAATGATTACTTGTTCAGTACGACAACTTTCTGAAGATAAGGCTTTTAGTGCTTTGGGTGTTTGGGGAAAATGGAAAAAAGAAAACCCTGATTTAAAGATTATTTTTGCAGGCTGTGTTGCTCAACAAGTGGGTAAACGAATTTTTGCAAGAGCGCCTTATGTTGATTTAGTATTAGGGACTCAAAGGCTGTATGAGTTGCCGACATTGATAAAAAGGATAGAAAATGGTGAAAGAATAGTTTCTACAGATGAAGAGCAGTATGAAGAATCTGATATAAAGATAAATCGTGTAAAATCAGTTAATGCTTGGGTTCCTATAATGGAGGGTTGTAATAATTTCTGTTCATATTGTATTGTTCCGTATACGAGAGGTCGTGAACGTTCCAGAAATCCGGAATTAATTCTTTCAGAAATAAAAAAAGCATTAAAAGAAGGGTTTAAAGAAATTACACTTCTTGGTCAAAACGTTGACAGTTATGGTAAAGGGTTAGTAAAAACAGAAAATGGGTATAAAACGACAATTGATAAGGTTTGGGCAGAAGATGAGGAAGGCAAAACTATAAATCTGTCATGGCTTTTAAGAAAAATTAACGCTATTGAAGGTAAGTTTAGAATTCGTTTTGTAACTTCATATCCTACTGATATAACTGATGAATTAATTGATACAGTAATTGAATTGGATAAAGTTTGTGAATATTTCCATATCCCGATGCAACATGGTGATGATTATACTCTCAAGAAAATGAACCGAAAGTATGATTATGCGACTTATAAAAAAATTGCGGACCATGTTCGTTCCAGAGTTAAGGATGTTACAATAACAAGTGATTTTATTGCAGGCTTCCCTGGAGAAACCGAAGAACAATTCCAAACGATGCTTGATAGGATGGATGAGTTGGAACTTGATTATTCAAATACAGCGGCTTATTCACCGAGAGTTGGTACGGTTGCTGCCAAATGGACAGATTTATATATAGATGAAGATATAAAAACTGAGCGTTTAGCACGTTTAAATGAAAAAAATCGAGAATGTTGTTTGAGATCTAACCAAAAATATCTTGGTCGTGAGCTTGAAGTTCTTATCGAAAACTTTGAGAGGGTAAATAATAAGGGAATAAGTGTGGTTACAGGCAGGACGAGAAATAACAAGATTGTACACATTCCTCATGATAAAGATTTAACCGGCGAGTTTGTTATGGTGAAAATTACCAAAGCAAGAACCTGGTATCTTAACGGTGAATTAATTTAAGGAAGTAAGAATATGAAAATACAACAGTTTGGACAACAGGATATAGCATATAAAGGTTTATATTTTGCTAAAACAACTCCACTTTGTCTTGAGGGGTTTAACTATGTGAATAAAGCTGAACAAAAACTCTCTAAACAGGGTATAAAATATCTTGAAGATAAAGATATTGCAGTAAATGTGAAAGAGCGCATATCAAACATACCTTTTATAAAAGAAATGGGGGAAAAATTTGAAACATTTGTTGTTTATACCGAGAAAAAGATGGAAAAATTTTTTAATAAAGAGCAAGAAGAATACGTTTCGATTATTGATATGCATGTTATAAATAAACAAGAAAAGAAATCCCAAAACTACGTGTTCTTAGGTCGTGATACCAATTCTTTATTAGAGGCTCGTGATAACTGTTTAAAAAAAGTTGACAGACAGTAGTTTGTTGTAGTTGTTGTGTGTGTTGTAAAGCACTGAAAAATTAAGGAGGTAGAAAATGAAAATTCAACAACAAAATAGTTATAATCCAAATTTGAAAGCTTTATATTTCACAAAAACTTATCCAATTCGAACAGATGCCTATTATAAAGATTGTAAGAGTACAAAATTAGGAATGAAATATGTAGAGGATACATCCGCAAAGTTAACTCCAATAATGAAAGAAGCTTTTCAAGAAAATTGTTTTATTAAAAATTTAGCTGAAAAGTATGATGTATTAGTGGAATATTTAGGTGAAAAATTTAATTTAGGAACTTTTGACTCTTCTGCTTTTATTTATGTAGTACATAATGAGGAAGATTTGGTTAAATTAGATAGATATTTTTTTTCATCTGTAGATGAATATACACCAGAAGGAGCACGTTTTAGATTATTGTCAGATATAAATGGTGAAAAATACTGTGGTAAATTTTCGTATACATATGGTAAATAATGATGAAAAACATAAGACAATCAAATATAAATATACATAAAGATGCGTGGGTGGAAATCAATCTTGAACATTTAGCGCAAAATATTGTAGCTATAAAAGATGGTATTCCTAAGAATAAAAAAATGATGGCAATAGTTAAAGCTGATGCCTATGGCCATGGTGCGCAAATGCTTGCTAAAACAATGCTTGCATCTGGTGTTGATATGTTTGGTGTTTCTTCGGTTGATGAAGGACTAGATTTAAGATCTATAAAAATAACCGAACCAATACTTGTTGTCGGTGCCGTACCAACTTGGGCTTTTGAAACAGCTACAAAAAACGATATTTCTATATCTATATTTAATGAAGAACATTTAAATGCTTGTAAGCAAACTTTTCAAAGAATCGGTATAAAACCTAAAGTCCATGTAAAAATTGATACCGGCATGAATAGGATTGGTGTTAGAGCAGAAGAAGCGGTAGAATTTATAGAAACGGTAAATAATTCTGATTTTGTTGAGTTTGTAGGCGTTTTTACTCATTTAGCCGCCGCTGAAGAACAAGAGTTTACAAGAGAACAGGTTAACACTTGGCAAGAAATTATAGCTCAAATAGATACAAAAAATCTAATTTTACATATCCAAAATACAGCAGCAACTTTTGCTTTTGATATAGATACAAATATGGTAAGAGTTGGGATATCATTATATGGACTCTATCCGGATTTACCGGAAAAAATAATCTACAAACCGTCTTTAAAACCTGTTATGAGTTTAAAAGGTCGAATTACAAATATTCATGAACTAAAACCCGGTGAAAGCGTAAGTTATGGACATACTTATACCGCTTATGAAACAACGAGAATTGCGACAATTCCTATAGGTTATGCAGATGGCGTTTCCAGAAGATTATCAAACAAAATACAAGCAAAGTTGAATGGTAAGATAATTACTCAAGTAGGTAATATAACAATGGATCAAATGATGTTTGATATTGGTGATATCGATGCAAACGTTGGCGATGTTGTTACACTGTTAGATGAAGATTTAACAATTGATAATTGGGCAAAAATACTGGAAACTATTAACTATGAACTAACCTGCCGCTTAAAAGTAAGATTACCTCGGGTATATGTAAGATAGATTATTTAACCACTTTAGCTACAAATTTAATAGAATCATCTCTTAATTCTTTGAAGAAATCTTTAACAAGATTTTTAAGCGGTCTGTCTTCCATTTTATCAAAAATAGCATAAATCGGATCAGCGCTGTTGTTGAATCTCATTTGTCTGTCTTTTTTGTTCAAATAGTAACAGTTGAAATCATCAGGGATTTCGATGCATCCTGCCGGTTTTTTGTTTCTTTCGATTGCTGAATATTTTGTTGCCATTTGAACTATCTCTCTCTGTTAAATATCTCTTACATATATATAAAGTATACAACTTTCAAAAAATTGCCTTTTTTTGAAAGAAATGTTAAGTTTTGTTAAGTTGAATTTAAAAAGGAAAAAGAATTAGTGAATCATATAGGTTGCATTATGTCCTAAAACTTTATCTTTTAGGCGTTTGAAACCTTTGCCATAAATATATTTCATTTGTTCAACGAGGTTTTCTTCAACATCAATTAAATACATATCGTGTACTATAAATTCTTTAATAATAAATACTATGCTTTGGTTTTGTGTCCAAATTATATTAGTATCTGAAATATTACCTTTTAAAGAAGATATTTTTCCAACAACACCTTCTTGGTCATCAACGGCAATTATAATCATTCTACCACCGAGCGACATTTCAATATCTCTTGCAAAAGCGTGTTCAAAAACCATACCAAATCTTGATGAAAAATTATCATATCCGACGATTCTGATTTCAACGTTGCGATTGTAAGCATTAAGTAATTCCTGTTCAAAAATTTTATAATCTTGCGACCAGACTTCCATGTAGATTTCACGTTTAGCGCTTTGTATAACTTCTAAAATCTTGTTATGTATGTTCTGTTTCCCATTAATTGTAATTATAGGTTCGTTATAATTATCTTTTACTTCCGGCAAATGTTTTTCCAAATAATTGATTGTTGAGTTCATTTTCTTTTGATATGCAGAAATTAGTTGTTTGGGTTTAATGGGTGTATATGAAATAGGTTTGGTGTTAGTGGCTGCAACAACATTTTTTTCTTCCAGAACTTTAAGTGTGTCATAAGTTCTGGATTGAGGAATGTTTGCAAGTTTAGACACTTCATACCCAGTAGCAGGATATTTTTTAAGAAGTGCTATATAAACTTTTGCTTCGTATGTATTAAATCCGATTTCTTTAAGTTTTTCAACTAAATCTGCCATACATTAGATTGTATCAGATTCTTGTAAAGCTTGCAAATTTCCTTCTTCGATATGTTTTGTTAGTGTGTTGTAGAATTTAGTAGAAAATTCTTTACGTTTTTTATGAGCTTTAGAGTCTTCATTCATAACTATTTCATTAATTAATTCTACTAATTTTTGATTTTGTTCCAGTTTATCATTAAAAGATTGAAGCATGTTATTAAATCTATGATCAACTGAGCTGCCGACTAATGATATAATACTTGCAAATACAAGAGCTTTATCCTTATGAGGATTTTTTTCAAATTCGCCTTTCAGACTTTTTACGGCAGAAAGGAAATCTTCAATAGTATCTTTTTTAACCGTATATTTGTTTGATGCAAATATAATACTTTTTTCAAATTCATCAAGAATTTCTTGAGCATTAGTATTATTATCATCCAGTAAACTGATAGTTTCTTTAATTTTATCGGAAATTTCAGTTTTGAATGAACCAAAATCATTTATAAGTTTTGAAGTTTCTTTCACATCTTTTTCAAATTCTTCTAATTTAAATTTATCTATAACACTATTGACAAAACCTTCGCCCAGTCCGAGTTTTTCGATAAATAATAATGCTGTTTTGTGATTGTCTTCAAACAACATGGTGTTAATAATTGAAGCGATAATTTCATCAGAAGCCATGTCATACAATTTTAAAGCATTTATGCCTATAACAAAATCTTTAAAACCGTGTTTTGCTTTAACAGCGGTTGAGTCGTTTGTTGCATCCATAACGATTTCTTGAATATCAGCTAAATATGCAAAATTTAAGCTTCTACCCAAGTAAGATTGAAGAATAGCTTTATCTGCAACTTTTTCTTCCGGATGGTCAGCTCTTTTTCCGTAATCTATTGCATATGTTTTCAAAGCAGTATCAAGAACTTCTTGAGGATTATTTAATAATTGCATTTTTACATAGTCTTTTTGGAGTTTACTTAGACAGTCATTTATTGCTGTTTCATCCTCTTTAATGTAGGCTTGCCTTAGATTATTAACGAGTTCTCTAATATGACTTTTGTATTTTTTCTGTACTGTTAAAATAAATTGTCGTTCGATATCGTTTATTGTATTTATTTTGTTATCTATTTCAGCGCTAAGAGCTTCAGCAGGGCCTGAGCGTTCTATAGAATGTATTTTTTCAATAATTGGTTCTAACAACTCTTTGTACTTATCCCAGCTTAAATTGGTTGGTAATTCCATTATGATTTCAGCCATTAAAATAGCATTGTCTAGAGATTTGTCATCTTTGTTCTTTTCTACAAAATCAGTTAAGATATCTTTAATAGTTTCAAGCTCAGAAGAGTTCAATGTTTTATTATCTTCAAAATCTTTTGTAAAATCTTCCAGAAAATTTATCGTTTCATATACAGAAATTTGGTTTTTTAATTGTTTAATAATTTCAATATTTTCTTTAAGTCCGTCATCTATCACTTCAAGACTATCTTTAATAAGTTTGTCATCTATTAAATCAACTTTTGGGAATGCCGGATATGCACCGTATCTTTCAAAGTTGCTTTGTCTATATTTGTTAACAATCTTAGGGATTTCCAAAAGGTATAGTTCATTTTGTAAATTTCTGTATTTATGGTTAAAATTGTTTTCTGATATACGATAAAAATTTTCTCTATGGAATTTTTTGTATCTGTAATTGCTTTCTAAGCTTGGTTCTTTTGGTAAAGTTTGAACCATGTTATCTTCATAGATTTGATTTCTCAACTTGTTCTCAAACTTTTCATTTGAGCGTTGAATTTCTTTTGCAATATCAAAACCGGTAACCATTTTGATGCCTAAATCTTCATCAGTTACTTTAGGTAGGATTTCTTTTTTAAATTCAGTATCTGTCATATCCTGAATTCTTCTGAATATTTTTATAAACTCTTTATCGTCAGCAGGGTCGAAAACTCTGTCAATGAATTTTATAATATGTACTATGCTTTCATCTTTAAAATCAGCTTGAGCAAAGTAAGTACTTCTTTTTAAATAATTTTCAAAATATTCTTTAACTTTATGATTTGCAATACTGTGTTTGATGTGTTTGTCAATTACTTCATTTTGGTCTTTTATTATTAGCTCAAGGGTATCTTTAACGCTCCCGTTAAACATATCATTATCAATACTAAAGTGTGAAACGATTTCGTTTTTAGCTTTTTCTGATAAATCCAGATGATATCTTTTATAGATTTTTTCCAATTCAACGTTTTGTTTTATTCTGAATCTGTTTGCAAGACTAAAAAGTATATTTTTATCTTTACCGAAAGCTAACCTAAAATCACTTAGGGCTCTGGCTTTTATTCCCTTTTTAAAGCGTTCTAATTCAGAAACTGTTTGAACTCTAGAAATTGCTTCGCTTAAATCTGAAATTTTATAAGTTTGTTTAAGGGCAATCTTTTCCAGAACAACTTTTAAATAATCGTTATCTGCCAGTTTTTCATATTCATCCTGAGTCATTTTCTTTTGCGGACTTGGTAATATTCGTTTAGTTAGTTCTTCATAAGTAGCTTCCCAATTATCACCTATATTTTTGTGCAGATTAATTTTTTCTTCAATATCTTTAACTGTCATTTTTTTGTTTTTAATATATTCTTCAAGTTCGTATAAATATGTTCTGGAAGGTACAAATACCGTATCGTGTATATGTGCTGCCAAATCTTTTAATTCCGGCGCTTTACCTTCCAAAATAATTCCTTTATACTGAGGGCTTCTGTAAGCTTCTTCAGCTTTTGAATGAGTTATTCTTTTATAAACTTTATTTTCAGTTTTATCTACGCCAACATTTAAAATCATATCATTAAGAATTCTGTCGACATAGTTTCCGTTTTGTAATTTTGAGTTTGTTATGTAGCCAAGACTGCCACCTCTATTATCGCTATAATCGGTTCTTAATTCACCGTTTGAATCAGTCCAAGTGTTTTCAAATTCTGCAGCACCCCAAGTGTTGTCGTGGTAAAGTATTTCTTTTGCCTCTGTTTTAATGTTACCATCTTTATCTTTTTTACTAATTTCAGTAGGTGCAATATCTGCAATATATTGTGCATGCCAGCCGTGTTTGTCATGGAAAACAGAGCTGGTACTTATACCTGAATATGGTGATGTTTTGATTTTTTCAATAGCTTTTTTTATATCTTTGGTTTCGTAGTATTGACGACCTGTCATATATTCAAGAATTTTTACTTCCTGACTTTTATGTAATCCGCTGGAACCTTCTGAGTGCCAGTGTTCACCGTTTTCTAAACCAATATCATGATTAATTTGTTCAATATTTTCTTTGATTTCAGGATAGATTCTCTTTAATTCTTTTTGTACATAATCATACATTGGATTAATACTTTTTTTGATATTTTCAAGAGTTTGTTCTTCTTGTTTTGAAAATTTGTAAAGTGATTTGTCTTTTAATTTTCCGGTACGTCTTGAATGAAATTCATCAGAAGAACGATCTTTGGTGATTTTGGTAAAATGTTCTTGCAAAATTTTTAAATCTTTTTGAGCAGGAACTCTACCTTCTTTTTCCAATCTGTCTAAAATTGCCTCTTTGGGATTTGGTGAAGTTATAATTTCACCATCTTTATCTGTAATAGTCAGAATTATTGTATATGCTTGGAAAAAATTACCAATATTATTAATAGTATTTTTTATTTCGTTTAAACTAGCTTGAAAAGCTTCGGCATCGTCGTGATTTATATTGTTTGTTTCAAGAAATCTGTTTAATACTTCGCATTCTTCGGTATTTTCTGAACTTGCAACTTCTTTAACAAAATTTTCAAAAGTTTTAGCAGCCATGTCAACCAGTGATGTTTTACCAAGTAATGTATAAAGTTTTATAACTTTATCATCGCTTGCTTCATCAATTTCCACTATTAGCTGATCTATTTTTTCCACAACATTTCTTCTGTCAGGATTAATGCCAAATCTTGATGCAATTTCTTCAACTTCAGATTTTTTACCTGTTTGAGCGGTTTTAGCCAATGAATATAATGATTCTTTAATAACATCTCTTGAACCATTTTTATATCCAAATTTTTTGTAAACATCTTCAAGCTCTTCTTCAATAAGAGCTACACTTGTATTATAAAGGTCAACCAAGCAAGATAGAATATCTTCTTTGGTAGGATTTTCTATTTCGCTGTTTAGATAATTTGCAATATGAGCAACAATAGCATCAGCATCTTCAGAATCTTTTTGTAGCTCATCAATAAGAAGTTCAACAGTGTTTATAACTAAATCTTCTTTTGTAGCTACACCCTCATTAATCATGATAGTTTCAAGTGTTTTAGGATCTTCTAATGCTTTAACAATTTGATAACGATAAGCTGCACCAACTTCATAAAGCTCTTTGGCTTCTCTGATTTTACCGTTCAAACCACTGCTTGTTCCTTGATCGGAAAGCTCGTTATAAAATATTACTAAATCGGCGATTTCATCTAAAGTCTTCTTGTCGATGTTTTTATCAGTACTATTGCTTGAAATAAATTCTTTTATTTTATCTTTTTTGATAGCTTCTTCTTCGTTTGGAATGTAAACAAAAGGATTATTTTTAGGTAGTTTGTCGGAATGACTATGTTTAAGATTTAAAACTTTGCTTGCAACTTCAGAACTTGTTTCCGGTAAAACAAGTGAAAGTTTTTCTCTGATTCTGGAGCTAACTTCAGCTAAAGTTTTAATATCTTCACTTTGTGATAATTTTTTTTGTGAACTTTTTTCTTTGTTTTTTAGTGTTCTGGCTTTATATTTTCCGATAACTTCTTTGGCTTTCATCAAGGATTGGTAGTAAACGTGAGTCTTTTGTAATTTTTCATCTTGGAATTCACCATTGAAGAAGGTGTCTGTATTAACATCGAAATTTTCTTTATCAAAAGGTGTGTATTTTTCATAAGATGAATTTATAGCACCGGTCATTGTTGCAATTTGCATCCAATGCATTGTTGAAGCATCAATAATGCGGTATCCGTTTGCAAGTGCTGTATCGAAATCAACAGCAACTTTTCTAACATTAACTTTTTGTCCTGTGCCTAGTTTTGTTCTGTCATATACTGACATAACATCTTTTGAATCCAATTCAGAGAGAATTGAATCAACGTAATTAGGTTTATCTTCGTATGCTAATTTCTTACGAACAATAGAGATAGCAGCACACATTCCGTGTTGTTTTTGGTTAACGGCTTTGATGTTAGGAACTTCGTTTCCCGGAACATTTATTGCCATGTCATTAATCATTTCTGCAGCAACGATTGACTTTTTATTTGCAAGTTGCGGATTAATTTCGTATTCATCACTCATCATATAATTAAGTCTGTCCAGAACATATTTTTTATGTTCTAAAGTCGTCTCGGAAGAAACAACGAAATAATCTAAGTTTTTTTTGAAATCTTTTGTAGTTCCTTTGGTTTCTTTTTCAATTTGTTTTAAATCAACAGAAGCTATTAGTTCGTCTTTTGATTTAAGTATTTCAATTTCAATAGGCTTAAGTTTTTCATTTTGCTTAATTTTTTCAGCTTTTTCTTTAACACTTTTTGAAACAAAAGGTGTAATTGCTATAACTGCAGAAGCAGCTGCAAGAAGTTTTTCTGTCCAATTTGTTTTAGGTTGGGTTTCTAATTTTATATTAGTTGTATACTTGTTTTGAGCCGCAACATTGAGTAAAAATTTAATATTTTTAACTCCTTTTACCTTACTCAAATTTTCTATAGCATTGGAAATATATCTTTGATTTGGTTCAGTAAGAGAGTACGGGTTGTTTTTTGCAAGCTGCATTATTGTATTTTTGTCAATTCTTTTGCTTTTAAAAACGTTATGATTGCTCTCTTTTACACTGCTAATACCATTGATTTTCATTAATTTACCTCTTGTTAAATGTAGTCATACAATCACTAACGTAGCTAAATAAAAATTTTGCTAATTTGTAAAAAATATGTTAAAAAATCGTTACAAAAAGTCAATTTTCAATTCTAAAACAACTTTATATATATAAGGTTATTTATTTAGGGTTAATTTAAGGTTATGACACTTGCAAACATTACAGCATTAAATAATATGGCGACAATGCTATATGGCGTTGGCGGAAGTGATTACCTTAACTCAATGTATATGAACAATCCTTATACAATGGGTTATATTAATCCTTATTCTCAGGCAAATCCTTACCTAAATCCTTATTCAAATTCTATATTCAATAATCAATTACAAAATCAAATTTACCCATATAACCAAACCCAAGCTACTCAAACCGGAGTAGCTCAAACTGCATCTTTGAGTGATATTGAGAAAGTAAAAACAGATTACCAAAAAACTAAAACAGAGGAAATTACTCAAACTTGGGGTTCATTACCGATGGCAGTAGGCATGATAGGTTTAATGGAAAATCCGCAAGGTATGATTCACTGGTGGAATTCAGGTAAAGCTATGAAGGCAACCAGTCAAGTTTTTGACTTATCAAATCCAACAATAAAAGCTTTATGGGAAAAGAATCCGGGCTTAATGCAAAGAGCTTATACAGAATTAAATAACTTAAATGCAAAAACTCACAGTAAGCTTGGTGCTTTTGTTAGAAGAGCTAATACTAGTGATGTTCAACAAGTTAATGATATGATGAAAACAGCTTTACAATCAGGTGATGAAAAAGCTATTTTAAGAGCGACTGAAACTGTTCATGCAACAAAAGGTACAGATGGCTGGTTAGCAAGAGGCTGGAATAAAATAAAAAGTTTCTTCACAGGTAAAGAAGCTAAAACAACAACAATTCCTGAAAGAATAGCAAACAAATCGCAAATGATTGATGATGCGGTAAAAGTTCCAGGCGCTTTAAATCCAGGTTTTAAATCTATGATGAAAACAGGTCTTAAAGGTGGTGGATTATGTGCTGCAATTTCATTATTGATGGATTCCGGTAAAATTATTGATGCATTTAAACTTGGTGGTACTGATTCTGGTGTTAAACAAGTTGGTCAAACATTGGTAAGAGCAGGTGCTGATATGGTAGGTTTTGCAGTCGGCAGAGCTGGTGGCGCAGTGCTTGGTGCTAAGGTTGGTGCGGCAATCGGTACATGTTTTGGTCCTGGTGTTGGTACACTTATCGGTGGTGCAATTGGCTTGATTTGTGGTGCTGCAGGTTCTGTTGTTACAAGTAAATTGGTAAGTAAATTTATTCCTGTAGATGAAGGTACAAAAGTTAAATCAGAATACTTGGCAAAAACACCGGAAGGTCAAGTAGAATTATTACAATCAGTAATGTTAAAAGCTCAAAACCCTAAGGAAGCAGAAAAAATAGATCCTCAAGTTTTACAAGCTTGTCAAAATATAATTAATTCAAATCCTCAATTACTTCAAATGCTTCAAACATCTGTAGCATAATAACTTGATTATTTCTATGTTATTATATATGTGTGTAAAGTTGTTATGCGAAGGCAAGAGTATATGAGAAGTGATAACGTAAAAAAAGGGTTGGCAAGAACACCGCACAGAAGCTTGTTAATGGCAACAGGTGTCAGTAAAGAAGGTTTAAAAAAGCCGTTTATAGGTATTGCGAGTTCTTTTTCTGATTTAGTTCCGGGACATATTGGTATGCGAGATTTAGAACGCCAAATAGAAAAAGGTATTCATTCAGGTGGCGGTCAATCTTTTATTTTTGGTGTTCCTGCCGTGTGCGACGGTATTGCAATGGGACATGACGGAATGCGTTATTCTTTGCCATCCAGAGATTTGATAGCAGATTGTATTGAAACTGTTGCAAATGCTCATCAACTTGACGGTTTAGTTCTCCTTTCAAATTGTGATAAAATTACACCTGCAATGCTTATTGCTGCTGCCAGATTAAATATTCCGACTATTATTGTAACTGCTGGTCCTATGCTTGACGGTGAGAGTAAATGTGAAAAATTAACAATGATAAGCGGTTCTTTTGAAGCTGTCGGAAAATACCGAGAAGGTGTGATTGATGAAAATAGACTTTTGGAACTTGAAGAGGCTTCTTGTCCTTCCGCAGGCTCCTGCCAAGGACTTTATACTGCAAACACTATGGCTTGTTTGACTGAGGTCTTAGGGATGAGTTTACCTTGGTGCGCAACTTCAGCTGCCGTATCTTCTCATAAACGAAGAATAGCTTTTGAAAGCGGTGTGCAAATAGTTGAATTGGTAAGACAGGATAAAAAGCCTTTAGATATAATTAGCAAAGATACTTTAAGAAATGCTATTATTGCAGATTTGGCAATGGGTGGTTCTACAAATTCTTTTTTGCATATTTTAGCTGTTGCAAATGCTGCAAATATTGATATAACATTGAAAGATTTTGAGGAGCTCTCTCATGAAATTCATCAGATTGTAAAACTTGACCCGTCTTCATCTATTACAATGTCAGGTTTTTATCAAGCTGGTGGAATTAATGCGGTTTTAAAAACTCTCTTGAGAGATGTTCCTCTTTTCAAAGATTTTATTGGTGTTTCTTTGAGAAGCACTTCTGAGTTAGTAAAAGAAGCTTATGTTGATAAAAATGTTATTCACCCATATTCAGAACCTTTTACAACAAAACCGGGTTTAGGAATATTATATGGAAATATTGCGCCGGAAGGTTCTGTAATAAAGATATCAGCAGTTGACGAAAGCTGTTATGAATTTGTTGGTAAAGCAAAGGTTTTTGATTCTGAAGAAGAAGCGATGTCAGCACTTGAAAATGATTTAATTAAAGCCGGTGATGTGATTGTAATTCGATATGAAGGTCCAAAAGGCGGACCCGGAATGCGAGAAATGTTGGCACCAACTTCTTTGCTTGTAGGAAAAGGTTTAGGAACGAAAGCTGCTTTAATAACTGACGGAAGGTTCTCAGGTGGAACACGAGGAATATGTGTAGGTCATATATGTCCTGAAGCTGCAAACGGTGGTGTTATCGGGTTAATAAAAGATGGCGATGAAATCGAAATTGATATTAATAAACGAATTTTAAATCTACATGTTTCTGATAATGAATTGGAAGAAAGACGAAAAAACTATATTCCGAAAGATTGTAAAGTTAAATCCGGTTATCTAACTAAATATGCCAAAATTGTTCAAGATGCTTCGCATGGTGCAATTGTTTAGAGGAGATTGATGGGTAAACAACGACTTCGTAAATTGGTAAAAGAAGAACGGAAAAAGCTTGATATAAAAACTCTTAGCTATAAGTTAGTTGAAAAACTTAAACTTACTAATGAATATAAACAAGCGAAAAATATTATGATTTTTTATCCAAAAGGCGATGAAATAAACTTACTTTCGTTGCTGGAAGATAAGTCAAAAAACTTTTTCTTACCCAAAATTAAAGGCGATAACTTGCTCTGTTGCCCTTATGCACAAGAAGATGAATTGTATGACTCTTGTTTTAAAACAAAAGAACCGTTAAGCGAACCTGTAGAAAAAAATATAATTGATTTGGTTATAGTACCGGCTTTAGCTGTAGATAAAAATAATTTTCGTCTTGGGTATGGCGGCGGGTTTTATGATAGATTTTTGTCAGATATTTCTGCAAAAAAAATTGTATGTATTCAAGCAGAATTTATTTTTGAAACCGTTTATCCGGAAATTTATGATATAAGAATTGATAAAGTTATTAAAATTTAGTTTGAAATTCAGTTTGTGATTGCTTCTTGAACTCACTGATATACTAAATGTAAACTTTTGTAACAAAAATAATAAAGCCTGAAATTAGATATTTTATCTATACTTTATATATATGTAAGATAAAACGATGGATTTTAATATGGAAAAATTGTTTGGCTCAATCACTTCTAGTTTTTCATCCGGTGGCTATTATGGTCTAGGTGCTTCCGGCTATGGTTCAGGACTTGGTTTCGGCTATGGTTCAGGGCTTGGTTCCGGACTTATTGGCTCTCTTTTAGGCGGTGGCTATGGAGCTTACGGTGCCGGCTGTGGCTTAGGTGGCGGGCTTTCATTTTTTAATAAAAAAGGCGGCGTAAACTATGCAGGTGTTTTAGGCGCTTTTGCCGGTATGGGTGCCAGCGGTTTATTGGCTGGTGGCTTGGCTCTTGGTGTAAAAGCTTTGATTAACGGCATAAAAAGCAATAAGACAACAAATACTCCTAAAACAGAAACACCAAATAATCAAGTTAGAACTCAAAATAAAGAAGGGCAATCTGAAATTGAAAAAATAAAAGAAGAGATTGTTATAACAAAAGAACTTATTGAATTTAATCAAAAAGAGTATGATGCCAGAAAAAATGAAGTAACATCTCAAAAATCAACAGCTGAAACTGAAAAAGCTACAATTGACACAAAAATAAGCAACAATACAAATACAATAAATGCAAATAAACAAAGTATTACAAATATGGAAAGCAGATTAGCTTATTTGCAAGATGTAAGTAGTAGAAATCCTGAAGATAAAAGTTATATTGCAGAAATTGATCAATTAGAAACTGATATACAACAGTTAGAAGCTGATAATGTGCGTTTAGAAAGTGAAAATCAAGAGTTGAAGAAGCAATCTGATGATAAGGCTGCTTCAATTCAAAATTTACAAAATGAGTTAGAGCACGCAGAGGGTACTGAGTTAAAACAACTTTTTGATGATGGTAACAATTTAAATTCTACACTAGGCAGACTTAATAAAACGCTTGATGAACTTAAGACTGCAGAAGCAACTGCAAAACAAACTGAAAAAGCTAATAATAAAGCTGCAAGAAGCCAACGTAATTTAGAACAACGTGCAACCGGTTTTGGTTTATTAGCTAATAAAGATGTTGATATCAGAGAGGATGAAAACGGTAAATATCAACTAACCGGTTTTGGAGATAATATTGGAAAGCCCGATATCAGAGGACTCATTTTTAGATATATAAATGCTCAAACAGATGAAGATAAATTAAGATATGCAAAAGCGATTGCAGATAACGAAGATATAATTAAAAATAATGGTGGTACATCCATTAATGAAGTAATGAAGCAAGCAATAGCATATTATAAGAAAAATCACAATGAAAAAAAAGAAGCATAATTAAATGTAAACAAATGTAACGAAAAAAGATGCAAGTGAAATTGCATCTTTTTTATTTACTTTATATATATATAATGTAAGATAAAAGTGAGAATATATGGGCACAGTTGCAGAGTACGCATCACAATTTGAGAATACGTCAGAATACACCAGACAACTAAATCCTAACGGGTGTCATAAAGCCTGGGGGCTTGCCGTAACCGGAATAGCTCAAAAGTTATCCAGTTTAGCTATTGATAGTGTCTGGGGACAAACCGGCTTTGATATAGATGGTTTTTATGACACGTTAGATCAATTAAAATACTCAGAAAACCCTTTTAGTGTCCAAGAGCAAACTTGTGGCTTAAGTGAAATTCGCTCTAAATATCAAGTCTATAGAAATGCCGCTGACGGCAAGGGTAAGGAAGCTGCTAAAAAAGACTTACTCGCTGCATGTAAGGATAAACGAGGTTTAAACAGAACAATTGATAAAATTTATAAAGAATTATCATAAAAAAATCCGATTTAGAGAGTTCTAAAATCGGATTTTTTGTTTGTTCTTTTTAACAGAGAATTAACCTCTGATACCAAGTTTTTTGATTAAATTTCTGTAACCTTCAAGATCCTTTTCTTTTAAGTAAGAAAGAAGTCTTTTTCTTTTACCAACCATCATCAAAAGACCACGTTTTGTAGCGAAGTCTTTTTTGTTAGCTTTCATGTGTTCAGTAAGTTCAGAAATTTTCTTTGTTAACATTGCGATTTGAACTTCTGCAGAACCTGTATCTTTTTCGTTAGAACCAAATTCAGCAATGATTTCTTGTTTGTTTTTCAAATTGATAGACATAGTTTTTCTTCCTTTTCTATTTCTTTGCACCTTAGTAAACAGTAATATTTCGGCTAAATTGTTTGTACTGTTTTCACCGGGCACGTACGAGTGTCATATTGGCGTAAGCACTCCACAAAGGTTAATATAATATACCCAAGCTTAAAAATCAAGTAGTTTGTAAAAGTTTGTTGCAACTTAATAAATATCAAAGCCCCTCGTTACATAATAACGAGAGGCTAAAAAAAAAAGCCTGACTAAAAGTCAGGCATTAATATCAACCAACAATTTCTTTAACTTCGGCTGCCAAGTTTTTAGAATCAATCTTTATGCTTGGCCCCATAGTTGTTGTTAAGTATATTGACTTAACGTAAGTACCTTTAGCTGCTGAAGGTTTAGCTCTTAAAACGGCATCAACTAATGTTGCATAGTTTTTAACCAAATCTTCTTCTGCAAATTGAACTTTACCGATAGGACAGTGAATCATACCTTGTTTATCAGCTCTGAATTCAACTTTACCGGCTTTAGCATCCTTAACAGCTTTTGCTATGTCAAGAGTAACTGTACCTGTTTTAGGGTTTGGCATTAAACCTTTTGGACCTAAAACCTTACCAAGTTTACCTAACATACCCATACAATCAGGTGTTGCAATTAATGTATCAAATTCAAACCAACCACCAGCGATTTTGTCGATGATATCTTCAGTACCATAGTATTCTGCACCAGCTTCTTTAGCTTCGTTAACTTTAGGTCCTTTTGCGATAACGCAAACGCGTACATCTTTACCTAAACCTGCAGGTAATACAACAGTTGATCTGATTTGTTGATCTGCGTGTTTAACTTCAATACCTAATCTCATGTGGCATTCAACTGTTTCATTGAATTTTGCAACTTCTTTAGATACTTCTTGTAATTTTGCTAATGCTTCACGACCGCTTGCAGGTTGTTGGAAATCTGCAAGAAGCTCTTGAAGTTTCTTTTGTTTTTTAGTTATTTTAGACATTTTATTTCTTTCCTTTCATGGTATTAGCGGATTAAAAATCCTTCCATTGTTTTACATTTTGTCACTGCGAGAGCTTTGCTCGTTGCAGTCCAGATTTCATGACTCTCTGGATTGCTTCGTCACTACGTTCCTCGCAATGACGAGAAATTTTATTAATCAGCCTTAACTGTTACGCCCATTGCTCTGCAAGAGCCTTTAATCATTTCTACAGCTGCTTCCATAGTTGTTGCATTTAAGTCATTCATTTTAATTTTAGCAATTTCTTCTAATTGTTCACGAGTGATTTCTGCAACTTTGTTCTTGTTAGGCACTGCTGAACCTTTAGAAAGATTTAATGCCTTTTTAATAAGAACCGGTGCTGGAGGTGATTTAGTTACAAATGTAAAACTTCTATCTTCATAAACATCAATTACAACAGGAATGATGTAACCAGCTTGAGATTCAGTTCTAGCATTGAACTGTTTACAAAAATCCATGATGTTAACGCCGTGTTGACCTAAAGCAGGACCAACTGGAGGCGATGGATTTGCTTTACCGGCTTCAATTTGAAGCTTGATTTTTCCTACTACTTTTTTTGCCATTTTTTTCTCCTTTCGTGGTGCTAACGGGGGGCGACCCCTTCCACGTATTTTGTGCATTAATTTTCAGGAATTGACATTATCTCAATGTCATTTACCCATTATAACTTTTGAATTTGTTTGTATTCTAATTCAACCGGTGTTTCACGACCAAATATAGAAACCATTGCTCTAAGTTTAGCTTTATCAGGGTAAACTTCGGTAATATCACCAACAAATTCTGCGAATGGACCTGATATGATTCTAACTTTTTCACCAACTTTAACGTCCATTTCAACTTTTTGAACTTGTGCAGTTGAGCGGTGAATAATCTTTTTGATTTCGCTTTCTTTTGCAGGTATAGGTTTTTTTGCTGAGCCAACGAATTTAGTAACACCGGCAGTGTGTCTAACTACATACCAGCTGTCTTCATCCATTATCATTTCAACAAGAACATAACCAGGGAAGATTTTTTCTTCTTTTTCTTGTTTTCTGCCAGCTTTTATTTGAGTTACAGTTTTTTGAGGAACTTCTACTCTAAAGATTTTATCTGCCATATTCATATATTCAATACGTTTTTCCAAGTTACTTTTAACCTTGTTTTCATAACCTGAATATGTATGAACTATGTACCAGCGTTTTTGATTTTTCTTTTCGCTAGATTTAGAAACACTTTCAGCAGTTTCTTCAACTAATTCCTCATTTAAGATTTCGTCTTTTTCACTCATTATTCTTACCCTTTTTGGTTAAAAACTTACGCTAAACTCTGTTAAAAAACGATAAAATCCATTCAATAATCTTATCTGCGCCATAGATAGTTAATGTGAAAACAAACACAATTGCAACCACAAAGAATGTTTCAACAATAACTTGCTGTCTTTCAGGCCAAGTTATTTTGCCCCATTCAGTTCTAACGCCTTTAAAATATGTGATGATTGCGTTTTTTGTGTTTTGAAAATTATCATTCATCGTTTTTTACCTTGTTTAAATAAATCGCGCCCTGAAGGACTCGAACCCTCGACATCCGGTTTTGGAGACCGACGTTCTACCAACTGAACTAAGGACGCATAAATGTGAGTATTGTGTGTGCTATGAGTGAGTTATATTAAACTTTACTCACTTTACTCACCTAACTCACTTTACTTATGCTACTTTGTTTCTTTGTGTGTAGTATGTTTTTTACAAGTCGGACAGTATTTAGAAAGTTCTAATCTGTCTTTAATGTTCTTTTTGTTTTTAACTGTTGTGTAGTTTCTTTCTTTGCAATCTTCACAAGCAAGAACTACCATTCTGTCATTTTTACCTTTGATACCCATTGTTCTGTTCCTTTATATTTTCAATGTTTTGTTTAATCTTCTTTCGCTTTTTAAGAGAGAATGTGAGAGTTCACATTCTTTTTAAATTCGGCGTATGTTATGAGTCTAAAATAAACATAAATAAAATGCAAATAGTTTGTGAAGTTTTTTTACATTAATCAGATGGGCTATTTTTTGATTATATCTGAAAAAATCTTTATAAATTATTAATGATATATAAATTTGTTTGTTTTAAAATAGAATTATACAGATTTGAGGTAATGGAATGAAACACTCCGAATATTCCGTTATTATAGTCGGTAGCGGTGCTGCCGGATTATATGCGGCGTTAAAAATAGCAAGTCAAATTAGTTTACCTGACGGTGTTTTGTTGATTACAAAGTCGTCATTAGGCGAGAGTAATTCAAAATATGCTCAGGGTGGAATTGTTGGTGTAATACACCAAAATCCTGATGATAATGTAGAATTACATGTTCAGGATACAATTAAAGCCGGTGCCGGTTTAACAAATAAAAAAGTAGCAGAATATATTTCAAAAGTTTCTGACGATGTAATAAATGATTTAATAGATTTGGGCGTGAACTTTGATTCGGATAAAACCGGTAAGCTTAATTTTACTTTAGAAGCGGCTCATAGTTTTAGACGAATACTTCACGTCGGTGGTGATGCAACAGGCAAGGGCATTGTTGAAACATTAGCCCAAAAGGTTAGAGAAGAGTCTAATATTACGGTAGTAGAAAATTCAATGGCTGTTGAATTGCTGGTAAATTCTAATAATGAGTGTAAGGGGTTAATTTTATATAATGAATTAACAAACGAACACGAGATTGTATATTCATCGGCAACAATACTTGCAACGGGTGGTTTGGGTCAAATTTATAAATATACAACCAATCCGAATTGTGCGACCGGCGACGGTGTTGATTTGGCATATAATGCAGGAGCTGTTATTCAAGATATGGAATTTATACAGTTTCATCCGACAGCATTAGCGTTGAGTCCAAAAAGTAAAGATAGATTTTTAATTTCCGAAGCTGTTAGAGGTGAAGGTGCAAAACTTGTTGACAAATCAGGCAATGAGTTTATGGTAAATTACCATGATAAAAGAGAATTGGCACCACGAGATATCGTAACAAGAGCTATATTTAAAGAAATGCAAAAAACAAAATCTCAGAATATGTTTTTGAATGCTTCAATTATAGATAAAGCAAAATTACTAATGAGGTTTCCTACAATAGCAAATAGGTGCAAAGATAATGGAATTGATATTTCATCAACACCAATACCTGTAGCACCGGCAGCTCACTATTCTATGGGTGGGGTTAAAGCTACTGTTGAAGGAAAAACATCCGTAAAAAATCTTTATGCAATTGG
The DNA here is from genome assembly GCA_015152525.1 of Cyanobacteria bacterium SIG28. Classification (GTDB taxonomy): domain Bacteria; phylum Cyanobacteriota; class Vampirovibrionia; order Gastranaerophilales; family Gastranaerophilaceae; genus CAG-196. Next base: position 46,943 of record SUTU01000005.1, on the reverse strand, counting down.
TGAAGTTGCATCAACCGGTTTACATGGCGCAAACAGATTAGCAAGTAATTCTTTGTTAGAATGTGTGGCATGTGCTTACGAGCTGGCTGATTATTTATCATTTACAAACCTTATACCGCCCAAAAAGATTGATGCTTCAATTATGACAACTATAGGCGTTTATGAAGCACCGATTAATGAATTTGATTATGATATAGAACATTTAAAATCAGAATTGAAAGATTTGATGTGGAATAACGTTGGTATAATACGCTCGGAAGAGGGTTTGATTTCTGCTAAAAATCAAATCGATGAAATGAAAAACGAATTTAAACGGAATAGAAAATGCTTAAACCGAGATGAATATGAGTATAGAAATATGCTTACAATTGCAGGTTTGATTGTAGAGTCTGCACTGAACAGAAAAGAATCAAGAGGTGCACATTCTCGTTCTGATTATCAATATTTATCAGAGAATGTTGAACATTCAAATTTAATAAAAAAATCAAAAGAAGGAGAACTAATAAATGCTTAACAATTTTTTTATAGAAGATCACGTTAAACAAGCTTTACAAGAAGATATTGGATTTGGCGATATAACAACAGACTATTTAACTAATGAATCTGATACTATGAAATGCGAACTTAACTCAAGGGTTGAAGGTGTTTTATGTGGTAAAAACGTTTTTGAAATGGTATTTAAAATTTTATCACCGAATGTAGAAGTGAAATTTTATTTTAATGACGGTGATGTGATTAAAAAAGGCGATAAACTTGCTGATATAAGCGGTCCTGCAAGATATGTTTTGATGGGCGAAAGAACAGCATTGAATTATATTCAAAGAATGAGTGGTATAGCAACAGAAACTAATAAGTACCAAAAAGCAATTGGTGATTATAAAGCTAAAATAGTTGATACAAGAAAAACTACTCCTTTATTTAGAGCTTTTGAAAAATATTCTGTAAAAATTGGTGGCGGAAGCTTACATAGATTTAATTTGTCAGATTGTGCGATGATAAAGGATAATCACATAAAATATGCCGGTAGTTTAACAAAAGCTGTGGAAAAACTTAGACAACATATTTCTCATGCTCACAAAATTGAAGTTGAGTGTGATACTGTTGAACAAGTAAAAGAAGCGATTGCATGCGGTGCTGATATTATAATGCTTGATAATATGAACTTAGATACAATGAGAGAATGCGTTAAACTTATTGACGGAAAAGCTATTGTGGAGGCTAGCGGTAATGTTAACTTAACAACGGTTAAAGATATTGCATCTACAGGAGTTGATATTATTTCTTCAAGTGCAATTGTTGCAAAAGCTCCAACCCTTGATTTAGGTTTGGATTGTAAATAAATTCTGTTATTAATAAAAAAAAGCTTAAGGTGTTTAGCCTTAAGCTTTTTTTTTGTTGCTAAATAACTATTAGTTTTCTGCACGCAATATCGTTTCAAAAATACCTTCTGAATATGTTGGATGAGCAAAGCAAATCTCTTTCAAATCAGTGATTGTAATATTGTTTTGCATAGAAATAAGAATTTGGTGAATAAGTGCCGATGCTTCTTTAGATACGATATGAGCACCGACAATTTTATTGTCTTTTGTTATTATTTTGATAAAACCGTCAGTAGCATCATCACACCAAGATTTTCCAAGAGCTGTAATAGGGAGAGTTGTTTTTGTAAAACTTTCATCGCAATCTTGTTCTCTTAATCCAACCCAAGCAATTTCCGGTTCACCGTAAATAACTGAAGGTATTAAGTTTTTATCTAATTTTGTATTTTTGCCGTTAGCTAAATTAAAACCTTGTTGTATAGCGTAATGAGCTAGTTGTATTTCACCACATACATCACCGATAAGTCTACAATTTTCTATATCCGGTGTATTAGGCGTTCTTCCGACAGCCGAGAGGATGAAATCAGGATTTATTACGGTGCCTGAAGTTAAAGTAACTTCTTTTTTGTCTTTGTTAATGCCATTTTCAACAATTGAATCATTTGTATAAAATTTAATTTTTTTCTGCTTAAAAATACGCTCAATTCTTTTAGATACTTCAATATCAGCTAAAGGAATTAAATTATTAGCCATTTCCACTATATGAACTTCTATACCGAAATTGGAAAATATTCTTGCCCATTCAATTCCTATTGCACCGGAACCTACTATAAGTACTGTTTTAGGAAGATTATCTAATTTAAGTACATCGTCTGAATTTAATATAAATTTACCGTCAAATTCTAATCCTTTGAGTTCTCTGGGTTTAGAACCTGTTGCAATAATGATTTCTTTAACTGTATATTCGGTATCGTTAGCTATAATAGTGTTATTATCTTTGATATCAGCTTTTGAATAAACAATTTCTACACCTGAATTTTTAACAGCAAGTTCAAGACTTTTTCTTATTTTTTCAATTGTAATATCACGTTTTTCAGCAATTTTAGCAAAATTAAAATTATTTATTTGAATATCAAAACCAATACTTTCAGCATTTAAAATTTGTTTGTACAGCTCAGAAGAATGTAATAGAGATTTAGTCGGAATACATCCTCGATTTAAACAGGTACCGCCAATTTTATCTTTTTCAAACAGAACAACTTTTTTCCCTTGTTTTCTCAATGAAATCGCTGTAGTATATCCGGCTGGTCCGCCACCTATAATTCCGTAATCAAAATCCATAAATACTCCTCCTCGTTTAAAATTAATCTTAGCTTAATATTTAAGTTTTAGCAATTAAATTTTTAAATTTCCGTTAAATTTATAGCTATTGTAATAAGGTGAAGCTTTAAAAGTTGGTTTATTATTGTTTTCTTTGTCCATTTGAGCAAAATTATCTTTATTTTCAATATAAGCCTTTTGTATATCAGCAGCCACACTGTTTCTAAGTATTGGGGTTACAATGTTTGAGGAAATAATACTTCCGCCCAATGTAGCAAGTGTTGTAGCAAAAGTTTTGCAAGAGTCATATTCTTTTAAAAGGTTTGGCGACTCTTTTTGTAAAACTTCACCTAAATTAAAATCAAGTTTTCCGATTTTATCGCAGTATTTGTCTGTATTCTTTTCAAGAAAAGTTCTCACATTCTGAGGTGCAAATTTTCCTGTAGAAAAGAGTTTTGCTGTAGTTTTTTGACAAAGTCTGGTAATAGCAAAGAATGAGCATACGTTTATAACTGCATCAAGAATTTCTTGAGGAATAAGGAAACTTTTCTTATCTTTTGAGATTTCTTTATCAAAAATAACACATCCTACTTGAGCGGCAGCAGAAGTTATCCATCCGATTATACCTGTGATAATAAGCATTTGTGATGGATCTTCTTTGTACTTTTTAGCTATTGTATTAAGAATGTTGTTAAAGAATTTATTCATTTGATTCCTCCTTTTTAATAATTTCGGAATCATTAACATTTGCCGCTTTACAGAATTTATTAGTCAGATATTTTGTAAACGGTGCATCAACAGCAAAATTTGTGATACACATTGCTGCAATAGCTGTTATATTTGATACTGCATTTATATAATTTTTTAGTTTTTGAGGATTGTTTTTGAATTCTTCGATAAAATCCTTAGCTAAGAGGCTCTGACTATACTTACGCACACCATCAATTTTAGTCATTTCTTGAACAAGTTTATAGCTGCCGCCTCTCACAATTAATCCCACTATAGTACCGGCCAAAATTTTTGAAATAGTTCTAAGTATAGAAACTTTTTTTGTTTCTTTGTCAACTTTGTGGTTACACATATCGATAGTAGGTTGTAAAATTAAGGCAGAAGTTCCTACTATAATTTTGTTTTCAGCCGGTCTGGAAATTTTATCGGAAATTTTATTCCATTTGTCGATATTGTTTTGATCACCCTTAAGGGTTTTATTCGGAAGTATATCTAAAACTTTTTGTTTTGTATTGTTAATAAATCTCCTTACACCATTATTATTCGGTGGTGTCGGAGAACCATAAGACGAAATATTGTTTTGTGTAATTGGTTGTATATTCATAACACTTCTACCTGAAGCATATAAAACAAAACATGTTTCAAAATTGACTTTATATAAAGAAAAGTTTACATAAATACATATAATATTTTGAGTAAATATTTTGATGGTGTTACAATTGTCTTATGGATTGGCAAAGAGAAGATTTAAAATATATATGGCACCCTTGTTCTCAAATGAAGGATTATGAAACCCTTTTACCTATAGTTATTGAACGTGGTGAAGGGATAAATCTCTATGATACAAACGGAAAATGCTATAAAGATGTTATTAGTTCTTGGTGGTGTAATCTTCTTGGGCATTGTAATCCCAGAATAAATCAGGCTGTAAAAAAACAAATTGATACTTTAGAGCATGTTATTTTTGCTAATTTTTCGCATAAAACCGTAATACGACTTTGTCAAGAATTAATCAAAGTTTTACCAAAAGGATTATGTAAGTTCAATTTTGCTGATAATGGTTCTTCAGCAATAGAAATGGCGCTTAAAATGAGTTTTCAGTATCATTATCAGACAGGGAATACTCAAAAGAAAAAATTTATGGCATTAACAGATGCTTATCACGGTGAAACTCTTGCTGCTTTGGCGGTCGGTGGTGTGGATTTGTATTCAGAATTATATAAACCAATAATGATGGATGTTTTAAGGGTAGAAGCACCGGATTGTTTTAGATGTCCTTTGGGGAAATGTCGAGAAAATTGTTCGTGTGAATGTTTTGTTAAAGCTGAGGAAATGTTTGCAAAATATGCTGATGAAACTTCTGCAATAATTGTAGAACCTCTTTTGCAAGGTTCTGCCGGCATGAAAATTTATCCGCCAATTTATTTAAAAAAACTTAGAGCACTATGTGATAAATACAATGTGCATTTGATTGCAGATGAAATTGCTACTGGATACGGAAGAACCGGAAAAATGTTCGCATTCGATCATGCCGGTGTAAGTCCCGATATTATGTGCTTGTCAAAAGGTTTAACCGGTGGTTATATGCCAATGGCGATTGCGGTAACTACTCAAAAAATTTACGATGCTTTTTATGATGACTATCTTAAAGGTAAAGCCTTCATGCATTCGCATACGTATGCCGGAAATCCTTTGGCGTGTTCAGCGGCGCTAGAAGTGCTAAAGATATTGGATGAAGAAAATATCATTGAAAAAGCAAATAAACGAGCTGTTTATTTTAATAAAATTATTAAAGAGAAATTTTTACCACACAAAAATGTCGGCGAAGTTCGTTCTATCGGTTTAATAAATGCAATAGAGTTGGTTGCGGATAAAAATACTAAAGAACCTCTTGATTATACTATGAGAACCGGTTACCAAATTTATCAAAAAGCTTTAGAAAAAGGTGTTTTGTTACGCCCGTTAGGTGATGTTATCTATTTTAATCCGCCTCTAATAATAGAAGAAGATGATATGGATTATGTTACAGATATTGCTTTGCAGTCTTTAAAAGATATTTTGGGCTGAGTCTAAGAGTTTTGACTTTATTGTTAATTAACGTATATAATGTAATAAATAAGGAAGAGTTATGAAAAAGATAGTTTTATCAGTTATATCGTTAATAATAGTTACACATAGCGTGAATGCGGCTCAATTTGAACCAATACCTTCAAATGTTGTTTTGCCTAAAAAATATACTCAAGAGTATATTGATGATTTAGGGTTTGAGTATAAATCAGTTTCTAAAAATCAAATTTTCCATGTTGCATTAGATATGATGAAAGGCACAACGGCAGAATTTTCAAGAAAGGCAATAATTGGATATAATTTAACCCAAAAACCGATTAAAATAGAATTCAAAGATTTATCGCAACTTAATCAAGCTTATGCCAGTTTTGATGCTGTTGGTTGGAAGAAGAAGAACAGACTTTATATTTATATAAATCCAAAACATGAAAGTGCACCTCCTGCAGCTTTAGCAGCATTATTGTCGCATGAAGCTTTGCACCAAGATGAATACAATTCTTTAAGTGAAGAAACTTATGCTTGGACTATGGAAGCAAATGTTTGGTGTGAAATGCTAAAACAGTATCCGGAGTCTAATAACCTTGAATCAGCTTTGGTAACAAGAGAAAATATTTTAAAACAATTATTAGAAAAAGGAAATTTCACCAATAAATATATTAAAAAGACGGTTTATGCAAATGATGGATATAAAAATTTGCCTTTAACCTCACCGGGATTTAGTGAACAATAATATAATACAGCTTATTAGAATAAATATAACGGATTCTTAATAGTATATTGATATAGAATTATTATTGGTGTTAAATATAATCTATGAGAGTTAAACAAGTTTTTATACCAATATTATTAGTCCTTATTCTTGTTGTTTTTAATAGAGTTTTTTTTAAAACTTTTAGCAGAGCTAATTCTTATTTTGCCTCTCAATCAATTTATAGCAATGAAGTTACAACGCCACAGAAGTTGTTTGAGAAGGCTTGGCGAGTAATCGATAAAGAATATTATGAGCCAACTTTAAACCACCAAAATTGGGATAGGTGGAAGGAACATTATCATGATAAAATCCAAACGGAAGAAGATGCTAAAGTAGCAATTGACACAATGGTTGCAAGTCTTAATGAGCCTTATACAAGGTTTATGAGTAAAAAAGATTTTGATGATTTAGCAACATCTATTACATCAAAAATTTGCGGAATTGGTGTAAATATTTATTCAAATTCAGGTAAAATTGAAGTATTTAATGTAATTCCTTCAACACCTGCAGATTTAGCACAATTAAAAAAAGGAGATGTAATATTATCTGTTGACGGAAAAGATATTAACGGTAAAAGTGTTTCTGATGTTGCAGCTCTGGTGAGGGGACCTGAAAATAGTATTGTTGAATTAACAATATTAAGGGAAAATAAAACATTAATAAAAAAAATTAAGCGCAAAGAAATAAAGATTAAAAATGTTAAAAGTTCTGTTTTAGATAATCATATAGGATATATTCAGATAGTTAGTTTTATGGGCGGAACTACAGCTAATGAATTTGTAGAAGCTTTAGAAAACACTAAAAATACTGACTCATTAATCATTGATTTAAGAGGGAATACCGGTGGCTTACTTGATAATGCTGTGTTTATTGCAAACTTGTTTATTCCAAAAGGTGAGATTGTTGAGATAATTTATAGAAACGGGATAAAAAAATCAATTGATGCAAAGCCCGAACAACAACTTTTAGATAAACCGCTTGTAGTTTTGGTAAATGAAGCCAGTGCGAGCGCCAGTGAAATTTTATCAGGTGCTTTAAAGGATTATAACAAAGCTAAGATTGTTGGAAAGAAAACTTTTGGGAAAGGGTTGGTGCAAAAAGTTGTACCTTTGCCAAATAAAACCGGATTAAATGTAACAATTGCGAGATATTTAACACCAAATGGAACTGATATAAATAAATTAGGGATAAAACCTGATATTGAAGTCGGAGATGATTTCGAGTTCTATTTAGGTAGCGGAAAAAAAGATGTTCAGTTGGAAAAAGCTAAAGATATTTTAGCAGAAGGTTTTTAGATGCAAAGAATTCGTGAAGAACTTGAAACTCTTAAAAATAACGGTCAGTACAGAAGTATTCCGGATATATTCTGTAAAGCAAATAATAAAATTATTATAGAAGGTAATGAATATATAAATTTTGCTTCAAATGACTATTTATCAATAAGTACTAACGAAAATTTGCGGAATGAATTTCTGGCAAATGATAGATCTTTTTTTTCATCAGCTTCAGCAAGACTTTTAAGCGGTACCTCAAAGGAATACAAAGAACTTGAAACGACATTAGCAAATTTATTTAACAAAGATGCTGCTTTAATTTTTAATACCGGCTATCAATGCAATTTAGGGGTGATTTCTACTTTATGTCAAAAAGGAGATATTATTTTCTCCGATAAACTTAATCATGCCAGTATAATTGATGGTATGCGGCTTTCTGAGGGCGAATTTGTAAGATATAAACATTTAGATTATGACAATTTAGAAACTTTGCTTGTAAAAAAAAGAAATCAATATAACAGAGCTATTATTATATCCGAATCAATATTTTCTATGGATGGTGATGTTGCTGATATTGATAAATTAATTGAATTAAAAAATAAATATAATTGCTTGTTGATGATTGATGAAGCTCACGCATTTTGTGCTTATGGAAAAGGTTTAGCCGGTGTTTCTGAAAACAAGGATGTTGATATTATAACTGCAACTTTCGGCAAAGCTGTCGGATCTTTTGGTGCATTTTGTGTTGCAAACTCGGGTATTATAAATTATTTAATAAATAAATCTCGCTCATTTATTTTTTCAACATCTATTCCGCCAATTAATATTGCTTGGACAAATTGGCTTTTAACAGAAAAAAGAAGCTACTTGTTAGAACAAAAACTGAAATTAGAAAATTTAGTCAAAGAAGCTAATTTAATTCTTAATCGCAATGGAACCCATATTATTCCGGTAGTTATAGGCTCTAATAGTACAACCAATCAAATTGCCGAAGAGCTTAAAAGTTTAGGATATTATATTCCAGCAATCAGACCGCCTACAGTTCCGGAAAACTCTTCAAGATTAAGGATTTCACTTACTGCTGATACTAAATTAGATGATTTCAGAAAAATTATAGACACTATAACAAGTAGAATAATATGATAGATTTGTGTTATAATATACAAGTGATGAGGAGTATATATGACAGCAGTAGAAAAGAAAAAAAAAGTTAAACAAGATGCCAGAGATCAAAAGTTTTTCAATCGTTGGCGGAGATATTTTCAATTTGTTATAACACATATTTTTTACATGATACGTTTAAAACTTGTGTATAGATTAGAGGTTTATGGCAAAGAAAATATTCCAAAATCAAATGAATACATTGTAGCACCAAATCATTTGTCAACTTTAGATCCGCCAATGATAGCAAGTGTATTTAACAGACCAATTGCTTATATGGCAAAAAAAGAATTGTTTAAAAACCCGTTTATGAGATGGTGGTTAAATTGGTTGGGGTCGTTTGCTGTAGATAGAGAACACTTAAGCATCTCTACTATTAGAACCGTGTTAACCATAAAGAAAACTGACTGGGTTTTTGGTATTTTCCCGCAAGGTACACGTCAAGAACCTGGTGTTATTCACGATATAACAAAAGGATTTGCGTCATTAGCAAAGTCTACAAAGTGCGGAATACTACCTGTTGGAATTGTTGGAGCACATAAAGCTCTTTGGATGCCTTTTAAAGGAAAAATTGTAATTAAAATCGGTGAAGTTATTCCATATTCTGATAATGTTGAAGAAATGGTAGAAAAATGGACAGAAGCAATACAAGAATTAACCGGTTTTAAATACGAACCTACTTTGGCTTAATAATTTTAGGATACTGGAAATATGAAAAAGAATTATAATAAACGTAGTGAAAAAGACTATGGATTGATTAGAGCGCTATATTATAAACTGTTTGTGATTTTTGTTGTAATACCTGTAGCGAAACTTATGTATAATTTAAAGATTGAAGGTCGTGAAAATGTTCCAAAAACTTCAAGACTGATATTTGCAGGAAATCATGTATCTTATTTAGATCCGCCGCTACTTTCTTATGCGGTTGATAAATTAATAGCATACATGGCAAAACAAGAATTATTTACTGATAAAAATCAACTTTTGAGATTTTTAGTTCATTCTTTGGGCGGTTTTGCCGTAAATAGAGAAAAACCTGAACTTGCAACTTTTAAAACTGTAAAAGCTGTTTTTAATACTGATTGGTCGTTAGGTATATTTCCGCAAGGAAAAATAGTTAAAGAACCGGTTATAGATAATATAACAAAAGGTTTTGTTCTGTTTGCTAAAAAAGCTAAAGCTGATATAATCCCTGTGGGTATTTGTGGTTTTGACGGTTATGCAAAAAAACTGTTTGAAAAAAATCTAACAATAAAAATAGGAAAACCAATATCTTATACCTTAGATGAAGATGAAATTGTAAGACAATGGGCTAAGCAGATTTGTGAATTCACAGGTTTTGAAAATAGAGTTGAACAAAAAGAAATGGTAAACGTTTAGATTTTATATATTAAAAAAAACCAGGTTTTAATTCTTAAAACCTAGTTTTTTTGTTTTAAATTAACTAATTAAGTTATTTTAATTTAACAGTATTGTTTTCAACCAAGAATTTAGTAACATTTTCATTTAATGCTTGGTGAGATAACGCATTAAACACGCCAGGTGTTTGAGATAACTGTTTAACCATAGTAGCAGGATCGATTTGATACATTCTGCTTAATTCGGTTAATTTAGCTGTAAAATCTTCTTGAGACACTGTTATATTTTCTTCTTTTGCAATCTTGTCAATTACTAAAGAATTTTTAACTCTAACAGCAGCATCTTCTTTTAAACTGTTAACTATAGTATCGTAACCTTGAGCTTCTACAGCTTGTTCCCAAGTGAAACCTTGCATTTGGAGTTTTTGTTTATATTCTTCAACCAATTGATCAGTTTCTCTGTCAATCATTGATTGTTGAATGTCAACTTTAACTGCATTTACAACTTGTTCAAAAACAGCTTTTTCTGAATTTGTTCTGTCGATATCAGCTTTTTGATTATCTAAATATTTTTGGATATCAGCTTTAAGTTCATCAACAGTTTTGAACGGACCAACTTTTTGAGCAAATTCGTCATTTAATTCAGGTAAAACTTTTGTTTTAATTTCGTTGATAATACATTTGAAAACAGCAGGTTGACCAGCTAATTTTTTCTCATGATATTCTTCCGGGAAAGTAACGTTAATTTCAAAATTTACACCTAAAGGTCTGTCAACTAATTGTTCTGCAAAACCAGGAATAAAGCTTGAATTAGCTAAGTCTAAAGTATAGTTTTTAGCATCGCCGTGTTCGATTTTTTCACCATTTGAATAACCTTCGAAGTCAAAAACTACAGTATCAGTTGCTAAAGTGTTTCTATCAGTAACAACAAGTGTTGTTGCTGATTGAGACAACATGTTATCTATAGATTTTTGCAATGCATCTTCAGGTATTTTATATTCTTCAACTTCAACAGTCATACCTTTGTAATCGCCTAAAGTAACTTCTGGTCTTAATTCCATTTTTGCTATAATTTTGAGATCTTCACCAACATTGTATGTATATGATTCAACGTATGGTTGAGCAACTACATCAAAATCATTTTCCTTAATAACATCAGCAAAGATTTTTGGTAATGCTGTTTCAAGAGCTTCGTGTTTAATTCTTTCGGCACCAACATTTTGTTCAATAATGTTTCTAGGTGCTTTTCCTTTTCTAAAACCAGGAATGTTTACGTATTGAGCAAATCTTTTTACTGCATTGTTGTAGTAAGTTACTGCATCTTTTGCAGGAATATTAATGTCAACACTTACAACATTCTCAGGAAGTTTTTCAATTTTTGTTTCCATCTTAAATTCCCCTTTTCTTTATACCTCTAAAACTACTATAAACAGGCTCAAATGTAAAGCGGTATATCTTTTGTGATATATAAAATTTGTTAAAACTTTATGTTAAATCATCAGACAGAACTTTTGATTTAATTTCCTCAAATTCATCAATAAACTCAAATCTATTACGGCAATTTGCGGCTTTGTCATTAAGGTCATAGTTTTTACCATCACAAAATTTATCAAAATATTCTTGAGCGTTTTCTTTTGCTTTATCAATATATTCTTCTGCTGAAAACATATTTCCTTTTAGATATTCAATCTTAGCAAACTTTCTAAATCCGATATAACCATTCCAATAATTTTGACCTAAAATCTGATTAGTATATTTTTCTGCATTTACAAAATCACCTTTAGCAATCAACACATCAACCTTATGACTTAATAAATATGCAGAGTAAGGATTTAATTCGAGTCCTCTGTTAATATGCTCATCTGCATCATTAAAACGAGCCAAACTGATTTCATTGCCAGATACATTGACAAGTGCAGCAACACTTCTTGGATTATGCTCAAGATATTTTTTATACCATTCTACAGCTTCTGCGTTGCGATTTAATCCGGATAAAGCGTATGCTTTACCAAAATATCGTTCATAATCGTTGGGTTTTAATTCTAAATACTTATCAACGTAATATAACGCTTTTTCGTAATTATGAACGCACTCACAATTTATATAAGATAAGTAATACAAAGAATAAGTGTCTTTAGGATTTAAACTAATTGATTTCTCAAAAGCTTTAATAGCATTATCAAAGTCTTCCAAACGGTAATATGCTTCGCCAATATTGCTATATAAAGAATACTCTCTTGGATATTTGGCAATTTCTTTTTGAAATAATTTTATAGCATCTTTAAGCAGTATTATTTTATGAGGTGTTAGTTGTTCTATTTTTTGAGCTTTTAACACTTTGTTTCGTGCAACATAAAAATCCATCCAAAGTTCATTTGGGTTAATTTTTTGAGCAACTCTATAGTAAAATTCAGAAGCTGTATAAAATTCGTGTTTATTCGCCCACTTAGCAATTTCAATATAAAACTGAGCTTCTTTGTGGGTATAGTTTTTAAAATTAACAACTAAATTCAATCCTAATGCAATAATAAGCATTGAAACAAGTATAGTATAATATAGTTTCTTTCCTTTTTTCATAAAACCTCTGTTTTATCTTTTGTAATATAAATTAGAAATTCTATTTACAAGATTTGGATGTGTTGAATAAATTTCAGCAACCCAAACCCAATAGCCTGCATCCTTTTTTGCTGAATTTAGAAGTTCTTGAACATTAACATTTTTATACAATTTTTTACCTGCCAAAATTACCATTAAGCCATCCAGATTTTTTTCAGGAACAAGAGCTGATGCAATATTATCACAAGTATATTCACAAGCTCTTGAATATGCAGTCCCTAAAAATGGAATTAGTTTTCCCCATATTATCCAAAGATTTCTTGTTAAGTGTCCTCTCTTTAGATGTGCTAACTCATGAGCAATAATAAAATCAACTGCGCTTTCCCCCTGTTCATAGGCTAATTCCATAACATCAGAATACAAAACAACAAAATTTCTGAATGAAAAACGGGTAGCAAAAGCATTTAATAAACCACCGGATTGAACCATATATACCGTTGGAATTGCCTCCAAGCCTAACTTTTGAGAAAAATCCTTAACTTTCGAATAAATATCAGGAAACTGATACTGTGTAATTTTTACGGAATTATGTTTTAGCTGTCCAATTGAAAAAGCTTGTACATACCAAAACATCAATCCAAATATTAAAGCGTACAGAATACCTATGATGCTAATAGCAAGTATCAAATACACAATAATTGAAATTGCTAACATAATACCAAAATAAACGGTTTCTTTGTTTGTTACACACTTGTTAAAATTCATGCTAACCTCTCTTCTTAATTAAAAGGCGCAATATTTGTTATATTGCGCCTTTATAAACTAACCTTTTATATCAGTTTCAATCTTACTTAGGATTTCATCAAGTTTGCTAATATCTTTAACACCGCCTTGTGCGAAGTTTGGACGTCCGCCACCATTTGCACCGGTAAATCTTGCAACTTCACCGACAATTTTTCCGGCATTAATACCTTTTTGAACAAACTTGTCTGAAACCTTTGCGATAACCATCTTTTCACTGGCAAGAACAATTATGCTATCACCAAGTTTATTGCCAAGAAGTTCAATGCCGGCTTTGACAGCGTCAGCATCAAAGTTCTCTATCTTAGAAATAAACAGCTTACCGCCTTCAATATCTTGAGCTTTAGATATGAATGTTGCGAATTTTCCTTTAGCAAGTTCTTCTTTTGCTTTTATAACTTCTTTTTGAAGTTCTCTATTTTCTTCTGCAAGTTTTTCAACACGTTCAAGCACTTCGTCCGTATGAACTTTAAACCTAGCTTCAAGTTCATTAGTAACCTTAGTTTTGTTATTTAAGTAATCAAGTGCAGCATTAGATACAACAAGTTCAATTCTTCTTGTTCCAGCTGCAATAGCACCTTCTGAAACAATTTTTACTAATCTTAAGTCAGATGTATTTTGGGCGTGTGTACCTGCACAAAATTCTTTTGAAATACAGTTTTCGCCATCTGTAATTGATACTACTCTTACAACATCATCATATTTTTCACCAAATAGAGCTGTTGCGCCTGTAAGTTTAGCTTGTTCAATATCCATAATGTCTGTTTTTACTTGGAATTTTTTACCAATCCATTTATTTATGAGAGTTTCAGTTTTTTCAATCTCAATCGGTGTCATTGCTCTTGAGAATGTAAAGTCAAATCTCATACGATTTTCTTCAACTTGAGAACCGGCTTGCTTAACTTCATCGCCAACAACATTTATTAATGCTGCTTGTAATAAGTGAGCCGATGTATGGTGAACTTTTATTTCATTTCTTCTTTCAACATCAATCTCAGCTTTAACTTCTTCACCTACAGCTAATTCACCATTAAGCACTTGGCAACGGTGTACGAACAATTTATTAACTTTAAAAGTTGTTAAAACTTCTGCTTTAAGGTTTGCATTAGAAATATATCCGCTGTCTCCGATTTGACCACCGCATTCAGCGTAAAACGGTGTTTTATTTAGTACGACATCAATATATCCTTCACCTTCAATTAAAGCCAAAATTTTTGCATCACAAAAAGTTTCTTCATAGCCAATAAACTCTGTAGAGCCAACTTCTTCCTCAACTTTAGCATATTTAATATCACCGGTTACGGAAATCTTTGCAGTAGCAGCTTTTGCACGTTCTTTTTGTTCTTGCATTGCTGTTTTGTAGCCTGCTTCATCAACCGCCAAACCATTTTCTTCAGCAATTTCTCTTGTTAATTCAAAAGGAAAACCGTATGTGTCGTAAAGCTTAAAAGCACTTTCGCCATCAATATCTTTCTTTTCAGAAATAAACTCTTCCAACATTTTATAGCCTCTGTCAAGAGTTTTGTTAAATCTTTCTTCTTCTTTTTTTATAGTATCAACAATTTTAGCTTTATTTTGAACTAACTCAGGATAAGCTTTTCCATAATGTTCAACAACAGTATCAACTAATTTGTATAAGAACGGTAATTCCATACCCAAGATTTTACCGTGTCTAAGTGCACGTCTTAAAATCATTCTTAAAACATAGCTTCTTCCTTCATTACCCGGAATAACACCGTCTGAAATCAGGAATGAAACGCATCTGGCATGGTCGGTTATTATTCTTAAAGAAATATCAGTTTTTTCAGATTTTTTATATGGAACTCCTGACATTTCAGATACTTTGTCCAATATTGGCTTTAATAAATCTGTTTCAAAAGTAGATGCCACACCTTGACAAACCATTGTAATACGTTCTAATCCCATGCCGGTATCAACGTTTTTCTTTTCTAAAGGTGATTGATTACCCTCTTCATCTTGGTATAACTCAGTGAATACCAGGTTCCAAATTTCAACCCATCTATCACATTCGCAAGTGTCAATACCGCATTCCGGGTGTTCGCATTTATATTCTTCGCCTAAATCGTAATGAATTTCAGAGCAAGGACCACAAGAACCTGAAGCACCTGGAGGTCCCCAGAAATTATCTTTTTTACCTTTTCTTTTAATTCTTTCAGCAGGAACGCCTACTTGTTGCCAGATTTCTCCAGCTTCGTCATCAGTTTCAAAAATTGTTATCCAAAGTCTATCTTTATCTAATTTAAGAACTTCTGTTACAAATTCCCAAGCCCAAGCAATAATTTCTTTTTTATAATAATCACCAAAAGAAAAATTGCCAAGCATTTCGAAAAAGGTATGATGACGTGGTGTACGACCAACATTCTCAATATCAGAATCCTTGCCACCCGCACGAGCACACTTTTGGCAAGATGCAGCACGAGCCGGATCGTAAGGTGATTTTTGGATTCCTAAAAATATTGGTAAAAATTGTAACATGCCGGCTGTTGTCAATAATACAGTCGGATTATCAGGCACTAAGCTTGAACTTTCTACAATTGTGTGTTGGTACTTTTTTTCAAAAAAGTCTAAATATAATTGTCTGATTTCATTTCCTTTTAGCATAATTAATTCCTTTAAAATATCTACTATAAATATTATATAGCAAACATGAAAACGTTATTTACTATTACTATATTTTTTGTTAGCATAAACTAAAGAGTGGTGAGAGGGTTGTAAACAATGAATGTAGCCGAATATTTAATAAAAAGGCTTGAAGCGCTTGGTGTTAATGATTTTTTTGGTTTGCCGGGTGATTATAATTTTAATATACTTTACGCAATTGAAAATAATGAAAATACAAACTGGATAGGATGCACCAATGAACTTAATGCGGGTTATGCAGCTGATGGTTATGCCAGAGAAAAAGGTTATGGTGCGATAGTAACAACTTATGGTGTTGGAGAACTTAGTGCAATAAATGCGATTGCAGGAAGTTATGCAGAAAATATACCTGTAATTAATATTGTCGGACTTCCTTCAACTAAAAATTTGAACGATAAAATACTTTTACATCACAATTTTAATATTATAAACACAAAAGCCTATATAAAAGCTTATGAACAAGTTGTCGAAACAACGGCTCTTCTAACAAAAGAAAATGCTAAATTAGAAATAGATAGAGTATTAAAGACATTTGTTAAAGAAAAAAGACCTGTTTATATAGCGATACCAATGGATGTTTCTCTATTGGAAATATCTGATAAAGAAATTGATTATAACTGGATTAGCGATAAAGATGTTTTAGAAAAAGTTGTTAATATAATAAATGATAAAATTAAAAGTTCAACAAACCCGGTTATTTTAGGTGATGTTTTAGTCAGAAGATATGATTCTTACAATGAATATAAAAAAATGGTTGAAAAGTCCGGAATTGCAACAACAAATTTTTTAATGGGTTCAGACTTGATTACAGATGATGTAAAAAATTATATAGGCACTTATTATTCTGATTACCGAAACCTGTTAGCTAAAAAACTTCTTGAAACAACTGACTGTTTAATTGCTGTTGGAACTATTTATAGTGATATTAATTCTTTCGGGTTTAAATTGCCTTATGAGATTAATTCTCAAGTTGCCATTTATGGGACACATACTTATATTGAAGGTGAAAAATATGACAATGTAAAAATGGCTGATGTTTTAGAAAAATTAACAGAAATTGTTGAGCCAAGACTTTTTGATGCCCAAAAAGAGAATTTAGCTTGTAAAAAAGCCTTTATAACACAAAATGAACTAACTTCTGAATACATTTACCCCCGTCTGCAAGAATTTTTTAGAGAAGATGATATTATTATCTCAGAAACAGGAATTTCATCATTAGGGCTGGCAGAAGCTAAATTACCTAAAAATGCACATTTTATAACTCAAACCCTTTGGGGTTCTATTGGCTGGGCAACACCGGCAACGTTAGGTGTATGCTTAGCTAAACCTAATAAACGAGTAGTTTTAATTACCGGCGAGGGTTCTCATCAGTTGACCGCAATGGAAATTGGTACAATGCTTAAATACGGTATTAAGCCCGTAATTATTGTATTAAATAATAGCGGATATACAATAGAAAGAGTGCTTTCACGCTCAGCTGAAGATAAATTTAATGATATAGTTCCGATTAATTATTCAAAATTTGCGAGAGTATTTGACGGTAATATTTGGTCGACCAGAGTTCAAACTGCAGATGACTTTGACAAAGCTCTAAAAGTTACACAAATTATGGATAAACTGTGTTATCTAGAGATATTTACTGATAAATTGGATCTTCCCAAACTTTCCGAAGAGGTTTTTTCTGATATAAAAAATAAATCTAATGTAGAAATTGATAAAAATATTGCTGAAAAAGATGTTAAATTAATGGAAAAGAAGTCTTTGAAGTTCACCACAATTGTACATGAGAGCTTATATAAAGATTTGTAATATAATTTTGATATACCATTGCAATAAACTTTTTATATGATATAATGAGTTTGATTATGGAGGGAATATGGCTAGAGTATTGATATCAATGTCAAATGAATTTCTGACAAAAGTAGACGATGTTGCAATGACAGAACAAAGAACTCGAAGTGAACTTATCAGAGAAGCCTTACGTGTGTATATTAAACGCAACAAAATCTCAAATAATCCAAAAGCGGAAGAAAATGCAACTATACTAACAGAGCTTTTAGGATAGTACAGTTTTGTTATCAGGAAAATTTTAATAAAAAACCCTAAAACATATATTTGGTTGTTTTAGGGCTTTTTATATGAATTTAAGAAAAATTATTCTCTTATTTGATTAGCTTTGCCAAAGAAATGCAATCTGCCGATTTCGTCTTTGTAAATTGTTTTAGAATCATTTACGCCTGATTGAATATTTGTTCCGCCAATGCCATAATGGTTTGAAGCATCCATTTTGCCTTTCTCAAATGAAAAAGACGATTTGTAGTTAGAAGTCGGAACGTCGGTTCTTTCTTTTATAACGCTTGTTATGTCTTGTTCTGTATTTTTTACAGAATCTTTAACAATGTTTTCTTTTTGAGAATATTTGTCAACAGCTTCATTTACAGTTTTGTCATATAAAATATTGTTTTTTGTTTGTTTGATTTCGTTATATCCACCCATTTTACCCATAAAATGCATTCTGCCGATATCGTCAGTATAAATGGTAGAATTAGCATTTACTGTTAGTAAATTTTGCATAAATATTGCTACTGAAATAAAAAATATCGTTCTTTTTAACATAATTACTCCTTAAATTATATGTATATTATAATATAAAACATTAAAAAAATAAAAATTGCCTTTTTAATAAAGTTTTTTTATATTCAATAAAAGTATTGCAAAAGAGTTTTGTTTATTTTATCATGTTCTTACGGCGACATGGCCAAGTGGTAAGGCAGAAGCCTGCAAAGCTTTTATCCCCCAGTTCGAATCTGGGTGTCGCCTTTTTTATTTTTAATAACTAATCACAAATTATTATAAGAGTATATGGAAAGTTTTGAATTAAATAATTTCTGGGAGCAATTAAAGGAAGAACTTATTAAAGTTTTACCTGAAAGTGCGCATCCTTGGATACATCCATTGGTAGCTTCAACTTATGACAAAGGTGTTTTGACTGTTGTTACCGGTCAAATTATGGGTAGAGATTTGTTGAGAAGAAACCACTATCATCAAATTTTGGATACTCTTAAAAAAGTAAGTAAAAATGAAGAGTCTGATTTTGTAATAATTTACGATGAAAATGCTGCAAAAAATTTAAGAAAAGAAAGCGAAAAAATTCAAAAAAAAGTTTCTGAAGCCAATATTAAAGAAAAAGCTATGGAAAATCTTTCATATATGCAGTCTGCTTCAAATTTGAATTTAAAATATAAGTTTGAAAATTTTGTTGTTGGTGAAAGTAATAAAGCTGCATATAAAATAACAAAATCTGTAGCTGAATCACCTGCTGTGAGGTATAACCCATTATTTATATACGGAAATTCAGGACTAGGGAAAACCCACTTAATGCAGGCAATTGGTCATTATACACTTTTTAATAAGCCGAAACTTAAAGTTAAATATACCAAAACAGAAGACTATGTTAATGATTTTATTTCCAATAGCAGAAACAGTAAAGATCAAGTTGATAACATGTCCAAATTTAACCGAAAATACACTAATATCGATATTATTTTGATAGATGATATTCAGTTTATTGAAGGTAAGAAAAAAACTATGGACAGTATACAACACACCTTTGACAGTTTGTACAATAAAGGTAAACAAATTGTTATAACATCTGATAGAGTGCCTAAAGAAATTCCTAATTTAACAGCTGCATTATGTTCAAGATTTGAAATGGGATTGATGGTCGAACTTACACCTCCGGATGTTTTGACAAGATTTAATATTTTGAAAAAACTTGCTACAGACTCAGATTTAAAATTCACAGACGAAGCGTTAAAGTACATTGCTAAGAATTTTACTAATAACGTAAGAGAATTAGAAGGTGCATTTAATAAAGTTAGAGCTTATGCAGAAATTGAAAACGAAGAATTAAGCTTAGAGTTTGCTAAATCTATTTTGAAATGTGATGACACCGAAAGCGAATTGAGTTTTGATAAAATTATCGAAGTTACGGCACAGTTTTATGATGTTGATATTAATGATATAAAAGGTACTGCAAAAGGTCAAAAAACAACTATAGCAAGACATATGTCAGTATATCTTTCTAGAGAATTAACCAACAAGAGTTTTACTGCTATTGCAGATTTTTATAACAAAAAACACACAACAATTATGTATGCTTATGAAAAGATAAAGAAAGATATTGCAACAACGCCAACATTATCAGCAGCTGTACGAGAAATAAAACAAGCACTAAAAGTAATTTAGCCGAAGTCGGCACTCGTTCTTTTATATTTTTTATGATAAATATTAATATATAGAGGAGTAAGGGATAATATATCTTTTATTTGTTATCAAAACCATAATTGTATACTGAGGTAAATATGCTTGATAATATAAAATATTTAATGTGTTTAAAAACAGTCGACAAAAATATTGTTGATAATAATTTTGATATTGCATTAGATAAACTAAATTTTTTGATAAAAGAAGAATATAAACCGTCTATAACTTTTTTAAAACGAGGAAAACTTTGTAAAAAATTATTGATGTTTGATGATGCCTATTCTGATTTCACATACATAATCGGGCATTGTCAACAAAAAAAAGAAGCTTATTATGAACGAGCATTATTAAATCTTGAAATAGCGAATTATTATGAAGCGATAACTGATGCAAATACAATTCTTGAATGGGATTGTGATAATTTTGAAATTAAGAGAATAAAATTTTTAGCACTTGTATTTTCTTTGCAAAGTAACAAGGCGAAAGATTTTATTATGGAGTTTTTCGAGTTTCATAAATATAAATCAATACAGTTTATATTTAAAGAAGTTGCTTTAGCACTGGCTAAAGATGAATTTACAAAAGCTTTAAGACTACTCGAACTTATTGATATGATTGACCAAGATAATCCTATAAAGTTATTAAAAGAAAGCAATATTTACGGACTTATAGGTAACAAGGTAAAGCAAGAAGAAATTGCAAAACAAATAGATTCAGTGTTTCCAAAGTATTTTGTTTCTCATTTTAGATTTTCAGATATGTACCAAGACAAGGATTTAATGGAAATTTGTTTTTTGCTTGAATTGGAAATCTTTGATAAACAAGGTTTGTTTTTATATCCGTTTAGGATTTTAGAAGGTTACAAAAACTACTTAGAAGGACATATTATTGATTCAAAAGAATGTTTTGAAAAAGCAATAAGAATAAACCCTCAAAAGCCGGAAGGATATGTGTTACTGGCACAAACCCTGCAATTGATGTCAGGTTATGACAATCCTGAACACAAGTTGAATGCTGAAGAAAATTACAAAAAAGCTCTAGAAATATTTGAAAACGAAAACCTGCTTGATAGAGTTGAAGATATGAAGCGTCAAATCAGACACCTAAATTCAACCATTAATTTTAAATAACTACAAGTTTAAAATATAATCTTCAAATTTTTCAACAAACTCTTCTTTTGTCATGTTTGGTAAAACTTCGTTAACCGTAGTTATTGACTCTGTTGAAATTTCTTCATGAAATAGTGTTTCAAGAAGTTCCTTGTTATAACCGAACAGAATTGAACCGTGCTGTAAAATATAGCCTTGTTTTCTGTATTGAGCAGAACCAATAATTTTTCTTCCGTTATAACAAACATCCGCACCGGTTGAAATAAGCATGCAATAATCAAATTTTGTTGAAACTTTTTTATTTTCACCAAAGTCTAAATCAACACCGAGAGTTTTAAAAAAATCAATTAATATGCCGGAAATATATTTGTAAGAAGAACTAATCGTTTCACCATCAGGGATAGCTGAAATTGGTGTTATATAGCTATATGTGATTTCATCATCATGTAATAACGCTCTACCGCCTGTCAAACGACGAACGCAATCTTCTTTAACTTCTGCCAAAAAATCATCTTTTTGGTTTCTTCCTAACGATATACAACGTGGCGACCACGCATAAAGCCTAAAAATAGGTTCTTGTGCTTGAGTTTTAATGGCTTCATCCAGCAAATCTGAATCGATTTGCATGTTTTTTTCACCTGTGTAAGTGTCAAATTTAATGTATTTCATCTTGAATCCTTTTATATAAAGCGTCGTCATTTGAACTTTCTGCTAAAGGTTTTGGAATAAATAAATCTAAGTAACGACGAATAGCAAACTGGTCGGACATGCCGGAAATATAGTCTGTTACAAGTTGCGGTATATCTTCCTTGTTGCAATAAGCAGAAAGTTTGTCTGTGTAGTATTCGTATAAAGATTTAACTATATTACGTGCTTTTTTCTCTTCGACTTTAGTAATCGGATCCAGATAAACGTGCTCAAACATCCATTCTCTAAGCTTTGTAACATAATACCAACCTTCTTCGGACATGGTAACTTTAGGCTTATCCATAGAAGAAGTAATAACATCTGTTATCATTTTCCCTAATCTTGCAGTTTGCTTCATCGAAAAGTATTCAGTGCAATCCTTTGGTAAATCTTTTTCAGAAATAACTCCGGCACGAACAGAATCTTCTATATCGTGATTAATATAAGCAATTTTGTCCGCATATTGAACAATTTGTGCTTCCGGTGTTTTGGGTTTATATCCCCAAGAATGGGTTAAAATTCCGTCAACTGTTTCAGCGCACAAATTCATATTTTCTATAACTTCAACAACCCTTACGCTTTGAAGATTGTGGTAAAAACCATTTGGTAATAACTCGTTTAATATAGCTTCACCACAATGACCAAAAGGTGTATGCCCTAAATCATGACCTAAAGAAATAGCTTCAACTAAATCCTCGTTTAGTCTTAAAGCTCTGGCCATAGTTCGCGCAATTTGGGAAACCTCAAGAGTATGAGTTAGTCTTGTTCTAAAATGGTCATTATATGGCGATAAAAAAACTTGAGTTTTATGCTTAAGCCTTCTAAAAGATTTTGAATGTAAAATTTTATCCCTATCACGTTGAAACTCTGTTCTTATCGGATAATCTTCAATGCGAGCCTGTTTTCTTCCTTTAGTGTTTTTACTTTTTGTGGCAAATTCACTTAAATACTGAAACTCTTTTTCTTCAAGTTCATTTTTTATACTTTTTAAATCTATATCCATACAGGTATTATACACAAAACTTTATTATTTTTTAACCACTTGTAAGAAAGATAAAAACAAATATTTACTCACCCTTTTTTTTATTTCTTTATAATCATAAACGATTTTAAAGCACGTCCGGTATCACCGTTATCTTGGGTCGATATAACATTAATCTTTTTATAGTTCAAAGAAGTAGAACTTCCGCCGTCAAATGCCATTGCGCTATCCAAACCGTAAGAAGCACACAACTCCTTTGCTTCATACAAATCCATTGGATTTTTGTTTGTTACAATAAACACATGAACTTCTTGTTCACCTTTTGGTAATGACTTCAAACCTATCAAGGTTCTTGGTGTTTTTTGCAACACAGAGGCATATTCTTTAACAACATTACCTTCGCTATCTTTTATAATAAAAGACTCTTCTTCTAGTCTAAGATTTGGTAACAATTGCGGTCCGCCTTGGGCAGATTCTTTTATTGAACACATAAAATCAACTTTAGAACCATGCGAAGCTATCTCGTATTTTAGCTTGCTATCACAATCCAAAATCCTAAACTCAGTACGGTTTAAGATTTGTTTTAACCTTTTCCTTGTAGAAGGGTTTAGCATAAGGCTTTCATTAAAAATAGGATCTTCTATTGTTTGATACCCGTTTACGATATATGAAACAGTCTTTTGGTTTTTAGGGTCGAAATAACCTGTATTTATTGTAAAACGTGATTGCGAATTATTATGAGCTTCCTTATTTGTTATCAAATTTGAAGAAGATACAAACTGCATTTGTTTTTTTATGTTATCACCGGTCAAAACAAAGTGATAAATACCGTTTGCATAGTCATAATCTATATCAGAAGCAAAAACATTTTGGCAAAATATAAACCCGATTAAAAGTAGTATTATTTTTTTCATATTATAGATCCTTAGATTTATAAAACGCAATAATTGCACACAAGAAAGCTATGGGCGGAAACGCTGCACATATTATCGGATGCAGAACACCTTTTTCTGCCAACAAATCAAAGAAAGGTAGAGTTATATAATAACCAAAAATACAACCAATCGCTATAGTAAACCCGATTAATCTCTGTTCTCTCGGTCTTGAAAATCCCAGTAAGCAACCTAAAACAGCAAGCAATACACAAACAAACGGATGTAAGAACCTTTGAGCGTATTTATTAAGCATTAATCTGTAGTCTTCATCCAAGTTCTCTTTTTTTAATAATTCTACATAGTGTTTTAAATCTTTGTTATTAATATCTCTATCACGTTTAGTAGAGTTTAACATTATCGTATAAGCATTTTCGGCAGCTTCACCTTCAAGAATTTCTGCATAATCAAGTTTATTAATAGTTTTGAAAATGCCTTCTTCACTGATATCATATGAAATAATATTGTACAGTTTCCAGCAAGGTTTACCGTTTTTCGAAATACCCTTTTCGCCTGTTTCCGCAACTTTAACGTTTTCCAATCCATGCAAATCACTGTATACTTGTTGCGAAAAATCCATAACAATAACATCTGACATTATATTATTCGCAAATTTTGAAACAACAACAGCCTCTTTTGGATAATTATTTTCATCCTTCTGAGTATAAATAAATTGTGTCAAGGCTTTTCCTTCTTTAATTTCTTGAAGTTTCATGCAAGAATACGGAATTAATTTGTCATAAGTTACAAAACATAGAAAAGTAACTATAAAGCTCAATACGAGTAAAGGTCGAAGTATTCTTGAAAAAGACATTCCGACAGCCCTGAATATTGTTAATTCCGAATCTTTACTCAATTTATCAAACGTAAACAAGGAACCTAGTAATAAACCTACCGGAAAAGCTTTACCCAAGATTTTAGGAATTTCGTATAAAAGAACCATTACACCTGTTTGTACAGAGTAATCACCCGCCAAAATATGTTTAATAACACTCAAAAGCATTTCCGGCGCTATCCAAACTATAGTAAACAAAAGTATTGCAACAATTGTTGTTGTTAGCACTTGCATAAAAATGTATCTGTCATAAACAGTAATAAATTTGTTCATACTAAAGCTGGAAGTCCTTTCCAAGATAAAACTCTTTTGCTACAGGATCGTTTGCAACGTCAACACTACGACCTTGTATTTTAATTTTTCCATCAAAAATAACATAAGCTCTATCCGTTATAGATAGTGTTGCTTTCGGGTTGTGGTCTGTTATCAAAACGCCTAATCCTTTTTCTTCCGAAATTTTTCTTATATTATCTTTAATTTCTCCAATCGCAATCGGGTCAATACCTGCAAATGGTTCATCTAACAGCATAAAATCAGGGCTGGCTGCTAATGCTCTTGCAATTTCTACACGACGTCTTTCACCACCGGATAAAGCGACTGCGGGATATTTTCTAAGTCTTGCAACGCCAAATTCTTCCAGCAATTCTTCTAACTTGTGTTTCTTTTCATCAACTGTAAGTTTATCATTCATTTCTAAAACTAGCTGTATATTTTCTTCTACAGTAAGTTTTCTGAATATGGAATTTTCTTGCGGTAAGTAACCAATACCTGCTTTTGCACGTAAGTTCATCGGCCATGTAGTAATTTCATTACCGTCAATATAAACTTGACCTGAATTAGGTTTAACTAACCCTACAACCATATAAAATGTAGTTGTTTTACCTGCACCGTTCGGACCGAGCAAACAAACAACTTCACCTTTATCAATATAAAATGAGTTATCATTAACTACACATCTGTCGCCATATATTTTTACAAGATTTTTAGCTTCAATCCTCATGCTACTCCCCTTTTTTAATAATAATACTACAAATAGAGAAATTTTTCAGCAAAATTAAGTTTTTAAAACAGGAACAGAATATAAAAGTTTTTTTGTATAATCTTCTTTTGGGTATTTAAACAGAGTACTTGTATAATTTTCTTCAATTAAAGAACCGTTATGCATTATACCAACTCTATCTGCTAAATATTTTATTACGTTCATGTCATGAGAAATGAATAATATTGTTAAGTCTTTTTTCTGTTTTAATTCTTTTAATAAATTAATTATTTGTGCTTGAATACTTGCATCAAGAGCACTAACCGGTTCATCAGCGATTAGGAGTTTCGGATTTAAAATAATCGCTCTGGCTATTGCTATGCGTTGTCTTTGTCCGCCTGAAAATTGGTGCGGATATAGTTTTAAACAATTCGTTTGTAAACCTACATCAGATAAAATCTCTTCTACAATATCTTCTTTTGCTGTTTTTGATAAATTTGTATTAATATCCAAAGGTTCTCTCAGTATATCACCAATTTTCATTTTTTGATTTAGGCTTGAATAAGGATTTTGAAAAACCATTTGAACCGTTTTAGGGTAAGCTTTTTTTTCGTCTTTTGTTTGACTGTAAATAGATTTTCCGTCGATAAGAATATCACCGCTCTTAGGTGAAACCAATTTTAAAATACTTTTTGCTATAGTTGACTTACCACAACCGGATTCACCGGCAAGTGCATAAATTTCACCTGTCAGGATTTTAAGACTTACATCATTGACTGCACGAACAACGGTTTTATCGCCTTCTTTTATACTCTTGTATTCAATTGACAAGTTTTTAGTTTCTAATAAAAATTTCATAGGAACATTTTAGCATTTATTTTTTATAAAATGAATACATAAACGGTTAATAATTTTATGTTAAAATATTCACAGGAAAATTTAGGAGATAATTATGCTTGAAAACATTTTTAATAAATACTTAACTGCAAAAAATATCGTATTTTTTATAATCGCAATATTGTTTTTAGTTTTTGTGGCTAAAATTAAAGACATAGCGATCTTATTTTTTGCCTCATATGTTATAGCATGTTCACTTAATCCTCTTGTTGATAAATTAACAAAGAAAATTAAAAGAGGTGCAGCCTCTGCTATTGTTTTAACTGTAACAGTTTTAATTTTGGGCGCATTCTTTGTGCCTATTATAGTTATGGCAGGGCACGAAATTAAATTATTTATTGAAAATATTCCGCAATACATAGCCACAATTAAAGATTTTATCCACAATACACCGTTTATTAATCAAACTCAGTTAGCAAAAATAGAATTAAGCGATTTTATATCTTCTGCAACAGGTGTTACAACTAATTTTGTAAACAAATCCATTAATATAAGCGTAAACTTTGCTCAAGCACTTATTTATTTCTTTGCGGCATTAATTATTATTTATTACTTTATGTCTGACAAAGAGATTGTTAAAAACACTTATATGAGCTTATTTCCGGCAGACATGAAAGAAAAAGCCGATGAGATAATTGAATCAATTTCAAAAAAAATCGGTGGTTATGTAATAGCACAAATTACAACCATGACAGGTGTCGGTTTAATTATGACTTTAGGTTTACTTATTGCAGGAATTGACTATGCTTTGTTATTAGGTTTAATTACAGCAGTTTTAGATATTGTTCCGGTAGTTGGTCCTGCTATTGCGCTTATTATATGTTTGATTACTGCATATAAGGGTGGTTGGATAGCTTTATTAGCTGTTTTAATCGTTTTTGCCATTGCTCAATGGGCAGAAAACAACCTTATAAGACCATATATTTTTGGCAAGTTTTTGGACTTACATCCATTAATAATTTATCTGTTTATATTTATAACAGCTGAATATTTGGGTGTTGTCGGAGTAATTTTTGCTCCTGCAATTGCAGCAACGGTTTGTGTTTTAATTGAAGAATTGTACATCAAAAGCATCAATTAATTATGGAAAAATTATTATATACATCAAATAAAACACAATGTGATTATAATTTTCTGATGGCATTTCCGGCTTGCGAAAGCTTTGCACTATCCTCACTTGGTTATATGTGGTTGTTTAAAACAGCTGACGAAGTTGACGGGGTTAATACAAAACGAATTGCAACAGATACGGTAAATAATTACAAGACTCGTATTGATGAGGTTGGTGCTATTTCATTTTCGATGTCGTTTGACTTTGATTTTATGGGAGTTTTTGAAATTTTAGAAAAATTTAATATCCCTTTTAAAACATCAGAAAGAAATGAAATTTATCCGCTTATTTTTGCAGGCGGTCCTGTTATTACGACAAATCCTGAACCTTATAAAAACTTTTTTGATTTTATGATAATAGGTGATGGTGAAAATTGTATTAAAAAAGTTTTATCGATTTTAAAACAGAACCTTCCAAAGCAAGAAACTTTAAGCAAACTCGCTAAGCTTGACGGAATTTATATTCCGCATATAACTGAAAAAGTAAAAAAAATAACCGAAACTCTCAATGATGTTATTTATACACCGATTTTAAGTGAAGACAGCTATTTCAAAGATACTTTTATAATTGAGGTTTCCAGAGGGTGTATGAATAGATGTGCTTTTTGTACGGCTTCTTATATAAATCTTCCGTTTAGAAATTATGAATATTCAAAAATTATTGATACGATTGAACTCGGATTAAAATATACAAATAAAATAGCTTTATTAGGTGCACAAATAAGTGCTCATCCTGAATTCAATAATATTATGAAATATTTACGAAACAAAATCGAATCAGGAACAGAAATCGAACTTGGAATTTCATCACTCAGAACAGATTCCGTTTCACCTGAATTAATCCAAACTCTTGTATTAGGCGGTCAAAAAACTTCCACAATTGCGATTGAAGCAGCAAGTGAAAGACTTAGAAAATTTATAAATAAGAATTTAAAAGAAGAACAAATTTTAAAGGCTGTAAAAACATCGAGAGAAAATGGACTTAAAGGTTTAAAAATTTATTCAATGATAGGTATTCCTGAAGAAACTCAAGATGATATAGACGAGTTTTTACGTCTGGCAAAGTTAATAAAATCGGAAAATAAAGGATTTGAAATAACATTTTCATTTTCGACATTTGTTCCAAAGCCTCATACACCTTTACAATGGGCAAAAAGAGAAAATACAAAAAGTCTTGAAAAAAAACAAAAATACTTAGAAAAAGAACTTGCAAAAATAGGGATTGAGTCTAAGTTTTCAAGCGCCAAATGGGATTATTGGCAAACAATTTTATCAAGAGGTGATGAGAGTTTAACGGATTTTTTAATAGAAATTTATAACAATGGCGGTAAAAATGGGGCTTATAAGTCTGCATTAAAAAACAATAAAATTGATGTTCCAAAATTTATTAACGGTTATGAACTAACTGATAATTTACCTTGGGATTTTATAGAAATGTGTCCTGAAAAGCAATTACTAATCAATGAACTTAACAGATTACAAAAATATTTAGCCGGAAATTAAATCAACACTTCTTTTTCATTTCTAAAAATTACGTAGCCTAACGGTGCTTTTGGCGGTTTCTTTATAAATTTCCGTTTTGTGTAAATTACTGCAACTTTTGACGGTTGAGTTGCTGAAGAATTTTCTCTTGCGAGTTTGCAACATTCAAACAAAACCTCTTCATCAGGTTCTTTTTCTTTAACTTTCAATAATACGTGCGAACCGGCACAAGATTTAGTATGAAACCAGTAATCCTCGTCTTTTGCGAGTTTAGATACAATAAAATCATTTTGTTTATTGTTCTTACCTACATAAACATCAAAATCGTTTATTTTTAAAGGAATTAATGTTTGTGGCTGCAAATTAACTTTTTTATCACAAATTCCCAATTCTGATTTTATTTCTTCTAATTCATGAATTGAAACCGATTTATTTATACTATATATTACATTATTGTAGTAATCTTGCTCAATCATCAGATTTTCCAGCATTTGAACAGATTTTTCTTTTGTAGTTTTTGATTTGTTATAAAGTTTGTAATATCTTTGAGCATTTTCTTTCAATGTCTTTGAAGAATCCAATTCAATAATAATATTTTCACCTGTATAATAGTTTAAAACCTCTATATTTGGCGAAAAATCTTTTTGTTGATAGATATTTGCTGTTAGTAATTCGCCATAAAGCTTGTAGTCATCAACCTTATCTCGTTTTTTTAAAAGTATGGATATATTATTAATAGAATTTTTGATTTTTTTTAGTTTAGAATTTGCTAATTCTAAAAGCTGATTTTGCGCATTTTTAACTAAAAATTTTTCTTGTATATTGGCAAAATAATTATCCAATTTGTCATTCACATTAGTATCAATGTAAACATTATCTAAAAATTTATACAAAGGAATTTGAATTTTATTTTTATCATTTATGCCTTTTGGTGGGTAAATATACTTTATTCCGCCTTGCAATTCTCTATAACGACTTTTTTCCGGTCCAATATTGTGCGCACAACCTATTATTATTGAAGTTTCCCTATCATAGAGAATTATATTAGAATGTTTTCCCATAAGTTCCACACACAAACATAGAGAACGTTTTTGTGAAAATTCATCCATTGTTTCAAAATGCAGTTCTAGAATTCGTTCATCGTCAACCACGAGTGCATCTGATATTTTGCAGCCTTCTAAATATTTTCTTAATAACATACAAAACATCGGTGGTTGTTTAGGGATTTCAATACATCTTTTTAGTTCATTCTCTTTACTCATAAAAGCTATATGATAAAAGGACGGGTTAATATTTATATATAATTTCCGGCTCTCACCATTATTTCTTAGTGATAAAACAAAATCACGTCTTGTAGGCTGTTGAATTTTTTGGAGTCTTGCACCTATAAAAAAATCAATATTTTCATTAAAGAAAGCGTTTAATGTATAAAAATCTATGTTTTGCATTTTTACATTCTAACATAATTTAATCTAAATGAAACTTTTTTATAAAAAAATCGTCTTTATTAATAGATGGAGGATAGAAAAGTGATTAAACATATTAACGATAATGAGCTTATAGATTTAAACGAAAACGAAAATGAACCAAAAACTTTTAGCGCTGTTGTTAATAATGATGATATTTTACAAATGTATTTAAAACAAATTGGGAAGAAGAAAATGCTTTCTAAAAAAGAAGAACAAGAGCTTGGAAAACTTATTCAAGAAGGTTCTAATAAAGATAAGGAATATGCAAAAAGCCGTTTAATACAAGCAAATCTAAGACTTGTAGTAAGCATTGCAAAAAAATATATAGGACAAGGAGTTTTGTTTATGGATCTTGTTCAAGAAGGTTCATTAGGATTAATAAAGGCAGCTGAAAAATATGATTATAAAAAGAATTTTAAATTTTCTACATATGCAACTTGGTGGATTAAACAAACTATCATCAGGGCAATATCAAATCATTCAAGAACTATTAGGATTCCTGTACATATGCTCGAAAAAATCAGGCGTTATAAGAAAGCTTGTAACGCTATTATATGTAATGATATTTTTGATGCAGATGAAACAACAATTTCAAAAATATCAGGACTTGATTCAAAAAAAATTGAAGAAGTTAAAAATGCAATAAAAAAAGAACCAGTAAGTCTTGATACACTTGTTACAGAAGATTTATGTATTCAAGATTATATAGAAGATACAAGCTATGCTTCACCGGAAGTTAATACTCAAAATAAACTTCAAAAAAGAGATGTTACTAAATTAATGAGAGTGCTTGATAAAAGAGAACAAGAAATTATAAAACGTCGTTTTGGGATAGATAATGAAACACCTAAAACACTTGAACAAATAGGAATAGCAATGGGATTTTCCAAAGAGAGGATTCGACAAATTGAAAACAATGCTCTACAGAAATTAAGGTGCTGTAACGACATTGATAACTATAAATCTTATCTGGATGCCGGATAAACATTTGCTACCAGCCATTCTTTTATAAGAATGGCCTTTTTATGCAGTAAAAAACATTAATATAAACCCTGTTACAATTAATACAGTTATAGTAAACGTTATAACAAGTTTTATAGCCGGATGAATTCCAAGTGTAGCTTCTTCTTCCAGTTCAAGTTGTTTAATTATATTCTTTGAAAAATCTTGTCTTGCTTCATTTTTAGTTTTTTTAAATGAATCATTCATTAATTTACGAATATTATAACTATTCTCAAGTTCTTTTCTGGCTAAATTATTATTTATCGTAAACTTTTTAATTTTTACATTCTCTTCATTGGGTAATTCATTATCAATATAAGCTGACAAATTTGTTTGAAAAAGCTTATAATGCTGAGAAGTAAGCATAGAATTTTTTGTTTGAGAAGTTTCTTTAATAATACCTTCATCATTACATTCAAGAGCTTCTTTTAAGTCTGTAAGCATACTTTTAATAATGTCATATTTTGCTCGACAAGCCGGACATACTCGAAGGTGTTCTTCTACTTGTTGCTTAAGATTATTACTCAAATCATTTTCTATATAAAACGATATCAAAACGTCCATTTGCGTACAGGTTAAATTCATATTTCACTCCTTATATAAAATCTCTCAATTCTTCTTGTAATTTTAAGCGAGCTCTGGAAATCCTTGATTTCACAGTTCCTAAAGTAGTATTTGTAGCTTTTGCTATATCTTCATAGCTTAATCCTTCAAACTCTCTTAATACCAGACTTAATCTCAAATCTTTGGGTAAAGTCATTAAAGCGAGTTTTATCAATTTTTCCAATTCTGTAAATAAGCATCTATCACCAGGTTCACAGCCAAGTTTATCTCTTATTTCATTAAACTTATCTTCATCTAATTCGACAATATGATCAGGTTTTCTTTTACTAAAATCATAAAAAGTGTTGGTTATTATTCTATTAAGCCAAGATTTAAAATTTTTGACATCTTTAAGAGTAGAAATCGATTTTGCCATTTTTAATAAAACTTCTTGTGTCAAATCAGAAACATCATCTTTTTTGGAAGTTAAGTGTGTAAAAATAGAATATATATCTCTCTGAACACGTCGAATAAGTTCTTCTAATGCTTTAATATCATTATTTTGAGCAAGAAGAATCAACGTATTTATATCATTTTTTTTATAAAAAGATTTAGACATAATAGTCTATTCTTTTCTATTAGATAAAAAAAATAAATAGCCTACTAAGGGTGTTTTTGTATAAAAACACCCTTAGTAAAAAACTCAATCTAAAATTATTCAGCTAATAATTTATCCGCAAGAGGTGATTCCACTTTTCCGTTTAGAGTTTTTGAAACTTTTTTAATATTTTGTGCTAAAGTTTCCATTTCATCCGTCCAAACAAAATTATCAAGTACATACTTTTCACCGGTTGCAAAATCACCGGATAACTGAATTTGAATAATTTCCTCTAACATTTTTTTTGCTGTCGGAACCATTTTTTCAATATTAATATCTAAAACACCTTCCGGTGAAATAGTTATAGCGCCTTCTTTAATAAAATAATAGTTCTGCATAACTGAACGAACTCTGTGAGCTTGACTCATAGTTGGTTTAGACATCATCATATTATCAGTAGCATAAGTTACTATAATTTGTTCTCTTTGTTCCGGTGTATACATTCCCGCTTCTGTTAAAATGTCTACCATTGCTAGCGATATCATATCCGCTTTATTTTCTTCAATTATAGATTTATATTTACCTAAACCTTCCGTACCTGATTTTGGTCCCAAAGAATGACCGTTTTCGTGTCCGATAGTAAACCAATGATCAGCCTCATCATTATAGTATTTATGCAAATCTTTATTCAAAATTGCATCCAATCTTTTTTGCATTTTTTCTTTTGCATCATCTGATGTAATTAAACGGATTTGTCTGTGATAAACATTTCTTCTTCCACCGTCAAGCTTAGTTATTGACCATTTATCGTCATTTGGAAGATTTTCCGCTAAAGTTATACCGGCACGAAATTCGCCAACATCGCCTGTTACAGCTACTAAATCAGCATCAACCATTGTTTGTTTTGATTCTTTATCAGGTGAAATATTTTGCTCATATCTATCATTAAACGGCATATTTTTTGCCATTAACGGTAAATAATTTTTTACACCCAAGATTGCTTCAGTTCCTTTTTTATTAATAATTCCGACACGACCGCCCAGAAAATCTTTTGCAACAGGAACAATGCCTGCATTATCAAGAAGAGTTTTTAACTCAGCATTTTCGACGACAGTTTCAGTCATTTCATCAGAGTAATTTTCTCTTGTTATAGTAAATTCTAAAGGTGTGTCTTGAAGAGTTGCCCATTTTTTATCAGCATAAGCATCCAGCATAGGATCAGCTGTTCTTAACGCTTTTGCTTGCAATTTTAAAAACTCATTAAAATCCTCATTTGTTGAAGTTTCAGAAGCTTTTTCCAATTCATTTGCCATATATAAAAAGTCGTCTTTAAACTTATCGATATAGTCTATTGCAACTAATTCATCACCACTTCTCTCAACTACGGAACGCTGATTAAGAATTTTAGCAACTTCTTCAGTTTTGCCTTCTTTAAGCATTTTGATAAGAATTGAATGAAACTCTTCTTTTTCCAAATCTTCGGGATAAACAGCTTTTCCCGCAAGCATTTTAACACCTTTTGCTAATTCAATCATATTAGATTCTCTATCTAAAGCACAAGCACCTTTTTGTGCATCAAATAAAATTTTAGTTAATTTAGCTTCTTCATTTCCTCTGGAAATTTCTTTTTCTAAATATTCTTTAAAAGCTAAATTATGATGATTATCTAATTGCATATTTACTTTATCTAAAACGGTGGCAGCCTTAACAAGATGTTTTAAAGCTTCTTTATCACCTTCAGCAAGTTCTGCATATTCCGGCGAATCAACAGCTAACATCTTTTTAGTTGTTAGGTAATCTTTATGGGTACGTTTTTCTAATTCTTCTTTTGAAAGGTTTAATTCATAATCTTTTTTACCAATATTAATATTGTTCATCATACTCATCTTATCAAGCTCCATTATTAAATTATCTTCTTTTCCGTTAAAACTTAACTGAGATTTAACCTCAGCTCTATTACTTTTAAAATTTGAGTTATTAACTTTGCTAATCGGGTTTATATCCATAAGCTTATTATATCATATTTTTTAAGATAAGCATACTTTAAGATTTCTTTATGATAGAATAAAGTAAAGAACACTAATCGAAAGGAATTAATATGTTAAGAGCCGGAATTGTAGGATTACCAAATGTAGGAAAATCAACTTTATTTAATGCACTAACAGCTACAAAAAACGCACAAAGTGCAAATTATCCGTTTTGCACAATTGAACCAAATGTAGGAGTTGTTACGGTTCCGGATGAAAGATTAAAAGTTCTTTTGGATTTATGTAAATCAAAAGAAATTATACCTACTGTTGTTGAATTTGTTGATATTGCAGGTTTAGTAAAAGGTGCAAGCCAAGGTGAAGGTTTAGGAAATCAATTTCTACACAATATTAGAGAAGTTGATGCTATTATTCAGGTAGTTAGATGTTTTGATGATGAAAACACTATTCACGTTGCCGGTAAAGTTGATCCGATTAGCGATATTGAAATTATTAATACAGAACTCGCTCTTGCTGACTTAGCTTCCGTAGAAAGAAGACTGCAAAGAATTTCTAAACAAGCTAAAGGCGGTGATAAGGAAGCTGTTATAGAAGATAAAGCGCTTCAAAAACTAAATGAATTATTACAAGAAGGTAAATTTATTAATCTTGATGAACATTTTAACAGTGATGAAATTCGCTTGATAAAACAGCTTAATTTGATGTCTGTTAAACCTGTTATTTATTGTGCAAATGTTTCTGAATTTGATTTAAAAGACGGAAACGATTACACAAAAAGAGTTGAAGAATATGCCAAATCCCATGGCGCTCAGACTGTTATTATTTGCGCAAGAATAGAAGAAGAATTAGTGGAACTTGGCGAAGAAGGCGCAAAAGAGTATTTGGAAGAGCTTGGTGTGGAAAACAGCGGTATCGATAAAATGATTAAGTCTGTATACAAACTACTTAATCTTATAACATTCATCACTGCAGGCGAAAAAGAAGTTCATGCTTGGACTTGTTCAGCGGGAACAAAAGCACCTCAAGCTGCCGGTGTTATACATACAGATTTCGAAAAAGGGTTTATCAGGGCAGAAGTTACATCGTATAAAGACTTTGCGGAATGTGGCTCATATACAGCTTGTAAAGAAAAGGGTGTTACACGCCTTGAAGGTAAAGATTATATTGTTCAAGATGGTGATATTGTCCACTTTAGATTTGCTGTATAAAACCTTTACATTTTAGCAATTTTTTTTGATGTTTTGTTTTTATATAATTATGATGCAAATATCAGAAATGAAGTCGTGTGTATATAGTTCAAATAATACTTCGTTTAAAAGACGTAGTGTTACTTTGTCTGCTAAAAATTTACCTGATTTATTAACATTAAAAAAGAAAAAAAAGTTTTCGGAAAAATTTAAAAACGCTGTATTAGGATTTACGGGCTTTATTGGCGGATTATTTGCATCTAAAGAGATTAAAATAAGCAATACTAATAACGATTCAAATAAACCGCTTAACGAAAAACAATTCTTAGAATTGAAAGAAAAAGTTAAAGATAAAATCAATAATCTACCTGACGATTTTAAGTATCAGTATATGGTAAGAATTAGCCAAGAACGGTTTATCAATAAACACAATATACGCTTACTTGATAAAATTGTCTCTGATAAAAATTTGTATTCAAACGGATTTATACCTTCAGTTTTGGACTGTTGTGATGACGAGCATAAGGCAAATTTGTTTGGATTTATACTTGATAATTATTCTCTAATAAAAAAAGACAAACATTTGTATTCACATACAAATGAAATTGTCAGAAACGTTAATGGCAAAGAAAACGCCGAATTAAAAAAAGAATTAATAAAAGATGTACTTGAAAAAAATATATTTAACGATTGTGAATATACAAAAAATATCATAATCAATGCGAACAGCAAACAAGAAGCTACTGAGTATTATAATTTCTGTGAAGAATTCGGTGTAACACCGGAAAATAAAAAAGACTGGATAAAAATTTACGGTAAAAAGAAAACCGATAATATGCTAAAAGGGTTAAAAGAATTAAAACAAACCTATCAAATTAAATTTAGAGATTTAAGCTCAATAACATTAAATCGAAAATCAGAGCATATACTAATGCACGAAACAAAAAATGATCTTTATTTCAGATTTGACATAAATGACGGTAGTTTAATATCCGTTAGTAATAATTGCTGTAAATTCAATCTTAAGGATAAGGAAATAACCTATATAAATAATCCTAATATTAAAT
This sequence comes from Cyanobacteria bacterium SIG28, assembly GCA_015152525.1. Taxonomy (GTDB): domain Bacteria; phylum Cyanobacteriota; class Vampirovibrionia; order Gastranaerophilales; family Gastranaerophilaceae; genus CAG-196. The sequence continues at coordinate 9,813 of SUTU01000005.1, read as the reverse complement.
TTGATAATTTTGCAATGCCTGGTGAAGCCGAAAAATTAATTGGCGGTTGTATAACAAGAAGTGATTTGGACGGAAATATTCTCGAAAATATCTGTTTTAATAAACTTCCAAACGGTACGCAGTTCAAAATATCAGAAATTGGTAAAAACGGTAAAAAATATAAAATAGGTATCGTTGAACACGATAAAAATGGTGGCTTACATATTGAAAATCATTTAACCTCGCCGGATAAAACCGTAACAGATTTTTTATATTATGAAGACAAAGACGGAAATTATATTTTAAACCAAAAAATTACAGACTCTAAAGGTATAGTATTAAGTAATACAAAAAAAACATTTAAAAAGATTTCTGATAATCATCATATTTCTTCAGCTAACGGTCAATATTATGAAACATTAATAACAGATAAAGAGATAATTGTAACAAAATTAGATAAAGACAAGCAAAAAACTGATGAAATTGTAAAGTATCAAATAAAAGATTTGTCAACCAGTGATAAAGTTGCAATAGAAAATTATCTTTATCAAATGTCGGAAGAAGATGTTAAAAAAATTCAGGATAAAGAAAAAGGGAGTGGCGATTTCTTAGTTGAAAATAATATAATTGAGCCTTATATTATTGATAAAAAATTAATACCAACAATTAAAAATCTTTCCGGTAGTGAATGGTTTAATCTAAAAAAAGCAAATGTGTATGGCATTATTGCTTCCAGTTCAGATACCGGCTGCGGTGGTTCAAGTTATTTCAGATTTATTTCTTGTGATAAAAACAATAAAAGCTTAGAAGGGTTATCAATTCTTCTACACGAAATCGGACACGAAAAATTTGATTATTTGGATTTAGAAAATGATGAAGAATTAATAAAAATATTCCAAGAAGAAAAAAATATTGCTGAAACTAAGCTTACAGATCTTGAATTAACACAGATAAGCTATTTTTTACAAGGAAAAAACAACGGTTTATCAGAACTTGGTGCTGAAGCCAATCTTATTATAAACAATATTCAAAACTGGAAAAATTCATATTCCAGAACTCTAATTCTGCAAAAAAACTTCCCAAGAACTATTGCTTATATTCAAAATAAATATGAAAACTCATAATTTCTCAACGGTTTATATTAAATAAACTTTACAAAAGAAAGTGTTTATGATGTAATATTGGTACTGAGGGAAAACCTCTAGTTCATTTAGAAAGCGAATACAAAGCTATTGAATAGCCAAAATATAAAGTTAGCAAAATTTGCAGGTTTCTGTTACGGCGTTAAAAGAGCTGTAGAAACAGCAAAAAAACTAAAATCCGAAAACCCTGATAAAGAGATTTGTGTTCTTGGTGATTTAATCCATAATATGGATGTTATTCAAGAACTTGACCAAATTGGTATTAAAACGATATATGAAATTCCACAAAAAGGTGAAGGAATATGTGTTATAAGAAGCCACGGTGAAGCACCCGAGGTTTTTGAAAAACTTAAAAAAGCAGGGTTTGAAGTTGTTGATATGACTTGTCTTGATGTAAAAAAAGTTCAACAGAAAGCAATTGAACTTGCTCAAAATGAGTTTTTTGTTGTTATTGTCGGCAAACCTAATCATCCTGAAGTTATTGCAATCAAAGCTAATGCAGAACAATTTACTAATAAAGTTCTTGTAGCAACAACTGTTGAAGAGATTAAACCGTTTGAAAAACAGATTAAAGAACATAAAAAAGTCGGTGTTGTTGTGCAAACGACTCAAATGCTTTCAACATTGAACGATATTGTTACATATTTAAACTCTATTGCAAAAGAAGTTTTAATACATAACACAATTTGCCAATCGACAGCAATGCGTCAAGCTGAAGCAAAAGAATTAGCCAAAGAAAGTGATTTAATGATAGTTGTCGGTTCCAAAAAAAGTGCTAACACAACTCATTTGGCTGAGATTATAAAAGATATAACTAAAACTATCCACATTGAAAATGATTCCGAGCTTGATAATTATAGTGAATTATTAAATACAGCTCAAGAAATAGGTATAACCGCAGGTGCGTCAACACCACAAAAGATTATAGATAAAGTTATTAATGAATTAACAAAAAGAAAGGAAAAATAAAAATGACACAAGTATTAGACGAATTTGAACAACTTCTTGAAGAAAGCTTTGCTAAATCAAACAGCGTTGCTGATATCGTAGAAGGTACTGTAATCAAAAAAGAATCAGAAGGCTATTTAATCAGCGTAAAAGGCGCTAAAATGGAAGCTTTCTTATCAAACAAAGAACTTTCAAGTGATATTGAAGAGCTTGAAATCGGTGAAGTTAGAGAATTTTATGTTCTTAAAGAAGAAAACAATGAAGACTCAATGCTTCTATCTCTTAAGAGAATTGCATTTGCTCAAGCTTGGGCTCAACTTAATGATGCAAAAATCCAAGGTGATACTATCCTTGCTAAAGTTGTTTCAACAGTTAAGGGTGGTGTTCTTGTTGACGTTGCTGACCTAAAAGGTTTCATCCCTTCTTCTCAATTAAGAACAGGTACTCCTTTTGAAGGTCTTGTTGATACAAAAATCGAAGTTAAAGTTCTTGAAGCAGATCCTAAGAAAAACAAACTTATCCTATCTCAAAGACAAGCTGTTGCTGAACAAAGAGATCAAGTTGTTGACAACGTTCTATCTTCTCTTGAAGAAGATCAAATCGTATCAGGTAACGTTGTTAGAATTACTGACTTTGGTGCATTCGTTGATATTAATGGTATCGACGGTTTATTACCTATTTCAGAAATTTCTTGGCAAAGAATTAAACACCCTTCTGATGTTCTTACTTTGGGTGATACAATCGAAGTTAAAATTATTAAAATTGATAACGAACTAAAAAGAATTTCTTTATCTCTTAAGAGAATGGGTGAAAATCCTTGGCAACAAATCGAAGGGCAATTCGAAGAAGGACAAGTTGTTAAAGGTACTGTAAACAAAGTTACTACTTTCGGTGCTTTTATAAACATTTTCCCTGGAGTTGAAGCATTACTTCCGGTTGCTGAAATGTCTGATGAAAACGTAAATCCATTCAACTTGTTCAAAGTTGGTGCAGAAGTTGATGTATTAATCAAAAAATTCACACCAAAAGAACACAGAATTGCATTATCAATAAAAGATATTAATGCATAATTGAATGATGTATAAAAAAATATCGGGTTATATTTTATAACCCGATATTTTTGTTTATAATCTAACTTTACATAACGATACACTTTATTGAATTGGGAAATTATTTGAGATATTCTCATGTTGTGGTAGTTTATATTGGGTATTAAGCAGATGGAAAAAGGTTTTGTAGAAAATGGATTCATTATTGACTTAAGTAATACGAAAAACACAACACAACTCGTATTTGAGCTTAGTTCTATAATGGAACACCCTGACGTAAAAGGAAAAAGAATTTGTTTGAAATTAGGTGCTTTAGATTTAAAGCAATCTCAATTACTTAGTATTAAGGCTTTAATTGAGTCAATGGATGCTGAAATAGCATTTATTGATACAGCTTCTGAACAAACTCAAGCTTCAGCTATTAGTTTAGGTTTAATAGTTTCCAAACTTGGCGATGATATTAAAGTTGCTTCATATAAAGCGGAAGAAACCGAAATAAAAGAAGAAGAAGTTGTTATAAAAGAAGAAACAAACGATCAAGACACAGAAATAGGTAAAACAGTCGAAGTTTTAGCTGATAGTGAAAATGCAGAGCAGGTAAAACCTATCAGTGAAATTGAAGGCGTTGAAGATGTTTATACAGAACAAACAACACAAGAATTATCTGAAATAATTCCTTCTGAGCATTTTGAAAATGATTTTGAAGCATTAGCTTACAGTGAAGGTTTATTAACCAAGGAAGAAACCAGCAAATATATACTTCTTGATACAGGCGAAGTTCTTCCGGAAGATGCAGAAGAAAACACTACTGATACAAAAACTTTACCAACATTATACCTAAATCAAACATTACGTTCAGGACAAACTGTTAATTATGACGGAAATATTCTGATTATTGGTGATGCCCATCCGGGTAGCGAAATTATTGCAACCGGTGATATTACAGTTTGGGGTATTTTGGGCGGTATCGCACACGCCGGAAGTAGAGGTAATGTAACTTCAAAAGTTCGCGCACTAAAATTAAATGCAATTCAGCTAAGAATAGCAGGTTTATATGCTAGACGTAATGACACATTAAATGTGCCATATGTACAAAAAACAAATGAGTTTACTCCAGAAGAAGCTCTAATTGAAGAAAGTAAAATAGTTATATATAAAAAGTTAAGGAGAGATTAATGACTGGTCGTGTAATAGTAATCACATCCGGAAAAGGCGGAGTAGGTAAAACAACTACAAGTGCTAATATAGGTACAGCTCTTGCTAAAGAGGGTTATAAAGTTGTTCTTATTGACACCGATTTAGGATTAAGAAATTTGGACTTATTGTTAGGTCTTGAAAATAGAATTGTGTATACAATTGTTGATGTTATAGAAGAACGTTGTAAACTTAAACAAGCTCTTGTTAAGGATAAAAAGAATCCGAATTTACAACTTTTAGCAGCAGCTCAAACCCGTGATAAATCTGCAGTTAACGCAGAACAATTAAGAGAAATCTGTGAGCAGCTTAAGGAAAAGAATGACTTTGTTCTTGTAGATTGTCCTGCAGGTATCGAACAAGGTTTCCAAAACGCAGTTGCAGGTGCTAGTGAAGCAATAGTTGTTACAACACCTGAAATGTCTGCAATACGTGATGCTGACAGAATTATCGGACTTCTTGCAACAAAAGAAGAAATAACAAGCTATAAACTTCTTTTAAACAGAGTTCGTCCTAACCTTATCAAAACTAACGAAATGATGAGTGTTGATGATGTTGTTGAAATTCTTGAAATACCTCTTGTAGGTATAATTCCGGAAGACACAGGCATAATAACTTCAACAAACAAAGGTGAACCAATTGTTAATGATGAAGATGCTTTAGCAGGGAAGGCTTACAGAAACGTTGCTCAAAGAATTTTAGGAGAAGAAGTACCTTTCTTAGATTTAGATGAGCCAAAAGGATTTATGGCTAAAATTAAAAATGTGTTCTCAAAATTGAAAGTGAAGGTGTAGAATGGGACTTTTTACTGATCTTTATAATACAGTAGCAAAGTTCTTTAGACAATCTGATGAACCAGTGATTGGGGATGCTTCTAAAGCTGTTGCTACTAACAGATTAAAACTTGTGTTAATGCAAGATAGAACTAATTTAACACCACGTGTTCTTGAACAAATGAGAAGTGAATTAGTTGATTTGTTGTCAAAATACTTAGAGATGGATAAAGAGCTTCTTGAACTCAATTTTGAACAAGAAGGAGACCAGGTTGCTCTAATGCTTTCAATTCCTGTAATTAGAGCAAAGGATGAAGAAGAAATTGAAAAAGCTCTTAATGCAGAAAATAAAAATACAGAAGAAGATATTTGTGATGACGAAGATTTTGAAGAAGATGAAGTTGACGAATTTGAAAGTAAAAACTCAGAAGAAATAGAAAACTCATCAGAAGAACAAATCGAAAATTCAGAAGAGAAACCTAAACCTCGTAAAAGAAGAACTAAAAAAGTTTCAACACCGGAAGGTTTTGAAGGAAATTCTGAACATCACGAAGAAAATCACCAAGAAGTAGTTATAGAAAATAACGAAGGCTAAACTAAATTTAAATATTAATATTAATTTACATACTATTGCCAGCAAGTTACTTTGCTGGCAATATATTATTATGACAACTTCATTTACAAATAATAAGAAAAAAAATAACACGGCAGAATTATCAGAGCTTATGCCACAAAACATAGATGCAGAAGAGGCTATTTTAGGTGCCATACTTGTAAGTCCTGTTTGTATGAACAGGGTAGTAGAGCATTTACGTCCTGAATCATTCTACAAACCTGCACACAGATATGTTTACGAAGCAATGCTACAACTATATAACGGTGAGGATCGTATTGATATAGTTTCGGTATCTGACGTTTTAAATATTAACCAAAAGCTTGAATTGGTTGGCGGTAGAGCTTTTATTAACGATTTAAGTTATAAAACAATTACAACTACAAACGTTGAATATTATGCCAAAATTGTTCAAGAAAAAGCGATTAAGCGTTCTCTCATTAATGCCGGTTCAGAGATTATTAGCTCCGGTTATGATTTAAACCCTATAGAAGAATCCTTAGAAATTGCTGAAAAACTTATTTTCGATATCGCTTCACAAAAGGCATCGAAAGCCTTAATGCCGGTTAAGGATTTAGTATATGATACTTATGCAAAATTAGAAGAACGTTCAAAAAATAAAGGTCAATTAACCGGAACACCTACCGGATATTATGATTTAGACGGTATTACAAACGGATTACAAAAATCAGACCTAATCATACTTGCAGCCAGACCTGCTATGGGGAAAACTTCATTTGCATTAAATATTGCTCAAAATGTAGGATTAAAAGCTAATATACCTGTTGCGATATTCTCATTAGAAATGTCAAGAGATCAGCTTGTATCGAGATTGCTCTGTTCTGAAGCAGAAATTGATTCAGGAAGAATCAGAACTGGCGACTTAAATAACAAAGATTGGGAAAAACTTGCAGTAGCAATGGACAAATTGGCTCAAGCACCTATATATATTGATGACACAGCCGGTGTTACAATAACTGATTTAAGAGCAAAATGTAGACGTTTAGCAATGGCTGAGAAGAATTTAGGCTTGATAGTTATAGACTATCTGCAATTAATTGAGGGTTCCGGTCGTGAAGATCGTATGCAACAAATCTCAAGCATTTCAAGAGGTTTAAAGATACTTGCAAAAGAATTGAACGTACCAATCATTTCATTATCACAGTTATCACGTGCGGTAGAAAGCAGAACAGACAAGCGTCCGATGCTATCTGACTTGAGGGAATCCGGTTCTATCGAGCAAGATGCTGATATTGTTATGTTTATTTATCGTGATGAATACTATAAGAATGCTGAATCTGAAGATGAAATGGCAGAAAAAGCTGCTAATAAGGGTGAAGCTGAGATTATTATCGCTAAACACAGAAACGGTTCTACAGGTACTGTGAAATTATTATTTCAAAACAATATTACCAAATTCAAAAACCCTATAAAAACAGATGTTTTTTAATTAAGTCGGTATTTAGATTGCTAATAGGCTTGTAGCAATTTTTATTTTTACAAGTTTTATAACAATAAAGACAATTGTTATAAGGAGTTTTGATGAATATTCTACCTCACCAAACAACAAATCCAAACTTTCAAGCAAAATTTTTGCATAGTGAATCATTGAAGCTTGTAGCTGATTATGCAGTAGAAAAAGGAAAATTTGATAAATTAAACCAAGCCAGAAAAAATATTGACACATCAAACCTAACAACTCGTCTAAGATTTGATATGGGTGAAGTTAACGGTAGACCTTTTGTTACATTTGCCAGATATGATTTAAAACCGGATGTTGTAGTGCCTAAATCACTAAACGATTACAAAGCACCAAAATTTTACTTATACGAATCTTGCAAGAAATGTGATATGCTAAAATTTGCATACGAAAGAATAATAAAAATGGGCAACAATGTGCCTAATAATAGGCTGTTTAAGCAGGTAATATTGGGGAAATAACTTTTTTAAATTTAAACAATCTTTTTCAGGTATAATTGTATAAAAGAGGTAATACTATGAAAAAGAAAACGCTTTTTGATGTTATAGGTCCGATTATAATTGGTCCATCAAGCTCACATACTGCTGGTGCTGCAAGGTTGGGCTATTTAGCAGGTAAAATTTATGGTGAGCTTCCTAAAAAAATTCATTTTAAATTATATAATTCTTTTGCTAAAACCGGCAAAGGGCATGGTACGGATAAAGGTTTACTGGGCGGAGTTATAGGCTTAAGTGTTGATAATCCGCAAATTAGAAATGTTTTTGAACTGGCAAAACAATCTAATATAGATTTTTCGTTTGAATTTTTAGAAAATTTCTCTCGTCATCCAAACAGTGTTGATTTTATATTTGATGGTAACAATGGTAAAATGGAAATTTCCGGTGCTTCTTTAGGTGGCGGTGATGTTATAATTGATGCCATTAACGGTTATAAATTCAATATCAATGGAAATTATCCGACTTTGCTTTTAATTTATAAAGACAAACCCGGTATGATTTATAACGTAACTGTATTAATACAAAAACAAAATATAAATATCGCATCAATGAATTGTCAACGTAAAGCCAGAGGTGAAGAAGCTTCAATGGCTATTTATTTAGATAGTCCATTAAACGAAGAAACTTTAAAAGAATTATCAAAGATCGATGAGATTTATTTTATTCGTAGTTTGGAGGAAATATGCTAATAAAAAATATTAATACATTTGAAGATTTGCTTAATTGTACAAATAAAAATAATCTCAATATTTATGAAGTTTGCCAAATAATTGAATCTCAAGAGAATGAAATTTCTGAAAAAACAATTAGAGAAAAAGTAAAAAAAACTCTGGACATAATGAAAGAAACCATAAAAAACGGACTAATATCCAAAGAATTATCTACAGGAAAAATGACCGGATTTGATTGCGATAAATTACAAACTTATTACAAAACTCAATCATCGCTTTTTAGTCCTAATGCGCAAAATGCAATCTTGTATGCTCTCGCTACAGCGGAAGAAAATGCGAGAATGGGTAGAATTGCGGCTTGTCCTACAGCAGGTGCTTGTGGCATAGTTCCGGCAATAATTATGGCATTTTGTGATAACGAAGAAATACAAATTAATGCACTTATTACTGCAGGTCAAATCGGAAAAATTATTTCAAATAAAGTTGCTATGGCCGGTGCTATAATGGGTTGCCAAGGTGAATGCGGAACTGCAGCCGCAATGGCTTCAAGTGCACTGGTTTGCATAAAAGGCGGTAATGCGTTGCAAATAATTTCAGCTGCAGCTTTAACATTAAAAAATATTCTGGGCTTGGTTTGTGATCCTGTAGCAGGCTTGGTTGAAGTTCCTTGCGTTAAAAGAAACGCTTTTATGACAACAAATGCCATTACAGGTGCTGAACTTGCTCTAAGCGGTATAACATCAATAATACCACCTGATGAAGTTGTTGATGCTATGTATCAAGTGGGAACGTTTATGTCTCCACAACTAAAAGAAAGTTCAGAAGCAGGACTTGCAACAACAAAAACTGGCTTACAAATTTGTAAAAAAATGCAAGAGATGTATTTTAATAATTAGCAAAAAGCGGTAAATTCTTAATTTACCGCTTTTTTAATATATTGTTTATAAATTTATTTTATATTTTTTGCTATTTTGTCAAATGACTCTTTAAAATCTTTTAAAATATTTAACCACGCTATTGGGTTTTAAACCAACAAAAAAAAGCTCTCAAAGAAGAGAGCTAAAATTTTTGTAAGATGTAAGATAGTTATATAAGAGAGATAAGCTTATTTATTATATTAATATGTAAAGTTCTTTTTTTTTAGACAGTTTGTATGGTTAATGCGTTACTGGTCGTTTGTCGGTGTGTATTTGTATAACCTTTTTTACTGTGCAACGGCTTCTGTTTCAATATACTTAGCTGATTTTGCGACAACACCGTAACAAACCATTGTCAAACGATTATTCAATGCTAACATCGTCTTAAAATGATTTGCTGACATTGTCATAGCATCATACATGTCATCTGCTGATACTTTTGACACCAAAGAGTCTGCATCATGGTTGTCAACTTTTTCTTGTGCGTATTTTTCTACCAATAATTTGTCAATAAAATCTCTTGCGCCAACAGCCATAATGTTATACTCCT
>SUTU01000004.1 GCA_015152525.1 Cyanobacteria bacterium SIG28 | reverse complement strand
CCTTACCACCATGTAGTAATTTAAACCATATTTTAGCATGTTCTTTTTCATTGTTAGCAGTTTCTTCAAAAATTCTGCTAATTTGGACGTAGCCATCTTTTTTAGCTTGGGCTGCATAATAAGTATACTTGTTACGAGCTTGAGATTCCCCAGCAAAAGCTTCCATTAGGTTTCTTTCAGTTTTGCTACCTTTTAATTCCATAATGTAAAACTCCTTTCTTAAATTTAGTTTTTTAATAACCAGTATAAAGTTTTATATAATTATACCATATTTGTATATTTTATGATTTTAAAGGTTTTGTTTTAAATTTAAAAGTTGTTTATAAATATTATATTTTGTATTATTTAGCACATTGTGCAATTCAACACAAAAAGTTTGAATCTTGGACGGTTTGGGGAGTTTTTCATTTTAAAGGGTTTGAGATATCTCAAACCCTTTTATAGTATTTATTTCCAAAGTTCGAACAGAATCAATTTTACTCTTTATCTGTTGGTAAAGATAATTCATCTCTTGGAATTTCATGCCAGAACATATATTTTTCTTTGCTTTCTTGTGTCATTTGCCAAGTTCTACCAGTTTGAGTATCAAGTAAAAATTGGTCAGCTCTATATGTTGGATGCATAAATATTTGATACTTGCCCGTATCTTTTTGTGAAATTTTACCAAACAAAAATGCTAAGATAATTAATGCGATAATACCGAATTTAACCAAAATCTTTTTCATACAACACCTCCTATTTATTTTACGTAACTCCACTTATAACCACCAGCTTTTTCTCTGTATCCATTACAAACCATTGATATATTTTTAATATTTGTTAGCTTTTGTGCTTCTGAAATAGAATCAAATGTTCTTATAATCTGATTAGTCATTATATCAATCATATTAACAGCTTTCATTCTTTTTTTTGAATTTTTTAAAATTCCACACTTTGGACACCCTGTTGGATTCTTATTAGTAGCTCTTTTATTTATTGCAGCTTCATATTCATTACCACAGGTTGGGCATAACCACCAAACTTTATGGTCTGTTCCAGCTTTAAACATTGATGGTTTTAGTTCTCCATTTTTAGTTGGATGCCATTCCTTTGCTACATCAGGAAATTTGTCTAATAAGGTATCTTTTTTTAATTCATATTTGTACTTTAAAATTTCATATCTATCACGTTCAATATTTACATCCAACGGACACCCCATACTTTTAAAATTTAAGCGTTCTAAAAGCAATTGAATAGTATGTTCTAAGGTTGAATGTTCATATAATCTATCACGACAAAATTGAGTATCAGCAATAAATGCTGTTAAAGGAGCCTCTTCTTCTCTAAATCTAACTAATTTTATATTTTTAGATTTGCAAAGTATGTATTTCCTTTCTTCCCTTTTTAATTTTGCACTTCCTTTATGCCAAGGTTCTCCATCGTATTCAATTGCATAATTTATAGATGGAATGTAAATATCTAATTCCATCCTGCCTAAAAAATCTGCAGTATATCGATTAATTGCATCTGGATAAAGCTTTTTAACATAATAATAAACAGCTTGTTCTGCAAAAGAAGTTTGACGTCCAGAATTACAAATAGGACAATTTGTTCCAACACCACAAGTCCGATGTCCTATAGTTGCTTGATATTCATGACCTTTGGGACATAACCACCAAACTTTTTTATTACTACCATATGTAACTTTTTGTGGTGTTAAATCTTTATTTTTTGTTGGGTGCCATTCTTTTGCTATTTCTGGATGGGTTGTTGCTAAATCATTAACTCCAACAACTATAACTCTATTAGAACAACACGGACATCCTCTACCTAATACAGCTCTATTACTAATTTTTGCTTGCCATTCATAACCACATTTAACACATTTCCACCACACTTTTTTAGGACTACTGGCTAAAACATCAACAGGTTTAATTATTGTATTTTTATTATTATCCCATTCTGAAAGTAGTTGAGGATGAGTAATACTTAAATTTTTATTGTTAAGAATTATTTGTTTTTTACAAGTCTTACATCCACTGTAATTTTTTATTTCTGTTTCAATCTCTTTTCCACAAACATGACATTTCCACCAAATTTTATAGCGTGAATTTTTTGAAAACATTTCAGGTTTTAACTTTTTATTTTTAGTTGGATGCCAATCTTTTGCTATTTCTGGATGTGTGAATAATAGGTTCTCTTTGGTACCATAATTCAATCTTTTTGAATGGCGACATTTAGGACAGCCTGAACCTTTTATTGCCCGATGATAAACAGTTGTTTTCCACTTATTTTCACAATGTAAACAAATCCACCAAATATCTTTATTAGAACCTGCAGTAATATCTTGAGGAGTTAAACCATTATTCATTGTCGGATGCCATTCTTTTGCTATTTCAGGATGAGTTGTTGTTAAGTCATTAATGCCCTCAACAGCAACTTTATTTATACAACATGGACAATGACTCCCATTCACCCTGTTTCTTATAGCGATTTGCCATTTATACCCGCATTTAGAACATTTCCACCAGACTTTAGTATGACTACCAGTAAGAATAGTTTTAATATCAAAATCCTTGTTTAATTCATAATCCCATTCTTGTAGTAAATATTCTTTATTCTTTTCTTTGCAATAGTCGTAAAGTGTTTCCATAAAGAAATATTAACACAAATTTAGCTGTTATACAGTTTAAGTATATTAACAAGAATTTGCAAATTCTTGAAATAACTACTAGGAGTAGCTTTTATTACATCATGTAAATCCAAAACAAAAGTTCGAATCTTGGACGGTTCGGGGATTTTTTTTACAATTTAACCCCAAAGCGAAGAAATTGAATGGTAATTTGTACTCATAGTGCAACGTTTCTGCAATCAATGCATTTGACTTTTTAAAATAACGCACTACAAGCTAAAATACCCCTATTTTGAAACCATTATTTCACTCGGCATTGGTTGTCAATAAACCCTGTATACCCATGTTTTGACAACTCTTCAATTGTATATTGCTTACGAATTAAACCATCTCTGTTATTAGTATCCTTATATTCACCAAAAGTTTGAGCGCCTCGTTTACAATCAGCAGAAGTTCTTACTGGTATCCTTTCTTGGTGTTCATTCATTTCACTAATATTAGCATTGCCTTCAATTACAGTTACGATACCTTTTTCTAAATCTACATGTTCAATAATACCTATATGTGATGCAGTAGATTTTTGAACTTTTCCATTAGTTTGAGGAACAATATAATCGCCTTTCCAAATAATGAAATCACCTTCATTCATATTTGGTAATTGTTTTTCTATTTCTTTAGCACGTGCACAACGTTCTTCTTTATAATTTTCCTTTGTCATTGTGTGGCTCGAAATTTGATTGTAATCTTTTTTATATTTGTTTATATATGCTTGAACCGTACTAAATTTTTCAATATCTAATCCAGCCTCTTGCGCTAAATAACCAACTGTATATGCACACCATTGATGTCCATTCTTCATTCCATAATCACCAACAATTACTGCTTGCGTATTTTTCAATTCTTCCGGATTTTTTTGCTTCATTATTGCATATTCAGCAGTTGTAATTTCATATAAGCCTAAACTATCTTGGGCAACTTCTAATAAGCGTGTTCTATGCTTAAATCTACGACTGTTCAATTCTACAGTATCCTGCTCAAATACGTTTTCATTCGCAACAGGTACCGTTTTAGCTTCAGTATTTATAATTCCAAATGGATTGCTTGATGCAGGTTTGTTTGCAGAAACTTTTAATTCGTTTGTTGTAGAATGAAATTGTGCTACAGTTGCATTTTGTTTAATTTTATTTCGCTGTATTTCTACAGTTTGAGTATTAGATTTTTGAACTTCAGGTGTTCGGTACTCGAAACTATCTACAGGTAATTGTAATGTAGCACCAGAGATAATTAAATTTACGTTTTTAATGTTATTTAGCTCAGCAAGTCTATTAACAGTCGTATTATATTTACGTGCGATAGATGTTAGAGTCTCTCCTCTTTTTATTGTATGCGTATCAACCATTGCAAAATCCTCTATATTAATTTCTCTTATTAGTATAAAAACACGTTAGTACATAAAATTGCTCCTTTATTTTACATTGTGTAACAATACATTATTATTACACTACTAAATATTCTTTATTCTTTATGATATAATCTGTATTGTTGGGGTTTTTAATATAATGATTGAAGTTCCGGAAATACAAGTAAAAAGTTCTGACAGAGTGCGCAATCATGGCGAAGTTTTAACTGCAAGACGTGAAGTTGAAGCTATGCTTGATTTGGTTAAAAATGACTCTGAAAACATTTCCAGCACTTTTCTTGAACCGGCTTGCGGAGACGGTAATTTTCTTGTAGCAATTTTAGAAAGAAAGCTTAAAACTGTTACTTCTCGTTACAGAACAAAAAAAACTGATTTTGAAGTACAAATGTTATTGGCTTTATCAAGTATTTACGGAATTGATTTATTAGAAGATAACGTCGAGCAAGCTATAAACAGGATGTTTGAAATCGCTATCAAAACTTATAAAGAAGCTCTAAAAGTTTATCCGGATGATACTTACAAAAAAATAATGAAATTTGTTCTGAAAAAGAATATTTTACAAGGCGATTCTCTTAACGGAATTGACCAAATTGTTTTTACACAATGGAAACTTGTCGGATATCAGTTTAAGCGTGAAGAGTATTCATTTTCTCAAATAAACCAACAAGCAGAATTTCTGAATACTCCTCTGTTTGCATCTTTAATAAGTGATAGCGGTGAAGAAGTTTTCATTCCTCAACCTCTTAAAGCTTATCCGCTTACACATTACAGAAACCTTGTTGAAGGAGAATTAGCATGAGTTTTTTAGAAGAATTGCATAAGCCTGACATTTTAGATTGTATTTCCCACCTTTCATCAGATGAGGTATTTACACCGCCTAAACTGGTTAATGAAATTTTAGATACACTACCACAAGAATTATTCAATAATCCCGAAACAAAGTTTTTAGATCCTTGTTGCAAAAGTGGTATATTTCTCAGAGAAATCGCAAAGAGATTAATAGAAGGTTTAGAAAAAGTTATTCCGGATTTAGACAAAAGAATTGAACACATATTTAAAAACCAATTATTCGGTTTGGCAATCACAGAGCTAACCGGACTTTTGTCAAGACGCTCTGTTTATTGTTCCAAAAACGCCAACGGTGAGTATTCTATTTGCCAATTCGCTAACAATCAGGGAAATATTGAATATAAAAGAACTTACCATATATGGTTTAAAGATAAATGTATGATGTGTAATGCTTCAAAATCAGAATATGACAGAGATGAAGAGTTGGAAACTCACGCTTATTCTTTCATCCACAGTGATGAACAACGGAATTCCGAATTATTTAAGAGGTTAAAAGATATGAAATTTGATGTAATAATAGGCAATCCACCTTATCAATTAAGTGATGGCGGTAACGCTGCAAGTGCAAAACCACTTTATCATTTATTTGTGCAACAAGCTAAAAAATTAAACCCAAGATATATAACAATGATTATTCCTGCTCGCTGGTATGCCGGTGGTAAAGGTTTAGACTCTTTTAGAGATGAAATGTTAAATGATGACAGAATTAGGGTTATACACGATTTTCCGGATGCAAGTGATTGTTTCCCAGGTGTTGAAATAAAAGGCGGTGTTTGCTATTTCTTATGGAATAGAGATGATAAAGGATTATGTTCTTTTAGTACCCACAAAAAAAATACTGTTATATCAACAACTGAAAGACCTTTATTAGAAGACGGTTGCGAAACTTTAATAAGATATAATGAAGCAATTTCAATACTTAAAAAAGTTCAAGCTCTGAATGAAACCACAATGGATACTCAAATTACTTCAAGAAAACCTTTTGGATTTGCTACTGATTTCAAAGACTATGAGAAAAACGCCTTTGAAAATTCTATAAAAATATACGCAAGAGGCGAAATCGGTTATATAGACAAAAGAAAAATTACCCAAAATAAAAACTTATTAGACAAAATAAAAGTTTACGTTCCTGCTGTTTTTGGAAACGGAAGTAGCGGAAATACACCTGACAGAATAAAACCTATTATCGTAAAAGACCCTTCTTGTTGTACAGAAACATATTTAATTGCCGGCTCATACGATGATGAAACTTTAGCTGAAAATCTAGCAAGCTATATGCAAACAGACTTTTTCCACTTCTTAGTAGCTCTAAGAAAAAATACACAACACGCAACTAAAATTGTTTATTCATTTGTACCAATTCAAGATTTTAACGAAGAATGGACTGATGAAAAACTATATAAAAAATACGGATTAACTCAAGACGAAACAGATTTTATCAAATCAATGATTAAACCAATGGGATAGGAAAAATATGACAGAAATTTTATCAAGTAACAAAATACCTCGTATTTATGCTTATACCGAACCTCAATTCAAAGAAACACCATGGCAAGGTAAAAACAGGAACGGTAAAGGACTTATTAAGATTGGTTTTACAACTAAATCGGCTCAAGAACGAATAGCTGAACAGTTTGGAACAAATAAACCAATTGATAATCCTTATGAAATCCTTTTAGATGAAATTGCAATTCGTTTTGACGGAACTTATTTTACTGATCACGACGTTCATAGAGTTCTTGAAAAAGCCGGTTATTACAGATTTTCCGGTTCTGAATGGTTTGAATGCACTTTAGAAGAAGTTAAGCAAGCTCTTTTTGCGGTTAAAAATCATAAATTTGATATGAGTAAACGTATTGCAAATTTTAAAATGCGACCGGAACAAGCTAAAGCCGTTAAACTTACAAGTGAATATTTCAGAAAGTATCCTTATGAAAAAGAAGGTAAAACACCTCACTTTCTATGGAACGCTAAAATGAGATTTGGTAAAACTTTCACATCTTATCAACTCGCAAAAGAAATGAATTGGAGTAAAGTTTTAGTCCTTACTTTTAAACCTGCTGTTCAAAACTCTTGGGAAGAAGATTTAAAATCTCATGTAGATTTTCAAGACTGGCAATTTGTTTCAAGAACAGGATTGCAATATAACGAGATAGACCACTCAAAACCTTTTGTGTGGTTTGCAAGTTTTCAAGATGTATTACAAAAAACCGAAGCCGGTGGTATAAAACCTCGTAACGAAGAAATTCACCTTATAAACTGGGATTGCATAATTCTTGATGAATACCACTTTGGTGCTTGGCGAGATTCGGCAAAAGATTTATATGATGCTGAAGACAAAAAAGAACAAGCCAAACAAAATGGCGAAGGTATAGATTACTATGACGAAGAACAAATGCCTTTAACTACTAAATCATATTTATATTTATCCGGAACGCCTTTTAGAGCTCTAAATAACGGTGAATTCTTAGAAGATCAAATCTTTAACTGGACTTACACAGATGAACAAAGAGAGAAAAATTCTTGGGACGAAACAAAGGGTGCAAATCCTTATTCGGATTTACCTAAAATGGTTCTTATGACTTACAAAATGCCTGACGAAATAAAACAAATTGCATTAGGCGGTGAATTTAATGAATTTTCTTTGAACGAATTTTTCTCTGCAGGGGTAAATGAAGGGGTAAATAAAGGGGTAAATGAAGGGGATAAAAATGAGCTTCCAAAATTCAAATATGAGCAGGAAGTTGTAAACTGGCTAAACTTAATCAGAGGACAATACAAAGCCAGCACAATTGATGAATTAAAAATTGGCAAAAAGCCGCCAATGCCGTACTCAGATTACAGATTACTGGGTGCTTTAAATCATACTTTTTGGTTCTTACCTTCTGTTGCAAGCTGTAAGGCAATGGGTGAACTTCTAAAAAAACATCCGTTCTACAACGAATACCAAGTTATTATTTGTGCAGGCAATGATGCCGGCATGGGTGTAGAAGCACTTAAACCCGTAAGAGAAGCGATTAAAAATGGCTTTGCGACTAAAACAATAACCTTGTCTTGCGGAAAATTAACTACAGGTGTTACCGTAAGCGAGTGGGGTGGTATCTTTATGCTTAGAGATACCGCAAGTCCTGAAACTTATTTTCAATCAGCATTTAGGGTTCAGTCTCCTTGGACTGTCAAAAATCCTGACGGATTAAACCCAAATGAAAAATCTATCATTAAAGATACTTGTTATGTCTTTGACTTTGCACCGGATAGAGCTTTAAGACAAATTGCAGAATATAGTGCCAGATTAAATGTTGATTCAAAAGAATCGCCTGAAGAAAAAGTTTCTGAATTTATCAGTTTCTTACCTGTATTATGTTACGACGGAAGCCATATGGATATCATCGATGCTAATGAACTTTTAGATCTTGTAATCTCAGGTACAGCGTCGTCAATGCTTGCAAGACGTTGGGAGAGTGCATTATTGGTTAATGTAGATAATGAAACTCTTTCTAAGCTTCTTGACTCTGAAAAAGCCATGGAAGCCCTATCGAAAATTGAAGGATTTAGAAACTTAAACAAAGAACTTACGACTCTTGTTAATAAATCCGAAGCACTCAAGAAAGCTAAACAAGAAAAGAAAGAAGAGCTTACAAAAGAAGAAAAGAAAGAATTAACAGAACAAGAAAAAGAAATTAAATCAAAGCGCAAAGAAATTCAAGAAAAATTGTTGAAGTTTGCGACAAGAATACCTGTGTTTATGTATCTAACAGATAACAGAGAGCAAACTCTTAAAGATGTCATAACACAATTAGAGCCGGAATTATTCCAAAAGGTTACAGGTTTAACAATGCCTGATTTTGAGCTCTTGGTAAGCATCGGCATATTTAACGAACAAATAATGAATTCAGCTGTATTTGCATTTAAACGATACGAAGATGCAAGCTTATCTTACACCGGAATTTCTAAACACGAAGAATTACTTATTGGCGGTTGGGATACCAGAATTACAAAAGAAGAATTTGTTAACATCGACTAAGATAGAAAGCATTATTTTATTATTTATTTCTCAAATTTTATTACATCGTCAGCTATCTTAATAGTATAACGTTCTTCTTTTTGTTCTATTATACCCTTTTGGCGAAGAAACAAAAGATCATTTTGCCAATTTAAAAAACCGTCTTCAAAATGGTATAAATATGCATTATTAAAACAAAATGTTTCCAATTTCGCTAAATTATTTTCTTTAAAACAAGTAAATAACCAATCTATATTATCACCTTTAATTAGACTTTTTTTATTGTGATTTTCTTTTAAAAGTTTTATCCAATCTACATTATTTTTTATGTATGATACGCCAAAAGACCAATGTAGTCCGGCATTACGACTTCGCCACATATCAAGTGAATACGCATCACCTTCGTTTTTATCAGCATAATCCTGTATCGTTTCTAACATTTCTACACATTTGTCAGTTGGATGCATAAACACAACATCATCAGCATCAATATTCCAAAAACAATCTATATCATTATTTTGTGCATGCTGAAAAGTTGTTAAATGAGCAAAAGCTGCATTCCACCATTTCGGCGCCAAAGCATATAAAACTTCTGTATAATAAGTAGTTCTGTCGCTTTTCATAATTTCTTTAGGAGCAAAATTGGATGTTTTATCAAAAATCTTAAAAAAATTATCATTATCATTTATGACATAATAGTCAATACCCAAACCGTTAGCTATATTTACCCATTTTTGAAAAACTTCGCCATCTTGGAATATTTTATTTGTCTTTAGATAAATTGCTTTTTTCAACATTTGATTTTTATAGCCCTTAAACAATAATAAAACTAGCTTCCTATATTTATATTTAATCTCCTTTGTAAACTTTTGTAAAGCATATTTTCTATTTTAAGCAATTTTTAAAAACCAAAAAACTTTACATGAGTAAGGTTAGTTTTAATTAGGTTAATCAGAAAGGTATACATTATGGTAGATTATGCTATTAATCCGTATGCTGCCGGCATGGATTCAACACTATTACAAAATCCGTATTTTTTAAAATCCTTGCAGTACACGCCTCAAGCTGACAGCACAGCAATTACACAACAAACACCTGTAGTTGTAGCTGATTCGACAAGCTGTCCGACTTTTCAAGGAAATGCTTCAACTGCTATTAAAAAATCTTCTAATGCAGGTGCATATCTTTTAGGGAGTTTGGGAGTTGGCCTCATTGGAGGTGGTGCATATATTTTAAGTAAAGGAAAAACCGGAAAAGGTTTCTTAAACCAATTTAAAACCGGATGGAATAAGGTTTTCTCAAAAGCTGCAAAACAAAAAACTATAGGATTTACTACAATTAACGGTAAAAAAGTATTTTATTTACCGGGACAAAGAGGTCAAGCACTAAGAGCAAGCAACGCAAATTTCGCCGACGAATTAGATAAGCTCGGAATAAGTAGAACCATTCCGAACTTAGCAGATGATGCTGTGAAAGTAACCGGATTTAGCGGTACAATACCTCATGGCGGGAATACTAATACTATTTTGGTACGTAATGGCAAAGTTGTAAAAGTTCTAAATCAAGACAACCATAATATTACTAATATTTATAAAACGCCATCAAGCGATGCTGACAAAGATTTTGTAGAAAAAATAAATACTTACGTTAAAGAAGTATTAGAAAAAAATAGTAGATCAATGAATAGCGCAACCGACATAAGATTACAACAAGTTACAGACGACGTAACATATGGGTACCGAATGAACAGCGGAACTTCACCAATAGAACTTAACAAAGTTATAACAAGTAGATATCATCAAGACTCGCCATTAGTTCAGAGATTTTTACTCGACCACAAAGATGACGAAATCGGCGGAATTGTACAACGATTTATCAATAAAGGCGAAACTAACGGTATGAATATCGGATTAGCAGAAATCCACGAAGGTGGAAAAAAATTCCGAGTTGCTAACGGAGAAATTGTTGAAGCCTGGGATGATGGTCTGAAAAAATGGGTAAATAGTTCCTCTGCAGAATTTGCCGCCATTTATAACCCTAACGCAACTGCAGTGGAAAAAGCGCTTAAAAACCACGATTTCCACAACATAACATATACTTATAATTTATAAAATAATAGTAGTAAATGAATGAAGTAAATAATGGCTGAGTAAATCTCAGCCTTTTTATTTTATGGTTAATAATTTCTTCTTTGCAAACAAAAAAGCTTTAGTTTATAATGAGCTTATGAGTAAAAAGGTTGTATCGACAAATAGAAAAGCTTTTCATGATTATTTAATTTTTGATAAATTTATTGCAGGTATTGTTTTAACAGGAACTGAAATAAAGTCAATCCGAAAAGGCATGCTTAATCTTAAAGACAGTTTTGCCAAAATTGAAGATGGAGAAGTTTTCTTATACAACATGCACATTTCACCTTATGAACAGGGAAATCGCTACAATCACGAACCGGAAAGAGTTCGCAAGCTATTACTAAACAAA
This sequence comes from Cyanobacteria bacterium SIG28, assembly GCA_015152525.1. Taxonomy (GTDB): domain Bacteria; phylum Cyanobacteriota; class Vampirovibrionia; order Gastranaerophilales; family Gastranaerophilaceae; genus CAG-196. The sequence continues at coordinate 113,334 of SUTU01000004.1, read as the reverse complement.
AATGAAATAATGAAAATGTTGGGAAAAATTAAAAAAGAAGGTTACACAATTGTACCTTTAGAATTGTTTTTATCCAATGGTTTTGCTAAAATAGAGATAGGTTTAGCAAAAGGTAAAAAACTTTACGACAAGCGTGAAGCAATTGCTAAAAAAACGCAAGAAAGAAATATCGCAAGGGGTAAGTATAGTTCCTAATTTATTTAGGTTTTAAAGGAGTTTTGAATGTTTAATAGGGAAACTATTTTAAAGAATTTAAACGCTGAAAATTATTATATCGACAAACATTCTTTGGATTTATTTTTAAATGACTGGAAAGTCGATTCTATTTACGAGGACGAAAGCGGATTAGAATTTTATGATGATTTATCCTTGAAAAAAATCAAAAGAGGTATTTCTTTAAAAGCTCAAGGCTACAGTGATGAGCAAATTATTGCAAAACTTCAAAGAATGAGTCCGAAAGTAGAAAAAAAGGAAGAACATATTGAACCTATTTTAGTTAAGGATTACATTCAACCTACAATCACGGAAGAAAAAACAGAAAAACAAGAAGAATCTGAAGTTAAGCATGAAGAAACCAATACTTCTACAATAACAGAACCTTTATCTGTTATTGAACAAGAATACAGAGAGGATTCTGCCGTTACAGATTTAACGCCTCGCTCTGATAAAAGTTTCACGCTGGATGTTAGTTCACAAACTCTACAAATGCTTGCAGAGGCTGTTGCTAAAAAAATTAGTGATGACATTACAAATTCTGACATGGCAACTCGTTTAATTGAAGCAGGCGGTTACAAACGAGATAACGAAATTCTTGCAAAACAAGTTCAAGAACTTTTAGAACACAACAGAGAACTTTCTTCAAGAATTGAACAACTGGAAAGCCATACTTCTCGCAATTTTTGGAGCCGTTTCTGGGGTAAGAATTAAACTAATTGAGTCCAAAAAATTAATACTTGTTTGATAATTTACTTGCTTTATAGAGTTCATAAATACTTAAAATTAAGAATATTACAAATAACAATAAGTATGAATTATTATCATAGATTAATGTTGAGCCCACACGTTTAGGCTCAAAAACATGCAAAACATGACCTGTAACATTACCCAAAATACCAACCATTAAAAAATATGAAAAATTCATAATACTTACGGCAGTTGTACAAATTGCTTTCTTATTTGTCTGATGAAGTACCGGAACCAATATTGAAGAAAGACTTGCATTTCCTGCTAATATACAGAATATCACGGCTATAGCAACTGATTTAATATTAAAATATATCAATATACAAATTGTCAGCAATGATATAAAAGTAATTACAGATGCGCATTTTAAAAATATAACCCTATGATTATGACAGAGTTTGCATATAGATGCATTTACAATATTTGCCACAGCTGCTACTATTGCCATAATTGAAAGGATTATAGCTGCTTTACCCGAAGTATATGAACAAAAGTCTTCTAAAAACTTTTTTCCGATTACAGTTTGTATAACGTAAGAAATCCCAAAATTACAGCAAGCAAAAGTTATTAAATTTATATTATGTTTTTTATGCAAAACAAGTCTAAACGGCAAATCCCTCAGCTTAACATGTGTATTAATTTCAGAAAGTTTTGTTTTTGACAACAGCACAAAATACGCTATTGTAGCTACTATAACAACACCGCTTACTACAGACAAAATCTCTCGCCAGCCAAGAAATTTCATAGCATAAACAAATGGTGCGTTAGCAATAATTCCACCGGCATATCCGACAAACAACATTACAGATAGTGCTATACCGAAATTTTTGTCAGAAAAAACATTTCCAAGTTCTTTTATAATACTTAAGTAGAACATGCTTCCACCCAAGCCCAAAAGTGCTCTTGAAAGATACATTACCGAGAGATTTGAAGTCAAAGGAAATAATAAACATCCTAGTCCTAAAATTACGGCACCTGCAGCCATAACCCTAATTCCGCCAAATCTATCAACAAATATCGCATTCAATAATTGTGTAAATGCATAGATATACATAAAAATAGCGCCAAACGCCGTTATTTGAGGTGCACCGACTGCAAGCTCCTGTTCAAGAACATCAAAAACAGCACCCGGAATTGCCGTACGTTGAAAGTTGGCAACAAAATAAAATAATATGCCTAATATTATCAGACTCAAGTTTATTACAAAACCTTTGTTTTTCATAATCTCCTATTAATAGCCGTTTTCTATAAACTCTCTGTTTCTAAACTCTGCACCTAAGTCCTTGGCTATTTTTTCACAATTTAAAACATTTATTTCTCTGTCATCAAACCCTGTAACAATACTTGCATAAGTTTTTATACCTGCTTCATTACAAGACTTTAAAAAATCCTTAACTGCTTCATAGGCATTATCTATTTTAGGTTGACATATTTCGTTATACTGTTTTGAATTATCTGAATTTAAGCTCACTGAAACAGCATCTATCAAATTCTTAAATTCTTCCGCAACATTTGTTTTATAAATCGCATTAGCATGCCCGTTTGTATTTACTCTTATTTTTACTTCAGGATAATTTTTTCTCAAATATAAAGCAAAATCCTTCATCATATCTTTTTTCAAAAATGGTTCTCCATATCCGCAAAAAACCACATTTTTAGGTGTTGGATTATAATTTTCAAACTGTTCAATTATATCAGCCAAAGAATAATTATCATCATGCCACATATTAGAACCGCAAACGTCATCTTTCTGCTCTCTTAAACAAAAAACACACGAATTAGTGCACGCATTTGTTAAATTTACATAAACAGTTTCCGGTGATTTTTCATTATTTATAGTATAAACTAATGTATACATTATTACTCCCTTGTATTTAGATATATTATAAAACAATAATATGTTAATATTTGTAAAAAATCAAAATGTTAGATTAATTTAAAAATAATAGTATAATTAATATATGGACGGATTTAATATCGGCAAAATTATTCTGGGTTTACAAAATCCGGAGCTCTATTTAAAAAAACTAAAAGGTGCAGAAAACTCAAAAATTAACAATTTTGCACCTGAATTAAATTCTGCTTTAACAAACAGTAAGCCAAACACAAATCAACTCATACAAAACTTGCAGAGCATGACCTCTATCACACAGACAATACAAATGAATACGCTTGCCAACATGGATCGCTCTGTTTTTATTAAAAGCATTTTAGGCTTACCACAAAATTTATCAGAAGCACTTTTATCTATCCAAAATATTAATAAACCTATTAATGGTGGAACACTTGGAATTACGGGCATAAATCCCGAGATGTTACAAAATCAAAAAACTCTGTCAGCATTGTTTGATGAAACCATGCCGGCTATAAATCCTGAAGTTTTAGCTTCATTAAACACGCAAAATGGTGCCAAAGTTCAACAAGATGTAATAAACTTGATTTTTAGCGGAATGATTAGCATGACTGATGTATCCAAGCTCATTTTACAAAACGGTAAACAAGCGGTTGCATCTTTAATTATCGCTATGGCAACTGCTTCAAAACAAGGTATTAGCAACGAACAAATACAAGAAACTATTAGTATTCTAAACTCTTGTATTTCTATGGCGGAATCAAATAATCCGACACAAAACCTCAAAAGCCTTATGATGTTGTATTTACCTTGGTTACCGCTAAACGAAGGCGTTGGATTTGATTTAGAAATTACACAACCGGAAGGTGAAATTGACTCAAACGACTCTAAACTTACCGTTCTGGTGCAGACTAAAAATTTTGGTAATATTAAAGGCGTATTTACGCTTACCACTTCTAATTCCGTTGACGTTTATATAATTTGTTCAGAGAACTTTCCTAAAGATACACTTAACAAAAGCTTAGCACAAGAAAGCACATCTCATTCAATGAACACCAACATAGACATAGAAGTCGTTACGCCTAAAAAAGATGAGATAAACGAAGTTGCAGAAACAAAAGTTAATCTGTCGGCAACAAACGAAATGAACCCTTATTTACTTTTAATGGCACATTCTTTCATCCGCTACACTATAATGATTGATAACAGTTTTTAAATTTATTGTTTTAGCGGAATTTTTTTAGATAACTGCTGTTCAATCATCAAAGCTTTTTCAGAAAATAAAAGCGGTAATTTATCAACATCACCCTGTAAAGAAACAGAAGCAGTATTATAAACCAAATTAGAAGGTACACCGGCTTTAATCAACGAATCTAACGTTGCAAAAAATCTTTTTGCAACTAAATCTATAGTCATTGTTTTAACCATATTTTCCGTCATTACAGGAACTATACCCCAATTTATTCTTCCACCCTTTGCTAAAAAGTTTTCTACAGCCTCAGGAATTATCGATAAACTGTTCGGATTATTATATGCATCGAAAGAAACAATATCAACCTCTGCATCAATAGGAATACGCCAATCGCATTTATCATTACAATGAATAGCAACAAGAGCACCGGCAGAATGTATTTTTTCTATAACACGTGAGAATAAGTTAGTAATCAGTTCTGACGTAACTTCTTCATTTTCACGTTTTAAAACCCCAAACTTGTTCAATAACGGTTCTTCAAAGATAATAATAAGCTTTGTTGTAGGGCAGTATTGTTTAACTTTTTCAATCGCCCACAATGCTTTTACACAAACCGCTTGAATAAATATCTTTCTGTAATACTTATCCAATAAAAGTTGGTCATCAGCAGCACCATTCAACATTTGAGAAATTGTAAAAGGACCTAAGAAATTTATGCAAGCTTCTTTAGGTTTAAATTTTTTAATTATTTCCAAATACTTTTCCATAAAAACAGATTCAACAGCATAAGCATCGAGCAATTCCATACTCGGATTATTGAAAGTCTTATCTAAAGCAGCAAATTCTGCCTCAAGAGCTTTGCTTCGAGGTTTTAAAGAAAACCCTTTTTCATGCATAACAATACCGGGAACTTTATCTAAAGTTCTAAAAAATAAGGTATTATCAGGTTCCATTTTAGGTAATAATGGGAGAAATGGGATGTCTACAAAAAGTTTAGTCATCATCCTAATAATAGCCGTTTCATCTTCGTACGGTAAAGCACCCATAGGTATACATCTGGATATATATTTCATTTTGCCCTCTGCTAAAAAAACGTACCGTCTTACTAAAAGGCGGCACGTTTTGTTTGTAATAAAAACTATGCCTCAGTTGTTTCTTCAGCAACTTCTTCTTCAATAGATTCTTTAACTACTTCAGAAGCTGTTACAACAACTTTTAATTCAGTTTTAACTTTTGAAGTTAATTTAATAAGCATTGTAAATTCACCGATTTTGTTGATAGGTGCATTTAATGATACATTTTTTCTGTCAACTTCAATATTAGCTTTTTCTTTCAATTCTTCGCACAATTTTTTAGTTGTAATTGTACCGAATAATTTACCGCTTTCACCAGCTTTAGCTGACAATTCTAATTGACCTAATTTTTCAATTTCAGCAGCTTTAGCCAAAGCTTCTTGGTGTAATTTTTCTTGTTTAGCTTGAATTCTAGCTAAGTTTTGTTCTCTGTTTTTCAAAGCACCTTCTGTAGCGATTTCAGCAAAGTTTTTTGGAATTAAGAAATTTCTTGCATAACCGTCTTTTACATTTACCAATTCACCTGCTTCGCCAAGGTTTTGAACATCTTTTTTCAATATTACTTGCATTTCTATTTCTCCTTTTACTATTTTTGCTAGTGTTAACCTTATAATATACAAAAAAACATTAAATGTCGAGAGGGTAAAGGTAAATAATATTAAATTTTGTTAACCTCTTATTTTTTTTAACATACTCCCCCAAAAGTATGAGATTTTAAAAAGAGAACTAAAGAAAAAATTAAACTTGCCGTTTAGATTGGTATGGAAAACCGAAAAGGTTTTTCATACCTCCTCCCCAAGTCTGGTAGCCGTTCTCAAGTGAATGGCTTTTTTTTTGCGGTAGCTCGGTGTGAAGTCCGAATTTGCGTTTGCGAAGGCAAATGCAAACTGAGGACGAAACATAACGTCTGCGCCGTTACGAAATTGAGCCCTAGCGAAATGAAGTGAAGCAATCTTTGATTGCACAGGCGCTTGCGGATTTTGGCAAGGCTGAAGTGAGTGAAACGAACGAAACGCCGTCCCTGTGAGCAACTTGACGAAGTGTTATTTTTCGTCAGAAAAATAAAAACGAAGTGCAAAAGTTGCGAACCGCCAATAATCCAAGAAAGCGGTAGCTCGGTGTAAAGTCCGAATTTGCGTTTGCGAAGGCAAATGCAAACTGAGGACGAAACATAACGTCAGCGCCGTTGCGGAATTGAGCCTTAGCGAAATGAAGTGAAGCAATCTTTGATTGCACAGGCGCTTGCGGATTTTGGCAAGGCTGAAGTGAGTGAAACGAACGAAACGCCGTCCCTGTGAGCAACTATTGCATATTACCTATTAAAATTTTTTACTACAAATTTAAACTAATACATCAGTACCCAATTTTTGTTCTACTTCTCGGGCATATTTCTCTACATTTCTTGCCCAATAACCGTTAATACCTGAACTGTCTGTCGGATCACTTGCCGGACAATATTTTGCATTTACCTGATATAATTTTGTTAACGAGCGACCGGAATTGTTAACATATCCGGCTTTCAAAAATCTTGCCATTTCCATTATACAATCTTCAACAGAATTAAATTTTCTAAACTCAGTTGTTCCCGATTTTCTTACACCACCGACATTATTTTTCTTTCTTGCCAGCTTACTTGTTCCCTGAGCTGATTCATTCATGGCAATCCCTACAAGAACAGTTGCACTTATACCGTATTTTTCTTGTGCTCGAATAAAAGCACCGCCCATACCTTCAAGCTTACCTTTACCCTTTAGGTATTTATTCAAATCCTCAGCTGTACCGCCATAGGGCTTTGTAATATCTCTTGTGTAATTACCATAAACTTGTTGTAACTCTTTATCCGTCATCTCTGACCAATGTCTAACTTTTACTTTTTTAGAATTAGTAGTCTTTTTAGTACTTTGAGCTGTAGAAACTTTTTTATTTGATTTTTTTGTTGAACTACTTGCCACAGATGTACCGGTTACAGCAGCTGCAGTCGCTACAGTTGCTGACGATGTTGAAACTCTTGTCGAATAGCTTTCTGTTCGTATTTCATTTTCAGCAGTTCGTTTCTGGTTATTTTTTGAAACTGTAGAAGTACCGGAAACCTCTTCAGAACCATCTTCCTTAACCTCTGTTATTTTCTTTTTCGTCTTAGCAGAGGATAGTATTTCAGTATCAGCTTCAAGTTTCTTTTTTAGATTAATTGCATATTCAAAAGGGTTTGGCAATTGAATTGGTTCGTATTGAATTGACGGGTATAAACAGCCCAATCCACCACCATCCCAACTTGGAATAGTATCAAAACCGAAAGAAAAATTGTTATTAAATGAAGGGTAACTGTAATTATATCCAAAATAAGGCGGAATCATATCATATGAATTGTATCCGCCATAATATGACGGAAATATTGAAGAACAGCAACATCCCAATCCACCAAATCTACCAAAACTTAGCAAACCGCCAAATGGGTTAAAGCCGCCAAAACTACCACAACTCCAAGGACTACGAATACCAAATCCAAAGCCGGCTGAGCAACAAATACTATTTGTTATCCCCGTTAAAAATCCAAATTTTAAACCGCTAGCGAAAGTGTTCATAATAATCCCGTGTTATAATTCCCTAAATATATAAAGTCTTATCGTAATAAAAAATTGACTAAATGTAACAGAAAGTTAACAAACTCCTTAAAATAAGCTATTAATTTTATTACCCAATCAAAGAGTATAATTGTTAATTTTTCTGCTATAATATTTACAGACAGAGATAAAAAGGGAGAGATATGAATAAAAAAAATCAATCAATTGGAATGTATGTAATATTAGGTATTATGGTTTTAGCATTTATATCAATGCTTTTTTCAGGACCGACTTCAAGTACTGAAGAACTATCATACACAACATTTTTACAAAAAGTTGAAGATAAAGAGATTAAAAGTGTTGACATGGGACGAGAAACTTTAATCGCCTTACCTATTAAGCAACCGGAAGTAAAGAAAACAGAGGTTAACCCGCTTTATGGTGAAGTTAAACCGCCAAAATTACAATACAAAGTTGCTTTCCCTGAAAATTCTGATATTTTATCAAAATTACAAGAAAATAATGTAGAGATAAATATTAAAAAAGGAAACGAATCTGGTTCAGCATTTGGTATGGGTTCTTCACTAATATCAATACTGTTGGTTCTTGGTTTCATTATGCTGATTATAAAATCTATCCAAGCAGGTGGTGCACAAGCAATGTCATTTGGTAAAAGCAGAGCTAAAATGCTTATGGATAGCAAAGTTAAAACAACTTTTGCAGATGTTGCCGGAATTGATGAAGAAAGAAAAGAACTTGAAGAAATTGTAGATTTCTTAAAACACTCTGATAAGTACGTTAAATTAGGAGCTAAAATTCCAAAAGGCGTTCTATTAGTAGGTTCACCAGGTACAGGTAAAACGCTTATGGCAAAAGCTGTTGCCGGCGAAGCAGGTGTTCCGTTCTTCTCTATAAGCGGCTCCGATTTTGTTGAAATGTTTGTCGGTGTTGGTGCAAGCAGAGTTAGAGATTTATTCGAACAAGCAAAAAAACACCAACCTTGTATTGTTTTTATTGACGAAATTGATGCTGTAGGTCGTCAACGAGGTGCCGGCATGGGTGGCGGACACGACGAAAGAGAACAAACGCTTAACCAATTACTTGTTGAGATGGATGGATTTGATGAAAACACAAACATAATAATCTTAGCAGCAACAAACAGACCGGATATTTTAGACAATGCTCTTTTAAGACCTGGTAGATTTGACAGGCAAATTGTTATAAACAAACCGGACGTTTTAGGCAGAGAACAAATTCTTAACGTTCACGCTAAAAACAAACCTCTTGCAAGTGAAGTTGATATAAAAACTCTTGCAAAACGTACACCGGGATTTACAGGTGCTGATTTGCAAAACTTATTAAACGAAGCAGCTCTTTTAGCTGCACGCCACAACAAATCAGAAATCCAAATGCCGGATTTAGAAGAGGCGATTGACAAGGTTATGGCTGGTCCTGAGAAGAAAAGCAGAATTATTTCTGATGAAGAAAAAGAAAATACTGCATACCACGAAGTAGGACACGCTTTGTTAGCAAAACTGCTTAAGAATTGTGATCCTTTACATAAAGTTTCTATTATTCCTCGTGGAATGGCACTCGGTATAACTCTAACACTTCCTGAAAAAGATCATCTAACAATGAGAAAACAGCAACTTTTGGATAGAATTACGATGATTTTGGGCGGTCGTGTTGCAGAAGAATTAATTTATGGCAAAGATAACGTTACAACAGGTGCTTCAAACGATTTAGAAAAAGTTTCAGCACTTGCTCGTAGTATGGTTACTACATACGGTATGAGCGAAAAAATGGGTAATCTTGCTTACGGTAAAGAACAAGAACACGTATTTATGGGCAGAAATTTTGGAAACACAAGAGATTTTTCAGAAGAAATTGCTGCAGATATTGATAAAGAAATTAAAAAAATCGTTGATACACAATATGATTTAGCAAAACAATTACTATCTGATAACAAAGATATGCTTGAATTTATTGCTAAACAACTATTAGAAAAAGAAACTTTAGACGAAAAAGAATTCGAAGATATGATGAATGAAGTTCGTTCAAAAAGAACTTTTGATAATTGGAATTAAAAAATAAATTTATGAATGAAGGAGAATAAGATGGACAGAGATGAATTGATTTTTCAAGAATATAAGCTATATGCTGAACAAAAAGAAAATTTTATTGATAGAAATTTTAGAACAAACCGTTTCTATATGATTTCATTCGTTACAATTATTTTCGCTATGATTTTTACTAACAATGTTGTTTTTATGGAAAGATTAACTTCTACATTATTATTCTCACTTATCGGAATATCTGTTTGTGCACTTTGGTGGATGAACGTTGATTCTTATAACACACTTATCAAAATCAAATTCGCCAATGTAATCGAAAGAATTGAAGAAAAACTCCCTGTTAAGCCTTTTACGGAAGAATACAAAGGTATCGAAGAATTCAGAAACAAAAAAGTATTTGTATTTTCTGATATTCAAAAATTAATAGCAGTATTTGGCGCTTTATTCTTCTTTGCAGTATTTGTAAGCGAATTTTCACCATTAATCGTTAAAATAATTGCAAAAATAACAGCAGTATTCAGTAATGTTAAATGCGGTATCTAAAATACGACATTTTAGAATTTGAGAGGAAGTATGAAAGAAAATAATAGCAGTGTTGTTGCTAACTGGAACATTGTTACTCTTTGTTTAATTGTGGTTGTAACGTTGTCCTTATTAGTTATGTATATGCCCGGCATGAGAGAAATTGATATGGAAATGCTTAAAGCTACAAGAAAGTTCTTAGGACAATTTCCAAGCTATATTCCGGCTTTTTTCTCCAATTATGGCGGAATCGGTAATTTTTGGTGGCCACAGATTACAGCATGCGCTGTTTTGGTTTCACATAGAAAATTCTTGAAAGCTTTTTTATTAGTATTTTTTACTCAAGGCACATATTTTCTTGTTGATAGCGTGATTAAAAACATTATTTGCAGAGAAAGACCTTGTATACACCACGGTTATAGCTTTCCATCAGGTCATACAACAATCACAACCTGTTTTTACGGAATAATTATTTACCTTATTATGAAATACACAAGAAGCGAATTTTGGCGATATACCTTATCAATATTCTTCGGTTTTATAATATTTATGGTAGCAATCTCAAGACTTTGGCTTGGAGTTCACTTCCCTACAGACGTAATTGCAGGCTTATTCCTTGGATTACTTATGGCAAATCTGTTCATAATTACAGATAAATTCTTTAAATAACATTCTATAAGCAAATTGATTTTATCAATAAATCTTTACCAATAATTTTGGTTTCATAGATTTGTAAATTTTTGGTTTGGCTGATTTTTTCTTGACAATCACCGTCAAAGCAACTCTTTCCGGTATTGTCATTTAATATCTTTGGCGCAATAAACTGATAGATCTCGTCAACAAGATTTTCTTTTAAAAACGCACCGGCTAACTTCCCGCCACATTCCACAAAAACAGTACAAATACCCTGTTTATAAAGTTCCTTTAGCACAGATTTTAAATCTAACTGACCATCTTTGAGTGGTGTATTTTTCTTAGTTGCAACATAAACTTTTCCTTGTTGATAAATTTTTGCATCAACTGCAGTTCGCATATCTTTATCAAGCACACATTTCATCTGAACTTTCTCAACTATCATTGACGGGTTGTCGGCAATTACGGTATTAGAACTTGTTAAAATACAGTCAAACTCTTTGCGCATAGCATAAACAAGTTTTCTGGAATCATCTGACGTTATCCACTTTGAATCACCTGTATGTGTTGCAATCTTTCCGTCCATAGTTGTTGCTGTTTTCAAGACAACATAAGGTTGTTTTTGGGTAATATTTTTTATAAAAATACGATTTAAAAAACGAGCTTCATCCTCTAAAACACCTTCAACAACTTCTATTCCTGCTTGTTTAAGCTTCATCAAGCCATCAACTTTTGGGTTTGGATCTCGCATAGCTATCACGACTTTTTTTAATTTATGCTCAATAATTAAATCAACACAAGGCGGTGTCTTGCCATAGTGCGAACATGGCTCTAAATTAACATACAAAATACCACCCTCAGCTTCGTTATTTTTCAACTTCAGCAAAGCTTCACGTTCAGCGTGGTTTTCACCGTACTTTTTATGGTAACCTTTTGATACCACTTTCCCGTCCTTATTTAAAACCACGCAACCCACCATAGGATTTGGTAAAACTTTACCCTTGCCTTTTTTTGCAAGGGTAAAGCACATTTTCATATATTTTTCATCAATATTATGCATTAATAACTTCTAACAATCTTTCCCAAACTTCTTCAATCGAACCATTTGCATCAATTTTATACAAAACACCTTTGTCTTCATAAAATTTTACCAAAGGTGCAGTTTGCTCAAAATAAGTTTCAAACCTTTTTTTTGCAATTTCTTCATTATCATCATTTCTTGTTTTTAATTCTACATTGCATTTATCGCAAACATTTTCAACCTTTGACGGCTTAAATTTCTTATTATAAATCTCACCGCAAACAGGACAAGATTGACGATAAATTATTCTTTCAAGAAGTATTTGAGTATCAATATCAAAATAAATTGCTTTAAAAGTTACTTGATTTTCTCCGTCAACAGAAGAATTAATTTCTTCTAACTTCTGAGCTTGTTCAAGACTTCTTGGATAGCCGTCAAGAACATAACCTTTTGTACATTCAGCGCCTTGAAGTTTTTTTGCAATAATTTTACCAACCAAATCAACAGGTACAAGTTGCCCTTTATCTATAAATGATTTAGCTATAATGCCTTCTTCTGTTTCTTTTGCAATTTCTGCCCTTAAAAGAGAACCTGTATCAATATGAGGCAAGCCCAAGTATTCTGACAATCTGTTTGTTTGTGTTCCTTTTCCGCATGCCGGCGGACCTAAGAATATAAGTTCTTTTTTCATTTTGCACTCCTTCTTTTCTTATTATAGAACTAAAAAAACAAATTACCAATTATATGATATAATAAGTTTAGGGTAAAAGAGGTTATTATGGACGAAAATAAAATTATTATTACAGTTTGCGGTGCAGATAAAATTGGTATTGTTGCAGGAATTACAGCAACTCTTGCAACCTTAAATGTTAATATTGAAGATATTAAACAAACACTCATGCAAGGTCATTTTGTTATGTTTATGCTATGTAACACAAAAGAATCAACTGTTAATTTTAAAGAATTAAAAAATATCCTTATTGAAGAAGGCAACAAAATGGAAGTTGAAATTTGGGTACAGAAAAAAGGCATTTTTGAAAAAATGCACACAGTTGACTAATAACAGATGAATGAAAAAGAAATTAACAAACTGGAAAATATTGCTCAATCTTTGATAGATTTGAACGCCAAAATAAAATTATTGCTGTTATTGGAGAAAGCAAAGCTTGAATACGACAAAAATAATTATGATAAGTGTTCTGAAATCTGCAATGAAATATTAAAAACAGAACCTCAAAATACAAGCGCTCTAAGAGGTTTGGGATGTGTTATGCAATCTCTTCAAAAATATGAAGATGCTATTGAATACTATAAACAAGCACTAAAATACTCTCAAAAAAAAGAGATTGAATACACGCTTATAGGTACTGTTTTCTATATTCAAGAAAATTTTGATAAAGCCATAAAATATTTTAACAAAGCCATCAACTACAATGACAACTATGATCCGGCTTATGAAGGTAAAAACCAATCAATGCTTGAAGCTCATCTTAAAATTAGTGATATACAAGAAAGTTTAATCAAAAAAAATTTTTTAAACCCACATTAAAAAAAGAGTTAAGAATTTAACTGAATAAAAAATACTACATTTTATCTCATGTTTTACAATACAAGTTATTAAAACACCATTTTATTCTTATTATGAAAGATGGTGAAAAAATGAGCATTAAAATACTACTTGTAGAAGATCAAAAATTAATGAGAATAGGTATCAAGTCATTATTTTGCGACTATCCGGAAATGGACGTTATTGCAGAAGCTGAAAATGGCAAAGATGCCATTGAAAAATGTAAACTTAACAAACCTGATATTGTGCTTATGGATTTAGGCTTGCCTGATATAAACGGTATTGAAGCAACAAAACAAATCTTAGAACACAACAATAATATTAAAATTATCATATTAACATCACACACTTCGGAAGAAGAAGTTACTGCTTCTCTGCAAGCCGGTGCCAGCGCCTATGTAATCAAAGACATCGCAACTGATTTTTTAATGAATGTTATAAAAATGATAAAAGCCGGTGCGATGTGGCTTGATCCTCATATTGTTCCATTTATAAGAGATAAAAATTGCGGAATAATTCCGGCCAGACAACTATCACGAAGCGTATTTAAAGAAAGACACTCAAATCTGACACAAAGAGAATACGAGGTTCTAAAACTGATTGTTGACGGACAATCAAACAGTGATATTGCTAAAACCCTCACAATAAGCGAACATACAGCTAAAGCCCACGTTTGTAATATCATACAAAAACTTGTCGTAGACGACAGAACCCAAGCTGCAGTCAAAGCTTTAAAAGAAGGATTAGTATAAAATTCTAATAAATAATTTAAAGCTTAAAAACTCGTCTTAACAAAACTTAACATTTCTTTCAAAAAAGGCAATTTTTTGAAAGTTGTATACTTTATATATATGTAAGAGATATTTAACAGAGAGAGATAGTTCAAATGGCAACAAAATATTCAGCAATCGAAAGAAACAAAAAACCCGCAGGATGCATCGAAATCCCTGATGATTTTAACTGTTACTATTTGAACAAAAAAGACAGACAAATGAGATTCAACAACAGCGCTGATCCTATTTATGCTATTTTCGATAAAATGGAAGACAGACCGCTTAAAAATCTTGTTAAAGATTTCTTCAAAGAATTAAGAGATGATTCTATTAAATTTGTAGCTAAAGTGGTTAAATAATAACAAAAACGAGAGGCTTAATACCTCTCGTTTTTTATAATGAAATATTTTTTAAATGTTTCACCTCTAATTTAGGTTGAAGAACTATAGCAACCGCATCTATTCTAAATTTCTTATATTTAGGATTTTCTTGAAGATATAAATATACACCTTTTTTAATATGTGCATATTTTGATTTAGTAATAGCTTCAAAAGGCGAACCGCAAATATTAGTTTTTCTTGTTTTAACTTCACAAAAAACAACAGTATCTTTATCTAATGCGATAATATCAATTTCACAAAAACGAGAAAAACGCTTATTAGTTTCAAGAATTTTATAACCGTTTTTGATTAAAAACTCTTTAGCAATTTCTTCGCCATTTTTACCGATTTTGATATTGTTCATGATATTAACCTACTATTTTTCAATAAGTATTAAGAAATTTCTACGAATTTTCTTTTTATATATGATATTTTTCGTATTCGCCCAAGCTAAAATCTCTTCACGATTTGGTGCACCAACAAAATCCTTAACTATATAAAACCAAAATCTTTCCTTCCGGCTCTCAAGAAGATAAGAATCAAGAGTTTCTTTCAAGTTTTTAACAGAACCTTTTACAAGCGTATACTCATTCGGAACAAAATTATTTTTCCTTGCATAAAATATAAAACTTGAAGACGATGCGTCATTTACAAACACTCTGTCAGTTTTAGGATTATATTTTTCAACCAATTCCGTCATTAAATCTTTAGCTTGAGTAGCTGTTATATTTTTATATATTGAATTATAGGAAAGGTTATATCCACAAAATGCTAAAATCAAAAGAGGTAAAATAACATAAAATTTCCAGTTATTAAATTTAATATAATCAAACGGTTTTATAATACATATTATAACCAAAGGCAAAGCAAATAATGAAACCCTTAGTACTATTGGATACATATGAGTTATAGAAGCTAATAATGTAAAACCAAAAACAGATAAAATAAATTTAGAATATATAGATTTATCTTCTATCAAATAACCTAAACCACCAATAAATAATATTAAACTATAAACTGAAGAACCATTAGGGTAAAAAAACATATGAAATAAATTTAACAAAATATACAATATGTTATTTTTTATTCCAAAACCGACAAAACATTCATCCCAGTATGTAGGAAAATATTTTAACATTTGTAATTTTGAAGGATGAAGATTAAACAGATAGTACAAAAACAACATAATTATTAGCGGAATTATTGTTAACAAAATCAACTTTAGATATTCTTTATCCTTTAAATTATATGCTAATTTTATAATAACAAAAGAAGCTATAAAAAATATTGTTGGCAATGATATCAGTGGTAATAAAGCTAATACCAAGCTTAAAATTATTATTTTCTTTTTTGACAATTCTTTGAGATTGATATCAGCCAAATAATATATACATAAGAGGCACATTAAAACATCAGATGAATATTGTTTTGCAGAAACAGAATACATAAGCAAAGCTGTATTGATTACAAACAAAAAATTTGATAATACAATAGGTAATTTGTTTGTAAAAACTTTTTTTGTAAATTTATAAAAAACAAACATCGATAACAAAGAACAAACAAAAGGAAAAAATTTAAGAGCTTTTTCTGTGTAATTAAATATTTCACCAAAAAATTTTTCTATTAATAAAAAAAGCGGCGGACCAGATTGACCTTCATAATTTAAGCTAAAAAACAATTCCCACCATTGTTTATCCATTATTGCCAAAATTATTCTGCATTCATCATCTTCAAATACATTTACTTGACAATAACTTAAAACTCTATAAACGACACCTAACAATAGAATTGCACCCATTATAAAGTAAAAAATTGCATTCTTTTTTTGCATTACTAATCCCTTAATTAAATCTCTCATCTTCATTCAATTATTATATTAAATAAGAACTTTTTTCAAGCTATTTACGATACTTATCCCAGCGTTGTTCGTACTCTTTAACAGCATCTGCAGCTTCTTCTTCCGAATAATTATATCTCGATAAGCTTAATAAGATCTTTCCTTCAGAAACTTCAAATAATTTATTTTTTATTTTGTATGGATAAGTTTCATTACCCTGCATTTTGCCATTATGAATTGCATCAACTACATCATCAATATATTGTTGCATATATATCGGAATTTTAGGAAATCTTTGAATATAAGACGGTAGTGGCATATTTTCTCTGTATCGATTTCCGTTTGCAGTCGTTAATAAAAAATTTCCAATAGTGTTTAAACCACCTTGAGAAGCAGGCGTTATATGTTCTATCGAAGCTGTTGAAGCAATAAACAAGCGTCTTGCTATTTCAATCTGTTTACGTTTACAATATTTGACAATAAAAGCATTTTTACTACTCTCTGATGTCGGAAGAAAAATAGCCTTATTCTTTATTTTTTCAAAGATTTCTTTTTCGTTATCCTTGAAATGAATATTTTCTAAAGAACTCAAAAACACTTTTCGTTTAAAAGTATCTTTTTTATTATTACTCAAAATTATTTGTCGGCATTTAGTTGTTTTTTCTCTTAATTGAATAGCTGTTGCAGGTGAAAGTTTTCTGGACAACATGTCGACATCATCAAGAACAGAAAACTCTTCGAGTTTCAGCTTGGTCAAAGAATTACTGCAAATCATTTGTAAGCAATTTTGAATATTATCATTAGGGTTTAGCAGAGCAAAGTCCTTAAATATTGCATAAATAGATTTTTCCGTCGGCAACATAAAATCTGTATAATTAGATAACAATTCAACTATATCTTCTGCAGTTTTACATAGTTTCAAGTTTTTTTCGAAAGTTTTAATCGCATCTGAAGATATAATTTCAATTCCACGATATGGGCAACGAATATTTCTCAATCTTCTTAACGGTTTTCCTGCAGAAGTAGAACCCTCGTAAGGAACATCATAGTAATATTTTAAATAATTTTGAGCAGTTATTCTTTTATGCTTTGAGTTTGGAAGCGACATTAAATCTACTCCATTATTGAATCCAGATAATTCTTTGCCATTAGTTCTTCTGTATAATTATAAACGGTTTTTCGAGTATTTTCAAGGATTTCAGTTTTATTTGGATGTTCTAATATAGTATTTAAAACCGTTTCAACATCTTCCGCTAAAAATCCGTTTACACCATCTTGAATAATTCCATCAACACCCTCACCTTTTGAGCATACTGTAATACATCCTGATGCCATTGCTTCTAAATACACCATACCAAAAGTTTCATTTCTACTTGGCAAAATAAAAATATCAGATTGTCGCATCTTTTCCAAAACTTCATCACGAGAAATTTGACCCGTAAAAATCGGTTTTTCCGAAATTGACTTAAGTTTTTTTTCTAATTTCCCTGAACCAACCACAGTCAATTCAATATTTTCATATTTTTCACAAGCTTTTATCACTTTATCTATATTTTTTCTTTTTACAAACTGCCCACAAGTCAAAACTCGAACTTTTTCTCTTTCTTCCCAATTTCTTTCAATAATAATACTTTCATCTATACCGGAAGGTGCTACAAAAGTTTTGGATTTATATTGAGGATAAAGCGATAAAAATTTCTCTCTCAAAACATAAGAACGACAAGCAATTTTTTGAGCATTTTTGTAAGCGTTCTCTAACTCGGTTTTAAAATAAAATTTATAAATAGGATTTGTTAAAACTTCTATATCAGAAGAATGAACTGCTGCTGTATACATTACGCCAAGTTTATTAGCAAAAATTAAACCTGACGGCATGTGCGCAATAACAACATCAGGCGCAAAAAGCGTTTTAATCTTCTTTTTTATATCACCAAGAAAAGGGGTTATATAATTAATATTTTCAACATTTCCATAAATCCCGTCTTTATAAAAAGGCTTTTTTCTTATATAAGAATTCAGTAAGAAATTCGGTTTAATAATTCTAACTTCATGCCCCTGTTTTTGCCAAGTTTTAACAAAAGCTTCAATTGTTCTAGGAGTATATTTTTCATCTTCCATAATCGGGTATAAATCTGTTATAACAAGAATTCTCACGTTTTACACCCCTTAAATATCACTGTATTTATTCTTCTCAAAACACAAAATATTTATCAAAGAAAATAACATAACTACCACTAATAAAACTACTGCAAGTGCAGATGCATAGCCTAAATCTAAATTTTCAAAAGCTCTTTCGTAAATATAATAAACTATAGTCTTTGAAGAATTTAAAGGTCCGCCTTTTGTCATAACATAAATTTCTGCAAAAACTTTCATAGCGGAAATTGTACTTATTGTTGAAACCAAAGCTATCGTCGGCATTATATGAGGTATTGTTACAGTTAGATGTTTTTGTAAAAAATTAGCGCCGTCAATATCACAAGCTTCGTATAAATCTTGAGGAACACTCATTAAAGATGATAAATATATCATCATATAATAACCGACACCTTTCCATATTGTTACAACCGCTACCGAAAATAATGCCCATTTCGTATCAACTAACCAACCGATAGGCTCAACATGAAACAGAGATAAAATATAATTTAAAACACCTTCATTCGCATAAAGCCATTTAAATGCAATCGCTGCAACTACAATTGAAACTATTACCGGCAAATATATGAGTATCTTATATAGAGTTATACCTCGGATTTTTTGATTTATTAAAATTGCTATAAAAAGAGGGAAAATAACCAAAAATGGTACTGCTATCAATAAATACATAAAAGTATTAAACATAACTTGATAAAAAATCGGTTCCTTAAAAAGTTTTACATAATTATCAACACCACTAAAATCAGGGTTATAAATACCGGAAGAATAATCAAAAAAACTTAAACCTATCGTTTGAAAAAAAGGTATAAAAAAGAACACAACCAAAACCGCCAATGCCGGTAATAAAAATAAATATGGTGTATACTTTTTATAATAATTCATATGCTAATTATCTCATCTAATTGTTGTTGTGGTCAAGCTTAAGATTTTTTACAAATAATAATTAGACAAAACTTTACATTTTAAACTATTTGCAGGATAATTTAAGGGTAAGAAGCAAGTATATTAATTAAAAATAAAAGCTTCCTGCCTTAAATTAAGGTTAAAAGAAAGGATTTAAAAATGAGTGAAGTTAGAGTAAGAATAGCACCTTCGCCAAGCGGAAACTTACACGTTGGAACTGCCAGAACAGCGCTATTCAACTATTTGTTTGCAAAGAAAAATAACGGAAAATTTGTTTTAAGAATAGAAGATACCGATGCTGAAAGAACATCACAAGAATATGTTGATAATATTTTTGATTCACTTAAAGCTTTAGGTTTAAACTGGGACGAAGGTCCGGATGTTGGCGGAAATTATGGTCCGTATACACAATCTGAAAGATTTGATATTTATCCAAAATATATTCAAGAATTATTAGACAAAGGTTTTGCATATGAATGTTTCTGCACGCCCGAAGAATTAGAAGCAGAAAAAGAAGAAGCTACAGCTAACAAAAAAGCCTACGTTTATTCTAAAAAATGCGAAAACCTTACAGAAGAAGAAAAAGCAAAATTAAGAGCTGAAGGTAGAAAACCGGCTATTAGATTTAATATCGCAAAAGCCCAAAAAGCTTTCCATGACTCTTCAATCTTAGAATTTGAAGATTTGGTAAAAGGTAAATTACACATGGACACAGACCTTATCGGCGATTTTGTTATTATGAAATCTAACGGCGCACCAACTTATAACTATGCAGTAGTTATTGATGATGCTTTAATGAAAATTTCTCACGTTATCAGAGGCGAAGATCATATTTCAAATACTTACAAACAAATATTAATATTTGAAGCTTTAGGATTTGATGTTCCAAGATTTGGTCATTTAGGTATGATTCTTGCACCGGATAGAAGTAAATTGTCTAAACGTCATGGCGCAACTGCAGTTTCTGACTTTGTTGAACAAGGTTATTTAACAGAAGCATTAGTTAACTTTGTTGCTCTTTTAGGTTGGGCACCTTCTGATGGTGAAGAAGTTAAGCCGGTTGATAAAATCGCACAAGATTTTAGAATTGGTGAAATTTCATCTTCAAACTCTATATTTGAATACGACAAATTAAAATGGATGAACGGACATTATATTAAAGCTCTACCTATTGAAACTCTTAAAGAAATGCTTAAAAAATATTTAACAAAATATGATTTGAGTTCTTTAACAGATGCTCAATACACAAGAATGGTAGAAATTACTCGTGAGCCATTGACTTTGTTATCTGATATAACTGATGCTGTTCCATATTTCTTTGGCGGCTCAAATGTAGAAATTGAACCGGAAGTTCAAAGTTCAGTTATTGATTTAGCAGAATCCCAAGAAGTTTTAAAAGCTTTTGTAGAACAAGGCGAAAACTGGGAATGGACAGAAGAAAACTTGCACGAAAAATTAGAAACATTCAGGGGCGAATTTAAAGAAAAAGGTATCAAGCCAAAAGCTACAATGTGGGCGATAAGAGGTGCAATTACAGGAAGAACTCGTGGTGCAGATATGACAGCAATCCTCGAAATATTGGGCAAAGAAAACTGTCTGGCAAGAGCTAAAAAAGCTATTAAATAATTTAAAATATATCGGCGAGTCAAAAAGATTCGCCGATATTTTCCCGAACAAAAACACACTAAAACTAGCAAAATATTTTTTCACAAATTTTTAAATAATAAATAGCAAGGATGATATGTATATAAGTATCGAAAAATTTTCCAATAAAAACTTAGTTCATCAAAATCAAAAAACAAATTATAATTCAAATCCAATAACAGAAAAAAGAAATTATAATTCAGAGCTTTTGCGTGAACAATTTTATGATTATCAGGTTTTGTTTAAAGCCAAACAACCTATAACAGTAAAACTTGAAGCTGATAAAAACAAATTATTAAAAACTTTAAAAGACATTTTATCTACAAATATCAGAAAACTTTCAGATGAAGAAAGAGCTATCGCAATCATGCGAAAAGCGATGGCTATGTTTGAACAAAAAAATAGACGACTCGAAGAGCTAAATTTTCATGCCGAAGCTATTGCTAATAATAATTTCTTAAGTCCGCAACAAAGACTTAATCAAATCCAAGAAATCGAAAAAGAAGCTAAGTATTTGGAGAAAAATTTATATAAACTCCCTAAAGAAGAAGAACCAAAAGTTCTTGAAGATATGGATTATTCATTAATTAACAGGTTTAAAAATGCAATAAGTAATAATAATTTTAATTTAAGACAAGAATTTTTAGATCATTATAGCGAATTGGAAACAATTACAACTGTCGATGAACTAAAGAAAAAATATCCAAAAATTAAAGTTCCTAACGACCCTATGGAAAATGTTGTTAAAAAATCAACAGACGTTTTAACCAGAGATTTCTATGAAGATTTAGATGAAAAGATTGAAAGCACTATGGATTCAATTGAAATTTCTAGATTTTTAGAACACCGTTTAAGAAACTTAATGAGTAATGTCGCACAAAGCTTAAAAATTACTTCAAGACCTGTTTTAGAAAAATTTATTGTTTCTTTAACCAATAAAATATTGAAAAATTACGAACATTATAAATTCTCTGTCGGCTTCAGCTATATTCCTGAAAATAGAAAACAAGCTTTCCCTAGTTTCAACGATGCAGAAAGAAAATTATTGAATGTCGATTATGATAAATTCGTACTTTCTGTTATCAAACAACAATATTTAGAAGGGAAAAAACTTTCTGATATTGAATATGAAGAAAATGGTACAAAAATAAAAATTTCTGAATTGAAAACAACTGAATTCAAATTCGAAAAAGTTCCTGAAAAAATTAAAAAGATAATTTCTGATGCTGAAAAACTTCATAAAACCCAAAGAGATTACAAAAATTATAACTTAGATGAATTAAAAGCTCGTTTAAATTATTACGCAAACACAGATTTGGGAAATATTGAAAAAATATTTGATTTGATAGTAGATTTTGATTCTTGCCAAAATACACCGGAAGATATGAGATTTATGGTCAAATTCATTCGAGAATTAGATGCCATAAAAGAATCCCAGATGAGCGAAGAAGAAGCAATTCAAAGCATCGTCGATAAAAATCTAAAACCGATAGGCACCGAAAAACTCAATCAAATAGAACGAGAAAATGCCAAGAAAAAAATGCAAGAAAAACAAAGACAGGCATATGAATTAAACCAACATCGAGAACGTTTTGATGAAGCAATATCCCTACTTTATCAAGAAAATATGGGTCCTGCTGCAGAAGTTTGCTCAAAATATGCACCAAAAACATTAGATGAAAAAGAACTCACTAAATCTAAAAAAGTTATCGAACTTATAAACAAAGGGGTTTCTAAAAATCTTTCAACCCAACAGTTTGAAGCACTAATTATGCAATGGGAAGCATATATGAAAGAAGTTGAAAATCCTACTAAAAGTGAAATATTTAATCTTGCTGAAAATTTTGCAAGAGATTATGACAAAGATGAACGTGAAACAAAAATCGGACAATACCTTTGGAATAGTGAAATCGTTGATAAATACCCAAAAACAAAAGATATTTTTCCAAATCCTGAACTATTAGAAAAATTAATGGAAAAATCCGGTTTCAATAATGATACAAAAACAAAACTTTTATGCAAATATGAGGACTACATGTCCTTAAAGCCAAGTGATAAAGCTTCAATATTAAAAATTTGTGAAATATTTGATTATAAAAACAACAGCGATAGATTTTTACTAAAAAATATTGTTGAAGATGAATACGCAAACACTGATACAATTGTTTATGTCAAATCTGAATTCAATAAAACTGAACAAACACCAAGAAGCATCATGAGCAATGCTAAAAAACAACTAATAAATAAATATATGTTTCCAAATTGTTTAGAGTTTCTCATTGCTTTTGAAGAAGCTTTACCACTTGATGCCAAGGCAATAGGATACTCAGGGGTAAAAAAATTAGGACGTAGTAATGATAAGCTTAGATATAAAACAGAATTAAAAATTATGGGACATGACGACAGATTATTCTCCAGTCAAAATAATTACAATTTTGATATTTTTTCGAATACAGGAATGCACTAACTCTGATAAGCTTTTAAATTATTGCTCATAAATTTATACTATGTTAAACTTAAAACTATGAAAAAGATAGCATTAATTAGCCACGGTTGCGCAAAAAATTTAGTTGATTCAGAACTCATTTTAGGGATTTTATCTGAAAATGGGTATCAAATAACTTTGGATGAAACAGAAACAGATATAGTAATTATAAATACATGCTCTTTTATTTGTGATGCAGAAAAAGAATCTGTTCATTCAATTTTAGAAATGATAGAAGCCGGTAAAAAAGTTATAGTTACAGGATGTTTGCCTCAAAAACACGCTGATGACTTAAAAAAAGCTATTCCGGAAATCTCTGCAATGGTTGGAACAACCGATTTCACTGAAATCGTTAATGTTATAAAAGAAGTTGAAAAAGGTAATTTTACAACAAAAATCTCAAAAAAACCTAATTTTAATTATCCGGAAAACGTTAAAAGACAACAAATTACAATGGGCGCAAGCTCTTATATTAAAATTGCAGACGGATGCAACTATCGTTGCGGTTATTGCATAATTCCACATTTAAGAGGAAACGTAAACTCCAGAAAAATGGAAGATATTATCAGTGAAGCTCAAGAACTTGTGAAAAAAGGAGTAACTGAAATAATCTTAATCGCACAAGATACAACCGGTTACGGAATTGATATTTACAAAAAACCTATGCTTCCGGAGCTTTTAAGAGAATTAAACAAAATCGAAGGATTAGGATGGATACGTGTTATGTATGCTTATCCGACACAAATGAACGATGAACTTTTAAATGCCATTGCGCAATGTGATAAAGTTGTAAAATACGTTGATATTCCATTACAGCACTCACATCCGGAAATGCTTAAACTTATGAACCGTCCCTCATTTGACTATCGACCTATGATAGAAAATATTAGAAAAATTATCCCTGATGTATCTATAAGAACCGCATTTATCGTTGGTTACCCAGGGGAAACTGATGAACATTTTGAACATCTTTGCAACTTTGTGCGTGATATGAAATTTGATAGAATGGGAGTGTTCTGCTATTCAAGAGAAAAAGGAACACCTTCTTACTCTATGAAACCTCAGGTTCCAAAAAAAGTTGCTAAATCCCGTTGGAAAAAATTAATGGAAATTCAGCAAGGTATTTCAATTGAAAGAAATCGTAAATTTGTAGGAAAACTTGTACCTTGCATTATTGAATGTTTTTCTGATGAAGGCGAAGTTATTGCAAGAACTCAATACGATGCGCCGGAAATTGACGGTGTTGTAAATATCAAAACCGACAAACATCTTGTGCCGGGCGATATTGAATTTGTTAAAATAACAGAGTCATCAGAATACGATTTAATCGGTGAAATATAAAAAATACTATTAATTTATTATTTATTTTAATTAAGATTTATAGTATAATAAACCTTTAAAAGAGGTACATTATGAGCGTTAATCAATCCCTAAAACCAATAACAACTAAAAGAGAAAATAATTTAACAATTGGCGGATGCGATTTAGTTGAACTCGCTAAAACTTACGGAACTCCTTTATACGTAATAGATGAAGTTTCATTAAGAGAAATATGCAAAGAATATAAATCCGCATTTAAAGATTACAAAAATATAAACATGATGTACGCTTCAAAAGCATTATGCAGTCTTGCAACATCCAAAATAATTGCTGATGAAGGATTTGGCTTTGATACAGTTTCTGCCGGCGAAATTTATACAGTCCACAAAGCCGGTGCAAATATGTCAAAAGTGTTGTTCAACGGAAATAACAAAACCTCAAGAGAAATTGAACTTGCAATAGATTTGGGAGTTGGAAGATTTTCTGTTGATAATTTTTATGAAGCAGAACTGTTAAACCAAATTGCCGGCAAAAAAAATACTACAGTTAGCATCTTATTGAGAGTAGCGCCGGGAATTGAATGTCATACACACGAATACATCCAAACCGGACAAATTGACTCAAAATTTGGTTTTGACTTAACTCAAACTGATGAAATATTAAACAAAATTCAATCAGATTATAGCAATTTGAAAGTTAAAGGTTTACACGCTCATATAGGTTCTCAAATTTTTGAGCCTAAGAGTTTTGAAGATGAAATCGATATATTAATAAAAGAGTTAGCAAGAATAAACTCAAAATATAAACTAAATCTCAATGAACTTAATATCGGCGGTGGTTTAGGCGTTACATATACAAATGACGACAATCCGCCATCAGTAGAAGTTTTTGCTGCTTCCATAAAACAAGCTCTCAAAATTTCTGCAGAAAAATACTCAATTGAAGAACCTGTAATATACATAGAACCCGGAAGAAGTATTATATCAACTGCCGGTGTAACTTTATACAGTATCGGCAGTTCAAAACAAGTGCCAAACGGCAGAAAATATATTGCAATAGACGGCGGTATGGCTGACAACCCTCGTCCGGCAATGTATCAAGCTGTTTATTCTGCTGAAATTGCTAATAAAAAAGATAACTGTGCACTCGAAACTGTTACTATTGCAGGTAGATTTTGCGAAAGCGGTGATATTCTAATAGAAAAAATTATTCTGCCAAAACCTGAAGCAGGTGATATTTTATGCGTTTACAATACAGGTGCTTATAATTATTCAATGGCATCTAATTATAATCGTGTAGAAAAACCTGCAATGGTACTTGTAAATAATTCACAATCTGATATGATAGTTAATAGAGAGTCCTTAGAGGATTTAGTTTTAAGAGAATGTATTCCTGATAGGTTAAAGTAATATGTTGGATGGTTTAATTGCATTTATTCAAAGCTTTTTTAACCCACTTAATTGGTCCTTAAACTGGGTTAATATTATAGAAATCTGTTTTATTGGACTAATTCTTTTTATCTTTTACAGAAAATTTATACAAAATACCCAATCCGAAACACTTGTTAAAGGTTTGTTTTTCTTGGTTTTTTGTTGGATATTTAGTGAAGTTTTAATTCTTTTAAACCTAAAAATAATCGGTGTGTTCTTTAAAACTCTGATAACACTTATTGCATTGAGTTTGATTGTTATTTTCCAGCCGGAATTAAGAAGATTTTTAGGCTATTTAGGTCAACCCGGATTTATTAAAAGAACTTTCTTTCAAAGCGGAACATACAGAGAAGCCAGCGAAGGTGATACAGATATTTTAAAAGAAGTTATAGAAGCGGTTAAGTACCTTACTAAAACTAAAACAGGCGCCTTAATAGTATTCAAAAAAGCAATGAGTTCAATGACATATTCTGAAGTTGGCACTGTTATTAATGCCAAAATTTCAACAGAACTTATTTTAACCATATTTCACCCTAATACACCATTACACGACGGTGCAATGGTTATTGAAGGCGATAAAATCCAATCAGCAGGCGTTCTTTTACCATTAACAGAAGATCCAAAACTTAGTTGGAAATACGGTACACGACACAGAGCCGCTTTGGGAATGTCAGAAGTTTCTGATGCTGCTTGTTTAGTTGTTTCAGAAGAAACCGGTGATGTTTCAATATGTATGGATGGAATGCTTAAAAAATATGAAGATTTAACAACACTTAAAACTGACTTAGAATCAATTTTAGGTATTAAACCTAATGAAAATATTGAAGAAAAGCATAAAAATATATTTGATAAACTAAGAGGAAAATAGACAAAGGAGAATTATTTTGTTTTTTCACAAAAAAAAGGCACCGGTTAGAGTTAAAACAAAAAAAGATTTAGTTATAGAATTTTTTAAACGTCTATTTTTCTTAATTTTAGGTGATTTTATTGTCGCAATTGCTTTAGAATTGTTTTTATTACCAAACAAAATATTTGACGGTGGTGTAATCGGGGTTTCAATGATAACTTCTTATTTAACCAATTGGAACTTAGGTTTATTGATTTTCTTAATAAACATACCTTTTATTCTACTTGCTTTCAAATCATTGGGCAAAAAATTTGTAATATATACATTTTTAGCAATTTCTATTTTGGCTGTTGCAACAAATATTGTACACCATTTTAACCCAGTAACCGGCGACTTGCTTCTTGCGACAGTGTTTGGCGGAATTCTTTTAGGTATAGGGGTTGGTTTAGTTCTTAGAAATAACGCTTCGCTTGACGGTACAGAAATGTTATCCATGATTTTGACCAAAAAACTCAAATTTGTTTCCGTTGGTGAATTATTAATGGGAATGAATCTTTTTGTATATGCTGCAGCAGGCGCACTTTTCGGATGGGATAGGGCGCTTTATTCAATATTAACTTATTATATTGCATCAAAATTTATTGATTCAGTTTTAGAAGGGTTTGATAAAGCAAAATCAGTTAGAATCGTTTCTGATTTTTCAAAAGAAATCGGCGACTCAATAATGAAAGAACTTGATACAAGCGTAACTTATATGAAAGCTACAGGCGGTTATTCAAAACAAGAAAAAATTATAACTTTCTGTGTCGTTAGTAAATTTGATATACCTAAACTCAAAGAAGTTGTACACGATGTAGATCCAAAAGCTTTTATTGTTACAGAAGATGTTCACGAAGTTGAAGGTATCAGATTTAAGAAAAAATAGGGGTAAAAAAGTAAAAGTAAATACTGAAAAATAAGCCAATTATCTGTATTAAATACAAATAATTAATTTTTCCTTAACATTTGCGCATAATGCTTAAAAATAGTGTATAAATAATAATGTAGATTTTAAATAGGAGGATTATATTATGGCATTAAAACCATTACAAGACAGAATTGTTATTAAAGTTATTGAAGATACAGAACAAACTTCTGGTGGTATTTTTATTCCGGACAGCGCAAAAGAAAAACCTCAAAAAGGTGAAATCGTTGCTGTTGGTGAAGGTAAAACAAACGACAAAGGCGAAAAAGAACCAATGGGCGTAAACGTAGGTGATATCGTTCTTTATGCTAAATACGCTGGTACAGAAGTTAAAATTGATGGTGTAGAATACAAAATACTATCAATTAAAGATGCACTAGCAATCGTTGAATAGTTTTTCAAAATATTTAAAAACTTAGTAAAAAGGAGAAATAAAATGGCAAAACGTATAGTATTTGAAGAAGAAGCTAGAAAGTCGCTTCTTAAAGGTATAGACGCTGTTGCTGATGCGGTTAAAGTTACACTTGGACCAAAAGGCAGAAACGTTATTTTACAGAAAAAATTTGGTGCACCTCAAATCGTTAATGACGGTGTTACCATTGCAAAAGAAATTGAATTACAAGACGGTTTGGAAAATGCCGGTGCTCAACTTCTTAAAGAAGTTTCATCTAAAACAAACGATGTTGCAGGCGACGGAACTACAACAGCATCTGTTCTTGCTCAAGCAATCGTAAGAGAAGGTTTGAAAAATCTTACAGCAGGTGCTAACCCAATGTCCATGAAACGTGGTATCGACAGAGCTGTTGATATTGCAACATCAAAAATCAGAGAACTTTCAAGACCTGTTAATACAAAAGAAGAAATAGCTCAAGTTGCAGGAATTTCTGCAGGTAACAACTCGGAAATCGGTGAACTTATTGCAGAAGCAATGAGCAAAGTTGGAAACGATGGTGTTATTACTGTTGAAGAAAGCAAATCTTTTGGTACTAACTTAAAAGTTGTTGAAGGTATGCAATTCGACAAAGGTTATATTTCACCTTATTTCGTTACAGATGCTGAAAGAATGGAAGCTGTTCTTGAAGAAGCTTACGTTCTATGTGTAAACAAAAAAATTAACCTAATCGCTGATCTAGTACCTGTTCTAGAACAAGTTGCCCGTGATGGTCGCTCACTTCTTCTTATTGCTGAAGATGTTGAAGGCGAAGCTCTTGCAACACTTGTTGTAAACACTATGAGAAAAGTTCTTAGAGCTGTTGCTGTTAAAGCTCCGGGTTTCGGCGACAGAAGAAAAGCTATGTTAGAAGATATTGCGATTTTAACAGGCGGTCAAATGTTTACTGAAGAACTTGGTATCAAATTAGAAAACATCACTACTGATATGATGGGCGTGGCTAAACGTGTTACAGTAACTAAAGACGAAACAACTATTGTTGTTGGTGATGAAACAAGAACAGCGGTTCAAGACAGAATTAGCTTAATCAAAAAACAAATCGAACTTTCTGACAGCGAATACGATAAAGAAAAACTTCAAGAACGTATGGCAAAATTGTCAGGCGGTGTTGCAGTTATTGAAGTTGGTGCTGCTACTGAAATCGAACTTAAAGAAAGAAAATTAAGAATTGAAGACGCATTAAACGCTACAAGAGCTGCTAATGAAGAAGGTATTGTTCCTGGTGGCGGTGTTGCTTTAGTTAGAGTACAACAAGAATTGGAATCAAAATTAGAAACATTAACTTTTGATTCTGACGATGAAAAAAGCGGTTATAAAATTTTAACTGCTTCTCTTGATGTACCTTTAAAAGCTATTGCAACAAATGCCGGTGCTAAAGGCGATGTTGTAGTAGACATGGTAAAATCAGAAAAAGATGCATTCGGTTATGATGCATTGTTAGAAAGATATACCGATATGTTTGCTGCAGGTATTGTTGATCCGGCTAAAGTTACAAGAAGTGCTTTGGAAAATGCAGCTTCAGTTGGTTCTATGTTACTAACCACTCAAGCTGCAGTTGTTGATATTCCGGAAGAAACAAAAGCACCTGATATGTCAGCAGCTATGGCAGGCATGGGCGGAATGGGAATGATGTAGTAGTAAATACATCGTCATTACACGCTTAAAATAAAACTAAAAACCCGCAAGTAGATTAAACTACAGGCGGGTTTTATTTATAAAATATCTCTCTGCAACAGATTATGTTATTATAATAAAGAATTAATTATTTGAGGATTTTTATGAATTATCTTGAAACACTGAAACAACTGACTTCAAGCAAAACTTTTCAAATAAATTTGGGATTAGAAAGAATACAAGAAGTTTTACAAAAACTTGGAAATCCACAAAAAGATTTGCAATATATCCATGTTGCAGGCACAAACGGAAAAGGCTCTACTTGTGCTATTTTAAATTCAATCTTGACAGAAGCCGGTTATAAAACCGGATTATATACAAGTCCGCACATTTTTGACTATACAGAAAGAATTAAAATAAATGGAATTGATATTTCGCAAGAAGATTTTGCCCAATTATTTGAAGAAATTAATTCAATAGGAGTTGAACTAACAGAATTTGAATTCTTGACGGCTATGATGTTTTTATATTTTCAAAGAAACAATGTTGAAATTGTTGTTTTAGAAACAGGACTTGGCGGAAGATTTGATGCAACAAATGTTATAGAAAAGAATTTGTGTTCAATAATTACCCATATAGATTTGGATCACACCGAAAGACTTGGAAAAACCAAAGATGATATTGCTTTTGAAAAAGCCGGTATAATTAAACCTAATTGCCCAATTATAACTTCAATGGGTTATGAAGCTATCAGAGATAGAGCTGATGAACTTAACTCTATGTTTATAATGACTTCACCATATGTTCAACAAGAATTTGTCGAAGCACTTGCTCTTAAAGGATTACACCAAATTGAAAATTTATCATTAGCAATTACGGCAATAAATTACCTATTCAAAAATATTGATGAAAATACAATTAAAAATGCTCTTGGCAAAGTAAAAAATCCATATCGATTTGAATACATAAAAGATAAAAATCTGATTATAGATGTAAGCCATAATCCAAATGGCATCGAAGCTTTACGCAATAACTTAGATTTCTATTATCCTTGTCAAAAAAGAAGATTTGTTTTTGGATGTTTAAAAAATAAAGATTATGAAAAAATGATGCAAATTCTGTTTAAAGAAGAGGATGAGATTTTATTGAATGAATTTGATTATCCGAACTCTTGCTCTTACGAAGAATTAAGTAAAAAATGTCCTTATAAAACTGAAAAATACGTAAACCAAAATTTGTCTGTTGATAAACTTAATATAATATGCGGTTCGTTTTACATGCTTAAAGGTTTAAAAAATTTATTTTAACCTTTCTTTTGCGTAACTTCGCATCACAGAAGGCATTTTAGAAGAGTACTTATTCAAAAATTCAATCAAAACTTTTTCGTCTTGTTTTCCGACTTCTCTTAGCATCCAACCTGAAGCCTTGTGCATTAAATGATGAGGGTGAGTTATAAATTTTTTAGCAAACTCTAAAGTTAAAGCATAATCTTTTTGTTTTATATAGTAAATTGTCGAAACCATGGCAACTCTATTCGCCCACAAATAATCAGACTCTGCTAGAGTTTTTAACACCTCCTTATCAACATTTGGTGCTACTATATGAGGTGCTGAATAATCAACCAAATCCCAATTATTTATGTATTCTAAATTTTTCAAATATAATTCACAAATTAAATTCGGTTCTTTTTTTGATTTTAGTAACATTATAAAAATAGCTAATGACTTTGCTTCATGGTAATTTGAACTTAAAAGTTTTTCCAAAGTTTCAGTATCAATATCACAAAAATTTTTAGCCATTTTGCGTAAAATCGGAACTCGTATTCCAAGAATTTTCTCTTCTGAGTTTTCGTTAATACTTAAAAAAGGTGCGAGCCATCCGGCAAATTTTGACTCAGACAGAGCTTTCAAGTTTTCTATAATTTCTTGATACATATTAAATTTCTTTCATAAACCTCTTCCAGAGGTAAAGTATATTCAATAATATCAACAACTTCTGCTTTTAATGATTTTATAACGTTTTTCGCTTCTTCCAATTCTGTCAAAGCTTTTTTAGATTTATATGCAACAAAATAACCGCCCTTTTTAACTAAAGGTAAAGCATACTGACTTATTTTAGCTAAATCTGCAACAGCCCTGCTAATTACAATATCAAAACTTTGATTTTTTAGATTTTCAACCCTATCACAAATCAATTCTAAATTCGAAAGATTAAGTTTAGTTCTAATATCTTCAACAGAACCTATTTTTTTTCTTATACTATCAATACCAACAATACGTAAATCCTCAAACTCTATTGCCAAAGGAACGCAAGGAAATCCGCCTCCACAACCTATATCAAGAATTTTGGCAGATTTTATTGAATATTTTTCAAGAAAAAGTTTTAGTGAAAGTGAGTCATATATATGTTTTTCCTGCAAAAATTTTTCATCATTTTTAGATATAAGATTGTGTTTAGAATTTTGCTCTAAAAAAATCTTTTTGTATTCACTAAAATCAGAATTTATAATAAAACTATTTTTCATATTTTTTCTCTATTGCACTAAATTCTTCTTCCGGCAGACGCAATTTCATATCTTTGATACGACTGTCAATTTTTGAATAATCTATCGTAAAATCAACTCTCATAGCAATTGATTTAGCTTTATAATATTCCCTTAACGCATCTATATGAGTTTGAGGGTTATCATAGTAAAAATCACCTAAAGCAATTGATGATTCTATCATATAAAACGCTTCATTAAGAAATTCAGCACTTTTTTGAGCTTCTAAAAGGAATGGTAACGCTTTTTTAGAATGTTCTTCCATGTAAATTTGTGCAAGTTTTAGAGCATTGTAATAAATACCGTCATAATTATTAAGTTCTTTTTCTATATCATAAGCCTTACTAAAATACGCTTTTGCCTCGTCAATGCTATCTCTTTCATAATAACAAGAAGCTAAATTAGAATAAGCCAACGAACGATAATTATTGTCTTTTAAAATTCCTATACACTTATTATAATAGTCAAAAGCATTTTCATAATCTTCATTTTCATCATTTGCAAGTGCGAATTTGAAATACAATTCCGCTAATATTGAAGGTTCAACATTTTCATCAAGAGACTCTAAAGCTTTTTTGTAATATGAATATGCTTCTTTAGGGATATTAATATCCGAATAAATATTTCCCAATAAAGTACACGCACTAACCATAAGCGATTGAGGTGTATCTACAGAATAAATTACCTTTTTAATTGTATCTATTGCTCGTTGATGTTTATACATTTTAAAATACAAATCCGTCATATCGTAATATAGATAATTAAGATTTATAAACTCTTTATGTTGTTTATAATAAGTTTCAACTAAATCAAAATAATGACTTGAAAGTTTATAATTTTCGGTTAATTTATACAATTTCGCAAGATTTAAACGAACTTCTATTAAATTTTGCAAATCAATTTCAATATTTTCAGAAATTTTTATTAATTCTTCAATCGCATTATTATATTTTTTATCATTAATTAATTGTCGAGCATATTGAATTTGTTCTGTTAAAGGTTTGTTTTTTATACTTTCAGTCGCATTAACAACTTCTGATTTATTAATAACATTCTTAACTTCATCAACAGGTTTTCTACTTTCTATATTCAAAATATATTGACTATGAAACTCAATTTCTGCTCTCATAGACTGGCGTGATAGCAAAAATACTCTATTTTTTATTGATTCTTTTAATTGTTTTTCATAAATCCCGATAATGTATTTATGAAGCTTTATTTCAGTTTTTTCCGGAATAGAAATATCTATGTTTTGTAAAAAGAAATCCTGAACAAAAACAACTTCATTATGCTCAAAAATCATAAGATTTGTCTTTAAATATTCAATAGAAAACTCATCATATAACTCAAATACAGCCAA
Source organism: Cyanobacteria bacterium SIG28 (assembly GCA_015152525.1). Taxonomy (GTDB): domain Bacteria; phylum Cyanobacteriota; class Vampirovibrionia; order Gastranaerophilales; family Gastranaerophilaceae; genus CAG-196. The sequence goes on along the minus strand of SUTU01000004.1, from coordinate 79,168 downwards.
TGCGTTTAAAGAAATTCCGTGTCGAACAGTTCTTAAAAACCAGAAAAAATTCCTAATAGTTACCGGAACCAAATTTACATATGTACTGCCTAAAAAAGAATCAAAACTCATGCCGGACTGATTAAGTTTTAAAACAAAATCCGGTAAAGATATTTTCATAGCCTGCATAATTTTAATGGCTAAAGCTGTGTAATAATAGTATCCTCTTGTATATTTATAGAAATCTTCAGTATATTTATCAGTTGTTTTTATTTCGCTAAACTCTAAAAACTCTTTAAACACCTCTTTCGAAAAAGGTTTCATTGATATTTTTCTGTCAACAGTAACATCTGCTAAAATATTTGGATCCAAAACTCTTGTTGATACAATTATTTTAACATTTTTTTCCTGTAGTAATTGAGAAAAATAACCGGCAATTGCCTGTTTATTTTTTTCTTCAGCATCATCTAAAGAATGAAGCACAATTAAAAATGGCTTTTTTATAGATGATACTAATTGACTAAATTTAACCGGCATTGTTGTTATTTTAGCATTCAAGCTAATAGCCTTTGCTATAGGCAAACTTTCAACACAATCTATAAAATTTAGCAATATGTCATCACACACGGTTGCCTGTTTGCAATAATATTCCAGCTTTATAACATCATCATCTAAAAATTCTGTTATATAATTAACAAATTGACGTTTACCGGAACCTATAAAACCATGAATATATAAAAATTTTTCCTCAGAACCAAAAAATTCAATCCCTTTTGTGATATTTTCAGGATCATTCTTTAGTAAAAACGGATTTATTTTATCCGAATTTTTCAAATTAATATTATTCTTATCTATTCCACCACTTAAAAATTCATAATCCATAATGAAATTATAAATGATATTAACACTTTTTACAAATATTTGATACAATAATAGTAGTAAAAGAGGAGACAAAATAATGAATTACTTATTACAATTTGTAGCTACAATAATATTTGCATATATAATCGGTTCAATACCAACAGGCTATCTTATAGTTAAATCCAAAACAGGACAAGATATCCGAACTATTGGTTCAGGTTCAACAGGTGCTACAAATGTAAAAAGAGTTTTAGGTAAAAAATGGTTCTTTACGGTAATGATACTTGATGCTATAAAAGGTGCTTTGCCTGTAATATTAGCAAATCTTTTTGTATCTGCGGGCAGTTCATACGGTATAGCGCCGGTTTTAGCCGCTGTAGCTGTTATTATCGGACACAGCAAATCTTGTTTCCTTGGATTTAAAGGTGGCAAATCTGTTGCTTCCGGTGTCGGAACCATTCTGGCACTCAACTGGTTAGTTGGTGTAATTATTGCTATAATTTGGGGTGTAATTACATATTTTACAAAATACGTTTCAGTAGGTTCTATAATCGCTCTTTTAGTTTCACCAATATTAATGTTTTTATTCAAAGCGCCAATAGCATACATTTGTTACTGTGCTTTAGGTGCAATTTATATTGTTTATTTGCACAGAGAAAATATTCAAAGATTAATTGCCGGTAACGAAAATAAAGTACGATAAGCTATAAATTAGCAAATTTATTTTTTAGGGGGTTTAATTGTAGTATGAATATAAATTATAATCCTGTATCATTTAACAAAGCAAATCCTAAATTTGCGGATAAACTGGAAAAAAAATCGTTCAAGGTTATTGAACGCTCTGAGGATCTTGCAAAATTTTACAAAGACAGCAGTAAATTTTTAAAACGAGATATTAACAAAGATACTTACATAAATAACACCCAAAAAGTTATAGATTCAATAGATAAAAAAAATGTACGCTTAAACAAAAAAGAAGTAGGTTTTTTTAGGAATTTAGAAACAACTATAAATATTTATCCTAAAAACGAAATATCAACAAAGTATTTGGATAATTTATTAGAAACCTTTTTCTTCAAACCTGTTGAAAAATAAGGTATGGAATTTTCCGTCTTTATCTATTGGTAAACTAATCCATTTATCTTGATAAGGTACTGAACACTGTGGGTGTTCCTGATTAAGTTTGTCGTTATCATAAAATCTGATACGAAGTTTAGAATTTAATAAATCTGTAAACTCTTTAACCGATTCTTTTGCACTCTTTCCGAAAAATCTTTCATGGAACCGCATTTTAGCATGCAACCCGCCGAAATCATCCAGTTCAGGATCTCGTAAAATTTCTAATATTTGTTGCATACCATTTTCATTATATTTTTTTGGTTGCATATCATTTTCATTATTTTTTTCATATAAGGTTTTAAACTTATCAACATCGATATCCTGATATTTGTAACCCTCAGGAGTAGTTCTTTCAACTTGACTATTTTTTAAAGCATTTATAAATTTTCTTTTGTTATCTTCAATTACTTTAACATCTTCAGTTGTTGAAACATCAGTAGATAATTTTCTTATTAATTTTTCATAATCACCAAAATTACGACCTTTATCAAACAGTACTTGATGTAAAATTTCTTGTAAAACAGACTTTTCAGATATTTCATCAGAAAAAGCAGATTTTTTATTAATAGAACCATTTATTCTTTTATACAAATCCATAATAACATTGATTCTTTCTTTTAATGGCATATCCGGTTTTGCAGAAAAATCAAGCTCTAAATCATGTTTTGAAGAATTTTTCTCATTAAACTTAATTTTAAAAGATTTTATGTCGGCATTATCAAATAAATCATTTAATTCTGCTAAATTTGCGCACTTAAATACCTTCAATGTTTTACTAACCGCTTCTTTTGGTGATAAGCCTTCAAACTGAATAATTTTCGGGAGCTTTTTCTTAAATTCTTTAATATTATCCACACCGATTAAATTAAGTATTGAAGAATTCTTACCAATTATCATGCCATCACTAAAGCCCATATTATGCAATTCTAAATAATCTTCAAACGAAACTTGATTTCTGAAACTTGAATTAGCTTGCCATCTGGTTGCACATTTTGGATCAAAGTTTCTTGTTGCATTCTCAACTTTATTTAAATACTTATCTTTTAAATCATCAGACAATTGTTTATAAGTAATAGCTACATCTCTAAAATTAACAAACTGCAAGTCTTTAGCATTAAAATCAGGTCTGGTTTTACAAATTTCAATCATAAACTCTTGAACATCTGTTTCACCAAATCTCAAGCTATATCTATCTGCATCATCACCAAATATTTTTTTTATGTCTTTGTAATTTTCTTTAAAATTTTCTTTAATTTCAATATAATTTGTTAACTCATCAAACTTAGATTTATCTAAATCCCATTTGTAATTTTCATTTAAATATGTAACCAAATCTCGTACAGTTGCAGAAGAATCTTGGTCTAGATCTTTCAATATTTGCTCTACAAAATTAGCACGAGTTTCCATAATTTGACTTTGAATTTCTGTATAAACTTTATCAAAATCATTTTTAAATTGTTTAGAAACATTTGTATAATCAGACATATGCATTTTCTTTAATGATGATAAAAGTTTAGTTATGTTCGGATTATTTTTAAGTTTATTAATATCTAATTCTCGTCCGCTTCTTTCTAAATTTTTTAAATACCTATAAGTTATATCTTTCAAGTCAAAATCAGCCAATACAGCTTGAACATCTTCAGAGCATTTGCTAAAAGTTGTATCAATAACTTGTTTATCAGCTTCTGAAATTACACCTTTAACAATACCTTTAGTTTTAGGTTTTTGTGGTGCAACTTCTGCTTCACTGTCCACGCCTTTTTTTGTTCCTACTGCTTCTGTATCATTATCAGCACTTTTCTTCCTAACACCATGTTCCGGTGAAACTTCAAGTTCCATATATTTTTTAATTATTGAATTAATATCATCATAAGTTCTTGCTTTACGCAAATCATTTAAAAGATTTTGCACCGGTTCTTTATTTCCGGTACGATTTGCACCACAAAATCTATTATAAACGTCTACCAAACCATTATAAATCTCTAAATTTTCCGGCGTTTTAAATCCTAAAATAATTTTTATTAAATCTTTTTCAACGTCAGGTTTTCGACCTCGTTGATGAGCATCATTAAATTCTCTGTATGCAACAGCTTCAAATTCTATTCTATCAGGGATTTCTTCGGTTAAATTTAATCTTGGTGCTTCAATTTGAGGTTCAGCAACTCTTTGATGTTCTACTCTGGTTACAACATCTTGTTCTTTAGATTTTACTTGGTTTCCTGTTTCTTTTGCTACAAGATTTTCAGAAGTTTCTTTATTTTTTGTACTCTCTGTTTCTTTTGGTGTATTAACCTGTGTTGATACTTGCGTTTGTGGACGTGGTCTATAACTATCTAACAATAATTCGATATCTGAAGTTAATCCTTCAATATTAAATTTTTGTTGAAAACATCTAAACTCAATAGGATTATACATACTAATATCAATCTGATTAAACAAAACATCTTCTACAAATGTACGAGAATCTATATCCATACTAATTAATGGATTTGCTGTTCCGTTTTGAGTTTGGGACATAAAATTATCAAAAGCTTCAGGGTTATTTCTTTTCATTGAAACATAACGCTGTTTTAAGTAATCAGTTACAACATCGTTTAAAGTTACGGCATTAGATTTTTTTCCAAGAGCTCTGATTAAACCCTGAAGAGGTAAACCACAATATAACTTTCCTGACGTACTTGTATTAACTTGTTGGAATTGATAAGTTTTTACTGCCGGTTTTGTATTAGAATCAAAGAGTGCTTTACTCGTTTTAATACCGGTCAAAGTTGAAACCAAAAGCCCAATACCATTTTGTTTAAGAGTTTCCTTCAAGCCTTGCTCATAATCCAATAACCCAATCATTGCCAAATCACCGGCAACAGATAAGGTTACATCTGTGCCGTGTTCAATTAAAAGTGCTGATAATTGTCCCGAACCTCTTTTAATTGCTTCAGCAGCATATTTTAAACCGGTCTTTCCTGCACCGGCACCAACAATCATACCACCAAGGTCCAAAACCAAATCTTTAGATCTTCTTTCAAGCTCTTCTTTTTGAATATCATCACGTGTGGTAGCTTCCGTAAAACCTAAAACGTTTCTCGAAACCATTCCACTAATAGCAGTTTTACCGCCTAGTGCTAAAGCACCGCCAGCTACAGCTGTTGTTCCGCTTGCTGTCAAAATTGCAGGTGCAGTTATTCCCATCCAACCCAGTGCTATTGGCGCTGCTATAACAGCACCACCTACTACCAAAACGCCCATGCCGGCAAGTGATACAACACCTGTGGTAGCATCAATAACATTCATTTGGTCTTGTTGCATAGCTACTGTTAACTCTTCGACATTTTCTTGACCTAAAGCTGAACTATAGCTTTCTTGATATGATTGAATATAACTTTCATAACTTCGACCGCCTAAGAGTCCTTCAAATCTGTTTTCTTGACTTTGCACCATAACTTTAAGTAATGAATTTAACGCTTTATTCTTTTTTGAATCTAAATAAGTATCAAAATCACATTGCAATTGATTATTTTCATCACGACGAAGATTTATTCCAAGTTGTTGTTGTTTTTTTATAATTTCATTAAAATCATTTAACGCATATTTAGGGTTTGCAGAATAATATTGTTCAAAAAGTTCTAATATCTGATTCTTTCTATTTTCTGAATTTGGTTCATCACCAGAGCTTATAGAATGACCGTATTCATCCATAATTATTTTTGTTGCATCAGAATATTCATCTAAAATTTTATCTTTTTGAGTTTTTAAAGATTGTAATTTATTGTAAGCACCTGTTACAAGACTCATTTCACCTTGATTTTGTTGTAAAGACGCAAATTTAGTTTCAGAAAATTCAATCCCTCTTTCCAGCTCAAAAGTCTCTTCAAAAGTCATCAATTCATCACTATTGAACGGATGAAGGTTTAAATTATTGTCGATTCTTTCAGAAGCAAAATCGCTATATTGTGATGTTAAACCGCTTCTTACAAGTTTTGTCGTTGCATTTTTCACCAATTGTTCAATAATTTGATTTTCTCGTTCATCTGTTGCAACAATAAGCTCGTGTTGCAAATCCTTAATCTCTTCCATGGTTTCTATGGAATTAACCATTTCTGTTATATAATCATCTATTCTTTTCTTAAATTCAGATTTCGAAAGACTACCTAGATATTTATCAAGCGCACTAATCCCTGTTTCATAGAATTTTTCCATTCGTTTTGAAAGCATTTCTATTAAACGAGCCTTGTTTTGTTCATAATATTCTCGCTTAGTAAGAGCGCCTTCCTTAGCTTTCATTAGAAAAGAAATACAATCTTGTTCTTTATTAATAACTTCACCAACATTTTTTGATGATAATTCAGCTTCAAAATAGTTTTTGGCAGCATCATAAGCCTCTGAGATTTTACCATCGTCAATATGCAAATATATATTCAAAGCATTTTGAAGATTTTGTGAGATATAATCAATAGACAAATTTTGAGCTTCCTCTTTTGTCAATTGCGTTATTTCAAAATTTTGAACAGAAACTTTTCTTTGAGGATCCAGATTATACTTGATTTTTAAAGAATCTATATTAGAAATATTTTTATTGCCGCATAATAAACTTTGAAGTTTTTTATTTAATTCAGCTTCTGTTAAGTTTTGCAATTCGGCACGCAAATTTTGTCGCTCATCACCTTCTAAGCCGAAAATTTGACATATATAATTAATTGAATAATCGTAACCTGCCACTAATTTTACCTACAAAAGTATAATCTAATAACTATTACGGTAAAATTAATAAATTTCTTTAATTTTTTTAACATAATTGTTACAAAAATTTACATCAAAACTCAAGGTGCATTCAGATATAACTTAATTCCAATTTGGATAATAGAATATTGTAATATCATCATCCAATTTTACTTTAGCGTGTCCGCCTTTTATGAAATTAGTTAAACTTCCTGTCGGGGGTAAAATGGTTAACGCCCATTTTAGCGGAAATACTAACAAACTTCTATCTTGCCCAAAAACTTCGTAAGTCTGCGTTATTTTTGATTTAGGAATACCTTCAATTTCAAAATCATCAAACACAATACTTGCCGGAATACCATTCATGCCGGAAGTTATTATTGTTCCGACTCTAGCGGTAACTTTTGTTCCTCTTGCTATTACAAGATTATCATTAAAAAAGGCTCTTTTATGAACTCTAAACTCAATTTCTTGTCCTTCATAAACATCTAATTCAGATTTTATCGGTTTGACTATTTCTAAACGTATGGGTAATTTATCCGTATTTTCATAATTATAAGATGAATTTACAAACGGTATAGGCGAATTTGAAAGAGTTTCTTTGACCAATTCATCCTCAATATTTTGTCCAAAAGATATAGGACAAAATGCTATAAAAAATAAAATTATTAATACAAATTTATTCATATTTCAAAGTCTTTTTCAAATTATTACTTCTTATTTTATCACTTAACATTTGCCTGTTTTTTTGCGATGTTAGCAAGAAATTTTGGTAATGTTCATTAGTTTGATAAGTATTATTTTCTAAAAAATACGGATACTTCATATAAATGTATTCATAAATATGAGCCAGTCTTTTGGAAGTTAAATTTTTTGTAGATACAGCATCTTGTCTTGCTTGCGGACAAGATTTATTTATAAAAGTTATCAAACCTAAAGGATTATATCCTGCTTTTACCATATAATCCACGGCAAACTTATCAAAAACAAGTTCATATTTTTTAGGTGCTGCTTTTATTTTTGCAGAACTTAACCAGCCGGAAGCAATTCCGTCATAAGAGCGAATAGCTGCAGGAATTTCTCTTGATAAATAAGCTGCTAACTCATCATCAGAAGCAATATATTTATAATCATCTTTGTAAACAACAACCTGACGTTTAGTTAGAGTATCACACTCTTTTATCATATTTTTTTTAGAAACATCGTCATAAACAAACACAACACGCTTAGATAAGCTGTTACTATTTAAAATTTTATTTCCAAGATTATCAATTCTGGATTGAATAGAATTTTGTTCAACCAAAACCGATTCATCAAATGCTTTGACATTTGTGCAAATTAACAACAATAAAAATATATATAAAATCTTTCTCATAAAATCTTCCTACCCAAAAATATTCTAGCACAGTATTTATCTAATTAAAAATTTGTTGCTTGTTTTTAAGCTTGAATATATTTTTATTAAACTCTATCAAACCTTCTTTTTGCATTTTGGAAAGCTCAAAACTCATTGCTGAACGATCAATGTTTAGATAATCCGCCAAATCTTGTCTGTTAAACGGAATCGTGAACTCATTACTTTTATTCTTCACAACTTCGTTGGAAAAATAAGTCAAAAGTTTTTCTCTTATGGTTTTTTGTGAAATATTTTCAATTTTTTGAATAAGCTCTATATTTTCTTTCGAAAGTATTTCAAATAAGTTACTAATTAAAATTTTATGCTTTGTGCAAGCATTTTGACACATCGTCGTACATTTTGAATAACTTAAAACCAAAAGTTTAGTTTTACCGACAGAAACAGCATCTATACTGGATTCAATATTTCTGGAAGCTACAAATGCCAACGCAATATTATCATTTTTACCAAGCTGGGTAACAATTATTCTTCTTCCCCAAAACGAATCCTTCTCAATATTGACATTACCTTCAAGGATTAAAAAAATATTTGTTATCACATCACCTTGACGAACAATAATTTCACCATCGTCATAAGTTTTTATGCGAGCATTAAAGCATTCAAGCATCGATTTTAAATCATTTTCATCCATCCCGTAAAATACAGGTGATAACTTAATTTGCTCAGTATAACTTTGCATTTTAAATCCTCACTTAGCTCAATTTATGAAACCATATTACAATAAAAACAAATTCAAAATAAGTATTACTCTAAAAAATTTGCCTAAAAAAACAATATTGTGTACTATAATATTATATAAGTTATGGGAAAGAGTATGATGAAAATAAAAAATAAAATATTAAAAAACTGCTTAGCTGTAATAGCTACAATATATATCTCAACAGGAATAAGTTTTGCAGCAACACCTGCAGAGCTATATGATGATGTTTGGAAAATAGTTAACAAAAAATATTATGACCCTTCAAATAATTCACAGGACTGGGCTAAGTGGAGATACAGATATCAACACAAATTAAAAACTCCCGAAGATGCTTACGTTGCAATTGACACAATGTTAGCAAGTTTGAACGATCCTTATACAAGATTTTTACAACCAAAAGAATTTTCGGAAGAAACCCAATCAATTAAGGGCTCACTAAAGGGTATCGGTACTCAAATCGGATTAAGAGATGGTGAATTAGTCATCATTGCGCCATTGGAAGATTCACCTGCTGAACGTGCAGGACTTTTGGCTGATGATAAAATTTTAGAAATCAACGGCGAAAGCACAAAAGGTATTAATATCGATGCAGCAGCTGACAAAATTCGTGGTGAAAAGGGTACAACTGTTACACTTTTGATACAAAGAAAAGATGTACCAAATAAATTATATAGCATTGTTAGGGATGAAATTGAAGTTAAATCAGTTTCTGTAAAACCGCCTTTTGAAACAACAATCATACCTGACGATGTTCAATATATCAGACTTAGTTCTTTTATTAGCAAAAATGCGGCTTCCGAAATAGAAACATTGCTTAACAACTGCGGAAATAAAAAAGGAATAATTCTCGATCTTCGTTCTAACCCTGGCGGACTTTTAACAAACGCTATTTATATTTCAGATATGTTATTAAAAGGCGGAGTTATTGTTAGTACTGTTGACAGAGATAGGTACAAAACAACAACAAGAGCTCGTTACGGACAAATAACCGATAAACCTATTGTTGTATTAATCAATAAAGGTTCTGCATCTGCCAGTGAAATCCTTTCAGGTGCATTAAAAGACAATCACCGAGCAACAATAGTCGGCGAACAATCTTTCGGCAAAGGCTTGGTTCAAGAAATTAACAGATTGCCGGATGAAGCCGGAATGAATATCACTATTCAAAGATATTTAACACCGTCAGGACAAGATATTAATAAAAAAGGTATAACTCCTGATGTTGTGGTAGAATTAAAAGAAGAACACGTTAATGAAAAAAACGATGTTCAGTTGAAAAAAGCACTTGAAGTATTGGAACAAATGACATGTCTTGTACAAAGGAATGGGTATTAAAAAAAGATATAAATAATTCAAACTCTTTAGTTGATAAACTTTTAGAGGTTAGAGGTATAACTGGTGAGGATGCAAAGAGAGAATTTTTGCATCCTCTTGAATTGACTTTGATGCATCCAAATGCTTTCACCGATATGCATAAAGCGGTTGAAAGAATTAAAAAAGCCATCGATGACAGGGAAAAAATTCTAATATATGGCGATTTCGATGCTGACGGTGTAACCTCAACTTCTGTGTTACTAAAAACATTTCAACATTTAGGCGGTGAAGTTGATTTCTATATCCCAAACCGTGATACAGAAGGTCATGGACTTAATACCAAAGCACTTGTTAAAATCATGGCACAAAAAAATCCAAAACTTATAATTACCGTGGATAACGGTATCAGCAATAACGAAGAAGTTAAATTTATCAAAAGTTTTGGCAGAGATATTATAATAACAGATCACCACGAGGCGCCGGAAGAATTGCCGGAAGCCTATGCAATAATTAACCCTAAAGCCATGAATGCTTTAGATGAAAAACTTACACCAAGACAAATTGAATACTTAACTTCTCTTGCAGGTGTTGGCGTTGCTTTTAAGCTGGCACAAGGCATTCTAGAAAAATATAATAAATTAGATTTTAGCTATGAAATTTTACCTTATGTAACTGTCGGAACAATTGCAGATATTGTACCTTTAATTGGTGAAAACAGATATTTTGTCGCAAAAGGTTTGGAACTTATCGCCTCCGGAAAACACTACGGATTAAAAAGATTATTAGATGTTGCAGGTGTTAATACAGAAAACGGATTAACCTCAGAACAAGTTGCATTTACGATAGCACCAAGAATAAACGCCTCCGGAAGGCTTGATACAGTTGATGCAGCAATAAAACTTATGACATCAGAAAACAAACAAGAGATTGAAATGTCAATTATTACTCTTGAAAATTATAATAAAATACGTCAAGAGCTTTGCAGTCAAACTTTTGAAGAAGCTGATGAGGTTTGGAAATCTACCGGTATGAGAGATAATGCAATAGTACTATTTAACAAAGAATGGCATATCGGAATTGTCGGAATTGTTGCTTCAAAGTTTGTAGAAAAATACTATAAGCCAACATTCATTATGACTTATTCAGAAGAAACAAAACAATACAGATGCTCCGCAAGAGGAGTTAAAGAGTTAAACTTATACGATATCATGTCATCAATGTCTGAATTATTTGACGGATTTGGCGGGCACCAACTTGCCGGCGGTTTCAGTTTTTCTGAAGAAAAAACGAGTTTTGAAACAATCAAAAAAACTCTAAACAAAGCTGTTGATGAAATGCTTAACGGTCAAAAGTTAACCCCTTCTTTAGATATTGATTTAGAGCTAGATGTAAAAGACATCGATATATCGTTAGTTGAAGAAATTAATAAGCTTGAACCTTTTGGCGCTTCTAACCCTAGCCCGACTTTTGCAATTAAAAATATGGTTTTAAAAGAAAAGAAACTAATGGGTTCAACTAAAGAACATTTAAAACTGGTTATTGATACGCCAAACGGGTCAAAAAGTTGTATTTGGTGGTCAAAAGGTGATATTCCGTTAGTTAAAGATGACAGACTCGACATTGCTTTTGCACCACAATTAAACACTTTTAACGGAAGCACAGATATCCAACTTATTATAAAAGACGTTCATTCTGATGCACTAAAAGAAGAAGAAAAATCTGCAATCAAAATTTATGATCATCGAAAAAAAGCCAATATTTTGACTCAAGTCGATGATTATATCAAAAATTCAAAACTCGGAATATCAGTATTTGTAGAAGACAAAAATATTTTAGAAGCATTAAAACCATACAAAAATATTTCAGAATGTATAATAAACCGCCAAAAAGCTTGCAAAAACGACGTTTTAATGTTTTTCGATTATCCTTGCTGTGAAGAAGTCATGGATAACTTGAAACAAACAGTTTGCGCAAGTGCTTTACATTATATGAATTATCAAAGCTACAAGGCTGACGAAGAAGCTATTTTAAAAACCTTCTCCGGAATGATTAAATATACGTGTAATAATTTGGAAGGGAATTTTGTTTTATCAAGAGCCGCTGCAGCTATTGGGATTACGGAAGAAGTGGTTGAAATTTTACTTGAAATCTTCAAAGATTGCGGAATGATTAAAATTTTGGAAAGAGAAAGCGAATATTATAAAATAGAATTCATTTGCGGAATAGAAATTTCAAAAACACTACACACACCAAAATATGCGGAGTTTGTAGAATTAATGAACAGCATTAATGACTATAAAAATAATTTTATGAAAATTAATTTAGAAAGTCATTAAAAAAGTAAATTTATTGTATAATATCAATATGCTAGAAAACAAAACAGTTTTAATTGCTATCACAGGTGGAATTGCTGCATATAAAATATGCACACTTATTCGTTTATACAAAAAATCCGGTGCAAATGTTAGAGTAATTGCAACGCCATCAGCACTAAATTTTGTTACTAAATTAACCCTACAAACACTTTCAGACAACGAAGTTTATGTTGAACATTTCGCAATGGATGAATATAAACCGGGACATATTTCAATATCGGATGAAGCTGATATTATGGTTATAGCACCGGCAACGGCTAACACAATTTCCAAAATAGCAAACGGTATATGCGACAATCTTTTAACATCAGTTGCTTGTGCTTTTACAAAGCCAATATTAATTGCACCTGCTATGAATACCGGCATGTGGAACAATACATTTGTACAAGAAAATATCGAAAAACTCAAAAGCAACGGATACCACATTCTTAATCCGGAGAACGGTTTTTTAGCTTGTGGCACAAGCGGTACCGGAAGAATGGCTGAAGTAGAAGATATTTATTCAAAAACCGTTCAAATTCTTGAGCAAAAACAAGTACTTAAAGGTAAAAAAATATTAATAACAGCAGGCGGAACAAAAGAAAAAATTGATCCGGTTAGATATATCACAAACTGTTCTTCCGGAAAAATGGGAATTGCTTTAGCTGATACAGCTCACAATATGGGTGCGGAAGTTACTTTAGTTTCTACTTTCGAAGTTAATAAACCATATAAAAATATCGTAATTGAAACGGCTTGTGAAATGGAAAAAGTTGTTAAATCAGAATTAAATTCTACTGATTGCGTAATAATGGCTGCAGCTGTTGCAGATTATAGAATAAAAAACTATTCAGAACAAAAAATCAAAAAAGGTGCAGAAAACGAATTAACACTGGAATTAGTTAAAAATCCGGACATTTTAAAAGAGATTTCCGCAATGAATTCCAATGCAAAAATTGTCGGTTTTTGCGCCGAAAGCGAAAATTTGATTGAAAACGCAAAAATAAAAATTCAAAATAAAGGCTGTGATTATATAGTTGCAAATGATATCTCAAGAAAAGATATCGGTTTCTCAAGCGACATGAACGAAGTTTACATACTTGATAAAAATCAAAAAATAAGTCATATTAATATATGTACAAAGCAAGAAGTTGCACAAAAGATTTTGGAGAAGATTTTTGAATAAGTACGATATAATTAAGAAGATAGAGGAATTTGCACCCTTGGAAACCCAAGAGAGTTGGGATGCCAGTGGCTGGGTAATTGAACTAGAAGAAGCTGAAGTTAACAAGGTAATGTTTGCACTTACCGTTACTGACGACGTATATGAACAAGCAATTAAACAAGGTTGTGATATGATAATCTCACATCACCCTCTATTTTATGTACCTTACAAGTATTCAAATATAAACATTTACTGTGCTCATACCAATTTAGACAAAGCACAAGGCGGTACAACGGATTTAATTCTTCAAACTATGCGAATGGAAGGAAAACCCTATAATGATTTTGTACGCATAGTTAAGTTTGACCAACCAATGAGTATCGAATTTTTAAAACTTAAACTTTTACCGATTTCGCCAAGATTAAGGTATGTTAACAATAAAAAAGTTAAAGAAATTCAAACTATAGGTTTCTGTGCCGGTTCCGGTAGCGAATTTATTTCATCAACACCTTGTGATGCATTCGTTACAGGTGATTTGAAGTACCATACAGCAATTGAATCTGATAAAGTTGTTTATGATATCGGACACTTTGAAAGTGAAATTCTTGCAGTTAAATTTTTAAAAGAAATCTCTTGTGTTAATGAAAAAGGGGTTATTGCGCATGAAGAAAGCCCTTTTAACTAGCATATTTTTATTATTTTCTTCATTAATGGTTTTTGCATATGAAACTGTTATAATAAAATATCCTGCTGAAGAAATGTGGCAAAAAGCTTATTATAAAAAAATCGGCGACGAAGCTATTCTGCAATATGTTCCCAAAGGTCAATCAAAAGAAAACTGGAAAAGAACTATAATTGCGCATTCTTACTACCAATCCGGTTACCCTATTCGAGTTTTCATCGCTAATGAATTACTAAAAATGATGAAAATGAATCCGACAGCTCAATACAAATATTTGAAACTTACGGATATTGATGTTATTGCAGGAAGATGCACAAACGATTTTAAAAACATTCCTGCTCAATGCGAATTTTTCCGAGCTACACGTGCACATAGCGGAATAATTACACTACATTACATAAATCGAGATAAAGAAGATTTTATGGAAAATTATCATCAATGGTACGACATAATCAAAAAAGCAAAATACATGAATAGCTATTATCGTGGAGATAGAATTTTCAATAAAGCCGAATTCTTTGAGCTATGGTAAATCTTTTTTACCCTCTTTAAATGCAAAACATTTAAACATAATATAATTAAATACGGCACAAAATCCTGTTGCTAAAATTTGTGCAATATAAACATTTATTGAAAAGATTTTTACAAACATCTCAAGTAAAATTGCATTTATAAAATAACTAAAAAACCAAGTTGTGCAACACTTTAAATACTGCTTTATAATACTGCCTTTTACATTGAAAACGAAACAACGCTGTGTAGTATAAGAAACAATAGAAGATATTATCCAAGCTGATGCCAAAGATATTTGATAAAAACTTTCACCAATAATAAAACAAATTATTGAAAAAATACTATAAGAAAAAGCCGTATTAAACCCACCGATAAGCAAAAAACGTATCTTATCAGGTAGCTTAAACCAAAACTCTTTAAATCTTTTTTTCATACAATTATTCTTTTTTTTGGAATATTATATCATATCCCAACAACTCAGCTATCATAAGGGTTTCATTATAAGACAAAGTACCTCTTGTAAGCTTTCTTGATAAAACATTTGGAGCGCAATTTTTACCTGTTTCAGAAGTAATCATAGCTGCCAAATCTTTTAATTTAACTCCCTCTTGAGCTAAAAGTGTCTTTATTTGTTCTCTTACTAACAATTTCATACTAATATTATACTTATATGCAATAAAATTGACAAAATTGCTATTTTAATATAAAATAAATAGCATATTTGCTATTTTAATAGTTTATATGCGAATTAATTTGTTATAAAACTTAACCAAAAGGAGATGTTATGAAAAATTCTGAAAAAGAAACTTTAAACAAATTTATACAAGAATTTACTGATGATTTCTGGAAAATTGATTGCTTAATTAGACTAACTAAAGAAATTCTCAATAATGATAATTGGGAAGTTAGAGAAGATGACGTCTACTATATTTCTAAAATTTTGACAGAAATATCAGACAACTTTGCGCAAAAAATTAAACATTTTTTAATTCAAAACAAAATACCCGAAGTTTAAGTATGTAGCAAATAATATCCAAATGAAATAAGGAATAAGAATTTTAGCAGAAGTTTTAGAAACTTTTGAAAACTCAATTATATTAAATAAAACAAGAATATCTAATAGCACTACAATCGCAAGAGCAAACCCAATATTTTTAGCAACAAAAAAAGCAGGTGTCCAAGCAAAATTTACCAATATTTGAGTAAAAAACAAGACGTAACCCCAAGTTTTATTGGTTAAAACAGCCTTTCTTGCATATAAAATAAGAGCAACAACCATAGAAATATATAACAAAGTCCAAACCGGCGCAAAAATCCATGCCGGTGGCGCTAACGGTGGTTGTATTAAGCTTTGATACCATTCTGAGTTAAACATAATTATATTATTGATTGATAATATCAAATTAACATTCACCAAGTATCTATTATCAATATTATAATTATTTTTCTACAACAAAAGCAGTCCACTGATCTTGATGTAATGTTTCGATTATTTTCAAGCCTTCTCTTTCGATAGCTTCAAGTACTACAGGCTTTTTCTCGTCCAAAATTCCACTCAAAACCATTTTTCCGTTAGGTTTCATAATGTTTTTTAAATCACCCATAATTTCTGCAAGAACATTATGTAAAATATTAGCACACACAAAATCATATTTTTCAGTAAGTTTATCAGCAGTATTAAGTTCGAAAACAATATCAGAAACGTTATTTATTTGTGCATTTTCAATACAAACATCAATAACGGTTTCATCATTATCGCACCCGTAAACATTAGATGCGCCAAATTTCTTAGCCAATATCGCTAAAATTCCGGAACCGGTTCCGATATCTGCCATAGAATTACCTTTTTGAAGATATTTTTCGATAGCTTTCATACAAAGTTGCGTTGTTTGATGTGTTCCTGTTCCAAAAGCACACCCCGGATCAAGTGTTATAGTAACTTCACCTTCCTTAGGCTCATAACTTAACCAGCTTGGCACAACCGCAACTTTATCAGTAACGTGCGTTACTGTCCATTTTTCTTTCCATTTTTTTGACCAGTCTTGATTTTCTTTTTCATCCAATTCAATTTCCCAGCTACCCAAATCTTCATCACTAAAACCACGTGCTTTAAGTATTTCACGCTCAGTCTTTAGAATTTCATAGGGGTTATTATTAAGAGAAGTTAAAAACACTTTTAATGTACCTCTGGTTGTAGAGGTCATTTCTAAATCTTTCCAAGCCTCTTCTGCCAAAACAACACCTTCGCAATCAAAATTTGTAAAACAAATATCAGATACGATTTCTTCAATTTCAGGGTTAATGGAAATTCTAAGTTCAAAATAATTATTCATAAATCTATCCTTTTATAAGAGTTTGAGCCAGTTTTAGTGATTCATCAGTAATTTCACCTGCAGCAAGTTCTGCAATACCTTTAAGTTTATTCTCACCTTCTAAAATATAAATGTTAACGCTTGTTGTATCATTTTGAGTCTTTTTAACATAAAAATGCTTATCAGACTTAGAAGCAATTATTGCTTGGTGAGTAATCATGATTATTTGCATATATTTTGCAAGTTCTTTAACTTCTTCCGCTACAGACTGTGAAGTTTTTCCTGATATTCCGGTATCAATTTCATCAAAAATAACGGTATCAATATTATCAGCTTGAGCAAAAATCGTTTTTATCGCAAGCATTACTCTGGAAATTTCACCGCCGGAAGCAACTTTTGCTAACGGTTTCAAACCTTCTGAAACATTTGTTGAGATTAAAAATTCAACCTTATCAATACCATTATTAGATAATTCGCAAGGCTCAAACCCTATCTGAAACTGAACTTTAGGCAATTCTAAATGTTCAAGTTTTTCAACAATTAAGTTAGATAGCTTACTTGCCCACTCTTTTCTTGTATCGGAAACTCCTTTAGCTAAATTTAATAATTTTGATTTAAGATTTGAAATCTCTTTTTCAAGCTCATCAATATTTTGTGTAGAAAATTCAATGCTGTCCAGTTCTTTTTTTAATTGTTCATAAGAAGTAAGAACTTTTTCTATACTTCCGCCATATTTGCGTTTTAACTTATCCAATAAAAATAATCGTTCTTGGATAAGATTAATTCGCTCAGTATCATTTTCTAAAGAAGAGGAGTAATCTCTGAGATTTGCCGAAACCGATTTTAAAGATTCTATTGCATTAATTAATTCTGTTTCATTTTCTTCTAACGTACTATCATAACTTGTAGCTTTTGAAAGAACTGATTTCATTTGATAAAGGGCTTCTAAAACAGAATTGTCATCTCCAGAGAGTGTCCAATATGCACTCCCCGTAAGTTCTTTTAATTTTTCGACATTTTCCAGAACAGAAAGCTCATTATTCAAATCCTCGTCTTCGGTTAAAGAATTCAAATTTGCTTCTTCTATTTCATTTACTTGAAATTTCAAAAAATCAATTTGTTCTTCTGTTTTATCAGAAGCATTTTTTAGTCTTTCTAACTCTTGTAACAAGTTTTTATAGTGTTCAAACCCTTTTTTATATTCATCCAAAAGAGGGTTTTTGATATAAGAATCTAATAAATTAATATGGAATTTTGGTTGTAAAAAAGAATACGTTTGGTGTTGAGAATGAATATCCAAAAACATTTCTCTAAAAATTCTCACAAACTCTTGGTTTACCAAACAGCCATTAACTCTTGAGCGAGAACCGGTTTGAGTAATTTCTTTAGATAAAATTATCTCATTTGTACAATCGTCAATCCCGTATTCTTCAAAGAGTGCTGTCAAATCTTGATTTTGGTTATTAATAGTCAACTCAATTATAGCCTTATCAGCGCCATTTTTTATAACCTCTTTTCCGACTTTTGCACCAAAAGCAATATCAATTGCATTAATTAAAATACTTTTGCCGGCACCTGTTTCACCGGTTATAATATTTAAACCTTTTGAAAAATCAAGTTCCAGTTCATTTATTAAAATATAATTTTTTATAAAAATTTTGCTTAACATATCACACTATTCTTCATCATCTTCATATTCATCTTCTTCAGAAAAATATTCTTCTTCATCTTCGTTTTCTTCTATTTCATCAGTTTCATCAAACATTTCTTCTTCATCATCAACTTCTTCTGTATAAGTTCCGTCATATTCTTCATATTCACCGTTTGAACTTTCCGCAACACCATACTTTCTCTGCACATAGTCAAGTTCTTTTTTAACAATTTCTTTTTGATAAGTAAGTGTCAAATGGTTTTCTAAAGCTTTTTGAAGTGCTGAAACATATTCAGCAAAATTCCCTATATGTTTATATACTTGTGATAAAGAATAAAATAAATCGCCATTTTCTTCTTTTTGCAGTCTTGTTTGCAAAATAGTAATTATTTCTTCAATCTCATTATCACGAATACAAATTTTTACCAAAAGCTTATAAGCTTCAATATCTGAATCATTATATTCAATAGTTTTTAAAAGATATCGCTTAGCTTCTTCTAAATCGCCATTGTTATAAGAAATTGATGCTAAATTAAAATATGCCCAACTATAATCAGGAGAAATCGCCAAAACTTTTTGATAACATTCAACAGCAAAATTTGTAAGTCCGTTATTTTGATAAATAAATCCCAAATAAAAATAAGCAAAAACGTCATCCGGATTTAATTCAACAGCTTTTTGCAGATTGTCAGTTGCTAAATTTATTTCATCTTTTTTAAAATAGCAAAGTCCTATATTAAAATAGCAATTACCGTCATTATAATCAGTCCTTAAAACCTGTTTAAATGCTTCTAAAGCATCATCCCAAGATTCCAATTCTATCAAAACTTCACCAAGATTATAATAAAAATCCTCTTGAGGGGAAATTTCTATAGCTCTTCTATAAGCTTTTTCTGCATTTTTAAAATCTCTTAATTTCTCGTGAAGTATACCTAAATTATAAAAGATTTCAGCGTCCTCAGGAAAATATTTAGCTAAATATTTAAGGTTTGACAAAGCTTCTTCATTAAAACCATTATTAGCTAAAAGTATTGAAAGTTCCCTTCTTGCTTGAAAATTTGAAGGATCTTTTTGTAATAATTCCTGAAGATTTTCTATTTCGTTGCCCATAAAAAGATTATAGCATAACTCGGCAAATTTTATAAATTAGTTACGATATAAACTATTGTTCAATCCAACTACGTATTCTTTCACCAGCTTCTGATTCGTCAACACCATCAAACTCTTTTTTAAGTTCTCTTAATGCATCTCTTATTTCAGAGCCGGATGAACGTAAAGCCGGTCTGTTTTGCTGTTCTATTAAACCTTGTTGTAACTGTGATTGTTTTTCTATCAAATCAGCAGCATTCATGCTCAAATCCTTAATTTGTTTTTCTTGAGCCTCATTTTGCTGTCTTAAACGTTGCATCTCTTCTTCCTGAGCAGCTTTTGCAGCATTGATTTTTTGAGTTAACAATTTATGACCGAACAATAACCCAAAAGCAAGAAGTGCTATTGCCAACCACCAAGGATTACCGTGTTCAGCCTTGATAGGTGCTTTAACGTTTTTATCAGCCGCCATAAACGGATCAATAGTTTCCGCAAACGCTATAGTTACATTATCAGGATCTGCTTTAGGACTAGCTGCATGAGCTACAAGTTCTTTTAGCTCTTCAAGAGTTAATTCAACAGGTAAAGCGTCTTTTTCTAATGTTACAGCAATAGAGATTTCTTCCAAAGTGCCCGGAGACATATATTCGTTTGTCTGAACCTTTGTTACTCCAAATTGAGTTTCTCTCGCCGTTCTTGAATAACTTCTGTTTTGTGAAGAATCAGAACTTCCAGCAGGTAAACCGTTTGGTAAATATACACTAACAGCATTAGTATTTTTATTAGTATCTTGAGTTTGGTCGCCTAAACCTTCTGAGAAAGTTTGCTCATTGACAGCAGTTTTACTATTCGGATCATATGCAATAGTAAATCTTTCAACAGGTGCTTGCTTTAAGAATGTACTAACCGTTACCACATATTTTCCGGAACCAATCAAGCGATTTAATTGAGCTTGAACTTTTTCTTGCATATATTTATCATTTTCTTGCAATCTTTGCAACATCTCTGATTGTGCATCAACAAGACTGTTATAAACATGACCGTTTGTATCGGTTATTGAAATATTTTGAGCTGTTAATCCTGAAACACTACCTAAAAGAAGGTTAGAAACTGCTTTTATTGTACTCATATTAAGAACTTGACCGACAGAAACCGTCAACTGCACTGTTGCTGTAACAGGCTTCTGCATTGAAGAAAACATTGACTGTTCCGGAATTGATATAAATACTGATGCGTTTTCAATACCGTCAATTCTCTTGATTAAACGAGCCAACTCACCATTCATTGCTCTTACCAAGCGTATACGTTTATCTTCTTTTGTTGATGTAAAATCACCTTTATCAAAAACTTCCAAACCTACATTTTGGTCATAAAGTCCGCTTTCAACAATTAACATAATTGCCATATCACGTTTTTCAGTAGTACATTTACCAGGTGTAGTTGTACAACTTTTAGGGTCAAGCCTCAAAACTGATTTTGTACCGTCAACAGCTCTTGATGCAACAATACCGTGTTTTGCTAAAAGAGCTTGGATTTCTAAGGCTTTTCCTAAATTATCAGTTGTTAGTAAATCAACAGAAGTTTTTAAAGGAATATTAGATACTTCAATTTGTTCATTACCGGATTTTGATGATGAAGCAATTGTTCCGCACACAATAAAAACAACAAGCAGAAAAACTACCCCACCTACTATGGAGGCAAGTAAAACTTTATTTTCCAGTAATTGTTTAAAATCCATATGTCCTTCCCTACTTTATTATACACATTTTAAGTAATAATGGAAATACTAAATCTGTAATTGCATTATTTTATCATACGCTTGGATGACTTTTCCTGTAATTGTAGTTGCAATTGATACACTTAATTCTGCCTTTGACATCGCTGTCATAACATCATGAACATCTACATTCTCAGAACCCATCATAACTTCTTTTAACAAGTTATCAGGTGCTTCCATAGTTGTATTAAGGTTTTCTACCAAACCGGACATAACAGAAGAAAAATCAGCTGTTCCGACTTCTTCAACACGATTCATTCTTGCAGAAGGAATATTTCCCCAAGAATCTATTTTTGAATGTTGAATTCTTGCTTCTAAATCGTAACGTGGTATGTAACCGTTGAACATAATAGCACCTCTTTTATTAATAAACAAAACGGATAAATTTCACTAAATTTTAACTTTAGAACCGAAAAATCATACGTTTGTACTATCGTTTTTAATGAGTATTAAAGATTTGTCAATAATTTACCGTTAGTTTTATTAACATTAAATAAGGACTTACTATATGAATTTACATGAAGAATGCTTATTGAAATATCTTCTAAACCCTTTAGATTTAGCTCATTCAACTGAGCTTTTAAAATTAAACAACGCAATTATTGCGAAAGAAAATCTAAGTGGCAGCAACCATAACAAAAGACTTAATATCAAATATACAGTTACTAGAAATTAATTTAGCGGGGAATTTGACGTGAAAAAATTTATAAAAACAAAGTGGTTTTCATTTGGGACATATATTTTACTTGTGTTTGCAACTTTATTAATAGGATTTGTTTTATTACAAAACAACAAATCTCTAAACAAAGTTATCACTTCATTTTTTGAAGTAGCAGAAAATAGAACTTTTGACTACAGACAAAGTCTTAGGATTATACACAAACAACCGTTACCAAATAAAGACATCGTTATTTTAGCGATAGACGATGCCAGCTTTGAAATGCTTTGGGATAAATATGGTGAATGGCCTATTCCACGAAATGTATATGCTCAACTAATTAATCGTATAGAAAAAGACAAACCGCAAGCTATTATTTTTGATTTAATGTTCATAAAATCAATGAGAGCTACATTAGAGGCTGACAAAGTATTAACAAAAGCAATGAACAGCTATAATAATATATATACAGGAATGAACTTTGATGACCAACCGACTGACGTTAGATTACCGATTAATCTACCTGAACGACTTAGCCTAAAGCTTGAAAACAAATCAAATATTGATATTAAAAAGAACAGAAGTTTTAGTAACTGCAGAGCAATACTTAGTGAACTTATTAACGGAAAAGTCAATATTGGTATAACTAATGTATTTAGAAGCAGTGATGGTATTATCAGAAAAGTTGCACCTTTAATGGAATATAAAGGAAATTACTACCCTTATCTTTCTTTCCTTGCCGGAAACGACTACTTAAACGGATCTGACAAAAACGATTTTATTATAGACAGAAATTCAAACCTTATTGCAGGTGATACCGTTATACCTTTAACTAATGAAGGCGAAGCTATCCTTAATTGGTATGGTGAAAGTAAAACCCACACAGTTATTCCGCTATACAAAGTTATCAACGAAATTGAAGGAAAATCAGTTTCAGAAGCTATCGATTTTAAAGATAAAATTGTTATTATCGGAACAACAGCAATGGCTTTACATGATACAAAAAGCGTACCTATTCAAAGCGAAGTTTATCCGGGTGTAGAAATACACGCAACTTTCTTTAATAACATGCTTGATAATAATTTTATTAAACAAACAGAAAAATTCACCAATTGCTTAATTATTTTAGCAGTAGTTTCAATTGTCGGATTTATTGTAATGCTATCTTCCTCAACTGTTATAGCACTACTTTCTACAGTACTATTTGCAATTGCATATCTATTTATTTCTTATTATTTAATGGAAATAGCTAATCTATGGATTCCTATAGTTATGCCTATAATATCAGTTATCATAGCTTTTGCACTATCATTCTTGGCAAAATATTTGATAAAATCGAGAGATTTTGAATATCAATATAAATTAGCAACAATCGACGGTTTAACAGAATTATACAACCACAGATATTTCCAAGAAACATTGAAAAACCAAATAGAAATATCCAAACGTTATGAACAACCGTTCTCACTAATAATTATAGATATAGATTTCTTCAAAAAATTCAACGATACTTACGGGCACCAAGCCGGTGATGCAGTTTTAAAACAAGTGGCACAAACTCTTAAGAAAAACTCACGTACAACCGATGTTGTTTGCAGATACGGTGGTGAAGAAATGAGCATAATTCTTCCTAACACAAATGCAGAAGAAGCTTTATTCAATGCAAACAGAATTTGTAAAGCAGTTGCCGAAAAAGATTTTCAGTTTAACGCAACACAATCCGGCAAAGTTACCATAAGCTTAGGAGTTTCAACATATCCTAACAATGGTGAAACCCCTCAAGATTTAATAGAATTTGCAGATAAAGGCCTATATTACGCCAAAGAACACGGAAGAAATCAAGTCGGAAAAAATGAATAATATGACAAATGAAGTTACTATAATCGGTGCAGGTTTAGCAGGCTCAGAGGCAGCACTACAATTAGCTAAACATGGAATAAAAGTTAAGCTTTATGAAATGCGACCAAACAAAACAACAGGCGCACATACAGGAAGCGATTGCGCAGAATTTGTCTGCTCAAACAGTTTGGGTTCAGCTGATATAACAAATGCCAGCGGATTATTAAAAAAAGAAATGGAAATTCTCGGTGGTGAATTAATAAAAATAGCAATCGAAAACTCCGTTCCTGCCGGTAATGCTTTAGCAATAGCAAGAGAAGATTTTTCAAAAGCAGTAACTGAAAAAATTCAAAACGAACCTAATATTAAACTTATCCGAGAAGAAATAACCGAAATCCCTGAAGGAAACGTCATTATAGCTTCCGGACCTCTTACAAGTGATACTTTAGCAGAATCTATTAAAAGCTTCACAAAAAGCGAGCACCTTCACTTTTTTGATGCAATAGCGCCTATTGTAGAAGTTGAATCTATAAATTTTGACAAAGCTTTTTGGGCTTCCAGATATGATAAAGGCGAGGCTTCATATATAAATTGTCCAATGAATAAAGAAGAATATGAAAACTTCTATAATATATTAATTAACGCACCAAGAATTGAACAGCACGAAATAGATAAAAAATCTAAGTTCTTTGAATCCTGTTTGCCGGTTGAAGTTCTTGCCTCAAGAGGAGTTGATACTCTCCGCTTTGGACCGCTAAAACCGGTAGGACTGGTTGATAAACGTACTGGTATTGAAAATTATGCTGTTGTACAACTTAGACAAGATAATTCGGCAAAGACATTATTTAATCTGGTAGGTTTTCAGACAAACCTTAAATGGAGTGCGCAAAAAGAATTATTACAAGCTATTCCCGGGTTAGAAAATGCTAAAATTGTCAGATACGGTGTTATGCACAGAAACACTTTTATAAATAGTCCACAAGTCTTAAATCCGACACTCGAAGCACGAGAACGAAAAGGTTTGTTCTTTGCCGGACAATTAACAGGAACCGAAGGCTACACAGAATCTATTGCAACAGGTATGCTTGCCGGTATTAATATGGCAAAACGTGTTATGGGCGAAGAACCAATAATTCTTCCACAAGAAACAATTCTTGGCGCATTAACACGCTATATTTCCGACACAGAACACTTAAAAAATAAAAACTCTTTTCAACCAATAAACTCGAACTGGGCTCTTGTTCCACCTATCGATTTACCTAAAAAAGAACGTAAAAACAAAAAACTAAAAAATGAACTGCTGGCAAAACGCTCTATTGATGTACTTATGCAATGTTTGTAAACAAATGTTAACTTTTTTAAAAAAAATAGGCAATTTCTCAGAATAAAAAAACTTTAATATAACAAGAGGATTATTAATTAAAGGAGAATTATCATGAGCAATGATATTAGAGAAAATGCAGTAGTAAAAGCAATCATTGACAGAGTTAAGGTATTAGAAGGTAACACACAAGAAATCGATACACAACATGAAGTATCTTTATTTGAAAAAGAAATAACACTAAGCTATGCAAAAGGCGAAATAGAAGCAAGAGAATTTGCAGAAGCAATGGGATTATATAAAACTTTACCGGCTTCAAAAACAGAAACTTCCGGTACAACAAATCCTGTTAAAGAATCAAAAGAAAATAAAACTACAGTAAAAGGCGATTCTGATAAACTTACAAAACAAGAAAAGAAAAATGCAAAAGACAGAGTTCTTGAACAAATGGCATATGCAGTAAGTTCTGCTGAAAATCATGAAGATATGATGAAGATTTTAACAAAAAGAATCGGTGTAAATCAAGATGCGAACAAACAAGCTTACTACCAAGAATTGCTTGATGATATTCAACAAATTAAAAATTTGATGCCTGAATATAAATCTTATGATGACGTTGAAGATTCTGAAAGAAAACTTACAAAAGCAAGAAAAAATAAAGACTTAAGAGGCGATTTCTATCAAGAAGTGCAAGCACACTTACAAGATATGAGCAAAGTTGAATTTGTTAAAAAAGCATATGCAGACATTGAAGCAAAATTTGATAAAATCAAAAAAGAAAATCCTGATATGACAGATTACGATGCTGTTCAAACTTTAAAAGATGAACTCAAACTAAAAGATGAATACAAAATTGCATTCAAAAATTTTGAAGAAGCTGTTAAAAAACAAGCCAAACAAGCAGTTCGCCAAAAAATAGTAGAACATGCTGTTGTTGGGGATGAAGTTGCAACAGAATCAGATACAAAATGGAGAAAAGTCAAAAAAGAAGTTAAAGAAGAAATTAAAAAAGAAGGTGGCGATAAATACCAATTAGAAGCTGCAAAAACTCCTTTAGTTGACTGGAAACCAAATGAAAAAACCGAAAAAGAACAAGAACAATATTGGACAGAAATCAGCAACACAAGGACTCTTTATAAAGTTGTTGCAAGACATAACAATGTTCAAAAAGAATCAATTTCTAAAACAAAAGAAGAAATCGTTGATGTTCTTGGTAAAAAATCAACAACTTTTGATGCTTTACTAACACCATACAATGGAAACGAAGCTTTAATTAAAGATAACGGCGATGGCACTTATGATTTAAGAAACCTTGCTGCAACAATTAAAATGGGTGTTGGTGCAGATTATAAAATGAACCGTTATGCTGATATTGACAAAGATATTGCAGAAAGATTAGGCACAAAAGCTCTAATCCAAGCGAAAACAACACTTGAATCTCTTTCAGATGACGAAGTTAAAGATTTGGCTAAACTTTGCGGTTTCGAAATCGAAAAGAAAAACTGGTTAAAAATTATCGGAAAGGCTTTAGGTGCAGGAGCTATCGGCGCAGCATCAGGTGCAGCAGCTGAATGGGAAAGACCTGCATACCAAATTATTAAAAGAGGCGACGGCTTTGAACTTGAAACAAAATTATATATCGGTGATATGGGTAAATATATGGACGAATTGCCTGTAGCTGAAGGTGCTGAACTTACTTGGCTTGATGAAGCTCACACTTGGATGGGCGTAAAAGTAATTGAATGGTGCGATGATACGATAATTAACATTGCCAAAGACTTCGGCAGAGCTGCTATTATCCCTGGAATTACAGCAGGTTTAGTGGGCTTGCTAGACGGATTGAGCGAAGGCGATAGAGGCGAAATTGCCGTAATGGGTTCAAACTTCAGTTCAACTGATATTGAAGAATACAAAAAGACTATAGCCGGTAAGAGTTATGGACCATTATTTACAATGTTTGCAGAAGCATATGTAGATAAAAACGGAAACTGGGATGTTCAAGGCTATAAACAATTCTTAAATGCAGTTGCCGGTGAAGGTGGCAAAATTAATAAAGAAGAAGCTATCGGTGCAATGCTTGAATTAATGCTTAAAGATGTACCGGAAAAAACAACTAAACCAAATCCGAATGATGATTGTGATGATGATTGTACAGCTCAAATTAAAAAAGAAAGACAAAATACTCAAGTAATTCCTGATGGTAAAGAACAATTACATATGGACTACACTAAAAAAGGTGGCGAAACTTGGGAAAAAATGGTTAGAGAATTTTACCCTGGTTTGATTGAAAAATTTGGTGGTCAAATCTTTGATATAAGGGAAAATGGCGTGCTTATTAAGCGTGGTGCTATCGGTGCATTAAAAGATGCATTAGCATACAACGCTGACGGAACACGCAACGAAGAACTTTATAACAAATTATTAAAAGAAGGCGATTTACCTAAAAACATGCGTCTACCTAAAATGATAAACGGCATTGTAAGAAATGACAACGGTGATCCTTCCGGTAAACCAATAACCGGCACAGGCAAATCAACAGTTAAAGAAGCCGGTAAAGAAGAATACAAAGCACGTGTTAAAGTAATCCCTGGTGCAGAGATTTATATTGCTACTGATGATTGTACAGGTAAAACTGCCTCAGCAGGTTCTGCAAAAGAAGCTTTAGACAAATTAAAAGCAACAACAGGCAAAGATTATACAAATGAACAAGAACTTTTAGACAAATGGAACAATAAATAATTTACAGATATAAGATGGTTTTTTTCGTTAAAAAAGAGGTCGTTTTTAATTAAACAACCTCTTTTCTTTTTTTATATTCTAGAATTTTTATTATCCTAAAATATCGTCTAAATCACCTTTGATTGATTCATCAGATTTTCCACAATTACAATTGTGTTCGAACTCAGCGATTCTGTCATAGATTTTTTGCATCAATTGATTGTTTTTAAGAACTTCTTCATTCAATGAAGCTAAGAAATTCTTAATTTCTTGGATTTGAGCTGAATAATCAGGGTTAGTTCCGTGATTACTATCTAAGTTTTTAATCAAATCTACGATAGCACCAAGTTGACCAGCTAAACCGTCTATTTTTGAACATACAGCGTTTTTAAGAGCTTGAATTTCAGCTGAAAGATCATCAGCATTTGAATCAATAGCTGCTACAACTTTTTCAATTGCTGCTTCTAAATCACTTCTATCTAGAGCTGCATAATTGATTAGTATGCTCAATTGCTTAGTTATAGTACCTAGAGCTTCACTGTTATCAACATCTTGACCCATTTTACCTTCGATAATTGAAACATAATCTTTAATTGTTTGAACATCGCCGGCAATATTATCGATATTGTAAGCTTCTAACAATGCGTTCAAGTTAGCATAAGCTTCTGCATTAAGTTCTTTCAAGTCAGCAAATGTTAATTGGTTTTCACTTGCTGCTACTAGAGCTTTCAAACCTGCAAGAACTTCTTTCATAGCTGCTTCAACGTTTGCGATACTTACACTTGCGTTATTTTGTGCACTTAAGATAGAGTTCATTAAGTATTCATAATGACCCATTTTCTTCAATGCAGATTGGAAGTATCTATCGAATTTAACTTGATAATCTGTTGAAATCTTAGTATATTTTGCGATATTAGCTGCCATGTTATCAATTGATTTTTGTAATTTTGATAATTGTTGTTGAACTTCTTTAAGTTCAGCAGTGATATCATTTTTATCTTTATCTAAAGCAACTGTTAAGCGACCTAATGCTGCATCAAGTTCTTCGCTTGTTAAGCCTGGGAACTCACCAACGATTGGCCAAGTTTCAAGAAGTTTAGCAATGTGTGTTGTATTGTTATCAACATTAACGATATGTTTTTCGAAAGCTGAAACATAATCTTTAATTGTTTGAACATCACCAGGAAGATTATCGAAATTGTATTCTTCAATTAAAGCTGTGAACTTGTTGTAAGCATCTTCGCTAATTGTTTTTAAATCATTCATTGTCAACTGTTTGTTAGTTGTTTCAATCAATGTATTTAATTGAGTAATGATAGTAGGAATCATTGATTTCAATTTAGCAACATTAGCATTGTTATCTTTTTGAAGTGCGATTAATACATTAATATCTCTGTTCATTCCGATAACTTCTTTTAACAACGCATTTTGAGTACTTAACATTGCTTTGTTATAGCCCATTGATTCTTTTGCGAATTTACCGAATTGAACAGCAATATCTTCAAGTTTTTTAATAACTGTATCTAATTGTTGTTGAACTACATTAATTGAATTTGTTACATTAGTTGTGTTATTCTTCATTTCTTCAGATAATTTATCTGTAGCATTTTCAAGTCCTTGAGTTATTATTTCAGGGAATTTTTGAACAACATCTAATTTTTGGCTGATTTGATCTAATTGTTCTGCTTCAACTTTATCTTGAGCTAACTCTTGTGATTGGAAGTTTTTAATAGCACCTGTAACAATAGTTATAGCTTTATGAATATCTTTTGAAGCGGTTTCTTTTAAGTCATTGATATCAATGTGTAACATTTCAAACATTGCTTTTTGTGATGCTGACATATTATCAAGAGTTGCTATCAATTTGTTGAATCTTGCCGGATCTTGAACTTCTTCTAATAAATCAGTTGTTGTTTTATTAATATCTTTAATATTATCTTTAACAATGATTACATTTTCATTCAATGTTTTCATAGCTTCTTTGTTAATAATGCCTTGTTCAATTAATTTACCTAAAGCATCACCGATTGCTTTTCTGCCTGCTAAATAATCAGCGTGGAACGCTTGTAATTCAGAAAGAATTTTTTCAGTATTAGCTTCGATATCTTGAACGTTTTGGTCAATGTTTTTCAAGAAATCTAACATTTTATCAACTGCTTGACCAAATGTCATTGCGTGTGAATCTATTTGAGCACTGATTGTAGACATTAGAGCGTTACCTTCAGCAGTTGTATTAATCAATACAAGAAGTTTTGTATATAATTTTTCATCTCTTGCTGCTTCTTCTGCTGCACTTAGCTCTTGGCTATCTCTTAAAGCAACCACTTCGTCAATCAATTCTTGAACTGATTTATCTACTACGCTTACTTTATCAGTGTTTTTACCTACTGCATCGATTACTTCGACAACTTTTTCCATCAATACTGAATCACGTTGTGCTTGGTCATCTGCATGTTGTGCATTTTCTGCTCTTACAGTTTGGATTTCTGTTACAATTTGAGCCAATGCTGCCATATTACCGTTTTTGAACTCTGTTAATGATTTGTCGATGTTTGTAACGATGTTTTCGATATCTTGAACATTTTGGTCAATGTTTTTCAAGTAGTCTAACATTTTATCAACTGCTTGACCAAATGTTATTGCGTGTGAATCTATTTGAGCACTGATTGTAGACATTAGAGCGTTGCCTTCTTTTGTTGTATTAATCAATACAAGAAGTTTTGTATACAATTTTTCATCTCTTGCTGCTTCTTCTGCTGCACTGATTTCTTGGCTATCTCTTAGAGCTACTACTTCGTCTATCAATTCTTGAACTGATTTATCTACTACGCTTACTTTATCAGTATTTTCACCTACTGCATCGATTACTTCGATAACTTTTTCCATTAATACTGAATCACGTTGTGCTTGTTCATCTGCATGTTGTGCATTTTCTGCTCTTACAGTTTGGATTTCTGTTACAATTTGAGCCAATGCTGCCATATTACCGTTTTTGAACTCTGTTAATGATTTGTCGATGTTTGTAACAATGTTTTCGATATCTTGAACATTTTGGTCAATGTTTTTCAAGTAGTCTAACATTTTATCAACTGCTTGACCAAATGTTATTGCGTGTGAATCTATTTGAGCACTGATTGTAGACATTAGAGCGTTGCCTTCTTTTGTTGTATTAATCAATACAAGAAGTTTTGTATACAATTTTTCATCTCTTGCTGCTTCTTCTGCTGCACTGATTTCTTGGCTATCTCTTAGAGCTACTACTTCGTCTATCAATTCTTGAACTGATTTATCTACTACGCTTACTTTATCAGTATTTTCACCTACTGCATCGATTACTTCGATAACTTTTTCCATTAATACTGAATCACGTTGTGCTTGTTCATCTGCATGTTGTGCATTTTCTGCTCTTACAGTTTGGATTTCTGTTACAATTTGAGCCAATGCTGCCATATTACCGTTTTTGAACTCTGTTAATGATTTGTCGATGTTTGTAACAATGTTTTCGATATCTTGAACATTTTGGTCAATGTTTTTCAAGTAGTCTAACATTTTATCAACTGCTTGACCAAATGTTATTGCGTGTGAATCTATTTGAGCACTGATTGTAGACATTAGAGCGTTGCCTTCTTTTGTTGTATTAATCAATACAAGAAGTTTTGTATACAATTTTTCATCTCTTGCTGCTTCTTCTGCTGCACTGATTTCTTGGCTATCTCTTAGAGCTACTACTTCGTCTATCAATTCTTGAACTGATTTATCTACTACGCTTACTTTATCAGTATTTTCACCTACTGCATCGATTACTTCGATAACTTTTTCCATTAATACTGAATCACGTTGTGCTTGTTCATCTGCATGTTGTGCATTTTCTGCTCTTACAGTTTGGATTTCTGTTACAATTTGAGCCAATGCTGCCATATTACCGTTTTTGAACTCTGTTAATGATTTGTCGATGTTTGTAACAATGTTTTCGATATCTTGAACATTTTGGTCAATGTTTTTCAAGTAGTCTAACATTTTATCAACTGCTTGACCAAATGTTATTGCGTGTGAATCTATTTGAGCACTGATTGTAGACATTAGAGCGTTGCCTTCTTTTGTTGTATTAATCAATACAAGAAGTTTTGTATACAATTTTTCATCTCTTGCTGCTTCTTCTGCTGCACTGATTTCTTGGCTATCTCTTAGAGCTACTACTTCGTCTATCAATTCTTGAACTGATTTATCTACTACGCTTACTTTATCAGTATTTTCACCTACTGCACCGATTACTTCGATAACTTTTTCCATTAATACTGAATCACGTTGTGCTTGGTCATCTGCATGTTGTGCATTTTCTTCTCTTGCTGTTTGAATTTCTTTTACAATTTGACCTAAAGCTTCGGCATTACCATTTCTAAATTCTTCTAATGATTTATCAATATTAGTAACAATAGTTTCAATATCTTGAACGTTTTTATCAATGTTTTTCAAGTAGTCTAGTGCTAAATCTAAAGCCTCAGAAACTGTTAAACCGTTTTCTTCTATTTTTGCATTGATTTCAGCTAACTTAGCATTACCTTCTTCTGTTCTTGTTAAAATTAAAGAAATTGTTCCAAATAATTTTTCATCTCTTTGTTGTTCTTGTAAATCAGATAATTGTTGAGCTTCTCTTAATGCAGCAAGTTGTTCAACTAGATCTAAAGTTGCAGCATCAATACTATCTAATTTAGCACCGTTAGCAACTTGTTGGTCATAAATTGCAACACTTTGATCCAATATTTGAAGCAATACGTCATAAAGTTGTTGATCTCTTGCTGCTTGTTGTTCAGCATTAGTT
Organism: Cyanobacteria bacterium SIG28; assembly: GCA_015152525.1. Lineage (GTDB taxonomy): Bacteria > Cyanobacteriota > Vampirovibrionia > Gastranaerophilales > Gastranaerophilaceae > CAG-196. Next base: position 46,167 of record SUTU01000004.1, on the reverse strand, counting down.
GCAAGTTGACTTTTAATATCTTGTAATTCATCTAATAAATCTTGCATTATTTCTTGATTACCGGCAAAATATTGACCAATAAGAGTTTCTAACCAAGAAAAATCTATACTTTGTGTAACTGTAATTTGTGTTGGATTTTTACTTGGAATTTCAATTACTTCAATATCTGGCTCAGGTTCACAAGATGTAGTAAGTGTCATACCGCCAATACCTAATAATAAAGCTGTTAACATAGGTTTTAATTTATTACCGATTTTGTTCGGAATCTTAACAGCTTGGAATGCAATATTGTTTTGAGCAACTGCATCTAAAGCTCTCATTGAATTTTCCGGATTTGATACAGGTGCTTCCGGATTTGTAACTGTTGTTGATACAGTTTCACCTGCTCTTAAATTGTTGTTATTTTTTCTTCTTAACAACATGATTTCATTTGAATTAATGTTCATAAAATCTATACTCCTTTACATATAAATTATTTACACTTTTAGATAATAGTATTAAAAACGGTGAATTTTTTTTTTGCTAGTTTAACAGTTTTTTTTAAGCAAAACATGTGAATACTTCTAAAAAACGCCGTAAATACTGCATTCCAATCTAAAATTCAACTTTACAAAATTTAACAAAATTGGTTTTTTTGAACATATTCTTGTAAAAATCGTTATTTGTATATATAATATTTCTTGCTGATTAAGGTATAAAAGAGATGAAAGATATAATAGTTCAAAAATTTGGCGGGACATCTGTTGCCGATACAGATAAGATAAAAAATGTTGCCCGTGCCGTAATAAAAGAAAAAAATAACGGTAATAATGTTGTAGTTGTTGTTTCTGCAATGGGACACACAACTGATGTGCTTGTAAAATTAGCAAAAGAGATTACTCCAAATCCATCACTTAGAGAAATGGATATGTTACTATCAACCGGTGAGGGAGTATCAATTGCACTTTTGGCTATGGCATTACAAGCTCAAGGGTGCAATGCTGTGAGTATGAACGCCATGCAAGTTGGTATTATCACAGAAAAAATCCACTCAAAAGCAAGAATCTTGGAAATAAAAACCGAAAAAATACAAGAACATCTTGATAAAGGAGAAGTTGTTGTTATTGCAGGTTTCCAAGGTGTAACAGATGATTTTGAAATCACCACATTAGGCAGAGGTGGTTCGGATACATCTGCAGTTGCTCTTGCAGGCGCTTTGAAAGCTAAAAGATGCGATATATATACCGATGTTGAAGGTGTTTATACTACGGATCCTCGCATTGTTCCTCGTGCAACAAGACTTGAACAAATATCTTATGATGAAATGATAGAACTGGCGAATGGTGGTGCAGGTGTTATACATCCAAGAGCTGTTGAAGCTGCAACTCAGCATAACATGCCGGTTAGAGTCAGAAGCTCATTCAAATTAGATAACTTAGGAACATTAATATTAGGAGTTGATGAAATGGAATTACAAAGACCGGTAACCGGAGTTGCTGCAGATACCTCAAGACTAAGAGTTGTAGTATGTGATGTTATAGATAATCCGGGTACAGCAGCTGCACTTTTTGACGGGTTGGCGAATGAAAATATTTCTGTAGATATGATTATCCAATCTTACGCAAGAAAAGCTTTAAATACTAACGATATTGCTTTTACTATTAACAAAGAAGATTTGACAAAAACTAAAGAAGTTATATCAGGATTAAAACAAGAACTTGGATACAGCAATATTTACATCGATGACAAAATTGCTAAAGTTTCGATTGTCGGTGCAGGAATGATTAATCGTCCGGGTATTGCTGCAAAAATGTTTAGAACACTGGCTAACATTGGCATAAATATCAAAATGATTTCTACAAGTGAAGTTAAAATAAGCTGTCTTGTAGATGAATCTAAGGCTAACGAAGCTGTAGAAACTCTACACTCCGTGTTTGGCTTGGATTCAGACGAAATTGCCGAAGTTAAAGGCGATTTACCTAATGTATAAATGGAGAAAAAAATGAAAAAAACTATATTATCAATACTAACCCTATTATTTGTATCGTCTTGCGCATTTGCAGATGATTCAACAGAAGCACTAAAATTTTTCAACAGCTATGTTGATGCAGCAAATAATTACAGTCCGGAGGTTGCTGAAAAATATTCACCTAATGCGAAAATTATCAGACAAGTTATAAAACCTGACGGCACTACTGTTAATGTTGAAACTGATACAGCAACTTACATAAAACAAATGAAAATTGGACAAGCCGGTGCTAAATTAAGAAAATACAAAAATAATTATACTAATATTGTTGTAACACCGTTAGCAAATAACAGCTATAAAGTTTCTTCGCTACGTCAACCTTCAGGCGAAGATTACAAACTTAAAACATACATGGTTGTAACAAAACAACCTAACAACAAATGGCTTATCACCGAAGAACTTATGCAAACAAAAGTTCAAACATTCTTAAGATATGCAGATAAAAAATAAATATTTAAATTCTTTATAAAAAATTGTAACGGCGGAAATTCTTTCAGAATTTCCGCCATTACATTATCAATATCTAAAATTCCATTATAATTTTTCAGGATTTCTCAACGGTATTAGTCTATCTAAATCAGAATTAATACAGAAGTAGAATCTTGCTGTGCTTTCGTTATAATCGTTTCCGAATGGGAAGCCAACACCGATTTGAGCAGCCAACCAATCTGTTAAGTTGATATATGTACCAAAGCCAACGCTGTGTAAAAATCTTGACGGATAATCATAAGCATTATTATTAGTACCAATCCAACCCCAATCATAGAAGAATGCTAATTTCAATCTATCATCCAACCAAGGCCATACTCTATCTAAGAATGGGAACGGCGTTCTGTATTCAAGAGTACCGGATAAACCATAATCACCAATGATTTCAGCTGGTTGATAACCTCTTAATGTGTAAGGTCCACCAAGTTGCATTTGTTCAGCTGCAAATAAATTATTTGGTGAATATTGACCGCTAACCCTTACAACACCCATACTTCTTGAGAATAAACGTTGAACACGTGTTGCATTCGCTGTCATTTTGAAGAATGTTGTATCTGCATCTGAATGTAACTTATCTTTGCCTGACATACCAAAGTCAAGACCAAGGTTTCCAATCCAACGACCGTATGAATCATCAGTCATACCATATAATCCTGAACGCCATACGTGTAAGTTATAATCAGAAATATATGTTTTAACACCTGCAGGGTTCCAAGAAGTTGCAGCATTTACAAAATCATAACCTGAATATAAGAACAAATCAGTTTTTGCGTTTTGAATAAGCGGATGAGTTAATTTAAAGAAATAGCTTTGAGCATTACCTTTAACATTCATTCCTCTGTAAGGACCGCCTAATTTAACATGCGAATCTGAAAAATCGAAAGACAATCTTGTACCGTATGAACTTACCGGTAATGAATATCCTGCCATCCAACCTGTTGCACCTGATGATAAAATTGTACCACCATAGATTTTATCGCCTAAACCGGTTAAATTATCCATACCCACAAGGAAAGAAACTCTTTGCGCACCGGTATAAGATCTACCATAGTCATCATACATGAAACCAAGATTAACAGGAAATCTATCTCTTACATTCAATGTTATAGAAGTATTTTGTTCAGTTGTTGCCTGACGCTCAACTTCTGTTTGGATTTGAACATAATCTTCTCTATTGATTTCCTTCATTGCTCTTTGAAGGTTTTTTGCGTTAAATACATCACCTTCTCTAAGTCCGGCTTTACCCATAATTATATGTTTTAAATACCACTCACGAGTCCATTTCTCGCCTTCGATATTCATTTCACCAACTTTACTTTCAACAATTTTAATTGTTGCCACACCGTCAACAATTCTTTGAGGCGGAACAGTTGCATACGAAGTTAAATACCCATTTTCATGATACAATTTTGTAACTTTTGAGCAAACTTCTAATAATTCGTCAAAGAAAATATCTTCACCAAGAATTTCAAGACCTAATTTTTGAAGCTCAGCATCATCAAACTTTGTATTGCCTTCAAAATTTATTTTTTCAAGCAAGAAGTGTGGGTTGTATAACATACCCTCACGTGCAACATCTTCTTCTACACCTGCATCATAAATCCTTTCATCATTACTCAAATGATCTAAAGATTGCACATAACTTTTTTCTAATTGATAGTTGTTCTTTTGTGATTGCTCCATTGTATTGAAAGCACCGGCTTCATAACCTCTAACATTAGCACCAACTTCACCTGCAAAAGGATCAGCTTTTACTTGATTCATCGAGATTAGAGCAAATAGAGCCAACAAATAGCAAATATTTCTTTTCATAGTATCCGAATTCCTAATTTTTAAATAATAATGGGTTGTACTTTGTTATTTAATAACATTATAATTCTAATTAAAACATCAAAACAAATTTATTTGCTATATTGTAACAAAGTATTAAACAACACTTTATATTTTAACTCATTTGTTAAATTTTGTAAAGATTAATTCTAATATAACTTTATTAAAAAGAACTGATTTTAATGTTGTTATATTCTTTTATTTTTTATTCAAATATTCAATTACTGCAGTTAAAGCTTTTCCACGATGAGATAATTTGTTTTTCTCTTCTTCACTAAGTTCTGCCATTGTTCTGTCAGAGTTATCAAGTAAAAAAATCGGATCATACCCAAAACCGTTGGTTCCACGCTGTTCATTAACAATAGAACCTTCACAAACACCGGTATAAGAAAATTCAACTTCACCACTCGGATTAATCAGCGTCATACAGCATTTGAAACGTGCTGAGCGATTATTCACACCCTCTAACTCTGACAATACTCTGTCAATTCTTTCTTGAGGTGTTTGAGCATATCGTGCTGAATGAATCCCGGGAGCGCCATTTAATGCATCAATACACAATCCGGAATCATCTGCTAAAACCCAAGTTTTAGAAAGTTCCCAAGCTGCACGAGCTTTTATTAAAGAATTTTCTTCAAAAGTTAACCCGTCCTCAATCGGATCAAAACCGGACGGTGGCAAAATAAACGAAATATTTTCTTGCGCCACAATTGCGTTAATCTCTTTAACTTTATGCTCATTTGAGGTTGCTAAAACAATTTTCATATTAACCTTTGTAATAATAATTCAATTCTTTTTCTAAATCTAACACACGACCTGTCTTGTTAAAAAGTTTTATCCCTAAACCCATTTTAGCAAGGCGATATTTTATACTAACACCTAAAACCTCTAAACCATATTTGCAAGATCTGACAAAATTGATAGAAGAAGCTTCTTTAAAATATTTTGTAGGGCAGGAAATTTCACCGATTTTATATCCATAATAGAAAATTAGAGCCAGCATTTGGTTATCAAAAATAAAATCATCACTACAATCTTCCAGAGGTAACTTTTCCAAAATCTCACGTGTAAACCCTCTGAAACCGGTATGATATTCAGATAATTTTTCACCTATAACAATATTTTGGAAACAGGTCAAAAATCTATTGGAAATATATTTATACAAAGGCATACCGCCTTTAAGAGCGGAGTTTCCGATAATTCTGGAGCCTATAACTGCATCATATTCGTCAAAAGCAAGCATTGATGCCATTGCGGGCACAAGTTTTGGCGTATATTGATAATCCGGATGTAACATAATTACAATATCGGCGCCTGCTTTTAAAGCTGCCCTATAACAAGATTTTTGGTTTCCGCCATAACCTATATTTTTTTCGTGAACTATAGTAGTTATATTTAACTGTTTCGCAATTTCTTTAGTTTCATCGGAAGAAAAATCGTCGACAAGAATAATCTCATCGACGAAATTTTTATAAATCTCATTATAAGTTTTTTCTAAAGTTTTTTCAGCATTATAAGCAGGCATTATCACTACGACTTTTTTATTATTTATCATTTTGCTGACCTCAGTCTTAACCCCAACTTACCTGCTAAAAAACTTTAATTATATACTAACTTTCTACAGTCTCTTCTTCTTCAACAACTTTTTCTTCAATACCTGAACGGATAGAAGTTTTGTCAGAATAAAGAGCCTTGTTTTTGAATTTCTTCACTTGTCTGTCAAGTTTGTCTGCAAGCAAATCGATACTTTCGTACATAGAATCAGCAGATTCTTCGCATCTAATAACGCTTGTGTTTGTTTTACAAGCTACTTCAGCAATATGTTTGCCTGTTGCAGCCGGATTTTTGATAACGGAGAGAATTACATCCATGCCCGTAATTTGGTCATAATGGTTTACCACTTTGCCTAATTTTTCTTTTACATAAGCTTTAATAGCATCTGTAATCTCAATGTTTTTTCCGTTTACGTGTATATACATTTACACCTCCTATGACTACCTCTTTTATTTTACACTATTTTTAAAGATTTTAAAAGGGGGGGGGGATAATTATTTATCTAAAATGCTTGTTACAACTCTATGAACAAGTTTAATCTCATCATCTGTTGCAGATTTTAAGATATTTTCTAAATCTTCTATTAATTCTCTTGTATCTTTCTGATGATTAAACATGTATAGCTTATACGGCTCTATTTTTAGAGCCTTTGCTATTTTTTCAAGGTTTTCATCAGTTGGGTGAAAATGTCCGCTTTCAATTTTACTTATGCTTGAAGCTCCAATATCAGTCAATTCTGATAAATCTTCTTGTGTAAGATTTCTTAAAATTCTAACTTCTCTTATTCTTTTGCCTAAAAGTTTTTTAATCTCTGACATAATAGCTCCTTTCTATTAATTCTCAATTAAATAATTGCAAAAATGAATTAATCGGAACTACATACAAACTTGACAATCTTGTGATTAAGTGCAATAAATATGCATATAGGGCAATGGAATTTAATAAAAGTTGTATTTTAACATCAAGTTAAGGAATGGAGTTACTATGAAAAAGATTTTATTTTTGTTATCAATGCTATTAATCACAAATACTTGTTTTGCTGCAGAAATTGATAGAAGAGTTGCTATTGATACTAATATTCAAGAAGCACAACAAATTGTTTTAGATGTGATTAAGCAATATGAGGGTGTTGTAACAGTAAAAGAAAAAGACTTGCAAAAAAATACTTATGTCGTTGATTACAACAAACATACGGCTTTAGCTTATATAGGTGTTAGCAACGATAAATGGGCAAAAGGTAAATATGCACAAGCTGCTTTTTCTTGTCAATTAAAACCTTTAAACAATGGTAATGATACCTTAATAACTATGAGAAAACACTCTTATCACGGTGGTATTTTTAGCATTTCAACATTCAACCATTATAAAAAGATTTATAATGAGCTAAAATTCAACGGAAAACAAGTTATTAAATATAAAAAATATATGGCAAAAGCAAAAATTTAATCCAAAAATTAGTGAATTATATATTGATTTGTGTCAAATAATTGGTTGACACATACAAGGATAACATTTTTACTTCTTACTCCCGCCCAAACCACTCATTAAAGCACTAATTTTTGCCTTAAAATTGCTTACACAATTTTGGTTGCAAATAAACAGTCGGTTTGAGTATTTTGAACATAAATTTTGAGAATTATTTCCAAATAATTTGATAATCAAAAATAGAATATGGTAAAAAACAATTAATAAATTGGATTGTATTAAAAATTAAAATTGCATATATACCAACTAGGTAAAAAATAAAAATTTTATTATCTTTAGGTTCTTTAAAAATTCTAAACGTAAATATTAATATAGGAACTAAATATATTATATAAAATACAACACCACCTATGACAGCAATATCTGAACCCATTAATGCCGGTCCCATAGCCCAAATGAAAAACAAAATATATGCACCAAATAATGTAAATAAATAGGAATTAATTATTATTTTTTTCAATTCTTTAGACATTTTATGTATTAAATCCTATTTTTCTTGGTTTTGTTCTGTCCATTAGTAAATCTATTGCTTCATAGATTTTTTCTATTTCTTTGTTGTTGTCTTTTGCATAGTTTATCAGATAGTTTTCTATGTCTGCAACTCTTTTTGTCAATTCTTTATTATCCAATGCCCATTGACGCATCTGTACAAATGTATCAATAATTTTGATATTTATTTGAATAGCTTTTTCTGAATTCAAAACAGTAGAAAGCATTGCTACTCCTTGTTCAGTAAAAACATATGGCATGTAACGTCGTCCGCCACGAGTTTTGTTTGAGGTCGCAATTTGCGACCTCAAACTTTCAAATTCTTCATTAGTCAATTGAAACATATAATGTGTAGGAAAACGTGCCAAATTACGCTTTACAGCTTCATTCAATCGCTTTGTTGGAACTTCATATAAATCTGCCAAATCAGAGTCTAACATGACTTTATACCCTCTGACTTCATATATTAGATTTTTTACTTCAACCAAGCTATTCATAAGCTAATTTTATCAAATTTATTTGTATTAATCAATAAAATTATTTAAATTACCTATTTTTGTCCTTTTGTGTGTTTTATATTTTGTCGGTATTTGAGACGAATATTTACCATTTCAAAATTCCAAATTTGGAATTTTGAGGACTGAAAATGAACTTTTGAGGTAATTTGGTTCACTCAATTTCCGACCTTAATAAATCGGCAAAAGCTGGATTGCTTCGCCTTTACAGACTCACAATGACATGAAACACTTCCGACCAAAAGTCATGTTAAAAGGTACTCGTCCCCTTTTAAATATCAATATCAAAAAAGGTAGGCTTATGCCTACCTTAATAAAATGGGTGTGGTGGGACTCGAACCCACGACCAATTGATTAAGAGTCAACTGCGCTACCGACTGCGCCACGCACCCATATATTTAATTTTCAAACTTGATGTGTAGCAGTCGTTAGCGGGGAGCTTTGCTCCGGCGCTACCTTACCTCTCTGAAAATCCTCAACGGTTCGGATTTTCATCGGCAGAGTGCCACGCACCCATATATTTAATTTTCAAACTTGATGTGTAGCAGTCGTTAGCGAGGAGCTTTGCTCCGGCGCTACCTTACCTCTCTGAAAATCCTCAACGGTTCGGATTTTCTTCGGCAGAGTGCCACGCACCCATATATTTAATTTTCAAACTTGATGTGTAGCAGTCGTTAGCGAGGAGCTTTGCTCCGGCGCTACCTTACCTCTCTGAAAATCCTCAACGGTTCGGATTTTCATCGGCAGAGTGCCACGCACCCATATATTTAATTTTCAAACTTGATGTGTAGCAGTCGTTAGCGGGGAGCTTCGCTCCGGCGCTACCTTACCTCTCTGAAAATCCTCAATGGTTCGGATTTTCATCGGCAGAGTGCCACGCACCCATATTTAATTGTCAATCAATAAAATAATTATAACTAACACAAAATTTCAAATCAACATTTTTTATTTACCACTTTTTAAAAATAAAAAATACTGCTAAAATGATTAACGCAAAACCGACCAAATGATTCCACTGAAAATCTTCTTTTAAATACAAAACAGAAAAAACACTAAAAACAACAAGAGTTATTGCCTCCTGCATTGTTTTAAGTTGCGCCGCTGAAAAATATTCATGACCAATTCTATTTGCCGGAACCTGAAAACAATATTCCAAAAATGCAATCCCCCAACTTACAAGAATTACAATCCACAACGCCGAACCCTTGTATCTGAGATGACCATACCAAGCAAAAGTCATAAATATATTTGAAATAGTTAATAATAGTATTGGTAATAATTGTCTTAACATTCTATCTACCTATAAAAAGAGTCCCATCGGGCGACAGGACTCCCTAAAACTTTACATAACCTAAATTCTGTTATGCCATACACCGCCGGTTCTATCAACCAACGCGTCATAGCAAGACCAAAATCTAAAAATACCTGTTAAGCCTAAAACAGCGTGTGTAACATTCTTATCAACAGGGTTTTCATTAATCAATTGACCCAACCCAGGCCATACTAAAAGCGATAATACTGCCGCACCTACTGAACGACCTGAAATTTCACCGGGTTTACCTTCTGTAGCAAAAACCGGTGTTGCCATTGAAAACATCATTAACAAAACTAAAACTGATAAAATCTTTTTCATATTTTCCCCCTTTCCTATAAAATTTAAACTAACATATCTATCCTAAAAAATAAAGTTAAATTTTGTTATGCCCAAACACATTCCAAAAGACACAAATCTTCGTCTGCAGAATTTTTTAGCCTGTGGATTGTCGTTCGTTCGTCTTTAAACTCAATCTGAGAAACCAATTTTTCTCCAAATTTAACCTCTTTTTTATAAACCATATCCAAAGTTTTAAGTTTATGCTCATTCTTAAACTCAAAGCTTAATGGTTCAAAAGCCCAAACTATATAATTCCCATTATTAGCATGTCCGTTAACATCCAAATCATTATAACGGACTTCAAATTCCATCTCCAAACTCGGATTAGATAACGGTGTAATCTTCGAGAAACTTAAATCGTCTTCCCTTTTTTCATAAAGAGGCATATTTGGGTTTTCGCCAAGAGCAGTACCTATATTAACCATAGCACGGGACTCATAATCCACCAATGACCACATACTGGCAACTCTACCTATAAGTTTTTCATCTTTATAAAACTCAAAATCACGAAAAGCGAATAGTTTATTATATCCTCTTGGTTCTGTTACAAGAGTTAAATCCTGAACATCAAAAGGGTAATCCGTAAACTCCATTCTGTACTTAATCAAAAACCAAGCGTAATTTCTAGGATGTATAAATGAATATCCAAATCCCCACTCCTCAGCGTTTTCACTCGCAATATCTTGCAAAAAGTTTAAAAGCGAGTAAGGTTTTAAAGCCTTATTTTGGTCGATTTCAGAATACTTAACATTTAGTTTTTTTGAATATCCGTTTTTTATCATATATAAATTCTAGCATATAAATTGAATAAAAAAATAAATTATTCCGAAAAATTACCAAATAATATAACGTAATTTTTGAATAAAAAGTTATCCTATATTATAGAAGGAGAAAAATACAATGTCAGAAAGAAGATTTTTAGGTTTTGTTTTTATTGAAAGTTTAATACTGATAACACTTGGATTATGTGTACTGATTTTACCGAAATTAACATCGCTTACATTTGGTGTAATGCTGAGTTCCGCATTTATTGCATACGGACTTTACAAAATTATTTTTGCTTTTGTTAACAGAAATTATGCGCTTAATATTTTATGGCGAGTTTTTCTTGGTGCATTTGTGCTAACACTCGGGATTTTATTACTTTTAGTACCAAAAATTAGTTTACTTTGGTTAATTGCACTAATCGGTGTTTATTTTTTACTTGAAAGCATCTCATTAACAGCCTTTATTTCACATATAGAAAACATGTTTAATTTCATGAGTTGCAAATATTTTGGCGCAATAGTTTTATTTACAGTCGGCTTAGCAATTGTTGTCGGATTACCGATAATGTCATTTTGGTTGGTTGCAATGCTTAGCGGTATAGCTCTATTAATCAAAGGTATGTCAAAATTAACACTATATTTGACAAATAAAAATAATTAAAAACATATAAATGATGTTAACTATGGGCAAAATTTTTTTCAAAAATTTTGCCCATTGTATTTGTATTTTAAAACTGTTTTATCTAAAATATTTCTATGAAAAGATTATTTTTACTAATATTAATGTGTATTTGTTCAAATCCTTCAACACAAGCCAATTATTCAAATTATTACAACAAACCGACTTCAAATATTCAGGTTCAAAATGATTTTAGTGAATATATGGCAAATGTTCAAAAAAAGCTTAAATCAAACTGGGTTTCACCTGATTTTTTGGAAGAAGGGCATATTAGGGTTTTGTTTAAGCTCGACCGGCATGGAAATGTTATATCCGGAGATATTTTAGAAAGCTCCGGCAACAATATTTATGACGAATCAGCAGTTAATGCCATACAAAAATCCGAACCGTTTGGCGAATTTCCTGAAACCAGCACAAGACAAACTATCACCATAAATTATTGTTTTGATACAACACTGGTTAAAACGGACAAAATGAAAGAGTATTACGAACTTGCTAAAAAATACTCATACTCAGACAGAGCAGAAGCTCTAAAATATATAAATCTCGCAATAGCGGAAGTTGAAGGTGATATAGAAAGTTATTTTTTATACAAAAAACGTGGAAAAATTAAAGAAGCAATGGGAAACCATGTCGGTGCTAAAGAGGATTTTGAAAAGTATGAAGCCCTAAAATCAAAAGTAGATATCAAGCGGGTTCACGCACTAAAACGTCGTGCCGAAGTTGAAGATTCAGCTTTTGCTTATTATTATCTGGCTTACGCTTACGAACAAATCAAGGATTACGAAAACGCAATCTCTGCAATAAATAAAGCTATTGAACGAACTGATTTAAACCAAAGTTACATTCGATACAGAACTCAACTTGTAAATTATTACAAGGTTGATAAATAATTTTTAAAAAGTTTTTTGCCTTGCTTTTCCTAGCTATTAATTTTAAAATAGTTTTATATTAAATATTTGTTATAAAAAGAGGTAGTTATGATAACCAGAAAATCTCGTGATGAAATAAAAAGAATGCGCCATGCCGGACACATTGTGGCACTTGTACACAAAAAAATGAGAGAAGTTATAGAACCGGGAATTTCTACAAAAGAGCTTGATTCTATTGCCATGCAAATTATTAAAGAAAACAAAGCTATTCCGACTTTTTTGGGTTATCACGGATTTCCCGGATGTATTTGTGCATCCATAAATGAAGAAATTGTACACGGAATCCCTTCTGAAAACGTTATCCTTAAAGAAGGAGATATTATAGCCGTTGATGTTGGTGCTACATACGGCGGTATGGTTGGCGATAGTGCTTGGTCATATGCTGTAGGTAAAATCTCGGAAGAAAAAGCTTTATTGATGAAAGCTACTGAAGAATCTCTTTTTGCAGGTATAGAAAAAATGAGAGCAGGAAATATTTTAGATGATATTTCAGGCGCAATAGAAGACGTTGCAAACTCTTATAAAATGGGAATTGTTCGTCAATACGGCGGACACGGTGTAGGTCATTCAATGCACGAAGATCCGTTTTTATTCAACTTCCGTGTTGGCGACAAAACACCTATAAAATCAGGTATGGTTATTGCAATTGAACCAATGCTTAACCTCGGTTGCGATGATGTTAAAGTTTTAGATGATGAATGGACTGTTGTAACTAAAGACGGAAAACCGTCTGCGCATTTTGAACATACCGTTCTAGCTACAGACGATGAACCTGTTTTATTGACTACGTTGATGGAGTAAGTATAAATATCTCTAACTTACACTTATTAGTCGGCTGAAAAACCCACAAGGTGAAGAATCGAATGAAACTTTTTCTACCGGTAAATAAATTACATCACCAGCCTTAAGTTTTGCATGATTATAACTATCACCTTCATCACCTGTATAGTTATATCTTGATTCAAGTAATTCTCTATTATGCTCTAATAAAACACCCGGTTCTTCTAAATTGTAATCTATAACAATATTTTGTGCTTTTGGATCCGGATAATAAAATGGTGTTTCTTTAATAGTTATCTTGTAAAAAGCTTTTCCATTCTTTTCAGTTTGTTCTATGTCATAATATTCATTAAAGCCATAATATTCAGCTTGTTGCAAAGGTTCTAAATCCTCAATTTCAAGAACACCAGCAACACCCGCTTTATTAGAAATTTGTTGTAACATAGCAAATTGTTCTGATGTTACTTTGTTATCCTCAAAATTTGGAAAAATAGATTTTATACAACTAGCATCACCCAGTAATTTCGCCGTTTTTAATTTAGCCCCATTAGAATCTGTAATATTTAATGTAATTGTAGTTGCCATATTTTTCTCCTTATTAAACTCGTGTATATTTATATTAAGTATATACTCTTTAAATAATTGCCTTTTTCTTTAATCTTTATTAAGAATTATTAAGAACGCTTTTAAAAAACTATTAGTACAAGTGTTTTTACCCCCACACAAACATAAATTAAGATATTTTTATTAAAAATCTAAAACAAATAACTAATTATACCTTTAAATAAATTATAATAATTCCTTAAACTTGCAGCAAAGCCTTCTGTGTTTACTGCGCCTGCTTTAATACAAACCACATCACCTGCATTAAATTTATCACCTTTTACCTCAGTTGCCGGTATTTTTAGATCATCACATAATTGTGCTTTTGTAGTTTTGTCTTTTTTAATAGTTATTTTTAACATTTTGACATTGTTATCTTCATAGTTTTCAAAACCATATTTATCACTCAATGAACGCTGTAATTTTTTATTATCCAAATTTCTTTGGTAATTATTCCCTATAGAATCCAAGTATGCAGTTGCATTTTCTTCATCTAACCAACCAAACTCAAAATCAATACCTGCTTCATTTATTTTTTGTTGGAAAAGAGCTATCTCACCACCATCTAATGCATACTTATCAGTACCCAATCCTGAATTATTACATTCATTAGCAAGCTTATATAGTGCAGAATTTGCCTTAAAAAGTTCTAATGCATAAGATACCATATTTTTTCCCTCGTTAAACTCGTGTATATTTATATTAAGTATATACTCTTTAAACAATTGCCTTTTTCTTCACTTTTTATTAAGAAATATTAAGCAACCTTTTTAAAAACCCAATTAACACGAACTTTTCATCACATTTATTTTTTAACAAGTTATGATATAATAAGGTTGCAGACAGTTTTAAAGGAGAACACAATGTCTTTACGTAATGAAAGGGTTAGAAAAGAATTAATGCGTGATATATCTGAGATTTTACACCGTGAAATCAGAGGATTGGAAGGGGTTGTGTCTATACTTGATGTAGAAGTATCTCACGACAATTCTTTTGCTAAAGTTATCTACAGTGTTCTTGGTTCAGCGGAACAAGTTGAAAAAGATAAAGAAATTATTGAAAAAAATACAGGAAAAGTTCGCTATGAAGTTGGAAAGAGAATCCGCTTAAGAGTTACTCCTGAAATTAAATTTGTATACAGCGACGGCTTAGAACAAGGTTCCAGAGTTCTGGATTTGATTGACAAAATTTCTAAAGGCGAAATTAAGTAATGTTTGGTTTTTTAAACATATACAAACCTCAAGGCAAAACATCTCACGATGTTGTTGCTGTTTTAAGGCGGGTTACTAAAATTAAACAAATCGGACACACCGGCACACTCGACCCTTTTGCAGAAGGTGTTTTACCAATTTGTATCGGAAAAGCAACCAGACTTATTGAATATTTAAACGACGATAAAGCCTATATTGGTACAGTACAATTTGGAAAAACCACTACAACATACGATACTGAAGGCGAAATCGTAAAAACTTCAAATAAAAAAATATCATTAATAGATATCGAAAATTGTTTACCGCAATTCAGAGGAGAAATTCAGCAACTTCCACCAATTTATTCTGCAATAAAAGTTAAAGGCAAAAAGCTTTATGAATATGCAAGAAACGGTGAAGAAGTCGAAATTCAGCCAAGAAGCGTAAATATTCACAAGCTTGAAATTATTGATTTTGATGAAGAAAATCAAACACTTCAATTGCATATTGAATGTTCAAAAGGAACTTACATTCGTTCAATTGCACACGATTTAGGTGAAAATTTAGGCTGTGGCGGACATTTAATAAAACTTGTCAGAACAAAAGCCGGAAAATTTGAACTTAATAAAGCCGTAAATTTAGATGAATTACAAACAATCGAACAAGTTAAATCAAAGCTAATTTACCCATTAGATTATTTAGATTACAACAAATACGAACTTAATTCTGACGAAAAAGAAAAGGTTTCACACGGTATGGCTATTAATATAAATTCCAAAGACGGAACCGTAATCTTGACACAAAATAACGAATTAATAGCTGTTGCAGAAGTTGAAAACAACAAAGCAAAAATTTCTAAAGTTTTTATTTAGTTGTTGTTTCAACCAATTGTCCGTAACCCTTAAACAAATACTTAGATTTTGAAGAAGGTCTAAATTCTCGTGTTATTGTAATAGTATTAGTCTTTTCGTCTTTTATAATTCCGTAATCAGTAGCTTCTTCAACGATTGTAGCTTCTTGTATCTTAACATTTTCTGATACGGATTCTGAATTTACAACAGGTTTCACAACTGTTTTCTGAATTTGTTGATATTGCGGTTTAACTATTTTTTCAGATTTTAGAACTTCTTGCTGTTCTTCTTCCGAAATTGTTTCGTTAGCATCCTCTATATCTTGCTCTAATTCAATTTCCTCTGAAACAATTTCTTCTTGTTGAGAAATTGTATCGGTATTTTTTTCAACATCTTTCTTATTAAATAATAGAAGTGCTGAAATCAATGCCAACACAAGGGCTAAAATTATTGTTAAAATAGTTTTTTTATCCATAAAATCGTTCCTGCTTTCAAGTTCTATTCTAATCTGCATGGGCATTTTCTGTCAAGATTTCCGAAATTTTGCGATGCCTATTGTATTTGGCACTTAAATATGTTATAATACCCTCGTGTTTATTTGGAAAAAGGAGAATGCTAAATGGTAGAAAAGTATTCTGACGAGGAATTCGAATCATTATTAACGAAGTATGATTACAGTTTTAAACGAGGAGATATCGTCAAAGGTGTTGTGTGTGCATACGAATCAGATGGGGCAATCATTGATATAGGCTCAAAAAGTACGGCTTTTGTCCCAAGTTACGAAGTTTCTTCTGATAGAAAAGCTAAAGCAGAAGATGTTCTTGAAAAAGGTGTTGAATACGAATTTTTAATTCTAAACGATTGTGATGAAAACGGAAAATTTAATCTTTCATACAAAAAAGTTCACCTTGCTCATACTTGGAGCGAATTGGCTAAAGTTAAAGAAGCTGATGAAACAATTGCCGCAACTGTTGTAAATACAGTTAAAGGCGGTTTAATTGTTGATGTTTCAGGCGTACAAGGATTTATTCCGCAAGGTCAGCTTTGCGCGAGAGAAGCTATTTGCAATGTTGGCGACAAAATCGAAGTTAAAATTCTAACATTAGATAAAGCTCAAAATAATTTAATTCTTTCAAACAGAAAAGTTTACGAAACAAATATGGCAGAAACTCGCAAGAGCGTTTTTGCTCAAATCGAAGTTGGTCAAATTGTTAAAGGCGAAGTTGTAAGAATCACTGATTTTGGCGCTTTTGTTAATATTGGCGGTGTGGATTGTTTACTACCTCTTTCTCAAATTTCTTGGAAATGGGTTGAACATCCTACAGACTTGCTAAAAGTTGGTCAAGAAATTAATGTTGAAATTATTGATATTGATCACGACAAACAAAGAATCAGTTTGAGTTTGAAAAACACTGAGCCTGATCCGTGGATTAAAGCAGAGGAAGAACTTAAAGAAGGTGAAATAAAAGAAGGTGTTGTAACCAGAATAAAAGCTTTCGGCGCATTCGTTGAAGTTTTACCCGGGGTTGAAGCATTACTTCCACAATCAGCTTTAGCAGAGTTACAAAATACTAAAAATATTATTGTAAAAACAGGCGATAAAATTGATACTAAAATTATCAAATTTAACCCTAAGGACAAGAGAATTTCTTTAGGCTTGCCAACTGATGAAGTTTAGTAAGAAATGAAAACAAACAAAACCTCTAAAACTTTTTAGTTTTAGAGGTTTTGTTTTGCTATTAAGGCATTAAAATCCCAAGCAAATTTCGTAAAAACTCCCACATGTTAAGATATGTAAAACTTTATTTTCGGGCATGTGCCATGATTTAAAAATTTATAGTAACATGCCATGTATCAACTATCCCCAAATCTCCTCCCAAAATTATTAGAGATAATACTTATACTGGCTTCAAAAAATGAAGTCAGTTTTTTTATTAAAATATAAAAACGTTTTAGATTTTATGCTAAACTTTAACTATGGAAAAACGCTACAACGCATACTCTGAACACTTAAAGCAAAAATTTGGCGCAAAAGTTTATAAGATAACTCTTGATGCAGGTTTCTCATGCCCTAATCGTGATGGAACAATCTCAAATAGCGGATGTATATTCTGTGATGACGGCGGAAGTTTTTCCCAAGCACATTCAAACAAATTATCAATAGAAGAACAAGTAAAAACAGGCGTTGAAACTCTAACCAAAAGATTTAAAACGCAAAAATTTATGTCATATTTTCAAGCTTTTTCAAACACATATAAACCTGTAAATGAATTAGAAAAAATTTACAAAGCCTCACTTACTCATCCTGATATCGTAGGAATTTCAATTGGCACAAGACCTGATTGCATTGATGAGGAGAAATTAAAATTAATATCATCTTTTTCTTCTGATTACTATACTTGGATTGAGTACGGTTTACAAAGCGTTCACGATAAAACTTTATTAAAAATAAACAGAGGGCATGACTACAAATGTTTTCTTGAAGCATATGAAAAAACCAAAAACAATAACATAAATATTTGTTTACACGTTATTTTAAACCTTTTTGAAACATACGACGAAATGATGGAAACCGCCAAAACAATTGCAAAACTTGAACCTGATGGAGTAAAAATTCACATGCTATGCGCTTTAGAAGGCACTAAGGTTGCTGATATTTACAACAATGGAGAATTGAGCTTTATGAATGAAGATGAGTATGTGTCAACCGTTTGCGATTTTTTGGAATATTTACCGCCACAAACAACTATTCACAGATTGGCAGGAAACGGATTAAGAACAGAGTTAGTTGCTCCAAGATGGATAGGCAAAAAACTCGATACACTCAATCGTATTGACAGAGAATTTATATCGAGAAATAGTTATCAGGGTTCAAAATTCTTTTTATAAAACTATTTTATTTCATAACTTTTTTGAAGTAAAATTAAACATATCGGAGAGAATAAATTATGGCAGAAAAAGTTTTAATATTAGGGCTTTCTAAAAGTGGAATAGCTGCAGCAAAATTGGGTATAAAAAGAGGATATGAAGTTTACCTTTCTGAAGGGAAATCAGAAGTTAACCAAGAACAGATACAAGAATTAGAAAAACTTGGAATAAAAGTTGAATACGGTAAACATTCAGACAACTTTATTGAAAATTCCGCTTTTGTGGTAACAAGCCCTGGAATTCCGCCAAAATCCGAAATTTTTCAGAAAATTTTATCAAAAAATATTCCAATAATTTCAGAAGTAGAATTTGCTTATCAAAACACAGATATTCCATTTATTGCAATAACAGGAACTAATGGAAAAACTACAACAACATCTTTGGTTTCGCATATTTTGAATGCGGATTTTTCAGCACCGGTTTGCGGAAATATAGGAATTCCACCCTCAGGACTAACTGATGATGAATTAGATTTTCTTGTTTGCGAAATAAGTTCTTTCCAAGCACAAATGACTGATAGTTTTAAACCGTTCATCTCCTGCTGGACAAACTTTACGCCAGACCACATTGATTGGCATGGCGGTTTGGATAATTATTTTAATGCTAAAGCAAAAATATTTTTAGAAAAACAAGCGCCTCATTATGCGATTTTAAACGCTAAAGACGAGAAACTTCTAGAATTTGCTAAAAAATGCAAAAAATCAAAAGTTTTCCTTTTTGACACAGAAGATTATCCAAATGCATGTTATATAAAAAATGAAGCAATTTGGTTTAAAGAAGACAATATAGAAGAAAAAATCATTGAATTAAAACTTTGTCCGCTAGTAGGAAACCATAATTATCAAAATATTATGTGCGGCATTATTTGTGCTAAACTTTGTGGCATGGAAAATGAAACAATTGCAGAACAAATAATTTCATTTAAGGCTCCGGAACATCGTTTAGAAAAAGTTAGAGAACTGGACGGAATAACATTCTATAACGATTCTAAAGCCACAAATCCGGAAGCTTCTATTGTTGCAATTGACTCTTTTAATAATGTTGATGTTGCTCTTATACTGGGTGGCAGAGATAAAAATACTGATTTAACTCAAATGTGTAAATCTATTAATAAACATATAAAAACCGTCTTTTTAATCGGTGAAGCAACTGAACGCTTTGAAGAAAATCTTATTAAAAACGGGTTTAATAATATTATAAAAGAATCTACAATGGAAAAAGCTATTGATTCGGCAATCGAATTGAAACCTGATATAGTATTATTATCACCTGCTTGCGCAAGTTTTGATATGTTCAAAAGTTATGAACACAGAGGAGATGTTTTTAAAGAATATGTCTTATCAAAATAATGAAATAAACACAGAAAATATTGATACACAAAATATGCAATCTGACGGTCCTCTTTTGATTGCAGTAATTTTTCTTGTTGTAATCGGCTTGATGACTATTTTTTCTGCAACTGCTCCAAAATGTATTGAGATGAACATTAATCCCGCTAAATTTGTTATTCAACAATTTCTCGGTGTAATTGCCGGTTTTGTAGGGTTAAAATTTTTATCAAATTTTCATTATAAAAAATTAATGACATATACTCTTCCGTTTGCATTATTTGTAATTGTAATGCTTATTATGGTAAAAGTTGCAGGTGTTACTGTTAACGGTGCTCAAAGATGGATTAATATAGGACCTTTGAATTTACAACCGTCAGAATTTGCAAAACCTGCAATTGTACTCCTTTTAGCCGGAGTTTTCTATCGAAATACGCAAATTTTTGACAATAATAAAATTGTAGTTGCATTTATTCCTATATTAATTATGTTAGGTTTAATATTTGTTCAACCTAACTTAAGTATGCTAATGCTACTTTTAGCAACATCTGTTGCAATTTATATATGTGCAGGCGGTTCTGTAAAGTTATTTTTAATCAGTGCTTCTTGTTTTATACCTCTTTTACTTTTGAAAGGGATGAGAGGCTATCAATCGTCAAGAATTACAACGTGGTTACATCCGGAAGCAGATCCTCTGGGTGCAGGATACAATGTTCTACAATCATTAGTAGCTTTTGCTTCAGGCGGAATTGTCGGCGTTGGTTACGGAAGTTCCAAACAAAAACTTGCATGGCTTCCTGAATCTCACACAGACTTTATATATGCCGTTATTGGTGAAGAACACGGATTTATAGGATGCCTGATGATAATTTGTCTATTCTGGACAATTTTACAACGAGGATTTTTAATTGCTACAAAATGTCAAGATATGTACGGAAAATTACTTGCACTCGGATTAACCTTCTCGATATGTTTTCAAGGATTTTTAAATATGTGGGTTGCAAGTTCATTTACACCTGCAACAGGTGTGCCGATGCCATTTGTTAGTTACGGTGGTTCTTCGGTTATGGTATCATTATGGATGGTTGGAATTTTATTAAATATCTCAAAAGACAATGTGAAAAGGATAAGGAATTACTCTAATGTCAGAAACATATAATAAGGTATATTTTGTTACAGGCGGCGGAACCGGTGGACACATTTACCCTGCCATGGCTGTTGCAGACGCTTTGAGCGAAAATGCTAAAGTGTATTACGTTGGTAATAAACGAAACATGGAACACGAACTTGCTACAAAAAAAGGATATAAATTTTTACATGTAGGTATCTCCGGAATGCCAAGAAAACTTAATCCTAAATTCTTTTATTGGGGTATAAGACTTGTAAGAGCAATTCTATATTCAATAAGATACATCAAAAAATATAAACCAAATGCCGTTTTTGCTACCGGCGGTTATGTTTCAGCACCAATGATTTTTGCGTGTATCATAACAAAAACACCTTATATGATGCATGATTGCGATATCATGCCGGGACTTGTTACAAGAAGATTATCTTCCAGAGCAAAATATGTTTCTTTAGCTTTTGAAAAAGCAAAAAAATATATCCCTAACAAGCATACGATTATAACCGGAAACCCTATCAGACCGGAATTTACAACAATCTCAAAAGAAGATGCGAGAAAAAATTTAGGGCTAAAAAATCAGTTAACACTAACAATAATGGGCGGTTCTCAAGGTGCAAAAGCCATAAACAATACAGCTGTTGAAATCTTAAAAGAATTTGTTCAAGATGTCGGTGTACAAATTATTTTCCAAACCGGCAAAAAAAATTACAAAGATATTGTTGAAAAACTAAAACTAATTTACCCAGGATGGGAACAAGAATCCGGATTAATAGTTAAACCGTATTTTTCAGATATGATTTCTGTACTAAAAGCTTCTGACATTGTTGTATCCAGAGCCGGTTCTTTAAGTATTTCAGAGATTTGCGCTTCAAATGCGGCACCAATTTTTATACCATATCCACACGCTGCAGCTAACCATCAAAGATTAAATGCAAAGTATTTGCTTGAAAAAGGTGCTTGTGTATATCTTGATGAAAGTGAACTTGATCCGAATATGTTGAGGAAATTAATTCATTCACTTATCGATAATCCGATAAAGCTAAATTACATAAAACAAAATGTTTCAATGTTGGCAAAACTCGATGCAACAGATAATATAGTTAATCTTATTAAAAAGTTATAATTTCTTTACAAATCTTTTCAGTTTGTCTTATTAATGCTATAATATCATGACAGTATTAACGTATAATAGACTTTGGGATAATAAGTACAAAAGGAAATAACTATGACAAATATAACTTTAGACGCAAGAAATTCTACGTCTGATTTCGTTGGCGGGAAATGGCAACACGAAATCAACGTTCGAGATTTCATACAAAAAAACTACAAGCCATACTATGGCGATTCAAGCTTTTTAGCTGAACCTACAGCTGCAACTACAAAATTATGGGAAGAATGTTGCAATTTATTTAAAAAAGAACGTGAAAACGGTGGAGTTTTAGATTTAGACACCAAGATTGTATCTTCTATAACTTCACACGGAGCAGGCTATATTGACAAGAACTTAGAAACAATTGTAGGTTTACAAACAGATGCACCTCTAAAACGTTCATTGCAACCTTTTGGCGGAATAAGAATGGCTGAAACTTCTTGTTCTTCATACGGTTATCAGGTAGATCCGGAAGTAAGTGAAATATTTACAAAATATCGCAAAACACACAACCAAGGTGTTTTTGATGTTTACACACCTGAGATGAAAGCAGCAAGACATTCTGCAATAATTACGGGTTTGCCGGATGCTTATGGTCGTGGTCGTATTATAGGCGATTACAGACGTGTGGCACTCTACGGCATAGATAGATTAATAGAAGATAAAAAAGAACAGTTTAAATCTCTTGAAGGCGAAATGACACCTGAAAGAATTCAATTAAGAGAAGAAATTACCGAACAAATTCGTGCTCTTAAAGAAATGATTGAACTAGGTAAAATTTATGGTTTTGATATTTCTAAACCGGCAAGTAACGCCAAAGAAGCTATTCAATGGTTATATTTTGGTTACTTATCAGCTGTTAAAGAACAAAACGGTGCAGCCATGTCAATCGGCAGAACTTCAACTTTCCTAGATATTTATATCGAAAGAGATTTGAAAAGAGGGTTGATTACTGAGGCTCAAGCTCAAGAAATGATTGACCATTTCATAATGAAACTTAGATTAGTAAAATTTGCAAGAACACCGGAATACAATGCTCTGTTCTCCGGTGATCCGACTTGGGTTACGGAATCAATTGCCGGAATGGGTATCGATGGCAGACCATTGGTTACAAAAAACTCTTTCCGCTATTTACATACTCTTGAAAACCTAGGCACAGCACCGGAACCGAATTTAACCGTACTTTGGTCAAAAAATCTACCAAGAGGATTTAAAGAATATGCAGCGCATATTTCAATTAAAACTTCATCAATACAATATGAAAATGACGATATGATGAGAGTTACTCACGGCGATGATTATGCTATTGCTTGTTGTGTTTCTTCAATGGTAGTTGGGAAAGAAATGCAGTTCTTCGGCGCAAGAGCAAACCTCGCTAAATGTTTGTTATACGCAATCAACGGCGGTGTTGATGAAAAATTGAAAGAACAAATCGGCCCTAAGTATGCACCAATTACTTCTGAAATATTAAATTATGAAGAAGTTATGGAAAAATTTGAAAACATGATGGAATGGTTAGCCGGCTTGTATGTTAATACATTGAATGTTATTCACTACATGCACGACAAATATTGTTATGAACGCTCTCAAATGGCATTGCATGACAGAGATGTAAAAAGATATTTCGCAACAGGAATTGCCGGACTTTCTGTTGTAGCAGATTCGCTTTCTGCTATTAAGTATGCTCAAGTTAAAACAATAAGAGATGAAAACGGTATAGTTGTTGATTATGAAACAACAGGCGATTTTCCTAAATACGGAAACAATGATGACAGAGTAGATTCGATTGCGGTAAGCTTAGTTTCTAAATTTATGAACATGATTCGTAAACATTATACTTACAGAAATTCTATTCCTACAATGTCAATATTAACAATTACATCAAACGTTGTTTACGGAAAGAAAACAGGAAACACACCTGACGGAAGAAAAATGGGTATTCCATTGGCACCAGGGGCAAATCCAATGCATGGACGTGATACACACGGTGCAGTTGCGTCATTAGCATCTGTAGCAAAACTTCCGTTTGAAGATTGTCAAGATGGTATCTCAAACACTTTCTCAATTATTCCTAATGCTTTGGGTAAAGATGAAGTGTTTATGGGTGATTTGGATTTAGATTTTGAGATAAATTGCGGATGTTGCGAAGGTACTGTTTCAGAAAAATCTTCCAGCTATATGACTCCATTGATTAAAAAATCTGAAAAAGTTTCAGAACACCAAAAAGACTATACAACAATATAAGAAGAATGAGGTGATAATTATGACTACTCAACAAGAAGAAAACTTAATAAATTTATTAGACGGTTACGTTGAAAAAGGCGGACACCATTTGAACGTAAATGTGTTTAACAGAGAAACATTACTTGATGCTCAAAAACACCCTGAAAAATATCCTCAACTTACAGTAAGAGTTTCAGGGTATGCAGTTAATTTCATTAAACTAACTAAAGAACAACAAGATGATGTTATCTCAAGAACTTTCCACGGTTCTATGTAAAATAATAAAATAAAAATAACAACAACTAAGGTGAGAAAAAATATTCTCACCTTTTTTATAACAATTAATGTTGGTATAGTAAAACAAACTTATAAGGTTTATTTTTCTTGAAAATCAAATAATTCCCCTAGTTTTACAGATAAAGCATTTGCAATTTTTAATAAATGTTTATCAATCAGAACACCATAAGCAAGACCTTTTTCAATTTTTTGCAAATATTGAATTCTTATGCCCGTTTTTAAAGCAACATCTTTTATAGTTAAATTACGTTCTTCTCTAAGTTGTTTAATACGCAAACCAAGCAAAATTAATTTTTGTTTAAAATATTCATTAATTTTCATAAAATCACCTCATAATAACAATGTTTAAACAATGTTTAATATACCACAATGTTTTAACATTGTAAAATCTTTATTATAACAGAGGTACAAATGAAAAAGAAGTTTACGAAAATCGGAAATAGTTGGGCGATGTTATTCACCAAAACAATGCTTGAAATGCTTGATATCGATCCAGAAAATGAACAAGCCGAAATTGAATTTGATAAAAAAGTTTTAATAATAAAAAAAGAAGAAGAAAATTAATTTATAATAAAAATTTAATCTCTTTTAAAGTATGAATATAGGAAATGAAATTAAAAAAATTGCAATAGATAATTGTGTTACTTTAACGACATTAGCAGAATATATTTCTGAGCAGAAAAAAAGCCATATTCTGTTCAAAATTTATCTTCAAAACTTAAAAAAGGAACCGTAAATGCTAATGAAATAGCAATTATTGCTGAAAAATTAGGCTACGATATAGTTTTTATCAGGAAAAATTAAATATTGAATTGAAGCGACTTTTTAATTAAATACAAGTTTTGTTTATTTAGTCAAATCTTGCAACCTAATTTCAGCTTGGTTAATTTCTTCAAATAATTTTTTCTTTTCCGTTGTCAAATCATCAATTAAGGTTTCGTATTTTTTCAACATATCAATCCAACAAGGTTCCTCTTGTTTAATCCTTTCTACTTCTTTTTCCATACAATCAATTGTAACGTCAAAAGATTTTATACGACTTCTCTTTAAACGAATTTCAAAATATAAATCACAAGTTTTTACAAAATCTCTGACATTAACTTCGTTTTTGTCTTTAAATAATTTATAAAATTCTCCTAAATGTTGCATGTCATCTTTAACTATTCTTTGATATGCATTATAACTTATGAAAGTCATTTTTTTCTCTAATTCATCAAGCATTTTAACTTGTTCCGGTTTTAATTTTCCCTTCTTTGTATCAAGAATAAAATTTTTGAATGATGTTTTCTTTAAACCTAAAATCCAACTAGGTAGACCTGCATCAACAACATAATTTTTAAGATTATCGGAAAATCTGTCGAAAACACCGGTACCAATTACTGCTTTAGCTTCTATTAATGCTGTTTTAGCATATTTGATATAACTCTCCGAAAACCCAAGCTTTCGCATTTCTTCTTCAATTTCAGGAGTAAATTCATGCCCTTTCCAACCTTCATAAAGATTATTGTCATTCAAGTGTACCATTTCATGACGCAATGTTCTTTTGGTATTCCATTGAGGAAGTACAATTATATCATCAAAAAAAGTATAATATCCCCCATTAACTTTCATCAAAAAACTTATATCATTAGGATTTACTTTTATAATATTCGGAAAATATGCCTTATCTTTACCTGCATCTTTAAAACACTTTAGCTCTGATAAAACAAAATATTTTTTCTCCTCATCTAATTTACTATCATCAGAATAATCCAAAACTTTTGTATCGTACCATTTGTCAATTTTTGCATAAAAATCTCTTTTATCAACTGATTGTTTATTTAGAAAACATTTTTTCCACAAATAATTCGACAATTTTTTATAATCTGAACTGTATTTTTTGATAAATCTTTCTAAGGGTTCATATTTACAATAATCTTGAAATTCTTTACTTTCAGGATTTATATCCACACCCTTCTTTTTAGCAACAAAATAAGTTATACCGGCATTACAATATGTAAGTTTTTTAGTATCTAAGTAGTTATAAGGTGTATTTTTGTAATTTTTATTCTTAGGCTCAGTAATCCTTTTAAAAAGAAGCATTAACTTAGTTGCCATAATAACAGCAGGTGAAGCCTTATGATTTTTAAAATTAATATATTGTTCATTAGCAGAATTAATAGCGTCAAAACCCGTCTCTACAACATCCAAAATCCATCCTTTTTCTTTTGCTGATTTATCCAAAATCTCAGGAATAAATGTTTCAAAACTTTTTTTATAACCTGCGTCCTCACAAGAATTATATTTATGAACAATGTCATCTATTTGCAGAGCCTTACTTCTTGCCTTTGAACCTTTCATATCAAGAAAATACTGCATTGTCTTTGTTAAAATCTCTCTAGTCTGATCATCTTGAATCGTTGCTAAATCTTTTTTGAATAAAGCAGGAATTTCACCTGTAGATAAAAGTTTTTTCATCGACTCTACTTTTACTTTAGGCTTAAATAAATTAAAATTTCCTATTCCGATTTTAGGCAATTGCATATTCATATCATAAACAAAACATCTAAAAATAAAATTTGCTTTTTTAACAAAAAATTGTAAAATAATTATCATAAGGATATTTTATGAAAAGATTTTTATTAGTTTTGTTAATATTTATGGCTCTACCGGTTTTTGCCGACACAATGCCTTTTTACATCAATTCTATTCCTAAACAGACTTTAGGAGTATACCAGACAGACGCTGAAATAACTCTTTTTTCTCATCCTGATGCAAATTCAAATATCATAAAAAAAATGAGTTTTTCATACCAGCCAGAAACAATGCCTGATAATGTTTTTGGAGTATTAATTAATGACAAAAAATTAGGCTTTTTGTACGTATCAGATATTGACGATGATGGCTGGGTTCAAGTTATTTATGACAAAAGGACCGGTGCAAAAGGCTGGGTGCAAACTATAGATAGAATGCAATTTTTGCCTTGGCTTAATTTTTACAATATGTATGGCAGAAAATATGGACTTAGACTATTAAAAGATACTCCGGAAGATATAGAAGTTTTGAAATCAAAAAGCGAAGACAACTCACAAATTGTTTCTAAATTACGCTATATAAAACAGATTAAATTAACTGTTTTGCGTGGAAATTGGGCTTTAGTTTCTGTTCAAGATTTGGATAAAACACCTAAAACAGGCTTTCTAAGATGGCGAAGTGATGACGGCATAATTTATGCTTTTCCAAATATTAAGTAAATATTTTATCAAAAATTCAATTGGTTAAAATCCTATTTTCAAGCTTATAATTCAACTTATAAGTAAAGTTTTACTTGAAAAATTTTGACGATTATTATATTATGATTTTCGTTAATTAACCTACTGGAGGTCGCTATGTCGAATGCATATTTAAGTAAAGTTTTAGAACAAGTTAAACAAAATAATCCGAATGAACCTGAATTTTTGCAGGCTGTAAAAGAGGTATTATCAACGGTAGAACCTGTTCTTGATAAGCATTCTGAATACGAAAAACTAGCAATTTTAGAAAGACTTGTTGAACCTGAAAGAATTATAATCTTCAGAGTACCTTGGGTTAATGACAAAGGCGAAATTCTTGTTAACAGAGGCTACAGAATACAATTTAATTCGCTTATTGGTCCATACAAAGGAGGTTTAAGATTTCATCCGAGTGTTAACCAATCAATTATGAAATTTTTAGGCTTTGAACAAATTTTCAAAAATGCACTTACAGGTTTACCTATCGGTGGCGCTAAGGGCGGTTCGGATTTTGACCCTAAAGGAAAATCAGACACAGAAATCATGCATTTTTGCCAAAGTTTTATGGCAGAACTTTACAGACACATCGGACAAGATGTTGACGTTCCTGCAGGCGATATCGGTGTAGGCGCAAGAGAAATCGGATATATGTTCGGTCAATACAGAAAAATAAGAAACGCATACGAAGGCGGTGTTCTAACCGGTAAAGCTATATGTTACGGCGGTTCTTTAGCAAGAAAAGAAGCTACAGGATTTGGTTTAATTTTCTATGTAAGAGAAATGCTAAAAGCTCACAAAGATTCCCTACAAGGAAAAACAGTTACAATTTCCGGTTCCGGCAATGTAGCAATATATGCAGCTCAAAAAGCTATGGAATACGGTGCTAAAGTTGTTGCAATGAGCGACTCAAACGGTTGTATTTACGATTACAAAGGAATTGATTTAGATCTTATTAAACAAATAAAAGAAGTTGAGCGTGGTAGAATAAGTGAATATTTAAACCAGCATTATGATGCAATTTATACAGAAAGAACAAGCGAAGATTCACCAATTTGGGAAATCAAAACCGATATTGCTCTGCCATGTGCTACCCAAAACGAACTTACTTTAAATTCAGCTAAAAAACTTGTTGAAAACGGTGTTCTTGCTGTTGGTGAAGGTGCTAATATGCCTTGTACACAAGAAGCTACAGATTATCTATTAGAAAAAGGAGTTCTTGTTGCACCTGCTAAAGCTGCTAATGCCGGTGGTGTTGCAACTTCAGCAATCGAAATGTCTCAGAACAGTATGAGATTTTATTATTCTTTTGAAGAAGTTGAAGCAAAATTAGATAGAATTATGGTTAACATTTTCAAAGCTTGTCGTGAAAATGCTGAACAATATGGATGCCCTGGAAATTACGTTGCCGGTGCAAATTTAGCAGCGTTTAAAAAACTTGCAGAAGCAATGGTTGCACAAGGCGTTGTTTAAAATCAAACAATGCAACGAGATTAATTTACTTTAACCAGTGGCTCTATATCATTCATGAGTGTTTTTTGAATACCCAACACTAAATCTAAAGTCGGGATTAGTGTGGGTATTTTATCGGATTGCCCTGCATTCACTTCACAATAAGCTCTCATTAAATCAAGAATTCCTATTGTTAAATTTAGTTTTTCCTCAATTTCTGTAATTTTTTTCATATATTTTCCAACCATCTACAATTTAATATAATACACAACCTAATATAGGTTGTCAAGTTAAATGGAAAATATATTAAAAAACATTTAATATAGTATATTTGTAAAGCCTGTTGTTATCACTGACATCGAATATTTATCAGCTTGCGCAACAATTTCTTTGTCCGCAAAAGGTATTATAATTGTTGAAATTCTGCCCTGAGAAGCAACATTAACATCGTGCAATGTTATTGGCATATCAGAAGCTAAAACCGCATCCTTAGACATATCACAAGAATAATCAAGAGCAAATTCAACCGATGCAGTTTGCAGTCCTTGAGATATAGCGGTTGTTTTCAAATCTTTTGCCACAACTATTGATTGGGAAGTATTGTGTTTTGCAACTTTCCAAGCAAAAACGGCATCTTCAATTTGTTCAACAGTAGGTTTTTGTTTTGAAACAACCTTAAAAGTATCTTTGTCAAGTTCACTCAAATTTGGTGTTTGAGTTAAGGTACCTAACGGAGTTATTTTCACATCATTAGACAAATAATTTTTATAATCTTTTAGAGGTGTATTGATTGTTACATAGTTAATATTATGTGAGTCCAAAAATTCAATCGCATTTTTAGTAAATTTTGGTGCTGCAATTATATTTGACTCTTTTAAAAATCTGGCAATTTCACTATCAACTTCTTGAGATACAACAATCACTGCAGACATGAAGTCAATCGGATTTGAATCCATAATCTTTTGCACGGCATCTGCCAAAGATTGCCCTAAAGCAACTGCACAAATTCCGGAACCTTTAATAGAACAAGCTGCATTTACATCATAAAATTCAGATATTAAATTTAGCCCTTTTATCAATGACAAAATCTGAACATAAGAAAGATTTTTACTAACTTCATAATCTATTGTCTTGTCATTTGATTCTATAGTAGCATTTTGAAATAAGTTTTCACCGTTAATTAATTTTATATCATCTATTTTCATCTTTACCTTCCTATTATTAATCCATTGGTGTCGTATCAACCGGAATTGGCGCAAACTGTTCTGTCTGAACTTCTTCTCGCTCAGATTTAACCTCTATTGTTTTTGAAGCAAGCGGTTCAACATTCACCGGCATTTTAGTTTCTACAGATACAGGATTTGTTGAATTTTCTTTCTTTTTAATCGGAAAGAAAGTCTGCGGAATAACTTCAGTCGGTTTAATAGAATCCGGTTTTATTTGCAACTGATAATCCGGATTATTTTTCATTTCTTTTTCAAGTCGCTCTTTTTCTTCCTGTTCTTCAAATGCTTTTCTTGCTTCTTCCTGAGGAATAACAGAAACAGATGATGCTCTAAACGGTTTTAAAACAATTTCCGGATACTCAAATTCAGACTTTCCATATGGTTCAGTTGCAACCAACATAACATCTTTCCAAATTTTTGCAGGAACAGTACCGCCTGTTAATTCGCCCATTTTAGAATTATCGTCATTACCAACCCAAACACCGGTTACTACATCAGGAGTAAACCCTATAAAGTAGGCATCTTTGCAGTCATCAGTAGTTCCGGTTTTTCCTGCTGCAGGTTTTCCGATATCAGCAGCACGTCCGGTACCGTTTTTTATAACTGTTTGCATTATAGCTGTCATTGTTGCAGCTGTATTTATATTTAGAACCTTACTTGTTTTAGTTTTTCTTGCTTCATATAAAATAGTACCTCTGGAAGACTCTACTCTCTCAATGGCATATGGTTCCACTCTAAAACCACCATTTGCAAAGACACCATACGCTCTTGTCATTTCAAAAAGTTTAACGCTATTAGAGCCTAAAGATATTGTATAATCATAAGGAATAGGTGTAGAAATACCCATTACACGTGCAATTTGAATTACAGGTCTGATTCCTATCGCATCCATTAATCTGGCAGTACAAACGTTTGAAGAAATCATCAACGCTGTGTAAATCGGAATAGGACCTCTGTATTTATTGCCATAATTCTTTGGTGTCCAATCACCTATTTTATACGGTAAGTCATCAACCATGTCATTTGGTGAATAACCTTTTTCAATTGCTGCAGTATAAATGAAAGGTTTGAATGCGGAACCGGAAGGTCTTAAAGACTGAGTAACTCTATCAAACTGACTTTTTGAATAATCTTTTCCACCTGCATAAACTAAAATTCTGCCGTCTATAGGACTGTAGGAAAATACAGCTGCTTGGTTTTTATCATTCCTCAATCCCCAAGCATTAAGGTTATTTATTATAGATTCATTCGCCTTTAACTGTGCATCGTAATTTAATGTTGTTATTACCTTATAACCGCCATTGATAATATTATCTTCTGAAAATCCTAATTTTTGCATTTCTTTTACAACATAATCACAAAAATACGGCGCTTTATTTGTAGCGTACATTCTTGGCATTGTTGAAAGCTTTATTTGCTCAGCTTTAGCTGATTCATAAGTTTGCTTATCAATATATTTCATCTTATACATTCTGCCAAGAACTTGATTTCTACGTTTTTTTGCCAAGTCGATATTGTTATATGGTGAATAAACGCTTGGTGCTTGAGGAAGCCCTGCAATCAACGCCATTTCAGACAAACTTAATTCGTGCAAACTTTTATCAAAATATATTTTAGCAGCACTCTTAACACCATATGCACCTGAACCCAAATAAACATTATTAAGATACATCTCTAAAATTTTATCTTTTGAAATAGTCTTTTCTATTTGAGCAGCAACCTGAAGTTCTTTAATTTTTCTTGTAAAAGTTTTTTCATTAGATAAGAATAAAATTCTGGACAACTGCTGAGTTAAAGTACTTGCACCCTGCACAACTTTACCTGCTAATATATTTGCAACAATAGAACGACCAAGCCCAATCATGTCATAGCCAGGGTGTTTATAAAAATTCTTATCCTCTGTTGCAATAAGTGCCTGTGTTAATTGTTTTGGAACTTCTTTTAGTTCAACATTAGAAAAAGTATATGCAGCAAAAGTTTTTATTACTTCACCATTATTAGCGCAAAACGTTGTTACAATATTTGGCTTTAAACTATTTAAATTTTTAATTGGCGGCAGAGAAATTAAATATAATTTCAAAGCTAATAAGCCTGCCAATCCTACACCTATTGCAAAAACAAGAATATAGGTTATAAATTTTAAAACCTTATTTTCAAAGGTAATTCTTTTTGATTTTTTTGAGCTTCTCCTTTTAGGCACAGTATATGATTTCATTCATATCCCCTCATGTTGTTTTTTTCACACAAAACAGATACTATATTAAATAGTCATAACAATATTTTATCAAATAAAAATAATATGTTAAGTTTTTTAGAAACAATTAAAAATGAATTTCTTTCATATTTTGTACCCGAAAAAATGGAGTACAAAATCACCGGAAGCTGTTTAAAATGCGGGAAGTGTTGCAGATATATGTACAGCTTTGATACATATACGACAACTGATTTTAAAATAATGCAATTTTTGTTTCCTGCATATCGAAGATTTTATATCAGAGGCAAAGATCCTGAAGGGAATTTAATTTTTGCCTGCAAATATGTAACGGAAGAAGGACTTTGTTCTGTTTACGACAAACGCTTAAGAATGTGTAAAAAATATCCGGCAACCAAAATCGGCTACCCAGGTAAACTTCACGAAGGTTGCGGGTACAAAGTTGAAGATAAAAGTTTTGAAAGCTATTTAAAAAAATAAATTAAGTATTGTACCCTAAACCCACATCACTCAAAAAAAACGGTTAATTAGAATAATCTAATCAACCGTTAAGCTCTCTTTAAGATTTAAGATTAAACCTTTACTAACTCTCTTACATCTTTTCTTTTAACTTTTCTTGTTGTAGTTCTAGGAAGCGGTTCTTTATGAACTACAATATTTACAGGTCGTTTATAAGAAGTTAACTGCAAAGATAATTTTTTAACTTCTTCTCTAACCATTTTTTCTACTGTTTCCCAATCGTATTTTGCTGCAAAATCATCTCTTGGAACAATAACTGCCACAACTTCTTCAGTTCCGTCTTTAGCACCAAAAGTGCGTTTCATGCCTAATACGCAAACTTCTGCAAAATAAGGACTTTTTTCAAGAACTGCCTCAACCTCTTCAGGAAATACCTTTTTACCGCCTGATAAAACAATCATATTTTTAATTCTACCGGTAATATAAATATGACCATCACGAGTTATTTTCGCAATATCACCTGTATGCAACCAGCCGTCAGAATCAATAACCTCAGCTGTCATTTCAGGTTGATTATGATAACCCTTCATTACAGAATCACCTCTAAGCAATAATTCGCCGGATTCCTTATCTATTCTTGCTTCAAACCCAGGTAAAGGTCTGCCAACTGATGCAATGTCATGACGCTTATCATAGTTAACGGCAACAACAGGACTGGTTTCAGAAAGTCCATAACCTTGATAAACTTTTATACCTATAGTTTCAAAAAATCTACCAACTTCAACATCTAAAGGCGCACCACCGGAAATACATCCCATAAAATGTCCGCCAAATTTATCATGAATTTTTTTGAACATCATTTTCTTAATACCATAGAACGGTATAAACTTAGCTAAATTAAACATTAATTTGAACATGATTTGAACAAATTTAGGTGATGCAGAAAGCTCTGTTTCAATACCTGTTTTTAAAAGCTTTAAAAATGCAGGTACAACAATCATAAACTCTACACCTTTTTCACGCATTATTCCCAAAATATCTTTAGGTTTTAAGCTTTTTGCATAGTATATTGAAAATCCTAAATTTAAGAATATAGAAAAACCTACTGTCATCTCGAATAAGTGGTTCATAGGTAATATTGAAAGAACATTAACTTTTTTATAAGGTAAAATTGCTTCCAATGGTTTTTGAACGGCATGCAATTGAGAGAACATATTCTTGAAAGAAATTTCAACACCTTTTGGTGCACCTGTAGTACCTGATGTATAAATTATTAAAGCTGTAGATTTAGAGCTTCTATGACGCCATTTGCAATTATAATTATCGGGCAAAGTATAAATGCTTTGTAAATCCATGCCATATGTCGGCTCATCCATAACCAAAATGTGTTTAATCGAAGTTATTTTTTGCTGTAATTTTTTAGCTGTTTCAATATAACTCTTAGAAACTAACATCGTTGTAGGTAAGCAATCTGACAAAATTGATTCTAATTCAAATTCAGTTAATTTTATATCCAAAGGAACAGTTACCATACCTGATAAAACCGATGCAAACACACAAGCACCATAAGCAGGTTTTGATTCTGAAAGAATAGCCAGCTTTTCACCTTTCTCTACCTCTAAAACATTCATAAGGTAGTGCGCAAGTTTTCTGGACATCATACCCAAACCGCTGTATGTAAATTCTTCCCAACCCAAAGTTGTCTTAATTCCAAGAGCAACCCTTTCTGAGTAATCTTTTGTCCTATCTTCTAAAAATTGCAAAATGTTGTCTTTTCTTAATCCCATCTCTTAACTCCACACATTGTTATAATAAACTCTAAATACTTAACCAGTTTACGTCGCACAAGCTTTTTTGTCAATAAATTAAAGCTTATTAAGATATTTTGTTAATATTAACTTCTGCAAAGCCTTGGCATGAATAAAATCAGGATTCAATTCCACAGCTCTGTTTAAATACTCTAAAGCTTTATGATAATTTTCAACCTTTTTTTGCGCCGCACCCATTGCATAAAGTGCTTCAACAAAATTAGGATCAAGTTCCAGCGCTTTTTCTAAATCTGCTATAGCTCTGTTAAAATCAGGATTTTCAATATCTTTACGAGATAGAAGTATTTTAGCTCTGTTATAATAAGCATCAGTCATCTTTTCATTTAACTGCAAGGCTTTAGTATAATCCAAAATCGCATCGTCAAAATTTTCGAGAGCTTGATTTGCTACCGCTCTGTAAAAATAAGGAATTTCCCAATCATTTTTAATATTTAACGACTCATCAAGTTTTTCTATCGCTAACTGATAATGCCCGTCTTGAATATCAAAAATCGCTTGATCTAAATAATATTTATAATCATTCATACATATATTCCCTCTACATGAATTTTAATATAAAAATAATCTTTTTTCGATTTATCCATGACAAGGCATGGCTTTTTTAAAGTGATTGTTTTTATGCAAATATTGTCAAAATTACACCCATAAAGTGTTTTCAAAATTTTATTATTTTTTGCATGATTTTTCATGAAAAAATCGTAACAATGTTAAGAATGTTGAGAAAAGTAAAGTTATTGATTTTATTGAGTTTCAGGGTTTGTGTACTTTTGTGAAATTCTTGATATAAAATTTGGTTTGAATTATCATTAATTTAGTGGATAAATTTTGGGGAAGAGAATGTTATTCTCTTATTAAAGGATAGTTATAAGTAATAATACGAAATAGAATAGCTAACCTTTGTATCGTATTAAATTAGGAGGTTACGTATCGATGCAAAATAGTTTGAATAAGGAAAGAAATATAGTAGAATTTGCCTCAAAAACTACATCAGAGCTTAAAGGTGCTACTGTACCTAATGAACTTTCTTCACAAGTTCCTAAATTTAATATGCAACAAGATATACAAAAAGTTGCACAAGTAACCCCAATAAAAACCAAACCCGTATTTGTAATTAAAAAAGACGGTACTTCAGAACCATTTGACAATAGTAAGATTATTAAGGCTGTTACAAAATCTGCAACAAGAGCTCTTGTTAATTTAACAGAGGGGGACTTGAAAGAGATATGCAACTTCGTTGATAATAATATTATAAAGATGAACAAGGAAGAAATATCTATTGCAGATATGCACAACCTTGTTGAAGGTGCGCTTGAACATTTATACCCACAAGTTGCAGCTAGTTATAGAAACTACAGAAATTACAAACAGGATTTCGTACATATGCTAGACAAAGTTTACCAAGAATCACAAAGAATTATGTACATTGGCGACAAAGAAAATTCTAATGCAGATTCAACCTTAGTATCAACAAAACGTTCGTTAATTTTCAACGAGTTAAACAAAGAATTATACAAAAAATTCTTCTTAACTGTTGACGAATTGCAAGCAATCAGAGATGGCTACATTTATATTCATGACATGTCAGCAAGACGTGATACAATGAACTGTTGTTTATTTGATGTTTCAAACGTTCTTAAAGGCGGTTTTGAAATGGGCAACCTATGGTACAATGAGCCAAAATCTCTTGACGTTGCGTTTGATGTAATCGGTGATATTGTTATGGCAGCAGCAAGTCAACAATACGGTGGGTTTACAATTCCGGAAGTTGATAAAATTCTTGCGCCATACGCTGAAAAAACATTTGAAAGACAAAATAACAAGTATTTGTGTTTAGGTTTGTCCTTTGAAAAAGCCAGAGAAATTGCTTTAGACGATGTTAAAAAAGATTTTGAACAAGGTTTCCAAGGTTGGGAATACAAGTTCAATACCGTAGCTTCTTCAAGAGGTGATTATCCGTTTATTACCGTAACAACAGGTTTAGGAACAGAACCTTACGAAAAAATGGCTACTTTAGCAATGTTAAAAATCAGAATGGGCGGTCAAGGTAAAAAAGAATGTAAAAAACCTGTATTGTTCCCTAAAATAGTTTTCCTATATGATGAGAACTTACACGGACCAGGCAAAATTTCTGAAGATTTATTCAATGCAGGTATTGAATGTTCTAAAAAAGCTATGTATCCTGACTGGTTATCATTAACCGGCGAAGGATATGTTGCAGAAATGTACAAAAAATATGGAAGAGTTGTTTCACCAATGGGTTGTAGAGCATTCCTATCTCCTTGGTTTGAAAGAGGCGGAATGAAACCTGCTGATGAAGACGACAAACCAATTTTTGTAGGTCGTTTCAACATTGGTGCAATCAGTTTACACTTACCAATGATATATGCAAAGGCTAAAAAAGAAAGCAAAGATTTTTACGAAGTTCTTGATTACTATATGGAAATCATCAGACAACTTCATATCAGAACTTATGAATACTTAGGAGAAATGAAGGCTTCTGTTAACCCTCTTGCATATTGTGAAGGTGGTTTCTTGGGTGGTAATTTAGGTATTCATGACAAAATTAAACCGCTTATGAAGTATGCTACAGCATCTTTTGGTATTACAGCGCTAAATGAATTACAACAGCTTCACAACGGCAAATCATTGGTTGAAGATGGTAATTTTGCAATCGAAGTAATGGAATATATTAACAAAAAAGTTGCTGAATTTAAGGAAGCAGACGGTTATTTATACGCACTTTACGGAACACCTGCTGAAAATCTTTGCGGTTTACAAGTTCAACAATTCCGTAAAAAATATGGCGTTGTAGAAAATGTTTCAGACAGAGCATATGTTTCAAACAGTTTCCACTGCCACGTTAGTGAAAATATCGGTCCTATTGAAAAACAAGACTGTGAAAAAAGATTTTGGGATTTATTGAATGGCGGAAAAATTCAATATGTTAAATATCCTCTAGGATACAATACAAAAGCTGTAGAAACACTTGTTCACAGAGCAATGGATATGGGATTTTATGAAGGTGTAAACCTATCACTTTCATACTGTGATGATTGCGGTCATGAAGAGTTGAATATGGATGTTTGTCCAAAATGCGGAAGCAGAAATTTGACTAAGATTGACAGAATGAACGGCTATTTATCATATTCTCGTGTTAAAGGTGATACAAGATTGGCTGATCATAAAATGAAAGAAATTGCTGATAGAGTTAGCATGTAAATTTTAGAAAATTATAGAAAAGGACCTCTATTTTAGATAGAGGTTCTTTTTATATATTTTGATGTATTTGTATCAATAATTATTTTTTATTTAAAAGTTTCTGCATTTGTACTTTTTTTCTTCTTTATTTGCGAGCCAAAGAAGAAAAGAAAGTGGAAGAATAAAAACTCAAAACTAAAACACATCAAATTATATATTTTTTTTGCAAAATTCACATATTGGACAATTTTTACAATCCGGTTTTTGAGGTTTGCACACGTTTTGTCCGTGGGTTACGATTAAGGTATTAATATCAATCCAATATTTTTCAGGTAATTTTTTTCTTAAAGCAAACTCTGTTTCTTCAGGTGTTTTTGTTTTTACATAGCCTAATCTGTTAAAGATTCTATGTACGTGAACATCAACGCAAATTGCAGGTTTATTAAATCCTTTTGCTAGTACAAGATTAGCAGTTTTTCTGCCTACACCATTGAATTTTATTAACTCTTCAATCTCATCAGGAACTTTTCCGTCTAATTCTTCTACTATTTGTCGAGATAATTCTATAATTTGTTTAGCTTTATTCTCATAAAACCCAACTGGATAAATAGCTTTTGCGAGAGCTTCTGCATTTACCAACATCATTTCTTGAGGTGTTTTTGCAAGTTCAAGCATTCTCAAAGTTGCTGGATAAGTTGTTTTATCATTTGTTCTTAAACTTAAAATACAACCGATTAAAACCAAATATGGGTCCTGAAATTGTTCCATTAATTCCACAAACTCGCTTCGTGGTTGATTTGCTTCTTTTAAATTTTGAACAATTTTATCAATCATATTTTAACCTTTATTTGTAATTTTTGAATAAAACTCTTTTTTAGGTGATTTTATCCAATAACCATTACCGGAAGTTACTAAATATTTTTAAAATAAGCCTTATGCGAAACTTCACTATATTTATAATTATTACTGTTATTATTTCTGATTGGCTGAATTCTCATAAAATTTATACCTAATATAGAATAGATTGATTTATCTTTTTTGTTTTATAAAAGATTCACTAAGATCTTTTGCTAAAGTTGCAGAATCTTTAACAGTAAGAACTACCTGTTCAGTTAATTGTTTTTGATTTAAAGCTTTTTTAACACCGTTAGTACAAGCTTTCATACCTAAACCAATTGCCCCACAAAGTAGCATTATAGTAGGAATTGCAAGAGTTAACATATTTGCCGTAGATTCTTTCTCATACTTTTTCAAATCATCAATTTTAAAAGGATGCTTCTCGTCAAAAGTTCCGATTTTATCAACATGCGAACAATAAGAACTTCCTGTTCCAACTCCTTCTCTAAGTCCTTCTATATGATAAAGTTCAACCGTATCGTGTTCTCCGGCCTGAACTTCAAAATTTTTTGAGTTAACTAAATCACCTAATTCTGTTTTTATATTTTCAATACATCTATTTTGAGAGTCGGAATAAAGTTCGTTTTTCCTTGAATAAAAACCTTTGAAATTTATATTTGAAACCGGTTGTATCATTTTATTAACTCCTTTTTAGTTTATTTATTTTCAACGATACCTTTACTTAAATTACGCATTCCATTTGTAAATTTTTCGTGAATATTTTCTTTAATTTCAGGTTCATATTCAGTATTTGTTAAAAATCCATAAGAATTTGTCAGTTCACAAGGTTTTTCTTCAAAGAATTTAGTTGACTGTGCCGCAAAAAAGATACCTGATATTAAACCTACTAACCCATCTTCATTTTGACTGGAAGCAACATTATATTCTTTATATGTTTTATTGTTCATCAATTTATACAGATAAACATTTTTTAAGTTGGTTTTTGTTTTTGATACTATTTCTATTTCGTGTTTTGGTAATTCTTTTTGAAATGTATCAAGATAGCTGATTAATTTTTCATTTTTCTCCGCAACATCACATAATTCTTTTAAATACATGTTCGGTTTAAAATGTGCTTTATGTGAAACTTTATTTTGATTGTAATTATTATTAATTGATTGGATTTTCATAATATATACCCCTTTTATTCTTTTGTTAAAATGTCTAAACAATCATATGTTTTATTATCAACACCTTTAAAAAAAGAATCTTGTTTCATTAAACCTATTAAACTTGTTAAATAAAGTAAACCTTCCTTTCTACAAGGAATGATAGTGTTATATACTTGTTTTGTTGTATTATTAACAAATTCACAAGCTCTTTCTTCACTTCTTGCAATATCTTTTAATTGAGTAATTTCTATCTCATGTTTTGGCAATGTTTCCTTAAAAAGCGTTGAAAAATAATTAAACTCACTATGTTTACACTGTTCTTTATAAAGTTTTTCGAAATTGTTATTTACTTTAAAATGCGCTTTGTGTGAAATATTGTTTTGATTGTAATTGCTATTAATAGATTGGATTTTCATAATACACATTCCTTATAACTATTTATATTTCTACTAAATCTTGTTTTATAATATCATAAAAACTTTCGGATAAGTTGTAATAATCACAAATATTAACAACATAAGGCAAATTGCTTTCGTCAAAAAGTTCTTTTAAACTCTCAATATCATTCAAATTTGCATTAGTTTTACCTTTTATCATTAAATCTAAATCTGAAAGAGGGCGAAAATTTCCCTTAACCCTTGAACCATAGGCACAAAACTTATATTCATTTTTGTATGGTTCAATTATAGATTTAATTATATTTAATTCCTCTTGTGTAACGCCAAGCATTTATTTTTCCTCTTGTAGTTTATCTAAAAAGAATTTAACATCTTTTATAAAATCAGGAATTATTTCTATCAGTTGGCGAGATTTTTCTAAACTGTATTCGTGTGCTGTATTATTTCTTTTCTGATAATAATCTCTCCAATTTTCCCAATTTTCCGAATAACCATAACCTTGCATAAAACGAAAAATATTATTTATAGTTAATTCTTGTTCTGATTTACCATATTTTTGAATAAAGATTTTTTTTGCTAATTTCCAAGAAGTTTCAAGAGTATGTTCAAACCTTTTCACACAAGAATCCGCAATATATTGAAGTAAAACAGAATTTTGATTATCTAAATAATCATTATAACATTCTAACAACGTATTATATGCATTTTCTAAATTTTCTGTTCTAATCATAATATTTTCCTTTTTTATTGTTGGGGTAGAAATCCCCAACCGACCTTTTACACATTATTTTTATAATGAATTAGTTTTTCACTTTGAGGGTAACTTGTAGTTTTTATATAATTTTGTATTTTCACCAATGTTACCCGACCAAATATTCTTTTCTTTTTGGTAACTTTTTCTTTTTAGTAAAGAAAAAGTTACTACATGCGCTCAGGTGCTGAAACTGCCAAAATATCAAGCGCATTCTTTAACGTTGTTTTAATTGCAACCATCAACGCTAATCTTGATTTCATCAATTCTTTATCATCACAAATAACTCTGTTTGCGTTGTAGAAAGAATGAAATTCTGCTGCTAATTCTTGAACATATCTGCAAATTGTATAAACAGTTCTGTTTTGAGCAGAAAGAACGATTACAGACTTAAATTCTTCAAGTTTTAATACCAAAGATTTCGCACAATCAGCAGTTTTTAAGAAAGCTTCTTTATCAAAGTTTTTAACCAAATCTTCTAACTCAACTTCTGTTAAAGGTGCAGGAGATTTTTCACCGGTTTCAGTATTTAATTTTTCAGAAATAGCATTTCTTAAAATTGAACAAACTCTTGCATAAGCGTATTGAACATAGAACACAGGGTTTTCATCAGTAGAGCGTTTAGCCAATTCAATATCAAAATCCAAAGTCATATCAATATTTCTCATTGCCATCCAATAACGAGTTGCATCAATACCAACTTCATCAATTAAATCGTCTAAAGTAACCATGTTTTTACGTTTACCCATACGAACTTCTTCACCGTTAATAACGAGATTAACCAATTGTCCTAAAAGAACTTCCAATTTATTTGGGTCATATCCTAAAGCCTCGATTGAAGCTTTTACACGTGCAACATAACCGTGGTGGTCTGCACCCCAAATATTGATTAATCTGTCATAACCACGTCTTAATTTATCAAT
The DNA here is from genome assembly GCA_015152525.1 of Cyanobacteria bacterium SIG28. Classification (GTDB taxonomy): domain Bacteria; phylum Cyanobacteriota; class Vampirovibrionia; order Gastranaerophilales; family Gastranaerophilaceae; genus CAG-196. The sequence continues at coordinate 3,584 of SUTU01000004.1, read as the reverse complement.
ATGATAAGCAATATCTGCTGTTAAATAAGTATTTGAACCGTCTGCCTTTTTAATAACTCTATCTTGATCATCGCCAAACTGAGTTGATTTAAACCACATAGCGCCTTCTTGTTCGTAAAGCATACCTTTGTCTATTAATTCTTGATAGCTTTCTTCAACTTTACCAGAGTTGTGAAGTGATAATTCTGAATAAAACTCATCAAAATGCACTCTAAAATCTTCTAATAAAGCTTTTTGGCAAGCTTCCATTTCAGCTTTTGCAAAATCACAAAGAACCTGTAATTCAACATCAGAACTTTTTTCAACTTTATTTTGTTCAAGGAATTTTTTAGCAACCGGTACTAAATAATCTCCCGGGTAAAAGTTTTTCTTTTCAATTTCATCAGTAGGGAAATCGATGTCTTCGCCTAATTCTTGACCAATTCTTATTCTTAAAGAATTACCTAATTTTTGGATTTGGCTACCTGCATCATTTATATAAAACTCTTGATGAACTTCATGACCATAGAATTTTAATAAATTAGCTAAAGCGCTACCCATAGCAGCCCAACGACCATGCCCGATATGGAAAGGTCCTGTAGGGTTAGCAGAAACATATTCTAAAAGAATTTTTTCTGTAGGAACATCTTGAGGGCGACCATAATTTTCTCTTCTCTCAAGAATTTCTGCTACAGAATTTGCTAAAAGAGAGTTTTCGATTTTGAAGTTAATAAATCCACCAACAACAGAAGTCGTATATCCTACACCACTTACACCTTCTACAATAGCCTGAGCAATCATAGGAGGAGCGATTTTTGCTACACGAGCAAGTGAAGAAACGTTTACCGCAAAATCACCAAAATCAGCATTTTTAGGCTTTTCAATAATCAAACTGTATTCATCTTGAAGTCCCATTGAGCCTAATTTTCCTGCTTCGATAGCTTTATTAATTGCAACTTTAACTTCATTTAAGAAATAATCTTTTAACATCTTCTTTCCTCTATTAAATTACATTTACACCTTGATTATAAAATAAACAGAAATAAATATAAATTTATTAGCAAATTTTATTTTCTCAAGTTTTATAAAAATATGTTAGAAACTAAAAGTATTAATATCAACACAATAAATAAAAATTTCAAGCATTTTAAAATCCACGCACTGAAGGAAAAAAATCCGACTGCAGCATTTGTTGTTTCTCAGTTGCAAAAATATGAAAAATCTTACAAAAGAGCCGGTAGCATGGGAGATTATATCGTAAGAACTCAAGAATTAGCAGAAGATTTTGATAAAAGAGGACTTACTGATTTAACCGGTATTATTTACGCATCGCTGATTAAAATAAAAATCTTACCGGATGACATAAAAGAAATATTTATAAAAAGAGCTTTTGAAATAGCTCAAAAACAAAACGATGTAATACATCAACTCGGACGAACCGTTGATTTAAAAATGTTATACCGCAAAGATATTAATAATCGTCGTAAAGATTACATAAAAAATTTATTTACAGAAGAAAAATTACTAAGAACTATCGTTCGTAATTTTGAAACAAGTTCTGATAATTTTAAAACAATTTCTAAAAATGCAAAAAATAAAGATGAATATAATTTCAGATTGGGTTTAGCAAAAGTTGAAATTGCTAAACAATATTTATATACAAATAAAAAAATTGCATTAGAAAAACTCACCGAAGCGCTAAAAATATTCAGAAAGCTTGGCAAAACCAATGAAGAATACAGTACTCAAGGACTTATTGAGAACTTAAAACACTAAGATTTTTTACCATATCATCCAAAATTTCTTTTGTTGATTTTTTGTTTAATAAAACAGATTGCACAGCATTATTTACTTGCTGATTAATCTCTTTTTGACCATATTTCTGCTTCATTGCAGGTGTAATTTTTTGGATTTGCTTTGCGCTTATTGATCGTGATTTTGAAGTTAAATCAGAATAATCATTATAAAATTTATCATTCAAAGCATTGGCATTTGTAGCTATAACATTTGTTAGCCTTGCCAATTCTAATTGATTTTCCTCATTTGTCAAATATAAACAAAAATCCAAAGCCTCTTTTTTATATTTTGCTCTAAGAGGAATAACAAAATTCATAACAGAAAAATCATTCTGACCGACAGAACCTTTTATCTGTTCTGAAACATCCGTCTGACTATATATCTTCGGTGCATTTTCCTTAATCATATTCAAGAAATTCGCACCACCTTGATAAAACACAATTTTTCCTGCCATATATTGTTCTAAGGCTTCTCTATGAGTCATAGTAATAGTTTCAGGCGGTATCGTACCCTCTTGATAAAGTGTCTTAAACATCTCAAAAACATTTATACTCACCGTAGAATTAAAATCTTTAACTTCTGAAACACCATATTTATTAAGAATTTTAACCATAGTATCATTTTCTGTAATAGTAGGTAAATATGAATAAGCACCAGTACTTTCTTTTATTTTTCCAGAAATAGAAGCTAATTCTTTATATGTTTTTGGAACTCTAACAAGTCCGGATTTATTGAACAAATCCTTATTATAAATAGTTATTGCACTCGTTGCATACCAAGGTATCGAATAATTTTTGTCATTGTATTTCAAAGCTTCTACAATTTCCGGCGTGAATTCAGATAGTTCCGATGAATTTATCTCTTGCAAAGTACCTTTTTGCGCCAAAAGTGCCGTAAAATCCGGATTAAGATTAATTAAATCAGGAGGACAATCTGTCATTACCGCCGCCAAAGTACGTTTTTCACCTTCTGAGAATGGCACGTCTATCCATTTTATTTTTATATCTTTATGTTCAAATTCGTAATCAGAAATTATTTTATTTATATATGGCGCAAAATCACCCATTTGCAGAGTCCAAAAAGTAATCTCTTTTTCACCCTTTTTTGCAGAACATCCGGTCAAAATTAAAAATGCAAACAAAAATATTAAAACTCTTTTCATAAAAAAACAAACTCCCTAACCTCGTTATTATAGCACAATTTAAGCTGTAAAACTTATTTTCAAATGGTAATTGTATTAAACTTATCTTAACATTTCTTAACAAACTAAGATAAAAAGAGCAATTTTTTCTCTTTAGATTACTTATTATATATACAGGATATCACATATCAGTATACATATTGCAAAGGAGAAATATAATGGCAAGAGTTTTGATTTCCATGCCGGAAGATTTTTTAAACAGAATTGACGAAGTAGCAGAAGGCGAAAACCGCACTCGTTCAGAACTTATCAGAGAAGCTTTACGTACATATATGTACAAAAGCAGAGTAAAGTCATCGGCAATGGCTACTAAAAATGCTGCTATTCTTGAAGCACTGCTTGATTAAGTATAACCAATGCTGTAGAATACAGATATAAAATTTTTATTAATAAATATTATATTAAGATAATATTTATTAGTGCTAAAGCGGAAAAAGGAAAAAGGGAAAAATTAGGAAAAAATAAAAGGCTCGACATCAATTGAACTGAACCCTAAAAACTAGACAAAGTAAAAAAGGTGGTTCACGAAACTTTTAATAAATGGTTCCTGTATTCAACAGGTGCCATTTTTAATTTGTTCCATTGATACCTTTTATTGTTGTAATAA
>SUTU01000026.1 GCA_015152525.1 Cyanobacteria bacterium SIG28 | reverse complement strand
TGATTACCATAACGCTTGGAAGGGTGAAGTACGTGATGGTTTATCAGAAATTCTTGAACAACTTATTAACCAAAATACGCCGGCTGACCAAATTGTAAGCAGAATTAAAGCTAGCGGGGAAGTTGATGCAATTATCAAAAACGCTACTATTAATGCTTATAAAACCCAAGTTCTTGCTGAAACTCGTAAAAAGTATTCATATGAGTTTAAAGATTTAGCGAATAATTCCGATTACTGTATCTATGACGACAAGGATTTACAGTCAAAACTTAACGAATATATTAATGGTCTACAAGGTGAATCACCTGCCAGTATTTTAAATGACATTCAAGGTATTGTCGACACTTATATTAAAACTGCTGACAAAGAAAATCCGGAGATTCATCCGGACGATCTGGATGAAAAGCTTAACGAACTTCAATCTGCTAAATTACAACTCCATATTGTTACGAGCTTAACGACATCCGTTTTGAGTTCAACAGAACATGCTAAATTGTATGGTGAACATGGTGATGTTTATCTTCAAGCTTTCAAGGAATATGCTGCAGAAAAAACCGGAGAGTTTGTTCAACGTGAATATGAAGATGCGTTTACATCAACAACTTATGCATATAACGGTTCGTTTGATGATTTTATTGCCTCATCAGAAGGTGCTGATGTAATAGCTAAAATTGAAAAAGAGATTGCAGAGACGAATACACCAGATGAAATAGAAGGTGATAATTCCAAAATAATAGAAAATCTTGATTACGATGCTCTTAAAAATTCTATAGGTCAAGATATTTATGAAGCATTAGAAGCAAAAGGTTTTGTTGCTAAATTGGCAGATGATATTAAAACTGCAGGTGATGTGGGTGATGTACAAGTTTGGGCGCTTAACAGATTGATTACATATATCGATGACTTATATCCAAGCTATGACTCAATTACAGATACAACTGAACTTCTGGCAGAAGACGGTATTTGTATGGATAGAAGTGCTGCTATTGATAAATGTACTAATTTAGAAGAAAAAATTAAACAAATGAAAGATGCAATCTGGGATTTGATTAATTGGGGCTTAAAATCAAGTAATTCAGGTATTGTTCAACAAGCAAAAGATATGCAAACATCTATGACTAATAATTATGAAAATATTGCAACTTATGATCAAGACACTTATGATGAGTTGAAGTGGATGCACGACGCCTGTTTAGTTATTGTATTTAGACAATATCTAGAAGCTGAAGGAAATAATGGTTCAGGCACGCCTACAAGCTCTCGTAATACAGGAAGAACTGGTAATGGTAGAGATGGCTATGGCACAACTGAAAGAAGTGATAACAGAAGTGATGATGAAACTGAAGGTAGCAGGAGCGATAGCGGAGATAGTAGTGGTAGTAGAACCCAGGGAACTTATTATGATGACAGAAGTAGCAGTTCTTCAAGGCGGAGTGGCTCTTCGAGAAGTCGTTAAACTTAATTCTTGAAAAGAATAAAATTTTCTGAAACAAAAAGTAAATATCTTGGAGAAACATTTAAAAAATTATTTCCTAAAAAGTTTTGCGATATTTTCAGGCGTTGGCGTGAAAAATAGTTGTTGAAGACAGTTTTCAGCATATTGTTGAAGAATTTCTATTTTGTTAATTATACTTCTAATACAAGCGCTGGATATGTTTTCTCCGTCTGCTTTACGTCTGTTTAGACTTTCTAAGTATTTTTGAGCTTCTTCAATTTTGTTTAAATAAATTGTTTTAGTGTCGTTTTCACCGTGCTCAAATCCTAACTCTTTATAAAAACCTACACTATCAGGCATTGATTCAAGTCCTATTTTCCCTTTGCAACCAGATTCTACAGATGTTATATAAAATCTTTTCATCATCTCTCTTCCATAACCTTGATGTTCCGCCCATTGAGTATCCATCCAGTTAACGTGTAAGTATTTGTTAGAAGAACTAAATTTGGAATCAAACCAACTTGCGGGGTATTTTTTTGATTTGAATCCGGAGTGCTCATTTATTTCACAGTTGTAATTCCCTATTTTGGTACCATCTTGCAATTTTGCAATACCGTCCCAGTTTTTACCTTTTTTGTTGAGAGGTGCAATTTTTGAAGTTAACTTAGGCGTTTTAGAGACAAACGTATCGCTCGTTGGGGTGTATTCTAAATTTTTGATAGCATCCCGAGAGATTTGTACAACTTTTGGTTTTTGTACAAATCTTTGTGAATTATATAAAATTAGGTTTATAAATTGTTTTGATTCATGAACATTTATCATAAATTATACCTAATATTTATTAACTCAAAAATTTGTTTTTTTTTAAAGATAAAATTACAAATATTTACACTTTATTTTAAATACTTTTGAAAATTGCTATTATTAATATAATAATTTTCAATTTACAAGGTTTTAAAATCGGATAAGAGGGAAAATATGGAAAAATATACAATAAAAATCAAAGAAGAAAATGTTTTATATGATCCTAAACAACCATTAGATAATGATATTATTGAAATGTTAAAAAAAGCTTTGCCTTCTAAAAAAGAAAGCAAAAAAGTTGATTGGAAAGTTTATAAAAAAGAATTCTGGCAAGATTTAATTCCAACGAAAAGAAAATCTCAATATTCGGATATAAAAGAAATTCAAGTAAGTGATAGTGGACAAGTTCGAATTAAAGATATTAAAAAACCAAATGAATGGCGAGAAATTGAGCTAGAAAATGATCCGAATTACCCTGACGGATATTTAAGACTAAAGGGCTATGCTTCATTAGGTCATGTTTATAGAATGGTTGCCAGAGCACATATTTTAGGTGATGCAGAAGAACCAAGAGATGATAAAGGGAAATTGTTTCCAATTCATCATATTGATAATAATGGTTATAATAATTCAAAAGATAATTTAATGTATGTATCACCAACTGATCATGCTAAGATTCATTCTTTGACAAGCATTTAGTTTATATCCGAAATGACCAAGTTTAAGCAATTATATTGTATTTTCTGCTAAAATCGACTATCTTGAACTTCTATCATACTCGTAAAGTTTTGTCTTTGTGTTATTTCGGTATAGTTAGCTCAATCTGCCAGCAAACAGGTCATTGCTGTATATAAATTAGCTTTACAACTTGTATTGATAAGCAAGTCAAAAGATACAAAATTGAACTTGATAATATTAGAGGTTTTGAAGATGATTTTGAAAAATAGAAGAACAAGAGAAACTTTAGAAATTGAATATTCTGAATTTAGGAAAAAATCCCATTTTTTAGATTCGTAATCCTTAATCATTCTTCTAAAATAATGTAAGTAATCGATTTTGCCAAAGTTTTTTAAAAACTGTGTGCCTAAGTGATGAAATCATTCTAACCTCCTTTTTATAATAAGTGGACAAGCCTGTCTACAATCTACAAGCTTAATTTCCCCCTTTTTAAAATTTTATAAAAAGCAAGTTTATTTTGAACATCATTTAAACACCTTTTAAACGGCTTTTAAACGCCGTTTAAAATTTTTGCAAGGGGTAAATTTATTTTTCAAAAACTTCCGACTTGCATGTCTAACTTGCGATAGTTTATGTCAAAATACCTGATACACAACATCCGCCGAACTTCTTAAATTGCTGACGCAATTAGAAGTCCAAGTCATCAGAACGACAAAATAAAAAACAGGATAACTGATGTCATCCTGTTTTTTATGGAGGGGGTTAAGTTCCAAAAATCGAACTTTTTACATTGGATTAAAACCCTTGTAAATAGAATAAAAGAAGATAAAAATCTAATACTTTTAAGAGAAATAAATTTCTTTTATGGAGAATATCTCATAAGCCAACTTTAAATAATATCGTCATCCTGAACTTGTTTCAGGATCTTACAAACTATGAGTTTTTACTCCCAATCTAATGACAAATCTTTAAATTCAGGGTTTATTTCTTTAATTAAATTTATTTTCCATTCCCTGTGCCAACGCTTTAATTGTTTTTCTCTATTTATTGCAGTTTCAATAGAGTCTGTTAATTCATAATAGACTAATTTATTTACATTGTATTTCTCAGTGAAACCTTTAACAACTTTATTTTTATGCTCCCAAACCCGCTTTTGCAAATTGCTTGTTACTCCAATATACAAAGAAGTTT
>SUTU01000019.1 GCA_015152525.1 Cyanobacteria bacterium SIG28 | reverse complement strand
ATTGCAACATCTAATTCTTTTTTAGGTGTTTCTTGTGATTTTTTAATGAAGCCATGTAATAGCACCATTGTATCGTTTTCAACATAGAAAATTACTCTTGCAATACCATTAGAAATATTACAACGCACTTCCTCTAATCCACCAGTTCCGTGTAAAACTCTTGTTAATGGCATTCCTATTGGGTATCCATACTGCACAGTTTTGATATCAAAGCCAATTGTACGCATATCTTCTCTTGGTAAAGATTTTAACCACTCTTTAACAGGCTCATTACCAGAGCTTGTTTTGTAAAAATATACTTCCAATGCTGAATTCCTTTGAGTCATAGGCTAATTATAGCATATTATGACACCGTTGAAAATCTACAAATTAGAAAAATTACCACTTTTTCAACTTTCAAGCTATGACTTGATTTGGGAGTATGCATTTTTTCGGGGGTAAATTTTAAAATTATATCCTGCAAAAAATGTAGGGGTAAATGAAGGCTTAAATTCAAAACTACACAAGGCTTTGCAGAATTATCGGTGTGATTCTGTACGTTAAGGTCCACCCTACTTTTTTCTTTTTAGTTAAGAAAAAAGTAGGCAAAAAAGAAAAGAATATATTGGCTTATAAGTATAACTACTAACCTAAATTATTTACCACTAAAAAGTAACCAAAAACACTTTTCATATAAAGTTAAAATTAAAACTCACAAATAGTAGAACCAAATGACATCTGTTATTCGGTTTTTTATTTTGTACGGGTAGGGTTTGAGCTAAATAAACCACTCGACAAATTATATTTTAAAAGATTTATCCCTTTTGTCATGCTGAATTTATTTCAGCATCTTACAAGTTGGTAGATTTACTATTAGCCGATAAGGTCCTGAAACGCGCCTCGCATTAAACGGATACGCTTACGCTTTCATCCTCTGCTCGGCTTGTTCAGGACGACAGGTACGTCGGTCTTTTTGTTTGTGGAATTAAGTATTTATAACCCTTTCAACGGTTCGAAAATTACATTCTATAAGGAATTGAGATGCAAACTTGTTAAAAAATTATATATAAAATCAAGGTTTAAATTGTTCGTATAACCAGCCCTTTTCTTCTAAAAACCTTAATAGATTTTGCCGATTTTCAGGGATATCAGCTCTTGTTTTTCCTTGTAATTTATCTTCATCGCCAACGGTACCGTTAACGCCAAGTATAATTTTACTATATTGCTCTGCATTTACAGACCAGTCTTCATTATCAAAATTTCCAACTCCGATTTGTTGTTCCACAATGTCAATGTAATCTACAATTTGTTGAACTGTCATTGATGAATTCTTTTCAAAATCAACTCTTTGTTGTTCATTTTCAGGTTTTAATAACTCTCTAAAATCATTTGCTGTCATATTTCTCATAGTTAAATATTGTTGATGATATTCTGAGTATTGCTCATCAGTCATATTATCCCAAACCGTCATTGCATCTTCGTCTGTAGACAATAATTCAGCTGGAGGAGTTTTAAACATAGCCCAAGCTAATCTATTTTTAACTTCTTCAGCATTATTAGAAGCACCATCATATTCCAAACTTGAGAACACAGGTGAGCAGGCATTTTTAACAGGAGATGCTGGTGGAGGAACAATATCTCCACCACAACACGATACAGTTTGTTCCGTTGTAATAAGTCTTGTATATGCTGTGCAATTTAAAGAATTGTATAATGGTGCATCACCAGATGCATTATCACCATTTTTAAATAACCATGTGTTAAGTTGTTTTATATATTCTTTTTTCAAAACAATTATTTGTTTATCATTTAATTCAACACCATATTGGTCTTTTGCTGTTTGCTTTAAATCTTCCAACCAACCATTAAGCCATTGTTCTAATTGTTCATTATTTGGATCATTAATAGTTTCTTTTATTTCATATAATTGTGCAAGCTGTTCATTTGACATTGCTGCATCTAAACCAGTGTAAGTTGATGCATCACCCCACATTCTATGATCGCCTAATTTTTCTTCAACATTACTCCAATGCCCATCTCGATTTACATCTAATGTAAACCATTTATCAACAGTTCTTTTTGCAAAAAATTTCATTTGATTCATGCAAGCTAATTCTTTTCCCGTTACGATTCCATCATTATTTGAATCAGATTCTAAAACAGTATTTATTTCATCTTCAGAAATTTTACCATCCCAGTTTTGATCAAGCATTTCAAAAATACTTCTATCTTTTGTTACTTTTTCTTGAAAAGTTTGAGAATCAATGCTTGTCTCTCCAGAGGTTTTTATAAGATTCTTAAATACATCTATGTGTTTTTGAAAAGAACTTAAGTTTATATCTACCATTTTCTACTCTATTTTTAGTCGCAATTTATCATTATATATATCGGCATTTTTTGAAAAAACTTTAATAATTTTGGATAAATTGTTACATTTAAAGAAAAATTTTACAATTACTATTTAAGAGAAAAGAATTTACTTTCAATTTCATTTGAAAAATAACTTCAATTCAAAAACAGAGGGAGGTTTTATGAATACAAAATTAAATTTTGAAACAATTGATATGCTATCAAAAGGTATTACGCAGTTTGCTTTTCGGAGTGGACCTGTTGAAGAAATGCACTCAAAGAATAAACTTACACAAAAAAATATGGAAACTTTGAATAAGTATATCGCAAACCGTATCGCAGGATTGCTACAAACAGTTCTCAACGGAGATATTTCAAAAGCTCTTAAAGTCTTAACTTTCTATGCTTCTTTATCAACCGATTGGAATACTATAAAACCTGATACAGAAGAGTTTTACATGTAACACGCTAGTATTGACAAAAAGGAGTTAATCGTAAATAATGTAAACATAGGGGCAAGCCCCAAGCAAGTGCTAGTTACTTGAGGCTTGACTTAGTACCCTATAAGAACAAAAGAACAATTCTAAGAGCTGCTATTACTGCAATAATAGTGGCTTTTATTATTTGTCGAGTTCCCATAGCTTATCACCTCCCTTCTACCTCCGATTTCTTAGTAAAATACGTGTGAAGGTGGGTGGTGTGGTACTACCCTTATAATCATCTTATTATAAGAGTAGGAGTGTGTCTATATAACATTTAATTGATATAAAAATTTGCAAAAAGTGTAATTTTTGAAAAAATTATCTTATTTTTCCAATCTATCCCAGTACATAAAATTTATTGCTATTGGGATTTTGGTAAAATCTGATTTGTTTTGTTCATAATAATTTTCTGACACAAATTCAAATTTTACATTTTTGTTTTTTAATTTTTCACACAGAGAATAATCAAATATACCAAAGATTTTAATTGGCTTGTTTTCAGATTTAAGTGCGTTAATATAGTTGTTTGTATACTTTCTAAAATGTCTTTCTTGCTTTAATGATTGAGTAATTTGAATAATAGAATTTGCAAGCATTAAAACTAAAATAATAAAAGCAACAATTTGTTGAGTTTTAATTAATTTGTTTTTTACCAAAATTGGAATACATATAAATATAGGAATAGTCCATAAATGTGTAGCATATCTTGCCCACCAAGAATAAGGATTTGTTAGTGTAAGTGATATTAATATTGCAAAAATTAGAAGAAATAAATTCTTTTCTGCAGAATTATTATACCTAATAAAGCAGGCTAATATAAGGCTTAGGATAACAATCCCGCTCCAAATAACACCAAATCCGCAAATTCTAGTATCTGATGCCATTAGGTGTCTTATTTCACTTCGATGAACTGTAAATGGAGTTTTTAATCTGGTTTTTCCTTCTGATTCGTATACTAAGTTGTCCACTCTCGAAAATGTTGATACAAATAAATTTTTAAGATAATTAGAACCGACAAATTCTTTAGGTGAATTTGGTGTCATAATGTCTTTTTTATTTTCACCGGCTAAAGGATAAAGAGGATGTCTGTCTTGACTAATATTTGTAAAATAAGGATTAATTCCGGATATAATTAAAGCAACTAAAACAATAATTACAGATTTTGTAAGAAATAAAATCTTTTGTTTTTGTTTTAACATTTTCAAATAAACAAAATAGATTAATGTAGTAACTAACAAATATAATAAACCGCCCAACTTTACATTGACAATAGAAATTGCGTTAATAACAAAAATTGTCCACGGAATATAATCAAATTTTTCATTAGTTTCTATATCAATAATAGAAAATAGTATCAGCATAAAGCAGATATAAACATAACTATCAATATAAAAGGTTGAAAACTGTGCGATATAAACCGGATTTAAAATTAGAACTAAAGAAATAAAAAATTTTGAAAAATGATTTATTTCTTTAAAATACGATTTGGATAAAACATAGTAAGAATATAGCAACAAGATGAATGCAAAAACGAAATTTGTCATTTTTGAAACTTCAATATTCTTAAATATTGTAAAAATATTGGCTTGTATTATTTCTACAAATTTTGGATAATTTTCAACCCAATGTAATCCATAAGCTTTAGTGCTATAAATATTTGAAGCAAAATTATAAATTTCGTCATATATTGGATTCCAACCTTTTTTTAATAAAATAATTGCTGCACAATGGTATTCTCTTCCATCCCAAGATGAATCATAAAACTTTGCACCAAGCAATGTGGATATTATAAAAATCGAACAATATGTAAATAATGATATTAAAAATTCTTGTTTAAAATTTTCTGATTTTCTAAAATTAAAAAACAGAACTAATATTCCTAGTGCAAAACTTATAATTGGATAAATTATATTAACGGGAATATGGAAAATAAACCCGATAACAGATAATGCAAACATCGAAAATAATGTTACCAGCGTAGAAAATGCTGTGTTTCTTAAAATAAGTTCAACTTTCATAAACCATACTCTCTATAATCTTTTACATAATATATCATGAATAAATATAAATATAAAACTCTAAAATCAAATAACAGATTGACTTTAGAGTTTTATTAGATATTTTGCTTCTATTGAATACAAGTTTTATGAATTAATTAATAAGCTTGCACCGATTACGCCTGCATTATTTCCAAGTTGAGCCGGAACAATTTCTACAGCCTCTTTTTGGATAGTCATAGCACGTTTTTGAATAGTTTCTTTTATTGGGTCAAATAATATATCACCTGCAGCTGCAACACCGCCACCAATGATTATTTTTTCAGGGTTAAGCAAGTTAACAACTGATGTTAAGCCCATTCCGATATATTCACCCATAATTCTGAATATTTGTTTTGCAACAGGATCACCTTCTTGAGCTGCAACAGAAACTATATAAGGAGTAATTTCAGGGTTTGCAAGCTCTCTATATCTTGTAGATTTGCCACCTTTAATATATTCTTCCGCCAAAGCAACAATTGAAGGTCCGGAAGCATAAGCTTCCAAGCAGCCTCTATCACCACAACCACAAAGCGGACCGCCTTCCATATTAAGTTTGATATGACCTAATTCACCGGCAGCGTTAGAAGCGCCTCTAACAAGTTTACCATTAATTACCAAGCCTGAACCAATTCCTGTTCCGACTGTAATACAAACAAGGTTTTGACAGCCAATACCGGCACCGTAGTTTAATTCACCTAATGCCGCAGTTCTAACATCATTATCAACTCTTGTTGGAATTCCGAATTCTTTTTCCATAATTTCTGCAATAGGTACATTAACCCAACCCGGAATATTTGGCGCTAATCTTACAATACCTTTTTGGCAATCAATTTGCCCTGGGAAACCAAAGCCCATACCTTCTATGTCAGAAGCTTGAAGTTTTGTTTCTTTCAAAAGTTCTCTAATAGCATCTTTCATACTATTAACTGTGTATTCATAGCCCATTTCTGCACGTGTAGGTATAGAATTTGAATAAATAATTTTACCTTCATCGCTTACAAGTGCAATTTTAACGTTAGTACCGCCAACATCAATACCGATTCTTTGACTCATCTTTTCTCCTTCCTATTTAACATAATACGGTTTTATCTTATCACAAGGATAAAAGATGTGCCACAGTATAAATAAAATTAACCAAGCATAGATGAAATTTCGGCAATAATTCTGGAGATATCAGAACCGCCAAATACAGCTTCGAGTATTAATTGGGAATTTATAACAACAGTTTCTCTATATTCCATAGTATCTACATCAATAATGTTGAATTCAACAAAATCATCACCAACATAAGCTATTTTTCCGTATTCAGCTCCTGTAGCCCATCTCAAAAAAACGTATTTTTGTTCAAAAACTTTCAGTCTATTGATTAGTTTCATTAAAGTACCTTTATCTATGTATATATATTTCTTAGTTGTAATTTTCTTAAAGTCAAATAGTTAGATTTTATTTGAAAATGTCAGAAACTCTTCTTACAAGACATACTAACATAAATATTTTTTACAGACAATTATGTAAATTTTGCGTTATAATTAGAGCGTGTTGAGGTGGTTAATGTTAAAAGATTTATTGGAAGAAAAAAAAGTTTTTAAGTTGGTTTGCGGTGCAGGAAATGAAGATGCCGATGAAGTTGAAAAACTTGTTACAATATATTCACTTGCAGGTTGTAATTTCTTCGATTTAAGCGCTAAATCTGAGGTTGTGGATGCTGCAAAAAGAGGTTTAAAAAATGCAGGAATTAACAAAGACAGATACTTATGTGTAAGCGTCGGAATTGACGGCGATCCTCATATAACAAAAGCAACTATCAATTCGTCTTTATGTGCCAATTGCGGTATTTGCAAAGCTACTTGTCCGCATGAAGCCATTGTTTACTCAGAACAATATGAAGTAAAAAAGGAACGTTGTTTAGGTTGTGGAATTTGCGCTAAAAATTGTCCTCAACAAGCTATAAACATGAAGTCGCAATTATTGGATTATAAAGAAGTTTTGCCTAAACTTATTGCAAAAGGTGTGGATTGTATTGAATTTCATGCAATTTCATCTGATGAGGATGATGTTGATGAAAAGTGGCAACAGATAAATGAAATTTTTGGCGGGATGTTATGTATATCAATTGATCGTTCAGAATTAGGTGATAAAAAGTTGGTTGAACGGGTTAAGCGTATGCTTAATACCAGAAAACCGTATACGACAATTATTCAAGCTGACGGAATTGCAATGAGCGGAAATGATGATGAATTAGGCACAACCTTGCAAGCTGTTGCAACTGCTCAATTATTTCAGAACGCTAATTTGCCTGCCTATATTATGATGTCAGGCGGAACAAATACTAAATCTACAGAATTGGCTAAAAAATGCGGGGTTCAACCTCATTGTATAGCTATAGGCTCTTATGCCAGAAAAATTGTGAAAAAATATCTTAAAATAGAAAATTTAATTGAAGATAAAAAAACATTATCTGAAGCTGTAGAAATTGCAAAAAAATTAGTGGGAACTTCTTTGGATAGTATGAAAAATGATTAATCTTAAAGCTTCAAAATGGGAACTTAATAATATTCAAACCATTCTTTTTGATAAAGACGGCACCTTTATTGACTTAAATCAATTTTGGGGAAAAATGACTGAAATGAGAGTTCAGGAAGTTTTAAATTATACAAATTCAAACCAAGAACTGTTTTCGGATTTGTGTTTATCTCTCGGGTACGATGTTTTAAACAAAAAAATGCTTAAAGACGGTATTACGGCTTTGTATTCCAGAATAAAAATTATTTCGATTTTTAAATCTGATTTAGAGAAGTTTGGAATAAATATTACAGAAAATGAACTTGAAAAAATTTTTGATAAAGTAAGTGCTAATTTTAATAGAAATATTTTAGAATATACAAAACCGATTGATGAAGCTATAAATTTTATAAGAGAAGTTCGGAAATATGGTGTTAAAACTGCTGTAGTAACAGCCGATTCCGTAGAAACAACAAAGCTTGTTGTTAAAAACTTTGGTTGGGAAAATTTATTTGATGTAATTGTTGGCAGGGAATCATCAAAATCAACGAAAGAAAGTGGTGAACCAGCTAAAATAGCTTTAAAAAAGTTAGGTGCAAATTCTGATACAACGATAATGATTGGTGATGCACCGACTGATTTTATTTGTGCAAAAAATGCCGGTATTGAAAAAACTATACTTGTTGCAACCGGACAGATTGAAAAAACTGATTTAAGCAACTTTTCAGAATACATAGTTCAGAATTTGTCAGAACTGATGATTTTACAGAGTTTAGATATAAAATAAAAATTTAAACTATTGAAAAACTTCTGTTTAATAACTGTCTGCAGTCTTCTTCAAAATCCAGTTCGCTAACGAATAGTCTTGCGGATTTGTCTATTTTCATAAAATTAAACAGGGTAAATACGTCTGAAGATATGTTAAAAATTCCGACTTCTTTTTTTGTACACAAATCCTTAATATGTTCGATAAAATCAACAGTAATGTCGTTGGTGTAATTCAAATCCAGTGCTATTTTACGGGAATCATCTTCCATTTTTTTGAACAGTTTTTTGCATTCAAAATCAGACAATTTCGACATTAAGGGCGTGTATATGCAAATTTTATCATTGTATCTAATTTCCATATTATTATAATATTATTTGTTATCTGAATTTTTAATTATCCAAAATTATAAAATTTGTCTACCTTTAGTATAAGTTTTGTAAAATGCCCTCGTTCTAAAAGCTTGACGTTGAAAAGTTTTTGCTTTAAACTCAATATTAGCCGAAGTATAGTGCTGTGGTATGCCTTGCTCGGAATTGTAGTAGAAATGGGTGGTAATTGGTTTGTAAACTAATTTTTCAATCCAAATTATTTACACCCACCGAAAGGAGAAACAAAATGCCAAAAATGAAAACCCACCGTGCAGCAGCTAAAAGATACAAAGTTACTGGCACAGGTAAAATCACAAGAAGACATGCTGGAATTGGCCACTTGCTTCAACACAAATCAGAATCTAGAAAACGTAAGATTTTCGGTGATTTAGTTATCTCTGAAACTCACGAAAAGCTAGTTTCTAAAGAGTTACCTTACAAGAAGTATTCAAGATAGGAGTGTTGAACAATGAGAATTAAACGTGGTAATGTATGTCGTAACAGACACAAAAAAATATTAAAGCTTGCAAAAGGCTTCAAAGGTGCAAGAAGCAGAATCTTCAAAGTAGCTAATATTGCTGTAATGAAGGCTCTTAAATACGCTTACAGAGATAGACGTGCAACAAAACGCAATATGCGTCGTTTATGGATTGTAAGAATTAATGCAGCTGTTAGAGAACAAGGTATGAGCTATTCAAGATTCGTAAATGCTTGCAAAAAAGCTAATATCCAAGTTAACAGAAAAATGCTTGCTGATCTTGCAGTAAATGATAAAGAAGCATTTGCAGTTGTTGTAGAAGCAGCAAAAGCAGCTTTATAATTTATAAAATGTCTAAGTTTAAACGGCGGTCGAAATGAAATTTCGACCGCCGTTTTTATACGAAAAAAAGGAGAATTTTTACATATCCATAACAAATTTTGGCGCTCTGCTTGGTCCGAGTCCTACAATATTTGGTGTATTTAATGCTTCTTCTGCCATTGCGTTGCTTGCTGAGTATAGTTGGTAAGCATCGCCGTTAAATTCTGCTTGAATTGTGCCGTTAAATACGTTTTCGTATTTGTCCAAATATTCAGATAGAGGACTTACTACTCTACCAACAGCACCTGTTGCTGTATCAACAAGTTGCTGAGCAACACGTTTGCCAATGCCTGCTTCAGTTAATTTTTGACCTAAAGTTATTCCTAAAAAACCCGCAGATTCAAATTTTATAGCTTGTTCAACACGCACTTTTTCTGCTTGCTCCATTTGTTCAGCAGCGTGGCCTGCTGCAGTGTAATCTTTTTCAAGATACTTTGCAGAGTTTTGAACAACATGATTAAAATTAAAATTTGTGTCTGCCATTTTCCATCGTCCCTGTTTGTATATTAATGTTATCGGCATTTTTTTTAGAAACTTTAGAATTTTACACGAAATTTTTACAATTCTTTACACAAAATTAATAATATTTTTACTAAAATTTATAAAATTTACTAACTGGAAAAATGTTAAATAGTATATTATTATGTAAATATATTGAGAAGGGATTTTGTATTATGTTTAGAAATATTTTTTTAATAATTGTTGTTCTTAGTTTTTCACTTTCAACATGGGCAACGGACTTTACGACACATAAACTTTCAAACGGTCAAACTGTTATTGTGGAAGAAATTCGTAATAACCCGATTGTAACAATAGATACTTGGGTTAAAACGGGTTCGATTAATGAAAATGAAACAAATAACGGCGTTGCGCACTTTTTGGAACATTTATTTTTTAAAGGAACAAAAAAACATCCTGTTGGCGAATTTGACAGAATACTGGAATCTAAAGGTGCAATTGTAAATGCAGCTACAAGTAAGGATTTTACGCATTATTATATAACAATTCCTTCTGAGTTTTTTGAAACAGCTATAGAACTTCATGCAGATATGCTTACTAATCCGCAAATTCCCAGAAAAGAGCTTGAGAAAGAGCGTAAAGTTGTTTTAGAAGAAATCTCTAAGGATAATAATACACCGTCTAAAAAAGTTTATGAAAACTTGAATGATATGATGTATACTTCTCATCCTTACAAAAGAAAGGTTATTGGTTCTGCAGATATTATTTCTACAATAAGAAGAGAGGAGATACTGGAGTTTTTTAATGATTATTACACACCTTCTAATATGATAACGCTTGTTGTAGGTGATGTTGATACCTCTAAGGCGTTGGGTTTAGTCGAAAAATATTTCAATTCTCAATACAAAAAGCCTATAAAAAAATCGTTTAAAAAAGAACGTCCGATAGTTGCTCAAAAACGTAAAACTGAATACATAGACACCGAAACCGGTTATATGATGATAGGATTTAGAGGTGTTGATATAAATAATAACGATACCTATGCTTTGGATGTTTTGGCACAAATTTTGGGTGGCGGAAAGTCCTCAAAGCTATATAGAAACATAAAAGAGCAAAAAGGCTTTGCGTATTCAATTTCTGCATCTAACGGAAGCTTTAAGGATGACGGTATTTTGTATATTTCTTCTAACTTTGTACCTACAAATGCTAAAAAGCTTGAGAAAGCTATTTTTGATGAAATAACTTATATTCAAAAATACGGTGTTACTGAAGAGGAACTTAATACGGCAATCAAGAAAATAGAGCAGGAAACCTATTACTCCAGAGAATCAACTTCTGACATTTCGACCGAGTTGGGATATATAATGTCTGTTTCCGGAAATTCTGATCTGTATAAAAACTATGTAACTAATATTAAAAAGATTTCGGCTAAAGATGTTCAAACTGTTGCTCAAAAGTATTTGGGAATAAATAAATCCGCAATATCATTAGCCTTACCTAAATCTATGGAAAATGTTTCGAAACAAGAAGACGAAAAACATTCTGCTCAAAAGGTTTCAGAAAATGGCGGAATTTCAAAATATATTATCGATAACAAAACAGCTTTGCTTGTAAATAATCATGAAAATAATGATATTATAGCAATGAGTATACTTGCTAAAGGTGGAAGATTTCTTGAGAAAATAGCAGGCGAGGCAAATTTGACAGCCGGTACTATGTTAAAAGGAACCAAAAAGTATTCTTCTCAAGAACTTGCACAAATTATGGATGAAAACGGTATTCAGATTGTGCCGGTTGCCGGTGAGGATTTCTTTAAAATTAATGTCCAAACCACAACCGCTAGGGTTGATTTAACATTTGAAATTCTTGATGAAATAATTAATAATGCGATTTTTGATGATTATGAGCTGGAAAAAAAACGTACCGAAATTTTGAATAAAATTCGTCAACAGCGTGATGTGCCAATGCAGGTTGCGTATGAAAATTATGAAACATTGATATTCAAAAATAGTGTTTATTCAAACACAAATAAGATTTTAGAAAAGACTATTCCGACTATTACAAAGGATGATGTTTTAAAATACTATGATAGAATTTTTGACTCAAAAAATGTAATAATTTCAGTAAACGGCAACGTGGAAGCTGATAAACTTGTATCCAAGTTTGGTTCAATATTTAAAAATAAAAAAACTGATGGCTTTAGTTTTAATCAATATCAAGTAACGAATCTTTCTGCACCTCAAATCGTATCGCAGACGATAAAGGATTTAAAAACAGCTTGGTTGTTTATTGGTTGGCAAACCGGCGGTGTTAATGACAAGAAGGATTTTGTAACGCTGAAGGTTATTAATACAATTTTAGGAAGCGGTATGAGCTCAAGAATGTACAGAAACTTGAGGGAACAAGATGGCTTGGCTTACCAATTGGGTTCAATGTATTCGCCTAAAATTTTGGGTGGTGAGTTTATAACATATATCGGAACAAACCCTGAAACATTAGATTATTCAAGGGAAAAAATAATGGCAGAGATTGAACGTTTGAAAATGGAATTTGTATCTGATACAGAGTTAGAGGATGCAAAAGAGAGGTTAAAAGGCGGATTTGTAATAGCAATGGAAACAAATTCGGAGAAAGCGTCGACAATAGGTTCGTTTGAAGCGATTGGTTTTGGGTATGATTTCTTGGATGATTATGTAAAAATGGTTGATGAAGTAACAGCATCAGATATTGTGAGAGTAATGAATAAATATTTTAATAATATTTATGTTGAATCGACGGTAAAATAATGTAAAAAATGGAAGGTGCTAAAATTTTGTTTTTAGAATCTTCTATAAATAAATATAAAAACCGCTTGACAATAAAAATTGATTTGATAGTATAGATATTGTCAACGAGCCCCCATCGTCTAGAGGCCTAGGACAACACCCTTTCACGGTGTAGACAGCGATTCGAATTCGCTTGGGGGTACCATATAAAAAAAGAGAACCTAAGGGTTCTTTTTTTTTTGCTTATAAAATAATTGTCAATTGTCGAATATTTACTAAAAAATCGGTTATTTTGTATTATTTATAGCCTTTGACAATTCTTAATTCTTTTATTCTCAAACTGAGTCTTACGCTTAAATTTGTTTTCATAAAATCTCCTAATAATAGGATAGCTCTTATATAGTTTTTTCAACACGTTATAGGATAGAACAAAAGTTGACAAATGTGTTTTAATATGACATGTATAATTATAAAAAGTGTTAGAGTATAACTCTTTTTATTTAAAAAGTAATTTGTTCTTACATCTTACTAGAAATGTTTATGTTATTCACAACAAAATAATACGGTGGAATTAGGATGTTTAGAGATATATTAAAAACTTTGAAAATAAATCATTATGTTAAAAATTTGATAGTGGTGATACCGTTATTATTTTCGATGAGTTTTACTAACCCTTTTTTATGGGTCAAGGTTTTGTTGATATTTTTAGCATTTTGTGCCGTATCTTCTGCTGTTTATGTAATGAACGACTTAATCGATATCAAGAAGGATTTGTTGCATCCGATTAAGAAAAACAGAGCTATTGCAAGCGGTAGGATTTCAAAGCCTTTGGCTATAACAATTCTGTTAATTTTGTTTTCAATAAGCTTGTTTTTATCGGCATTATTGAATTTACCGACTTTATTAATGATAGTATTTTATTTCGTTTTGAATGTTTTTTACTCGCTCTATTTGAAAAATATTGCCATTATTGATGCAACTTGTATCGCTATAGGTTTTATTTTAAGAATAGTTGCCGGATGTTTTGCAATATCTGTAGTGCCTTCTCCTCTGGTTATTTTATTAACTTTTTTCACTTCGTTATTTTTCACGTTTACGAAAAGGAAATTGGAGTTAAGTGTTGCAAAAGAAAATGCTCGCCAGTCGCTCAAAGAGTATAATATTGAAGTTGCTAATCAGTTTATTGTTATTAATGCAATTTTATCAATCGCATTTTATTTTACATACGTTCTAGATCCTGAAACTGTTCAAAGAGCCGGAAGCCAATATTTGTATTTGACAGTAATCCCTTTTACTTTAATCATATATAGGCTTTTGTTGTTAATCTATACTCAAAATATTGCAGACGATCCGATTCATTTTTTGGAAAAAGATAAGAGTATTAAATATTTGTTTGTGTTGTATTTCATTGTTTTGGCGTTGGTATTGATGTTTTTAAAGTGAGAATAGTTTAATGCAGAATAAAATCTAATACCAAAAGAGAGTTAACTACATCAAAAATATGATTTATTTGTTTTTATATGAAGTAAATAGATGAAAATCTTCGATTAATAGTTATCTTAAATGCTTAGCTTTGCTAAAATTATCTTAAATGAGGTAGTTTATGGCTAGATGTTATGATAATCTCTCAAGAGAGGACTTGATTGAGTTATTAAAAAAGCAAGATAAAGAATTAGCATTAAAAAAGTACGGTTTAGTTTGGGATTCTGAAAAAGAACCTGAAAAAGTAGTTTTAGATTGTGAAAATAATTTGCCCATATTACAGAGAGTTTTTGATAAAGAGATTAAAACTGATGATTCTGATTGTAATATCTTAATTGAAGGTGATAATTTCCATGCATTATCTGTATTAAACTACACTCACAAGGGTAAGATAGACGTTATCTATATTGATCCACCTTATAATACAGGTAATAAAGATTTTAAATATAATGATACTTATGTTGATAAAGAAGACGGTTATCGCCACTCAAAATGGCTAAATTTTATGGAAAAGCGTTTGAATTTAGCAAAAGAATTATTGTCATTAGATGGTATTATAGTGATATCAATTAATGATATAGAGCATTCTAATTTAAAAATTCTTTTAGATAAAATTTTTGGTGAAAAAAATTATATTGCTGATTTGCCAACGATAATGAATTTAAAAGGCAATCAAGATAATTTTGGATTTGCGGATACGCATGAATATACTTTGTTATATGCAAAAAATAAAGAAGAA
Source organism: Cyanobacteria bacterium SIG28 (assembly GCA_015152525.1). Lineage (GTDB taxonomy): Bacteria > Cyanobacteriota > Vampirovibrionia > Gastranaerophilales > Gastranaerophilaceae > CAG-196. The sequence goes on along the minus strand of SUTU01000019.1, from coordinate 19,951 downwards.
TGCAAAATTAATCTTTTTGAAATAGATGAAGATGAGCTAGATGATTGGGAAGAAGATGAATTTGGCCTGTATAAAAAAGCAGATACATTGAGAAGAACTGGACAAGATGCCCCACGAGAAAGACGGCCCAAGGGCTGGTTTCCAGTTTTTATTGATGAAGAGAAGCAGCAAGTGTATGTAACTGAAAATGATCAACCAAGGAAAAAAAGTGATATTTTAATATTTCCAATTAATGAATCGGGGGTTGAAGTTTCATGGAGTTGGGGTAAGACAAAAATTATGCAAGAAAACCATAATTTAATTTTGACAAAAAGCAAAACTGGAAAATATAACATTTACAAAAAACAGCGTCCACAAATTGGTGATTTACCAACTAAAAAACCAAAAACTTTATTTTATAAACCGGAATACAGTTCTTCAACTTCAACTAATGAATTAAAGAAAATGTTTGGACGAAAAGTTTTTAATAATCCCAAACCTGTTCCGCTAATAAAAGATTTGATATATTTAACAACTAAGAATAACGCTATTATTCTCGACTTTATGGCTGGTTCCGGAACAACAGCACATGCATTATTGAGCTTGAATAATGAAGATAGAGGTAATAGAAGGTTTATTTTGTGTACAAACAATGAAAACCAAATTTGTACAGAGGTATGTTATCCAAGAATTGAAAAAGTGATAAATGGATATAATAAAAATGGTAATGGCGAATTTATTAAAGGTTTAGGTGGTAATCTACAATATTTTAAAACAGATTTTATAAAAAATTCAGAAAATATAGAACAATTAAAAATAAACTTAACTTATAAATGTACTGAGATGTTATGTCTAAAAGAAAATATCTATAATTTAAAAGAAGAACAAGAAGATTATAAAATTTTTGTATCAAATAAAAAAGATAAATATTTATGTGTTTATTATAATTTTTTGAATGAAAGTTTTGAACAATTTTTAAAAACTTTAAAGGAAATAAAAGAAGAAAAAATTATATATATTTTTTCGTTGGAAAATAGTTTTAACAAAGAATTTCTTGAAGAAGTTGACAACTATAAATTAGAAACTATCCCTCAAAAGATATTAGATGTCTATAAAAAAATAATCAAAGAAAATATAAGAGGATAATATGGAATTAAAATTTTTCCAAGAAAAAGCAATTGATAAAATACTTAAAGAAATTAGAGAGATTTTAGATGAAAACCGTACAGGAACGATTGTATTTCAATCGCCTACAGGTTCAGGTAAAACTTTTACGATGTCTAATGTGATTCAAAAATTGGCGTTAGACATTGATTTCTCAAATGATGATTTTTGTTTTGTATGGGTTAGTATAGGAAAAGGTGAATTACACAAACAAAGTTATAAATCGCTATTAAAATATTTTGACGGTGCGCCAAGTGTATATTTATTAGAACAAGAATTTTTTGGTTCCAGAAGCTGTATTGGTAAAAATGAAGTTGTAGTTGTTAATTGGGATAAGATTAACCAAAAAGATAGCTCTAATGGTGAATGGAAAAATATTTTAATGAAAGATAAAGAGGCATATAACTTTTCTGAAATACTTGAAAATACCAGAGAAAAAGGTCGAAAAATTGTTTTAATAATTGATGAAAGTCATCAAAGTACAACAACTGCAAGAGCAATAGAATTAAGAGATGAAATTATAAAACCAGTAATAACATTGGAGATGAGTGCTACACCAGCGTTAAATCGCTATGATAAATTAGTACCTGTTAATCCAAATGACCCAATATATGAAGGTTTGATAAAAAAGGAAATTGTTATCAATCAAGACATTGATGATATAAGTACCAATGAGATTGATTCTCAAGAGTTAATAATGGAATGTGCTTATAAAAAGAGATTAGAACTAAAAAAAGCATATAAAGATATTGGAATTAATATTAATCCTTTGGTTTTAATTCAGTTGCCAAATAGTGATGAAGGAAATATCAAAAGAGAGTTTGTTGAAAATTTTTTGCAAGAAAAAGGTATTTCTGCAACTGCCGGTAATTTAGCAATATGGTTATCAGAGGAAAAACAAAATACAGAAGGTCCATATATAATTCCTAATGATAGTAATGTAGATTTTCTAATTTTTAAACAGGCAATTGATACTGGTTGGGATTGCCCTCGAGCACAGATATTAGTGAAGTTTAGAGAAACTCAAAGTATTATCTTTGAGATCCAAACTGTTGGTAGAATTTTGAGAATGCCTGAAGCAAGACATTATGAAAATGAAATCTTAAATAAGGGTTATGTGTATTCAAATAGTGAAAGTATAAGAGTAAAAAAAGAAGACTTTAATCCTAAAATACTTAAAAATTTACACTCTAGAAGAAATAATAAAAATTATTCGTTATTAAAATTAAAATCTTATTATAGACAAAGATTGGATTACGGGGATATAACAAATGCCCTAAAATTCTATCCGATTCTAGAAAATGTTTTTTGTGAATATTTTAGTTTAAACTCTAATCAAAAAGCAGCTTTCTATAAGGAACAGAATCTGACGCTTATTTCTAAAAAGATTAATCTTGACCATTTGGTAGATGGTGATAGAATTATTTTAAATAAAGTGATAGAATCAAGATTAATTGATGAATTAAAGGAAATTAAAGCAACTGAAACATTGGATACATCATTGTCAGAAGATGATAAATTATTTCTAGTTAATAAATTGATAAAAGAAAATTTAAGTGGATTTGCTTATAAAAGATCTTTATCACCAGTAAAAGAATCTTTATACAAATTTTTTAGAGAATATTTATGTACAAGAGATTTGGAAAATGAAATCGTTTATATTCAATCTGCTATCCTTAATAACATTAATGTTTTTTCGAAATTACTCTCAATGGCTACTGAGAAATATAAACCTGTCAAAACAGAAGAATTAAAAACAAAAGCTCAAAATTTAATAAATTGGGATTTAGAATGGGAAATTCCTGAGAGTAAAAGCTATAATCCTGAAATATTTGAAAAGGTGGATGTTTTAAAAAGTATAAGTACACCTTGTTATTTAGAGATAAACAGAAGTAAGCCTGAAAGAGCTTTTATTAAATATTTAGAAGAATCACCAGATGTTTTGTGGTGGTGGAAAAATGGTGATGAACATATGCGTGATAATTTTGGTATACAAAAATTAGATACGAGTTCATTTCAACCGGATTTTATTGTAATGTATTCTAATGGTATTTTAGGAATATATGATACAAAAGATCCAGGATTTCAAGAAGATGATAATAAAATTAAAGCTGAAACATTACAAAAATATATTGAAGAAGAAAATAAGAAAAATAAAAATTTAATAGGCGGAATTATTATTAAAGATTCAAATAACCAGCTTAAAATTAATAACAATGCTATATACAAATCTTATAAAACAAATCCTGAAGAATGGAATTATTTGGAATAAATTTAATTGTATAATAATTAAATTTTTAAACAAAGATAATTTAATATTAATCTTTTTATTGTATAATTAATTCAAATAGGATTAAGGAGAAGTTATGCTAGATTTATTGAAAAAAAGTGCAATTGAACAACACAATGCAATTAAAAATAAAGAAATTTCAGCAGTTGAACTTACGGAAGCTGCTTTAAAAAGAATTGATGAAGTTGATGAAAAATTAGGTTCATTTAATTCTTTAACTAGAGAAACTGCTATCGAAACAGCAAAAAAAGTTGATGAAAAAATAGCAAAAGGTGAAGAATTACCACTTTTAGCCGGTGTGCCTTTAGCGCTGAAAGATAATATGAACTTAATTGGTTCAAAAACAACTGCTTCAAGTAAAATTCTTGAGAATTTTGTTTCACCATATAACGCTACAGTTACACAAAAATTATTAGATAATCTTGTGCCAATTGTTGGAAAAGCTAATTTGGACGAATTTGCGATGGGTTCTTCTAATGAAAACTCTGCTTTCAAAAAAGTTCATAATCCTTGGAATCTTAATAAAGTTCCTGGCGGTTCTTCCGGTGGTTCTGCTGCAGCTGTTGCATCTTGCGAATCAGCTCTTGCGCTTGGTTCTGATACCGGCGGAAGTATCCGTTTGCCTGCAAGTTTTTGCGGTATTGTTGGTATGAAACCTACATACGGTAAAGTTTCAAGATATGGTCTGATTGCATTTGCGTCATCTCTTGATCAAATCGGTCCTTTCTCAAGAACTGTTGAAGATTCTGCAGCACTTCTTGAAGTTATTGAAGGTTATGATCCGCACGACTCTACTTCATTAAATCTGCCTGTTCAAAATTATCGTACAAATTTGAACAACGATATCAAAGGTATGAAAATCGGTGTGGTTAAAGAACTTATGGGCGAAGGCTTGGCACCGGATGTTCAAAAAGCTTTACAGTCTGCTATTGATACTTACAAGGCTTTGGGTGCGGAAATCGTTGAAATTTCTCTACCAAATCTTAAACATTCAATCGGGATTTATTATATCTTGGCTACAGCAGAATGTAGTTCGAATTTAGCACGTTTTGACGGCGTAAGATATGGACATAGAACTGATAACGCTGAAAATCTTCTTGAAATGTATTGTAAATCAAGAGCTGAAGGTTTTGGTCCGGAAGTTAAGAGAAGAATAATGCTTGGTACTTATGCATTATCTTCCGGATATTATGATGCATATTACAAAAAAGCTCAACAAATGCGTAGGGTTGTTACAGATGATTTTATTAAAGCGTTTGAAAAAGTCGATGCTTTAATCTCGCCAACTTGCCCTAATACAGCTTTCGATTTGGGCGCTAAGGCTGATGACCCGTTAGCGATGTATTTAACAGATATTGCGACTATATCTGCAAACTTGGCCGGTATTCCTGCTATGAGTATCCCTGCAGGTTTTGACAAAGATGGTATGCCAATTGGTTTACAACTTATGTCGCCACAATTATCTGAAGCAAAATTGTTCAATATAGCTTACAAATTTGAACAACAACACGATTATTATAAACAATTAGCTAATATATAGTTAATTTAATACTAATCTTTAAAAAGCTGGCATTTTGTCAGCTTTTTTTATTTGGCTAAATGTTAGCGCCAAGATTTTGCGATAAAAACTTACGTTTTGTTTGCAAACTCTTGGGAACGGTTTCAAGTTAGGTTACGTGATATCCCGCACCTAGCTTAATTCTTACACACCTTATGTCGAATTTGTAAAAGCTCGAAAATTTGTCATTTTTTGACTTTTTTCGCATCTTCTAAAACTTTTACAAATCTTTACTTACATCGAAATTTATTTTTGTACTATGCTAAAAAAATACAGGTGGAGAGAGAATTTATGTCAAATGCAACAATGGAAACAGATTGGAAACCGAAAGCGAGTTTATTTCTTATAACTACTGCTGTAATGTTAGCAACATTTGTTGAGGTCTTAAATACTTCAATTGCAAACGTTGCGCTTAAGACAATTGCAGGGAGTTTTTCAATATCAGATGATGAAAGCTTATGGATTGTAACAATATTCTTAATCGCTTGTAGTATTTTATTACCTGCAACAGAATGGTGTTGTAGAGTGATAGGAAGAAAGAAGTTTTTCTTAACTTGTATTGCAGTTTTTGGGATTTCTGCAGCAGTTTGCGGATTTGCGCCAAATTTTGGGGTTATGATTGCAGGAAGAATTTTTCAAGGATTAGGTGGCGGGTGCCTGTTGCCTTTATCTCAAGCAATATTATTGGAAAGTTATCCGAAAAGCGAACAAGCTAAAGCTATGGGTATTTTTTCATTTGGGGTTACTATTGCTCCAATTATCGGACCGATTATCGGCGGTTGGTTAACGACAAATTATTCTTGGAATTACGTATTTTTTATAAGTGTTCCGTTCTGTATTGCCGCATTTATTATGGTTTTAATGCACATTGAAGATCCGCCATACATGAAAGTCGTTGGATTGCATAAATTTGATTATTTAGGTTTTATTTTGCTTGTTATCTGGATTGCAACTTTCCAAGTTATGGTTGATAACGGACAAAAAAATGGTTGGTTTGATTCGCCATATATATGTAAATTGGGTATTACAAGTTTAATAGCGTTTATTTTACTGATTTGGCGAGAATTAAAAACCAAAGATCCTTTATTGGATTTGAAGATACTTAAAAATTGGAATTTCACTTTTGCAACAATTGTATTAACTCTTTTGTTTGCAGTAGCTTATGGTTCAATTGCGATTTTGCCACAATTTTTACAAGCGTTATTGGGTTATACTTCATTTTTAAGCGGTTTGGCTGCCGGTCCTCAAGGTATTGGCGCATTTGCCGGTGTAATTTTTACGAGTTTAACAGAGAAAAAAATAGATATAAGGAGGCAAGCTCTAATAGGTTTAATAGTGTTTTCAATCGGATGTTTGATGTTTTCAAACCTAAATTTATCAATCATGATTGGAAATGTAATTGTACCTAATATTGTTATTGGTGCCGGCATGACAATGGTTATTATTCCGACAACAACGATAGTATTTTCTTATGTTGCAAATCACGAAATGACAAACGCTTCAAGCTTACAAAACCTTATTAAAAACGTCGGTTGTGCCATCGGCACATCGTCTGTTGGTGTTTTTGTATCCAGATTTTCGCAAACACATCAAACTTATCTAGTTGATAAAATGACTATGTTGAATACTGTTTTTGCAGAAAAATTTAACGCTTTAACCGCCAATTTTATGTCAATGGGTCATGATAGTTTTACGGCAGAGGCAATGGCAAGAGTAATGCTATATAAACAATTGCTTCAACAGTCTGCATTAAGCGCTTATATGACGACATACAGGGTGTATGCGTTACTAATCCTTTTAGCGATACCTATAACTTTTTTATTCAAAAAGCTTAATTATAAAAAGAAAGATGCTTAATAAAATTAATTAATAACAAAACAACAAAAAGCAGATTAGTTATTTTTACTAATCTGCTTTCTATATAAACATAAAAACTAAGAACTATTCAAGAATTTGAGGTAACTCTACATTTGGTGTGCCAATAGTTCTAACTAACTCCAAAACGGCAGCTTTCATTTGACATTTTTGCGCAGTAGCACTAAAAAAATCACTATAAAAACAGCCTACACAATTACAACCTCTTTTATAACACTCTAATGCTGTTGGTGTCCATCTCTTTACAGCAATAGCTCTTCCCATATCACGACTCTTAAACACTTTTCCTCCCAATATAATTTGTGTTTGAATTTTCCCAAAATCAAAAATTTAACCTACATTCTTATTATATTGCCTAAGAGAGCATTTACAACCCATTGAAACTCAATTGTAACGAGTTGTTTACATAGTTGCAAACCCTGAACATCAGTGGATTTAAGGGTTTTGAAACATGTAAAAGCCTCATGGCTACATGGTTACAGCATGTTTAAACCATGCAAACATGCATGTAGCATGAGTTTCCATGTTTTTTTATTAGGTTAAGTTTTGTAAAAAAGTTGGCATGGTGTCATTTTTTTTTATTAAAAAAAGTAAAAAACGTGTTTTAAATTGTAGCAAAAGTAAAAAGAATAATTTATAATGTATGCATTCTAATTCTTATCAATCAATAGTGAGGTGTGTATGAGAGTTTCTGAAGCAAAAGGGAGTTTAGGGTTTCAACACAAAATTTTCATGGATATAGGTGCAAGTAATCCTAAAGGCACATTAAAGGTTTTGGCGGTAACAGATAAAGGTAAGAAAATTTTGCGTGAAAACAGTCCGAATTCTTATGTAAATGATACTGTTAAAGGTTTTGTTAACGCTCAAGATTTTATTGATAAAATTGCTAAAATAATAAAACGCACACAAGACAGGATATTGTTGAAAGATAAAAGTGGTGAGTTTCCGCTTTCTGAAAAAGAAAAGCTTTTGAGTGGTGTTGCCATTTTTGTACCTGGGACAACGTATGCTCTGGACGGGAAAAGTAATGGTATTGCATTTATGCCTAATTTAAGGGATAAAAACGATAAAGCTTTGACAAATGTTGATTTTAGTGAATATGAGCAAAGAATTTTAACAGAAAATGAAGATAAAACCGGGTTAAAGGTTAATAAAGAAGATTTTAAATTTGTTGTAACAAAAGATTTAGGCGGTGCCGGTGCAGGTTTAGCACAAATGATGGCAAAAAAGAACATGCTTAATGAGGGCGATTATGTTATGGGTGTTATGACCGGTGGTGGGTTTGGAAGTGTTGATATTAAGGTAAAAAACGGAATTGTAGAGATAGAAACTTCTGAAAGTAGCAGTTATATTGCAGGGAATTATGCTGCATATGAAAAAATATCTAATATTGTTGAAGAAACTGTTAATGCAGAGGATCCGCAAGCAAGATTGGATGAGTTAAAAAAAGATAATAATAAGAAATTAAAAAATGATATTCAAGTTCTTGGTAAACTAGGTCGTCAAGGTGTTAATGTAAAAAGTCATATCGGAACTTTTTGTTCAGAAATTGGCAGACCTGATTTGTTTAAACTTCTTCAAGCAGTAGGTGATGCTCGTATTGTTGAAATGAATCGTCTGTGCGTGAGTGAAAAAGATACGGAGCTTTTGGATAAATTGCGAAGTTTAGATGAAGAATTTGTAGAGATAGAATCAACTACAGACGGAAAAATAGCGTTTGAAATGAATGAAGATTATTTTGGCAAGGATGTTTTAAAAAATGCCAGAACAACGGCTGTAAACGATTATGCAAATTCAATTTCATTAATTTCTATCAATAAAATTAATGACTGTGTTAATAAAGTTGTTTTGTTAGGTCCTTTTGCTCACGGTGTTAATCAATATGTTAAAACTCATTCTGAAGATTTTGACGGTGCAAAAGATTTACCGGAACTTATTGTTAAAAAAGTTAAAACAAATATTGATGAACAACATGTTGATTTGCCTTCAACTGAAAAATTAATGGGATTGTATAATTTTGAGGTGATTTGTGATAATGATTTGAATTTTAAAGATAATACTGTTGCAGGTGATATTTTTCTAAATCCAAAGCTTAAATTCACGCCTAATCGTGGAAGTTGGTTTAATATTCCGCTAAGTGTGTTGAAAAAATAAACATAAAGCTATTCATCGTCAGAAACAGAATTCCATTTTTTAGGGTCAAACCTTAAATCAGTTACACGCATTTTCATACTTTTAGCGTAAGGTTCAAATTTTTTTATTAGCATAATTTTATGCAAAGAGAGCTCTTGGGCAACAATTGGATTTTTGCAGGCAACATTCATTATTCCACCGGGTAGCATGCTGAAAGGTTTTGATTTGCCTCTAAATTTTTCCGGCAAAATACTGTCCCAGAACTTGTAAATATTTGTTCTGGTAATAGCTTTTTTTAATTGAGGACTATCCATCATTGAAGAAATTATATCTTCAACTTTTTCAAAATCTGTGTAAAGAATTTTCCCCACTTTTAAACTCCAATGCCTAATCAGTAATTTTTATGATAATATAGTTGTTATGGAATGTAACTTAGATGATATCATAAAGGGTAAGAAAAAGATACTTTTATTAAGCCATGTTAATCCTGATGGCGATACTTTAGGCTCTATGTGTGCGATGTATTCGATGATTTTAAACCGATTTAAGATTAAAGCAGACATGAGCGTTGTTTCTAATATTCCGTTTAATTACAAATTTTTACCAAATATTGAATTAGCTCAAAGATATTATGACCCATCACTGGTTTATGATTTGGTTATAGCTTTGGATGTTGCGTCAATTGAGCGAGTTAGGGATGCTCAAATTCTTTTTGAAAAAGCAAAATGTACAATAAATATTGATCATCATAAAACAAATCCTAAATACGGTGATTATCAGATTATTGAACCGGACGCAAGTTCTTGTGGAGAAGTCTTGTATAATTATTTTGTTAAAAATAATTGGGAAATAACAAAAGAAGCTGCAATATGTTTATATGTGGCAATAATGACAGATACGGGGAATTTCCGTTTCGAAAACACTTCTGCAGCAACATTTAGAGCAGTTGCTGATTTAGTAGAAAAAGGTGTTGTTCCAAATGTACTTTATAAAAATTGTTATGAAACAAAAACCAAAAATCTGGTAATGTTTCAAAATTTTTGTGTAAACAAAGCTATTTTTAGTGAAGATAGTAAAATTGTTTATACAACTGTTTATAAAAAAGATTTGGAAAAATTTTCTGCCGGTGATGATTATACTGACGGGATAGCGGAAACACTCAGAGCTATTGAGTCGACAGAGGTTTCTTTTGTTGTAAAAGAAGTTGAACCTAAGGTTACAAAAGTTTCTATGAGAAGTAAAAAGTTAGATGTCGCAAAAATATGTGAAACTTTTGGTGGTGGCGGGCATACTTTTGCGGCAGGTTGCACAATAAAAGCTTCCGTTGAAGAGTCTGTGAAAAAACTTATGAAAGAGATTAATAGTGAATATAAAAACTCATTTTAGAAACAATGTAAAAACAATAAAAAGTATTATTCAATCCGTTGTGGAGAATGATTTCTTCGGAATGGCTTCTGAAATGGGTTTTATGCTATGTATCGGAATTTGCCCGTTTATATTGTTTTTAACAGCATTATTCGGTTGGATTGGTAAACATTATTTCATGAACCCAATTTTTTCGTTTATGCAAAACGTTGTTCCGTCTGATGCAATGAATATTATTAATACAGTATTAAATGAAGTGTTTTTTGTATCTAAAGGCGGGTTGTTAGCGGTTTTGGGGTTTTGTATAACTTTATTTCTTTCGACAAACACTGTTGCAATTGTGGCAAAGGGTTTGAATAGAGCTTACAAAGTTAAAGAAACCAGAAGCTTTTTATACTCGAGATTGCTGGCGCTTGTAATGGTTTTAGTAAACACTCTTGTTTTGTTTTTAAGCATAACTCTTATCGTATTTGGAAAAGTGATTATTAAATTTTTGGTTGCATATATAGGAATGACTCAACACTTGGCTAATGTTATGTTGTTTGTTCGCTGGCCGATTGCATTTTTAACTTTGTTTATTTTGGCTTATTTAAGTTATTATATCTTGCCGGATCTTACCGGTCATGAAAAATTAAGACGTCATAGTGCAATTCCGGGCACGATATTTTTCTGTATTTCTTGGTTATTAGGCTCTTGGGGATTTTCAATTTATATTAATAATCTTCACACATATAATTTTATTTACGGAACTATTGCAGGTTTTGCAATAATGATGATGTGGATGTATTATACGTCAATATTAATTCTTATTGGTGGTGAAATAAATTCTCAATTATATGACAAACTTGAACGTAAAGAAGAATTGATTGCAAGACGTGCTATAAAGAATCAGGAATAAATATTATTTAGAAAAAACAAACATCAAGTTTATTTTTTTAGATACATGTCTAAGTTTGCAATGTCAACTTTGTAGCCGAGTTTTTCATAAAATTCGCAAGCTGAAAAAACAGGGGTTACTGTTATTTTTCTAAAATCCAAAATTTTTTCAAAAGTTTTCATCATTGCACTGCCAATACTTTTATATTTTGAAGCAGATTTTCTCTCTTCATTATATTCATATTTTGGATCAACTTGAATATAATCAATTCTAAAATTACCTTCGCTATTATTAGTAACTTCTGCAATGCCTAATACGCTTGAACTATCGAGGTTTTCAAAATCGTTTTTTTGTTTTGTAAGTGCGTAATAAAATTTTGGGTTACTGTCCCTTCGAGGTGCAACTCTTGTACCTTCGAAATGGTCGCGAATATCTCTTGCAAAATCAGCGTTTCTCCATAATCCTGCAACTTCACGAATGGCTTTAAAATCTCGCTTGGATTCAGGCATAAGTTGCACAATATTTGCAGCACAATCTGTGTACTGTTTGCTTGGGGAGTATTTTTTTATGTTAGCTGTACTTATATAGTTGGCACCGAATGTAATCATTTCTTTTCCCTAATAAAACCGTACCACTACCTATCGAAATACACAAAAATTGAGTCTGATTTTAGGACCTACTTTTTAGAGATACAACACCCGAAAGGATTGTCTTAGTGCTGCTATGTTTCCATCCTGACACGGTTCGACAGCTTCCGCCATCATATTCTAAACTATCAACAGCCATAAAAGCTTCGGCAAGTTTTCTGTACCCCTCACAGTAGGCTCTGCCCCTCACGTTGTAGCGTTTGAGTCGAGAGATCCGCTAAGTCCCCGGGGAGTACGGCACTAAGAGTTTAACATGAAAGTTCGATGTTTTCAAGCTTCTTCAGCACTTGTATTTAAATTTAAAACTTATTTCGAATAATGTTAAAACTTACTTTTTATTTTAATCCTTGCACCAAGTATGTTTATATGTAATATTCCAGCTTGTATATAAATTGTAAAAATCTTTTCAAGAAAGTTAAAAATTTGATATTGCTCATAATTACATTTGATTATTTTTCTGCAATCATGTTTTTTGATTCTTTTGTTTAGTTCTTCTGAAAATTCAAGTTCATTGAATATTTTTGTTAGTAGTTTCTTGGTAATAGAATAGTATTCTTTTTTTCTTGATAATTTTGACATTTTTTTATTAAAAGTTTTGTACACGGATAATATTGTATTTACAGAGTATGCCATACTTTCGTAATAATAAATATTTTCCGGATATGATTTAGCTATGTTATAACATTCTTCTTTTGCAGTAATTGTTTCCATACAGTATTGACTAGTGTCAGTTATTGATGTCGAATTAGCTCTTTTGCGATAATAATATAGCGGCTCTTTTATAAAAGACATCTCTTTAGCAAGCATTATAGATTTAACAAAGAAAACGTTGTCTTCTCCTATGTGTAGATTTGCAAATTGAATATTATTATTTTTTATAAAATTAGTGTTATAAATATTTCTCCATACAATACCAGCTGTAAAAATAGGCTTATTCTCATAAGTTTTGATTTTGTACTTATTGTCTTTTTCATAATATACGTAATTATCAAAAGAAACTATATCTGCATTACAACTAACAATGTGCTTGTAAGCTTTTTTACATGCATTTTTTGCTAACCAATCGTCAGAATCGAGAAACATTAAATATTCACCTTGAGCTTCAGTAATACCAATATTACGTGCATAACCTTGTCCCTTACTCTTTTTTAAATTAATTAATTTAATTCTAGAATCTTTATTAGCAAAATTTTTTAATATTATATCAGTATTGTCTGTTGAACCGTCGTTAATACAAATTATCTCAATATCTTTTAATGTTTGAGAATAAACGCTATCCAAAGCTTTTTCCAGATATTTTTCAACATTATAAGCAGGAATTATTACACTAACTTTTGGCATAAAAACTGAACTCCTTATTTCTCAAAACTAGATTTTTCACTAAATTTTTCTTCTAAAATTTTTTTTATATTTTCCCTATCCTTAACTGTAGTTCTTTGGTTATCATTAATGCACATTAATTTAGTGTTTGCTCTTATTAGTTTTGGCAAATGTTTGCCTTTAAGACTATATATCATTGAATCAGTTTTCATTTTAAAAATTTTTTGTATGAAATTGCGTGATATTATTTTTAATACAGCTTCGTTTTTCATTAACATATAAAAAGCAACTATACATCTTTGAACATCTGATGATGTTCTAAAACGTTGCAGCAACAAATCCTCAAATTCATTTTTAAAATCATTAATGCAATTTATGAATAATGATTTTTTATAAATATCAATGTTATGATGTGGATAAAATGCATAAATCTCTGATTTATATTTTTTTCTAAAAATATTGTATGTATTTAAAAGACTCATGCCATACAGAGAATTGTATTTGCGCCCTTTTTTTAGAAATTTTTCTACCCTAACAACCAGTTTATTATTTTCAAAGAAAAAATCTTTATCTATTGTATCCCAGATAAAAGTATCATCATTAGCATATAAAAAATATTCGGACAAATCTTTAATAAATGGAATTCTACTCTCTATTGCACAAGAATTAAATAATGGCAATTTATCTTTTGGTATTATTTCTGAATGATCAACTATTCTAATTTTGGGATTATCTACATTTAACCAACTCGGAACTTGATTATCTGTTATAATGAAAATTTTATTAATCCATGGTGCATTTTTTTCAACAGAACGCAAAGAATATTTTAATTCATCATTGTTATAAAATCTACAAATATCAACCGCATCAGCATCAAATTGTTCAGGAACATTACGATATTTATTAAATTTTTTCTTCCAATCAAAGTCAGTATCATCAACCCATAAATAAACTAAATCTATTTCCATTATTCCCCCTATAATATGCGTATGCATATTATATATTACAAAAACTATTTGCAGACAATGAATTGTTAAGAAATATGTATGCGCTAATGTTAATATTTTGATAAAAATTAAACGCATACCCTATTAAAATATATTCGTTTACATCATATTTTAATAATAAGGATGTGAACTTATGAAATTTGATGATAAAAAATTTTTAGCAAAACAAATTAAAACCTACAGAAAAAAAGCTAATCTAACACAAGAGGATCTTGCGGAAAGAGTTGAATTATCAACTCAGCATATTTCTAGAATTGAGGCTGGTTGCTATACTCCGTCGTTAAAGTCTTTTTTTGCGATAGTAAATGAGCTCAATTTAGATTTAAAAAACTTTGGGTTTGACATTAAAAATACAAGCAATCCAATAAAAGACCAATTAATACAAAATATTATTGAAGCCAATGATGAAGAATTAATATTTTATGAAAATGTTATAAATGCAATAAAATCAAGTTTTGCTAGAAATAACGAAAAATAATCTTAAAAAACTAACTTACCAGAATTAAGCGAGGCAAATTTTCCGATAGGTATTGTTATTTTTTCTTTATTGTGGGTGATTTTAAATCCGCCTACAGTTGGGATTTCGAAACCTTCAAACAAATCATTTAGCCAAATTTCATTATCGATATCTAAAAAATCACCCAAAATTATTGCTTTGCAATTTTTCTGAAACTTTTCAATGTTGAATAACTGTGTAAACATTTTATCGATTTTATAAACAGGTTCGTTTAAATCTTCTGTAAAGAATATAAAATCTTCATCCGGAATAAAATCTTGACCGCATAATGAAACGACGGTAGAGAGGTTTCCGCCCCACAAAATTCCCTCTGCAGAGCCTGAGTTGTATATTTTTGAGCCTTGAATTTCTATTTGTTCTTGGTTGTTTATTGTATTGAAAAAGTTATTAATCGTAAAATCATTTAATTCCACAAAATCGCTACAAGCCATTGGTGAATGAAAAGTTTTTAACCCGCATTTTTTATAAAACATCAATAATAGTGCAGTTATGTCTGAAAAACCGCAAAAAGGTTTTGGGTTATTTTTTATTATTTCATAATCAATTTTATTGATTAAACGTATTGAGCCATATCCACCACGAGCATTGAGGATGAGTTTAATCTCAGAATCAAGAAAAAAAGAATGTAATTCTTCTGTTTTATCTTCATCCGAACCGGCTAAATACTTGTTCTGTTCATATATATTTTTAGAGATTTTAACCTTATAGCCTAAAGCTTGAATGTTTGCAACAGCACTATTAATTTTTTCTCTGTCGCAATCACCTGCCAGCGCTATTATTCCTATTGTATCGCCTTTTTCTAACATGATTAAATTAATCTCTCAAAAAAATTACTTATTAATCAGAGAATGTTTTGAATGTCTTTTCAACGTTATCTTTAATAACTTTTTGAACAGCTTCCATTTCTGTAGCTAATGCTTTTTGCTCTGTATCAAGTTGTTTTAAACGTAATTCTAAGGTTCTGTCTTCTTCTTGAATTATAGAAGTTTTTGCATTTATATCTGCAATAGTTTTTTCATACTGTTGAACTTTATAATTATATTCATTCATAGCATCTTGATATGCAGCATCATCTGTAACAGTTTCTGTATTTAATGAATAAATAACACTGTCATCATCAAATCTAACCGACTTGAATCTACCGTTTTCATCAGTTTCTATGAGTGCTTTATTTGTTTCCTCGATTTTTGTTCTTATATAGTTTGCATTGTAATAAGCTAATCTTTCTTGGTTTTCAATTGGCTTATTATATTCATCGTATGTCTGCATACTGTTGTATAAATCTGTTTTATTAGTGAAGTATGTTTGACCGTTCATTTGGAAAGTATAAATGCCTTTACCGTCATACAATAGTTCTCTTTCATCGTTGAAACTCAAGTATTGACTCATGTTTGATTCAGGGCAATCCCTTAGTATTTGAGCAAGAGCTGCCGCTTGATCATCAGTAAAATTAGCCAGTTCTGTTAATTCACAATTACCTACAAAACCCGGTGCGTACTGAGTAACATAATCTACCGGATCAGTTTTGTCGATATCTTCTTGAAGCATAAAGTGCCAAGTTCCGGTTGAATCTTGCCAACCGTACACATTATCAGTGCTTAAAACACCATCTGTTTGTGCTAAGCCTACAGCTTCTTCAAAATCTCTCAAAGAGTTTTCTAATTTTGTATCCATTCTTTGAGAACTTATCGGTGTGTATATTGATTTTTGAACAGTGCCGTTAGCACCTTCTATTATCACTGAAGTTATTCTGCCTGTGGCATCACGCTCGTATGTAACTACAGGTAGTGGATCTCTATCATTAATACGTTCTGATAATAAATCCTTTTTTTCTGTAACTTGAGGGTTTTCTAACAGTTTTCTTGCGCCCGTATAAACATCAGCATAATAATAGTGGTTAACTATATAATTGTAACTTGGATCAGCAGAAGATAATTGCTGCCAACTTTCCAAAACGGATTCATTAATACCATCAGTGTATGAGTATTGAACTTCTGTATAATCAGTTGTTTTAGGAGCTACAGGTACTTCTAAATCCAAAAGTCGATTAAACAAATTTGCACTTTGGTTTGCCAAAGCGGTTCTTGCTTGGTTAATTTGTTGACCTTCGTATTCAGTATTTGTTTTTCTGGCTGTTAAGGCTAAATACCTTGACTGTGATGCTGCCATTCCCATGACGGACTCTCCTATTTATTATGCTTTTTAATCCTTTTTTAGTTAAAGTCAACATGGCTGACGACTTAAATTAAACAAACTTTAGCTTGTATCGCAAAAAATCATCTATTAATATTACTTTAAAGGCATTTTTGCTTAATAAAGTTGCTTAGGTTTTGAATTTGATGTAGAATAAAAAACATGAAAAAACAAGTTATTGCATATTTGCATTCACATTGGGACAGAGAGTGGTATCGAGAGTTTGAAGTCTTTAGAATAAGGCTTTTGAGGGTTTTTGACAGTGTTTTAACTATGCTGGAAGAAAATAAAATTCCTTGTTTTTATTTTGATGGTCAAATTGCGGCATTGGAAGATTACTTGGAAATCAGACCGGAAAAAAGAAATTTGATAAAAAGCTTAATTTATTCTAAAAAACTTTTTATAGGTCCTTTTTATTGTTTGGTAGATGAATTTTTGACAGACAGAACTTGTTTTGAAAAAAATCTGGAAATCGGAATGAAAACTGCAATCGAATGGGGTTGTACCGATTTTATAGGGTATTTGGCAGATACATTTGGACATAGCGAAAACGTTGTTGATATAATGCGAGAATTTGGTATAGATAAATGTATTGTGTGGCGAGGTTGCGGTGATTTTCCGGCAGAATTCAAATGGTGTGGTATGGATACCGTTAATTTGGTTAGAGGATATTTTCAAGATGTATTTTCTTTAAAATGTCCGATTGAAGAAAAAGCTTCAATTTTGAAAAAAAATCTCGACTTAATCTCTGAAAAATCCGGTGAGTACATGTTATTACCAATTGGTGCTGATCATTTAGGGATTCCAGAGGATATACAAGATCAAATAAATTCAATCAATGAGCTTTTAAAAGAAGATTATCAAATCACACTGGGTTCACCTTTTGACTATTTCAAAAATGTTATTGACAGGTTTGAAAATTTTGAATTTAACCAAGAATTGAGGGATAATTCAAAAACATTTACTCTTCAAGGATGTTATTCGTCCAGATTAGATTTAAAGAGATACAATGTCGAATGTTCTCATAGACTGGATTTAGCTTCTCGTTTTGCAAGATTTCAGGGTAAAGATTATAATAATTTGTTGGAATATGCTTATAAACTGTTGCTTCAAAACCAAGCTCACGACAGTATTTGTGGTTGTTCAACGGACGAAGTTCATAAAGAAAATGTTATTCGCTACAAAAAGATACTTCAGATTGCAGATACTATAATCGAAGAACTTAAAACAGAAGGTTTGTTTCAAGGCGATAAAATTTTAAATCTTTCAGATAAATCTTATTCAGGTATTGTTGAATTTGAAACCTCGGATAAGCTTGACGGTGTTGAATATACCGGTAAATCCAGAAGAGGTTTTGAACGTGATTTGTTGAATGATATTCATAGAATTCCTGTAACAGAGGATTATAAAGAAATTAAAACTTGCTTGGCAGAAGTGAAGAGTATTGATCCTGACAATGTTGAATTTATTATGACAACATTGGAAAAATCTGAGTTGGAAGTTGCCGATACTTTTATTAAAAATGAGTTTATCAGTCTAAAAATAGAAGAAGGTCAGGCATATATTAATGATGTTCCGTTCTCTATAGTTGACTTTGTAGACTTAGGTGATAGTTATAATTTTGCGCCGAAAGTAGACGATGAAGGTGCAACGTTTAAGATATTACGCTCAAAAGCTGTTCTGAGAGGTAATTTTAGAAGCTCGTTAAGGATAGATTATGAGGGTAAATGGGATATTATTTCGGTGATTGTAAGCCTTGATAAAGATTCTGATTATTTGCGATTTGAACTTAGTTGGAATAATTCTCAAAAAAACCATTTATTAGAAGTTTGTTTTACGCTTCCTGAGCCAATTGAAACAGTATACTCCGAGGATATGAATACACTAATTAAGCGTGAGTTTAAGCCTGATTACGATATACGTTCAAATCTTCCTCAAGAAAAAGGTGTTGAGGCTAAAACAAATACTGCACCTATGCAACGGGGCTTGTTGATAGATGAAACTAAGAATAATATAGGTGTTGTAACTAAAGGCTTGACTCAATATGAGGTGTATAAGAATAATTTATATGTGCCGATTTTGCGTTCGACCGGTGTAATTTCAAATCCGTTAAATCCGGCAAGATCAACACCTGCAGGTCCACCTATTGAGACACCTGATTTGCAGATGATTGGAGAAAATAAAGCTGAGTTTTATGTTTTCTTCGGCAGTAATAATATTTTTGAGAGTGTTATTAATAAGGTTTATAACTATTTAATTGTGTAATTTTAAAAAGTAAGGGTTTGTTATAAAAAAAAATCTTGACATTTAATCTTGATATTTTATTATAATAATCGTAACGCAATGGGGCGTCGCCAAGTGGTAAGGCACCTGGTTTTGGTCCAGGCATTTCAGAGGTTCGAATCCTTTCGCCCCAGAATATAAAAAAAGAGCCAGTAATGGCTCTTTTTTTATATTCTTTTGGGCGCGGTGGATGAGAACCGAGGTTCGAATCGCGCGAGGGAGCTGAGGCTGGAAAGTTTTGCAAAAAGCAGTGCTTTGAAGCAAAACTTGGAATTGCCATTAAACGCGACCGAGCAAGACACTTTCGCCCCAGCCAATTAAAAAAGAGTCTGCAAAGACTCTTTTTTGTTGTTATTGCCGGGTTTTAGTGTATTTTAAAGTCCGTTTTGCTCGGAAGCAAAAAGTAAAACTGTCATGCTGAACTTGTTTCAGCATCTTACCAATTGGGCGTGCTCACTACATTCTGGCAAACTGGTAGGGTGCAATTTATTGCACCAAAAATTATCAAAATTTCTGTTCTTTCTTCTCAAACCGACTGTTATTTTACATTTATTGTCTGTTTTGGTCGGAAGTAAAATTTTGTAAGTTGGGCATACTTGCCCAACAATACTAAATTATAGTTGGGTTTTAATGAGTAGTTTGGTCGGAAGCCAAAAGTAAAAATGTCATCCTGAATTTATTTCAGGATCTTACCAGAATGTAGTAAATACGCTAAGTCGGTAAGATGCTGAAACGAGTTCAGC
>SUTU01000003.1 GCA_015152525.1 Cyanobacteria bacterium SIG28 | reverse complement strand
ACGGTAAGCTTGTTTTACACCGCCACCTTTATGACGACAAGTAATTCTACCAGTGTTATTTCTACCACTAGTCTTGTTTAACTTCTTCAATAAAGATTTTTCAGGAGTTGATGTAGTGATTTCTTGATAATCACTCTTTGTCATACCTCTTTGTCCCGGAGATGTCGGATTAATTTTACGAATTGCCATTTTTATTTCTCCTATTTATATCTTTTTTCTTTGGCTTTCTACTTTTTATTGGGTTAACCCAATTTTGTTATCAATTTTCACCAATGGTGATTAAATTGCAGTTAATTCTTCAATAGTACCACCAGTTACGGTAACGATTGCTTTTTTAGAAGAATCTGTTCTACCGAACTTGTAGCCCATTCTTTTTTCGTGAGATGGCATATAAACTGTTCTAACTTTAGTAACTTTTCTACCAGGAAAAGCTAGTTCTACAGCTTGAGCAATTTCAACTTTTGTTGCATTCTTATCTACTTCAAAAGTAAATTGACCCAAAGAAGTTGCCATCATTGATTTTTCTGTAATAATTGCACGTTTAATAACGTCAAATAACTTTTCTGTATTAGTTCTATCTTTACTCATTATTGCAACCTTTCTGTAATATCGTTAACAGCTTTTTCAGTCATTACAACGAAATCTGCTTCTAGTAAGTCTTTTACGTTTAAGTTAGTAGGAAGTAACAATTTTACTGAAGGAATGTTACCTGCTGCCAAGCTTAAGTTTTTATTTTCTTCTGCCATAGTATCTGCAATCACAAGAATTTTTCCTGATAATTCTAATGATTTGATAATACCGGCCATTAATTTTGTTTTTGGTTCTGCTATTGCAGAGAAATCTTTTACAACAATGATTTGTTCTTCTCTAGCAGAAAGTGCTGATTTAAGAGCTAATTTTCTAGCTTTTTGTGGCATATTGATTTCAAAACTTCTAGGTTTTGGACCAAATACAACACCACCACCAACGAATAAAGGTGAACGAAGAGAACCAGCTCTTGCTCTACCTGTACCTTTTTGTTTCCAAGGTTTTTTACCGCCACCAGAAACTTCTGCTCTTGTTTTTGCACAAGCAGAACCTTGTCTGGCATTGTTTAATTGTCTTCTTAATGCTAAGTGCATTACATGTAAATTAGGTTCAACACCGAAAACTTCTTTTGCTAAAGAAATTTCGCCTAATTTTTCACCGTTTGTATTTAATAATTGTTTTGTCATTTTTCTATTTCCCTTTGCTTTCCGTCTACCCCTTGTCCCTTAAGACTTTATATGGCAGAAGCGGGTTGTTTTACTTTGTTTTTTCCGCCTGTGCAATCACAGATTGCTTCACGTCATTCACTTCGTTCATTCCGGAACGGCGGTGTCGCACCATCTTCGCGACTTAGTTCCATTTGGTTCTGCTTGGAACGATTGTTACTAATCTACCTTCGCAACCAGGAACTGATCCTTTTACTAATACTAAACCATTTTCAACATCAACTTTAACTAATTTAAGTTTAGTAATTGTAACTCTTTCATTACCCATGTTACCAGCCATTCTTTTACCTTTGATAACACGGCTAGGAGTTGTACCAGCACCGATTGAACCTGGTTCTCTGTGGTTTTTAGAACCGTGAGCCATAGGACCACGTCCGAAATTCCATCTTTTAACTGTACCTTGGAAACCTTTACCAATTGAAGTACCTGTTACATCAACTTTTTGAACATCAGCTAGAACTGACAAATCGATTTCTTGACCAACTTTGTAATCAGAAGGATTGTCAACTCTGAATTCTTGTAGATGTCTGTAGTTGCTTAAACCGTTTTTCTTGAAGTGTCCAATTTCAGCCTTTGTTAAGTGTTTTTCTTTAGCTGCAATTGTACCAACTTGTATAGCATTATAACCGTCTGTTTCAACAGTTTTAACTTGTGTAACAACAGTTGAATCAATTTTAATAACGGTTACAGGAACTGCCAAACCTTCTGAATCGAAAATTTGAGTCATTCCTAATTTCTTTCCTATTACACCTAGTGTCATAATTTTTCCTTTCCGACATTAATCTTGCAGGACACAACTTTCTTGCGACCTATAAAACTATGCCTTACATCTTGCGAGCGCTACCTAATTTCTTTACCTTTTTGGATAAGTGGTAAATAAATTTACCCTCATCCTCCGTCTTACCTGACGTCGTAGTTCACATTATATGCATAATGCTTATTAAGTTTTCAAATTTACTATGATAATTTCGGCTAAAAAATAATAACTATTATAGTTTAACTTCGATATCAACACCAGCAGGTAAGTCTAATCTACTCAATTCTTCAGTTGTTTGTTGAGTAGGTTCGTAAATATCGATAATACGTTTGTGAGTTCTGATCTCAAAATGTTCACGAGATTTTTTATCAACGTGAGGTGAACGTAATACACAATAAATACGTCTTTTTGTAGGTAAAGGAATAGGACCTGCAACTTTAGCGTCTGTTCTTTTTGCTACTTCTACAATTTTGTCTGCTGATACATCAACTAATTTGTGTTCGTAAGATCTTAAACAAACTCTAATTCTTTGTCTTTTAGTTGTTGTCATTTTAAATTCCTTTATATTTGTATCTACCATTTGCCATTCAAAAATAATGCCTTAAGGCTAATATTAAATTCCGGCCATGTTGCAGTCTACACTACAACACATAAATCGTAAAACAAACATAATTTAGAGTCAACAAGCTATTTAGAGTTTATTTTAAATTTTACAATTGTTTACAAAACCAATTCAATAAGGCAAAAATACTACCGACCTATCATTTAAAACTAGCCACTTATGCGATAGCGAAATATTTTTTATTAAAGTTAAATATAATTATTAAATCTTTTTCATACTTCCAGCTATTCTTAATTCCAACTGCCCTTAAAAAGGGCTTTTTTTTGTTAGAAATTTACATCTGTAAAAATATCAAGACATAATCTTTACATCACTATTTACATTTAATATTTGTAGTTTTATAATAAAATCATCACAAATTAATAAGATAAAGAGAGTTTTTATAAATAAGGAGTAAGTGGCATGAAGATTTTATTTGCTGCATCAGAAGTTGCACCATTTTCCAAAGCCGGTGGTTTATCAGATGTTGTAGGAAGTTTACCTAAGATTTTGGAAAAAGATGCAGAAATAGCTATTTTTACACCGCTTCACGGCTGTATAGATTTAAACAAATGGGGAATAAAAGAGCTGGAAAACTCTGAAATGTGGATAACATTCGGTTCTTCACCACATAAATTCAAACTTTTCATGACAAAGTTACCAAGCACAAATATTAACGTATTTTTTGTACAGAACGACTGGTATTTCTCTTGCTTTAATGAAGTTTATCCAAGATGGCTAGATCCTCGCTACGAGCACGAAAGATATATTGCATTTTCTTTAGCAACATTAGAATATGCAAAACAGCTAAACTTTAGAGCGGATGTAATCCATTCAAATGATTGGCATACAGCAATGATTCCTCTCTACATCAAAGCGAATTATAAATTTGACGAATTTTGGAAAAACACTAAGAATGTGTTTGAAATCCACAACCTTGCATACCAAGGTGTTTGGTTTGAAGACATTTTAGATTTTGCCAATATGCGTAAAGATATCGTATATAATGAATGGGGATGCGAACATTACGGGCGAGTTAACTGGATGAAAGGTGCTATTAACTATGCTGATAAAGTTTTGGTTGTTTCACCTAAATATGCAGAAGAAATTTTAGGCAACGAATTTGGCGAAGGTATGGATTACACTCTAAGAGGGCATACCCACAAAATTGAAGGTATTCTAAACGGTATCGACTATGATGTTTACAACCCTAAAACCGATAAAACATTAAAGAAAAATTACGATATAAAATCTATAAAAAATAAGGAAGAAAATAAGAAAGCTATTCTTAAAGAATTTGGATTAGAATACAAAAAAGACAGACCTTTAATAGCGCTTATATCAAGGCTTGTTGAACAAAAAGGTTTGGATTTAATTCGTCAGGTTGAAAACGATCTGGCAAATATGGATGCTGATTTTATTTTCTTGGGTTCAGGCGATAAAGAGTATGAGAATTTGTTCATCTGGTTATCCAACAACACACCAAATATAAGAACATATGTCGGCTACAGAGGTGATTTAG
Organism: Cyanobacteria bacterium SIG28; assembly: GCA_015152525.1. Classification (GTDB taxonomy): domain Bacteria; phylum Cyanobacteriota; class Vampirovibrionia; order Gastranaerophilales; family Gastranaerophilaceae; genus CAG-196. Next base: position 141,439 of record SUTU01000003.1, on the reverse strand, counting down.
CAAATCTTATATATGCAGGTGCTGACTTCTTCTTAATGCCGTCCAAATTTGAGCCTTGCGGACTTTCACAATTAATTGCAATGAGATACGGAACTTTACCGATTGTAAGAGTAACCGGCGGATTAGATAATACTGTTGTCGGATATCCGCTAAATGACTCAACCGGTTTTAAATTCTGGGGTTATAATGGTTGGGCTATGAAAAGTGCAATTGAATGTGCTTTAGGAGTCTACAAGGATAAATACACCCTAAACGCTATGCGCCAAAGTGCAATGAGTTCTGATTTCAGTTGGAATAAGAGTGCTAAAAAATACTTAGAATTGTATAAATCAATCATATAACTCTTTAGACTGAATTCTTGAATCTGAATAAAATTCTTTATTTGTTGCGTCAAAATTCTTTAGGCGTTGGATTTGTGTTGCAAGTTCTTCTGTAGGATTTTGTTCATAAGCAAGGGTTAAGTAATTAAGTGCTACACGAGAATCACCAAATTTTTCGTAAATATCACCTAATTTGCAAAGGAGAGTATAATCATTTTCATAACCTCTTGCGTATGCTTTTTTGTAATATTTTAACGCTTTTCCATAAGATTCTCGTCTATAGTAGAACTCACCAAAATAAAAATACGGTTCGGGACGAGCGTGATTAATACTTATTGCTCTTGAAAAATTGCCTTTTGCATATCTGTCTTTATCTAGTTTATCGTAAAGAATTCCAAGTCTTACACAGTATTCGATATTATCGTTATCCATTTTCTGTAATATTGTATAAAGCATCAATGCATTAGTCATATTTTCATCGATTTCTTCGTCCGGAAGCTTTTTAGCCTCTTGAAAATATTTTTCAGCTTTTAAAGTTAATTCTGTTTCTGACAGTTTTGAATAATCAATTGGAATAGAATAATTAACTCCGCCTTTTATAGCTGAATAACTCGGAGTCCCAAAACCAATCAATGATAGGAAAATTAATAATAATGTTATAGAAAGTTGTCGCATAAATTCTTCTTAATATTCTATAATAATCTATTGTAACAAAAAAACTTTTAAGAGAAAATAATATCAAGGGGGGGAGTAAACCAAGGGGGTAAATCAAGGGGTAAACCAAGGGGGTAAACCAAGGGAGTGTAAATAAAGAAGGTGAAGAAATAAAGGACGCCCAAAAGAGTTACCAAAGGGGAAACCAAAGGTGAAAATTTAGAGGAGCAAATCAATTGAAAGAATTAACCTGTTTAGCAATATTTTTCTTAATATCAACGATACTTGCAATTTTAATGATTGTAGCAGGTTTTATTTGCCAATACAAAAAACATTCCGAAATAAAAAATACAACCTATGAATGTGGGATTATACCGTTTGGTGATGCAAAAATAAAATTTGATATTAAATATTTTAATTATGCAATAGCATTCTTGATATTTGATATAGAAACAATTTTTCTATACCCGTTTGCCGTTTCAATGAATTCTTTAGGATTATTCGCAATAATTGAAGCTTTTGTATTTGTTATAATTCTATTATTTGGTTTGTTCTTTATAATAAATAAAAAAATATTGAGGTGGATGTAATGAATGTAATACTAACCTCGATTGACTATATATTGAACTGGGGCAGAGCAAACTCTTTATGGCCTTTAACATTTGCAACTTCTTGTTGCGGAATAGAAATGATGCAGACTGTTGCTTCCAATAACGATATTGCAAGATTCGGTTCTGAAGTTTTTAGAGGCTCACCACGACAAGCAGATTTACTTATATGTGCCGGAACTATTACTCACAAAATGGCTCCTGCTCTTTTGAGATTATACGAACAAATGCCGGAACCTAAATATGTAATAGCAATGGGAGCTTGTACCTGTGGAGGCGGAATGTTTGCAAACACTTCTTATTCTGTTGTTAAAGGTATAGACAAAATTATACCGGTTGATATTTATTTACCGATGTGTCCGCCAAAACCGGAAGCCCTAATTGATGCAATCAGAAAATTACAAACTGATATAAAAAAAGAATCAATAATTAACAGAAAAGACTTTGTAAACAAACACTGTCCTAAATTAAAAGAATACAAAGGTTTGTTAGTTGAAGAAGATTTTAACATAATAAAACTTGGAACAATATAAAGGAAAAATTTATGAATATAACAGAACTAAAAAAAGTCTTCGACAACTGTGATATCACTGAAGACAAAATCATAATCAAAGATAAGTTAACCGAAACTCTTAAATTCATAAAAGAGAATTACGAGTTTAACATTTTAAAAGAAATTGTTGCAATTGACAACAAAGATAAAGGTATCGAACTTATTTATCGACTTTATTCCGTTGAAAATGAAGAAGAAGCATTGATTTCAATTTCTGTCAAAAATGAAGCAGAAAGCGTTTCAAAAATATTTGATTCTGCATATGCAGATGAAAAAGAAATTTACGACTTGTTTGGCGTTCAATTCATCGGTAATGATGAATTGAAACGTTTATACATGCCGGAAGCTTGGGAAGGTCATCCTTTAAAAAAAGATTATAACGAACAAGATGAGAGGCTAAAATGGAATGAGTAATAAACTCAAACTAAACCTTGGACCTCAACACCCTTCAACACATGGGGTTTTGAGATTAATATTAGAAGTAGAGGGTGAAAAGATTACCTCTTGCGAACCGGATGTGGGCTATCTTCATCGCGGTATGGAAAAGATGGCTGAAAAATTGAGCTATATTCAGTATTTACCACTTGTAGACAGAATCGATTATCTTGGTGCGTTTTCTTACTCAGAATTACTATGCAGAAATATTGAAAAAGCTTTGAATACTGAATTATTCCCTAGAGTCAAAGCTATCAGAGTCTTAATGCTGGAATTAAACAGGATAGCTTCTCATTTATTGTGGATTGGATCTTTCCTAATGGATTTAGGTGCTGTTTCACCATTTTTCTATGCCTTCAGAGAACGAGAAATCATTCTTGAATATTTTGAAAAAGTTACAGGTCAAAGAATGATGAATAATTACTTCATTTTCGGCGGCGTAAGAAGAGATATTTTTGCGTTAGCCGACGTCGAAAGATTTTTGAAAATTTTACCGGATAAACTAAATGATTATGAAAACATTATTACCCAAAACCCAATTTTTCTTCAAAGAACAAAAGGTAAAGGAATTTTGGATAAAGAAACCGCTCTTAATGGGTCAATAACCGGCGTAAATTTACGTGCCTGCGGTGTTAAATATGATTTAAGAACTTCTGATTATTTATATAAAGATTACGAATTTACACCGGTAGTGTTAGACGGTAAAGATGCTTGGACGAGATACAAAGCCAGAATTTTAGAAATAAAAGAAAGTGCAAAACTGATTGCGCAAGCTATCGAAAAAATAAACCAAAACCCAAAATTTGAACAGGATTTAATTAACCCTATTAATTTAATATTACCAGAGGGGGAATATTACTCAGAAATAGAAGCACCAAGAGGGTTAGCAAGTTGTTATATAAAATCAGAAGGCGGAAAAAACCCTTACAGATTAAAATGGCGAACCGGTTCTTATTATTCAGTTAATTTACTTAGAAGACTTTTAGTCGGTGAATATCTAAACGATGCAATAGCAATTGCCGGCTCACTTGATATAGTATTACCGGAGGTGGATAAGTAATGAATCATTTATACTTCCTCTACATAGAATTTTTAGCGAAACATAATATTCCTCAATTATTCGGGGATATAACTTTTTATATTATTCCTGCAGGTGTAATTTTTATAGCACTTCTGTTAATTATATTAGCTCTGGTACTATTTGAGCGAAAACTATTAGGCTGGTTTACACAGAGAAAAGGTCCAAACAGAGTAGGGCTTTGGGGTGTTTTACAAACTCTTGCTGATGCTTTAAAATTACTTTGTAAGGAAAATATAACACCTAAAAATGCCGACAGGTTTTTATTCAATTTAGCACCAATTTTGATGTTTGTTCCAACTCTTATATTGCTTGGTATAATTCCATATAGTTCGGAATTTACGTTTATGAATTTTCAAACCAATTTATTAATCTATATTGTGCTGGCAACACTTCCGATTTTAAGCATTCTATTAGCAGGTTGGGCAAGCAATAACAAATATTCTTTATTTGGTGCCATGAGAAACGTCGCACAAGTTTTAGCGTATGAATTACCTATTGTTTTTACCGTATTGTCAATCATAGTTTTAGCTTCATCAATGAACTTGACACAAATTACATTGGCTCAAAGCAATCAATACGGATTTTTAGGTTGGTTTATCATTCCTTGTTTTATTGGTTTTGGAATAATGTTTATATGCACATTGGCAGAACTAAATCGCTGTCCTTTCGATTTACCGGAAGCGGAAAGTGAATTGATATGCGGGTATAATACGGAATATTCAGGAATGAGGTTTGCATTATTCTATTTGGGTGAATACGCAATGTTGTTTTCAAATTCTTTATTATTGTCCGTATTATTTTTAGGCGGATACCTGTCTCCATTTGGAAAATATTTAAGCCCAATGTTTTTTAACCAAAATATTAGCAGCTTTTTAATATATTTTGAACAAGCTTTTTGGCTCCTTTTGAAATCATTTTTAATAATTTTTGTAATGATTTGGATACGAGCAACTTTGCCAAGAATGGCATCTTTTGATTTATTGAAATTATCTTGGACTAAACTTTTGCCATTATCAATTATAAATTTTTTATTAATGGTAGTTCTAAAATACATCTGGGGAGGTTTATATGTTTAAAAACATAAAATACACCCTTATAGGTTTGTTAACCGTATTTAAACATTTATTCAAAAAACCGGTAACATTAGAGTATCCGGAAAAGAAAAAGTTTTCCGGTGAAAATTTTAGAGGAAAACCTATAGTAAAAAACTGTTTAAAATGCGGAACCTGTATTCGTGTCTGCCCTACCGGTGCGATTAAAATTCACGAAAACAAATTTATAATTGATTTAAAAAAATGTATTTTTTGCGGAAACTGTTCTTATTATTGTTCGCAAAATGCAATTATAATGAGTAGCAATTATGAGCTTGCAACAAACTCTATTGATGATTTAAAATTGGTTTATGATATTGACAAAAACGAAGAAAGAGAGGAGGAAAATTAATGAACGAAATCGATAATTCTTTAGTATTTTATCCGCTTTCTATTTTGTTGATAATTTTTGCAATATTGACAGTTTGCTGTAAAAACATTTTTCATTCATTGCTTTGTGCTATTTTAGTATTCTTTTTAACCGGTGTTCTGTTTTATGTTTTAGGTTCTGAATACAACGCTATAATACAAATTGCCATATACGGTTTAGCGGTTCCTGTAATATTGGGACTTGCAATCATGTTTACCAACCCGAAAAACTCAACCCAAAAAGAAAAAAAAGAAATCAGTAATTTTGATTATACAACTTTATTAATCGGCGGAATATTTGCAATGGCATTAGTTTATTTGGTTATGATGTCATTAGTTACCATGCCGGATAACTTCATAATATTAGAACATATTTCAACAAATTCATTTCAAACACTGGCTGCAATAAGTAATTGCGTATTTGTAAAATACGTTTGGGCTTTTGAAATATTATCTGTAATTCTAACAATTACAATAATCGGATTGACAATTTTTAAACACAAAGGAGGGTTACAAAAATGATTGAAATAACTCTCTATCATTATTTATTTTTAGGATTAATTCTTTTTGTTATTGGATTTTTAGGTTCAATTTTATGCAAAAATGTAATTAAAGTTCTAATTTCAATAGAATTGATTTTAACCGGTGTTAATATTAATTTCATCAGTTTTGCAACATACTGCGACGGCATTGAGTTTGATGGATATGTTGCAGCATTATTTTATGTTTCAATAGGTGCAATTGAATTAGCATTAGCATTATACATATTTTATTTAATGTATAGCAAAAAGCAAACTTCTAATATCGATAAATACGGAGAATTATAATTTTGAGCGAAATCTTTTTAGATAATATATATTTAGTTCTGTTACTTCCTTTATGGATATTCCTAATAATTATGTTAGGTAGATTTTTCTCTGTTTATGTAAACAATAAGATCATATGTTTACTAACTTTGCTTTCCTCCGCTTTTGGATTTATTTTATCAACCGGTGCTTTAATAAAATTGCCGTATGATAAAATTTTGGAAACTCAAATTCCGATAATTAAAATCAATGATTTTATAATAAATGCAGGATTACACGTTGACAGAACCGCTTTAATTTTTGCATTGGTTTTATATGCTATCAGTTTTTGTGTACAACTTTTTTCTGTATCTTACTTAAAAGATGAAAAGAAATTTTATAGATTTTTTGCCTTGCTAAATTTCTTTAATTTTTCAATGAGTGCACTTTTATTTAGCCCAAATTTATACCAGACATATTTCTTCTGGGAATTGGTGGGAATATGTTCTTATTTGTTAATAGGCTTTGAATATTCAAAAGATAAAATTTCTGTTGCTTCAAAAAAAGTTTTTATAATCAATAGATTCGGTGATACAGCTTTAATAGGTGCAATCATTTTATCATCATATTTTATCTATACTTATGCGCCAAACAAAGCTTTAACTTCACTTTCCTTTACGGATTTAAACACAGTATCTACATTAGTATATGCTTATGCAACAAGCCCTATTTATGAAATTATTTGTTCATTATTCTTAATTAGTATTTTTGTAAAATCAGCACAATTTCCATTTTACACTTGGTTACAAGATGCTATGCAAGCTAAATTACCGGTTAGCGCACTTTTACACTCTGCCACATTAGTTGCATCCGGTTTATTTTTAGGATTAAGGATTTTACCGTTTTTGACACTTGATACTTATTTTCTTAAAATTATTTCAATAATCGGTATTTTAACAACATTAATTTGTTCATTATCAGCCTGCTCTCAAACAAATCCTAAAAAAACTTTAGCATATTCAACCTCTGCACAATTAGGATTAATGTTTTTTGCACTGGGGAATTTGAATATAAAAGCTGTTATTGCATTTTTTGTTACTCATGCATTGATTAAATCATCGCTGTTTATGACATTACCGAGCGAGAATGAGAAATGGAATTATACAAAATCTATTTTATTTTTAATAAACGGCTTATCATTATCCGGACTAATATTTTCCGGCATGATTGCTAAAGAAATGATAACTGCTGAAATATCAGATTTCTATCTTGGAATTTTTGCTATATCATCATTCTTAACTGCTTTTTACATATTTAGAATAGCTCTTTACATACAAAAGAGCCATGGAATTGATAAAAAATACCCTGATTTAAAAGAAATATTAGCAATATTTATCTTATTAGGTTTAAATATTCTATTCTATATTTATTTATATAATAATATTCCGTACCAAATATCCGCACCGTTCTGGGTTGCTCTTTCTGCATGGATTTGTGTTTGTATTTTGTATTTAAAAAATGCTTTTCGAAAAATACCGCTCATTTATCAATTAACTTTTGAAGGCTTTTATCTGGATAAATTTTATACTACTTTTTGCGTTAAAATTTATGAACTTACTGCAAAATTTTTCACATTAATTGAAGAAAGAATTTTTGCAAATTATAAACCTTTAATTTTTATATCAAATTGTGGCGTTAAAACTTCAAATTTCATTGAAAATAATATAATGAACGGCTCTGTAAAATTAATAACAAATCTGACTAAAAAGATTTCTGAATTTGACATAAAAGCTCAATCTGGTAATATTCAGACATACAATGCTTACGCATTTATTATAATAACAGCTATATTAATAGGTTTAATATATGGCTATTCAGCAATAATAACGAACTTAATGAGGTAATATAAATGGATAAAATTTTATCAATACCGGTACTTGTATTTTTTCCGATGCTAATATCGTTTTTTATAATTTCACCACTTTTTACGAATAATGAAATTTCTGTAAGACGGTTTACTAAAACAGTTTTATCACTCCATTTTATATACTCAGTTTTAATGCTCGTTTTTTATAATTCATCTAACCCTTATGAAACCAATATTCATTTTTTTGGATTAAATTGGATTCAATCAATGGGTATAAATTTTTCTTTCAAGATAGATAACATTGGAATTATTTTAACGACCTTAACTTCATTTATTTTCTTAATAGCTTCACTTGCAAGCAAAATGAATATTCGAAAAAACCATAAATTTTATTATTCAATGCTACTTTTGTTAATGTCAGCAATATTAGGAATATTCACAACAAATGACATGTTTGTGTTCTTTTTGTTCTGGGAATTAGAACTCATCCCTGCTTATTTTCTAATTGGTGGTGATTGGGGAAGTCGTGAGAACGACGCACAAAAATCCGCAATAAAATTTGTATTATTCACTTTCTTTGGAAGTATGATAATGCTTTTAGGAATATTATTATTACATTACTATAACTATATAACGACAGGAACACTAACTGCGAATTTCGAAAACATTTTTATAACACAAATTCCTGACGGTATACAATATTTTATATCAATTTGCTTACTAATAGGTTTCGGTGTTAAATTACCGATAATACCTTTACATACTTGGTTGCCTGATGCACACACTAAAGCATCAACACCTGTCAGCATAGTTCTTGCAGGAATTTTATTAAAAACAGGTGCTTACGGAATATATAGATTTAATTACCAAATACTTGAAGAATGTTTCAAAACAATTACACCAATTCTGGCAATTTTAGCATTAGTAAATATTATATATACGGCTTTTGTTGCTTATGCACAAACTGATATTAAAAGAATAGTTGCTTATTCCAGTATTTCAAATATGGGATTAATCTTGCTTGGTCTTACAGCGTGCAATCACACAGGTTTAAGTGCTTCAGTTTTTCATATGGTTGCACACGCACTTATTACAGCAGGATTATTTATGATATGCGGAATTGTTTATTTAAGATGCAAAACAAGAAATATTGAAATTCTAAGCGGACTTGCTAACAACATGCCAAGATTATTTGGATTTGCAACTTTAATAGTATTAGCCTCTATAGGAATTCCCGCCTTTGCACCTTTTATAAGTGAAATTTTAACTATAATCAGCGCTTTAATGTCAGATTTAAGCAATATAATCAAAATTGTAGCTATATTATCATTACCTTTACTAATAATAAGCTCTTGTTATATGCTTAAATTCTTGCATAAGAGTTTCTTTGGGGAACAATTGGAAGCCTTCGAAAAAATTAATGACATAACTGTTCACGAATTTGTAATACTGGCTTCCGTTGTATTCGGATTACTACTTTTTGGAATAATGCCACAAACATTATTAAACATAATAGGATAAGGTGAATTAAATATGATTAACGATCTTTTTAATATATTACTTCCTCAAACATGTTTAGGCGTATTTATTTCATTGCAATTAATTCTTGCGATGATAATTTCACCACGTTTTTTTAATTCTGCCAGAATTATATCACTAATTGGAATAGTTCTATCAATAATACTTTTAACAACAGTTCAAACAGAACCACAATATTTTGCATTCAACAATTCTATTATGTCAGATAGTTATACGCTTCTATTCCACTTTATAATTCTTCTTTGCAGTTTTTTTGTCGTAATCTTATCAAAAAACATTTGTACCAAAATAAAACAACATTCGAATGTTTTTCAGGCAATGATACTAACAGCAACCTTAGGCGCAATGAGTGTTATTTCGGCTAATGATTTTATAACATTGTTTATATCCTTAGAATTACTAAGTTTTCCGACATATTTTTTAATAGCATCTTCTAAAGGTTATTTGTCTAAAGAAGCTTCTTTTAAATACTTAATAACTAATGCAGTTTCTACCGGTGTATTTTTATTTGGAGCATCGTATTTATATGGATTGACCGGAAGTTTAAATCTTTCTGAAATATACGAAATAATAAGTGAAGGTTCTCAATCTTTAATATATGTTTTTGCAGGATTGATGATTATATTTGGAATATTAGCTAAGCTGGCAATATTCCCTTTTGCCAATTGGATTATTGATGTTTATAAAGGTTCAGAAACTTCTGTTTTAGCATTTTTATCAACCGTACCTAAAATTGCTGTTTTTGGTATTTTATGCAGACTACTGGTTTTTGCATTAGGCAACAGTTTTGAATTAACATTTATAATTGCAATAGTTTCTGTTATAACAGCTCTTTGGGCTAATACATACGCAATAAGAGAAAAAAATGTTAAAGTAATTTTGGCTTGCTCATCCTCTGCAAATGCCTCTTATATATTACTGGCATCTTGCTTAGTTTCGGTCTACAATTTATCAACAGTTATTTTTTATCTAATATGTTATGTATTAATTAATATAGCTACTTTTGCATTCCTAAATATTGCGGAATCAAATAATAATTTTGTAATTACAGAAGATTTTAAAGGTATAGCAAAGAAAAATTTTTCAATTTCAATTGCTTATACAATAGCAATTTTAGCATTAGCAGGATTTCCGATAACATCAGGATTTGTTGCAAAAATTTACTTATTCTCTGCAATTGCTCATTCAGGTTTAATTTTTATACCATTTTTAATCGCAATACTTATATTTACAGTAATTGCTCTTTTTTATTACCTAAAACTTATTAAACCTTTATTTGAAAATGTCGAAAAATCTACACTATTAAAAACAACTTTTTCTCAAGATTTTGTACTTTTCATCACAATAGCTGTTACAATTTTTATTGGTGTTTTCCCTGAAAAATTGATAGAAATATGCAAGATTATTGCTTATAACATCTAAACTTTTTATGCTAAAATATATTTAAAAGAGAGGAATTATGAAAGCTGCAGATTATTTTAAAAACGGATATTCTTGTTCCGAAAGCATTATAAAATGGGCAATTGATGAAGGATTAGTTTCAGAAGATCTTTTACCGGCCGCAACACCTTTTTCAGGCGGTATGGGTTCCGGTTGTCTTTGTGGTGCGATTGCAGGTTCTCAAATGGTTATCGGATATCTTTACGGAAAAAATAACAAATACGGTAATGAACAACTTGCAAGAGCAAAAGCTAAAGAATTTATCCAAAAGTTTACGGCTAAATACAATGCCACATGTTGCAGAGTCTTGACCAGAGGAATGGAAATGTCCAGCCCTGAAAGAAAAGCTCATTGTGTTAATATGGTTGACGAATGTGAAAAATTAGTTATAGAACTTACTAATGTTAAAGTTTAGCTAAAATTTGTTAAAAATAATAAATTCGGGTATACTTAGAATAAATCATGTTTAATAAAAATTCGTTTCAAAAAAGAATATTATTTGTTGGAATTCCTGATATGGCATATATCGGGCTTGATGGTTTGCTTATGGCCGGTGTTAATATAGTTGGCGTACTCGGTCCTAAAAAAGATCATAACATGTATTATGATTTCAAAAATTTTGTTCTTTCCAGACGACTTAACTATATTGAATACGACGAGCTGGATGAACCGCAACTCATTGAAAAAATACACGAACTACAAGTTGATGCAGCAGTTGTATGTTCTTTTAACTACAAAATACCAAAAGCTTTACTAAACTCAACAAAAGACGGATTTATAAATGTTCACCCATCAATGTTACCGAAATATCGTGGCGGTAACCCTTACTCAAGAGTTATTATGAACGGTGAAACAGAAACCGGTGTTACTATTCATTTTATGGATGAAAGCTTCGATACGGGTGATATTATTGCTCAAAAAGCTTATCATATTCATTCAAAAGCTACTATGGGAACATTGTTTAACGAACTTAACGTAATTGGAATTGAACTTCTTTTACAAGTTTTACAAGCATACGAAGTTCAAGAATTACCCAGAATTCCTCAACCAAAAGGTGATTTTGTTTCCGGAAAAGGATTATACGAAAGAGATACTTACATAAATTATAACAACACAGCAGAAGAGATTGAGAGATTTATAAGAGCGCTAAATCCATTTATCATAGCTAACACAACTTTTCGTGGCAATTTGATGAAAATTGTTAAAGCAGAAGTTGCCTCTGATGCTTTTTGTATTCCTCATCCTGCCGGTACGGTCGCTAAAATAGAAGATGACAAATTCTTTATTGCAACTGCTAAAGGACTTATTGCACCGACAGTTATGCAGTTTGGAAGCTTCTTTATCGGTGATAGCAAAGACTTTTTAAGAATTGTTAATCCAAAAATTGGCGAAGAATTCAAATAGGAGGGGGGTAAATGTATTTTAGACTAAAGTACAGCCTACAAGAACAAAGTAAATAGGGGTAAATGTATTTTAGACTAAAGTATAGTCTACAAGAACAAAGTAAATAGGGGTAAATGTATTTCGGACTAAAGTATAGTCTACAAGAACAAAGTAAATAGGGGTAAACATATTTTAGACTAGTATTAGTTTAGAAACTGGGATTTACGGATTTAAAAAGGAGTAGCATGGATAAATTATATTTTTTAACAGCCGGTGTTCCGCTAAAAGCAGGAACAAAAGGATATAAAAGAGGGTTTGAAATCCACGACGAAATGGGATTAGACGGATTAGAACTTGAATTTGTTCATGGCGTAAGAATTTCCGACAAAAGTCGAGAAGCTGTTAAAGAATCCGGAAAAATTATAACAGCTCATGCACCTTTTTATGTAAACTTAAACGCAAGAGAGGCTGATAAAGTTGAAGCCAGTGTTCAAAGAATTATTGAAACAGCAGAAGTCGCAAACGAGCTTGGCGGTTATAGCATTACTTACCATGCCGGTTTCTATTTAAACCAAGATGCAGAAACTGTTTATGAAAAAATTAAAACCCAAACTCAAATTATTACTGACACTTTAAAAAGTGCCGGAAACAAAATTTGGATTAGACCGGAAACAACAGGTAAATCTACCCAATGGGGTGATTTAGATGAAATTATCCGACTTTCTAAAGAGTTTGAAACTGTTCTACCTTGCATTGATTTTTCTCATATACATGCCAGATACAACGGTTTTTGGAATACGTATGATGAGTTTGCCTCAATTTTTGAAAAAGTTGGCAATGAACTAGGGCAAGTCGCATTAGATAATTTCCACGCACATATTGCAGGCATTGAATATTCTGCTAAAGGTGAGAAAAAGCACTTAAATCTTGAGGACTCAGATTTTAATTATAAAGACTTGTTAAAAGCTTTCAAAGCATTTAACATAAAAGGCGCAATTGTTTGCGAAAGTCCTAATATAGAAGACGATGCAAAACTTCTAAAAGATTATTATTTAAGTTTATAAATAAAATAAAAAAAATGTTGGAATTACAACATATTTAACTTACAATCTTTGTTATAATACACTCATAGAAACGAAAGTTTTTATTAAAAGGAAAGGATTTGAAATTATGAAAAAATTTGTATGTACTGTTTGTGGCTATACAGCAGAAAATGAAGCACCTGAATTTTGTCCTGTATGTAAAGCAAAAAAAGAAGCTTTTAACGAATTAGATACACAAAATAAAAATTATGCAGATGAACACAGAATTGGTGTTGCAAAAGATGTTGATAGTGAAATTTTAGAAGGTTTAAGAGCTAATTTCATGGGCGAATGCACAGAAGTTGGTATGTACTTAGCTATGTCCAGACAAGCTGACAGAGAAGGCTATCCGGAAGTAGCAGAAGCTTTCAAAAGATATGCACTTGAAGAAGCTGATCACGCTTCAAGATTTGCAGAACTTCTTGGTGAAGTTGTTACTAATTCAACAAAAAGAAATTTAGAATTAAGAGCAGAAGCTGAGTTTGGGGCTTGCGACGGCAAAATGATGATTGCTAAAAAAGCTAAAGAATTAGGACTTGATGCAATTCATGATACAGTTCATGAAATGGCTAAAGACGAAGCTCGTCATGGTCGTGGTTTTGACGGTTTATTAGCAAGATATTTTGGCTAATTTTATAAAGTTGTTTTTTAAGGAGGCGGTTTCGTGAAATCTTGATTTCACGAAACCGCTCTTTTATAATAGTTTTATGACTAAAGAAACTATGCCATTACGAAACTATGCACATATCGGTGATTCCGTTTGGGAAGTTTTTGTTAGAACATATACTGTTACAAAGACAAGTAATATGAAACTTCTTCATAAAATAACAACGGAACGCGTTAATGCTGTTTTTCAAAAAGATATGCTCCAACTTATCATGCCGGAATTGACAGAAGAAGAACTCGATATCTCAAGAAGAGCTCGTAACCTTCCGATTCCTGTTGCAAGAAGAAGTATTCAATCGGATTACAGACAAGCTACAGCTTTTGAAGTTTTAATAGGATATTGGTATTTACACGATAAAGAACGCTTAAATTATTTTTATAACTTCTTTAACTCTACAGAATTTTTCGCTTAAATTTTTAGCTTATCCTCTGTTTTCCGTAAGTAATCTAAAACAATATCGTCGTTTGGACTTTCTTCCAACAGTTTTAGAAATTCAGTCTTTGCTAAAGCAACATAACCTGTATCAAAAAGTATTATTGCCTTAAGTAAATTAGCTTCAAAAAAATCGTACTGAAGTTCTTCCATAGCTCGTTTATAATTGTGTTGAGAATAATACAAATTAGCCAACGCAAAATGGTAATTAGGATTCTTTGGTGAAATTGATATTGCTAGATTATAAAACTTTTTCGCAATATCTATTTCATTCATCTTAAAATATGTACTGGCACAATTGTAATAATATTCATCATTTCTGGATTCTAATTTTATTGCTGATTTAAAATATTCTAAAGCTTTTTTATAATTTCCCAAATATTGTTCTACAATTCCATAAAAATTAAGTAAGTCTGCATCAGTAAAATCAACTTCAATATTTTCTAAAATATCAGCACTGCCTTGAATATCACCAAGTTTAAACAAAATCTTACTTGATAATATTTTGCATTTTTTTGAATTTGGATTTTTACTTAACACTTTATTAACAAGTTCTTGAGCTGCATTAAGTTCATTATTAAAAAACTTTGCATAAGCTACTTGATAAATAATTTCAGCTTCAGAGTACTCATCAACCTCATAAGCTGCAACCTCTGCATAATTTTTTAATTTATTCAATAAAGAAAAAATTTCTACCAAATCTTTTACATCTTGAGAAACTGAATAAATATTATATGAAGTCTTTACAGCTTCTTGCCAAGCTTTTTTATTTATAAAAATATTTCTCAATAGTTTTAAAGTGAGCAGGTGAGCCGGTTCCTTATCTAAAACTAATTCAATATAGTTAAGAGAATGTTCCTCATCACCCATTAACAAATAACATTCCGCAATTTCGTACAACAGTTCCACAGAATTTGGCTCAAACTCTAAAGCCTTATAAAAAGACTCTATCGCATGTTTATAAAAACCTCTTTCTTTTAATATAAAACTCTCTTGTAAAATATTTTTAATCACGGTTAAATATATCCAATAACTTTATTTTTTCTTTCTTTTCCTTATTAGGCTCTTCTTTTGGTGAACTTATTATAACCAAAACTTCATCTTCTGAAGACATTTTTAAATTATTTCTGGCTATAGCTTCCAAACCTGAAGCACTTGAAAAATTATTAATATTGTCTTTTAATTGTTCATTCAATGCTAAAGCCGCATCTCTTGTTTTTGTTATTTGAATGATTTTAGCTTTATAAGAAACTACCTTTGAAATATTTAATATGGCACTGACAGCTATTTGCAATAAACAGAGTAAAAGAATTACGGTAAAACAAGAATAATAAAACCCCTTGCTTGCTTTATTTTTCTTTGAAGCTTTATCTTGAACTTTTGTTTCTTTATTAACAACTTTTTTAGTTCGTCTTATTTTTTTATTATTAACTTCTGCCATAAATTCATCTATAATTAGTTTATTTTACTACAACTTAAACCCTGTTGAAAAACTTACTTCTGAGGTTTGTCGACCGGATCTATAATAAGATTGTGCAACACCTAACTCAAATTTCAAACAATCAGCATACTTTCTTAGCGATGGTGTATAAATTAATGTTAGCTCGTTCTTATTTCTTGTTTGATCCATATAGTTTGAAAAAGAATCTTTCAGCGTTAATTTATCCGTAATATGCCATTCCGGTGCTAATCTTAATATATTGTATTGAGTTCCTAAATCTCTGTTTGTTGCTTGCCTGATTGATGTTGTAAAGCTATACCATTTTGGCGAATCATACTTAATAAAAAAGGCCGTTGTATTTTGCATTTGGGCTAAACTGGACATTTCTTGTTCCCAAATCTGCCCGTAAGAAAATCCGTCCCCGATTTGTTCTGCAACACTTGCACTTAATGGCAAAATATCGCTTAAATTACTTCTGTTTACCATTGCCCTTGCTAACGCACTTCTCTGAGAATTTACATTTGATGTTATATTCAAGACTCCGATCGGCAGAGTCAAAGAGCGCTTTGGGATGTTCACCTGTGGTTTTTCTATATTTTCATCAAGATAAATCACTTCTACAGGATTATCATCATATTCAATCGTACCTTGAAGTTTATAAGTTTCTTTAACGGGCACAGCTTCGTCTTCCGCAAATGCAAAATTCATTGCGAATAGCATAAATACAACTGAAAAAAAACTTATAAAACGAACTTTTAACATAACTCTATTTTAATTTAAACACTACTTTTTTTCAACAATTACAGAGATATAACAAGTTCTTTACAAAAAGTTTCATAAGACAACTTTTTATGGTAAAATGCTACTATGTTTACGGGTATTATAGAAGAAATCGGTCGTGTTATTAACATAAATAAAGACTCTAAGTCGACTGTTACGATTGAGTGCAATAAAGTGCTGAAAGACACAAAAATGGGCGATAGCATTGCTGTTAACGGGGTTTGCCTAACAGTAACAAATATAACTTCAAATACTTTTTCAGCGGCTATATCTCAAGAAACACTCCACGTAACAACCTTAAACAATTTACAAAAAAATGATATCGTAAACTTAGAACGAGCAATGCCTGCAAATGGAAGATTTGGCGGTCATATTGTTTCAGGACACATTGATAGTCTTGGCAAACTCGTAAACTTAACTAAGCTTAATGAGTTTTACGAAATAGAATTTGAACTCAAAAATGAACAAGCAAAATATGTGGTTCATAAGGGTTCTATTACAATAAACGGAATTAGTTTGACAGTTGCTGATATCAAAAACAACATTGTTAAAATTGCAATTATTCCGCATACATATGAAAATACTAATCTAAAAATGTTACAAAAAGGCGATTTTGTAAACATTGAAGTTGATATTTTAGCAAAATATATTGAAAAATTTTTATTAACAAGTGATAATAAGTCAAGAATAACTCTTGAATTTTTACAAGAAAACGGATTCTAGGTTAGATACAACTATGACAACAAATAATTTTTTCAGCACAATTGAAGAAGCATTAGAGGATTTTAGAAATGGAAAACCTCTTATTGTTGCTGACGACGAAGACAGAGAAAACGAAGGCGATTTAATCTGCTCTGCTCAATTCGTAACACCTGAACTAATCAACTTTATAACTAAGGAATGCAGAGGGTTAGTATGTTTAGCGATGTCCCAAGAAATTGCAGACAAATTAGAACTTCCGCAAATGGTTCAAAGAAATACTGAATCAATGCAAACAGCTTTTTCTCTAAGTATCGATGCTCATCCGAAGTTTGGTGTTACAACCGGAATATCAGCTTTTGACAGAGCAAAAACAATAGAAGTATCAATCGCACCCGACGCATTGCCTTCCGATTTAGTTAAACCGGGACACATGTTCCCTTGTATTGCCAGAAAAGGCGGTGTTTTAAAACGTTGCGGACATACAGAAGCTGTCGTTGATTTAGCTAAGTTATGCGGTCATAGACCTGCAGGTGTTATGTGCGAAATAATGTCTGAAAACGGCAGTATGGCAAGACGCGACGAATTACATAAATTTGCTCAAAAACACGGTTTCAAATTCATAACAGTTTCAGATTTAATTGCATATAGACTCAAACAAGAGCGTTTTGTTCAAAGAGAAGTTGAAGTTTTTCTACCTACAAAGTTTGGGGATTTTAATATAATCGGATACAGAGATACCATTTCAGGTTGCGAGCACGTTGCTTTAGTAAAAGATGATTTGAGCGATAAAACACCTCTAATCAGAGTTCACAGCGAATGTTTAACCGGCGATATTTTTCATAGTTTAAAATGCGATTGTAATTGGCAATTACACGAAGCTCTTAAAATGATTGAAGAATACGGAAAAGGTGCTTTGATTTATATGCGAGATCACGAAGGCAGAGGAATCGGTTTAATAAACAAACTAAAGGCGTACAAACTTCAAGAAGAAGGACAAGACACGGTTGAAGCAAATGTATCTTTAGGATTTGCACCAGACTTAAGAAACTATGGTGTTGGTGCACAAATCATTTTAGATTTAGGGTTTAATAATTTTAATTTAATAACAAATAATCCTAAGAAAATAATTGGATTAAAGGGTTACGGACTAACTATAAAAGAAAACATTAATATTAAATCAGAAGTTAACAAATATAATGAAAAATATATAAGTACAAAACGTGAAAAGATGCATCATCTAATGTAAAGGGATTTTTTATGACTGAAATGAATTATGAAGTGGAATTATTGAGTAGTGAAACCTTTAAAATATTTAAAGGACTTTATAATGATTTTAAATCAAAAGCAATATCTGAATATAAATTTGAATTAGATCCGCTTGAATACGATGAATTTATTTTAGCAGTTGAAAACGGTTATTTAAAATGTATTGTACTGAAAGAGAATTTAATCCCTACCGCATTTTTAGTTTATACAAGTTCCATATCCGAATCTATTGAATTAAATATGATTCACTGTATTGGTACTGAAGATGAAAACATCAAATACAAATTACTAATTGAAAAATTCTTACAATTGACCGAAACAGAACGTCAAAATCATGTTGTTTCATACCCGATGACCGGTCATCAATCAGTATTTACAGCAGATATTTCAAAATTTGGTTTTAAATTTATCGGACTTGCGGTACTAAGATTTGTTATGGGTAATGCATCATCAGAGCGAGTTCTTGAAAACATGAAATTATCTGAACGTTCTGACGAATACAAAATTGTTAGCTACAATGAAAGCTTCAAAGATGATGCAATTAGAGTTATACATGAAGCCTTCAGAGATACGCAAGATGCTATATACGATACTCGTTATAAAACAATTGAAGGAACTACAGATATTATTAACAAAATCGTAGAAAATATTTATGGTGAATTTTTACCGGAAGCAACTTCAGTTTTATTATTCAATGAAAAACCTTGCGGATTTGCATTCTCAAATATTACAGGCGGAAGAATTGCAAATATACCACTTGTAGGAATTGAAAAAGAACATAGAGGGAAAGGGTTATCTGAACACCTTTTAAACAGAACAGTTAAAACACTTGTTGATTGGACTAAAATAGGAAAAAGAGATTTTTCAGAAGTTAACGTAACAACTGAAACCAACAACTATAAAGCACTAAAAATGTATAGAAAAGCAGGATTTAGAGAAGATTTTTCTTATCCGCAAGCTTATCTTTTATCAAAAAGAAAAAGATAAAACACCATAGATACAATTAAAAAAAATTATGGTATAATTTATTACGAAAAAGAGAGTAGTATAACCTTTTTACAATAAAGGTTTATGAAAGGAGAAGTATGAAAGTTTCAAAAGAATTACTAATGGCACTTGGCGTACTTTGTGTAACTACAGGTGTTGCGAATGCTACTAATTCAATTCAAGCATATGCACACCCAACTCTATTTGGTTCACAAGGTCATGCTTTAGTTACTACTGAAAGCGATGTTATCGTTGGCGGCAGAATTTACAAACCTTGCCACGTTAAAACTATCGAAGGTAAACAAAATGTTGTAGTTGGAAGATACGCAAAACAAATTTTAGGCGAAATGAAATCAAAAATGGACGCAAAAAGAGGCGCTTTATATGACCCTAAAATGCCGGTATTGCGTTCTGAATTAGCTTTCTTAATTTCTGAAGGTTTAGGATTAACAAAAGGCGATTCTACAAAATACACAGATATTACTGACGGATATTGGGCAAAAGCTGAAATTGAAAGAGCTTTAACAGCTGATGTAATGATTGGTTATCCTGATTCTACATTCCAACCGGATAAAGCTATTACAAAAGCTGAGGTTTTCTGTACTTTTGCAAAACTTATGAATCTTGACTCAAATGAATCTGTACCAACTTTAAATGGTCAAACAATAAAATATGTTCCTGAATGGGCATACAAAGCTACTAACGAAGTTTTAGCTTCCGGACTATTAGGAGTTTTACCTAACACAGATAAAGTTATTAACGACGAGTATCTTTCAAAAGAACAAGTTGCTTACTTTATTTCAGCAATGAAGAAAAACTTCCAAATCGATATTTCAAAAGGTGCAATCGGTTGCGCTTCAAAATACGAGCCAGTAGCTGTTAAAATTAAACTTAGCGAAAGAATCAGCGCAAGAACTTCTAACGTTGGCGATACATTCACTGCAAAAACAACTCAAGATGTAACTTTAGCAGGAACTACTTACCCTGCAGGCTCAACTGTTAAAGGTAAAGTAACTTCTGTTGCAAGACCAGGGGTTAAAAAACCTGGTTATATTGAAGTTCAATTTGAAAACATCACTAATGGTGAAAACTGTATTGACTTCCCAAGACACTTATCAAGCGCTCAAGTTGATGTTATGAAAAATCCTAATATCATTTCAAGATTATTAGGTGCACCGTTCTCAATGACAGGCAGAGTTGCAGGTGTTGCCGGAAGAACAATTTCAGAAGGTGCAGAAGTTATAGCTAATGGTGTTGAAGAATACGGTGGAAACTGGTCAGACGCTTTTGCTGATACAGCTTCTCTTCATCCTTTAAAAGGGCTTAAGAGCGTTGGTAGCAGTTTCATTACAGTAGGTAAAGGTGTTTACAACCTTTCTAAATTAGCTGTAAGCGGTACATTTGGTGTTTTATATGAATTCTATGACGAATGCAAATACTTAATCGTACCAAATACTACTAATGATTCTTGCTTAAACCCTGATGAAGAATTAACAATTATTTTCTAATCAGATAAAGATAGCTGGAAGACTGGTAATTTTAGTTTCTAAGATTACCAGTCTTTTTAATATAAACAAATGATTAAAATAGTAATTTGTGATGATAATATTAATATGTACAAAAAAGAGGGTTAAGTATGAAAAAATTAATTATTTTATTAGGTGTCTTAATTGCTCTGCCTATACTGGTTACAGGTTGTTCAAAAAGTTACAAAACTGTACAAGAATATGCAGATGAAATGACAAAAGTTAAAGAATCAAATATCAGTTATGTATTTGAAGGAAAATTAAAAGCTACTAAAAATGGTATAGAACAACCGGAACAAGATTTTAAATATTCTTTAAGTAACGGAAAATCAAAAATAGAATTCCAAAATCAACAAGCATTATATTTTGACGGCAAAGAAATAATGGCATACCAACAAGGACAAAACATGTTATTAGTAATTTTTACAGAAAAAATGCTTAACAGTATACCTGAAAAAGAACGTACACTTCTATTTAACATTATGACATTCGGCGGTTTACTTTATAATTGGGACTCACCAACCGGTTCACAAGAAACTGATAATTATTGTCCTTTAGTTAAAGCTAAATTTAAAAAGAATACAAGAATGAACGGCTACCAATGCAGATTAATCACATTTGGTAATGAAGAAAATGATTTTTATTCAGAATCTTGTGTAAATGATGAATTCGGTGTTGCCGTTTATACTAAACTAAAAGCTCAATCAAAAGGTGAAGGTAATCAGATAGTAATAAATGTTAATTCTATCAATACTAACACTATAACAGAATATGACGTTAATCCTCCGGCTCATTTAAAAAGATATACAATGGCTGAATTATTTTCTCAAATGGGCGCTGCTTTTAGCAAATTCGGCAGATAAAAATAATATAAAATAATTAGATTAAACTCTAAAATTCAGCTAAACAATGTTGGTTTTAGAGTTTAATTTTTTATTTGAGTTATATGACTTATTATAAAATTTATGATAAAATGAACACAAATTTAAAGAATTCGTTTAATATTTAAAGTAGGGAACTCAATGGCACTTATAGAAGTCAAAAATGCAATAAAAACTTATCAAATGGGCGATGAACTGTTCTATGCAATGAATGATATTTCTTTTGAAATAGAGCAAGGTGATTTTGTTGCTATTATGGGCGCTTCCGGTTCCGGAAAATCTACTTGCATGAATATGCTAGGAACTTTAGATAAACCAAACAGCGGTGAGTATCATTTAGATGGCGTTGACGTTTTTTCCCTCACGCCTGATGAACTTTCTGATATAAGAAATAATAAAATAGGCTTTGTCTTTCAAGGTTTTAATTTAATCTCCAGAACATCTGCAATTGACAATGTTCAACTACCAATGATATATAAAGGAATTCCGGAAGAAGAACGTATTGAAAGAGCAAGAAAAGCTTTAAAAATTGTAGGTTTAGAAAAAAAAGAAAACAACCTTCCTTCCCAGATGTCAGGCGGTCAACAACAAAGAGTTGCAATAGCCAGAGCCATTGTAAATGATGCACCGCTTATTCTTGCAGATGAACCGACAGGAAACTTAGATACAAAAACCAGTATCGATGTTATGGAGTTTTTTGTAAATCTAAACGAAAACCTAGGAAAAACCATAGTTCTTGTAACCCACGAACCTGATATTGCGGAATATACAAAACGCATCTTAAAATTTA
Organism: Cyanobacteria bacterium SIG28; assembly: GCA_015152525.1. Taxonomy (GTDB): domain Bacteria; phylum Cyanobacteriota; class Vampirovibrionia; order Gastranaerophilales; family Gastranaerophilaceae; genus CAG-196. The sequence goes on along the minus strand of SUTU01000003.1, from coordinate 118,760 downwards.
AAGATGGAAAAATTATAGAAGATATTAGAAGAAAATAGATATGATTGATTTTAAATCCACACTAAATATAGCTTTAAACTCTCTAAGAGTAAACAAAATGCGCTCAGCCTTAACCAGTTTAGGTATAATCATCGGCGTAGCTGCAGTGATTATAATGCTTGCAATCGGCTCAGGCGCTAATAAACAAGTTCAAGCCAATATGGAATCAATGGGTTCTAACCTTTTAACAATTCGTTCTGCAACAGCTAAAACCGGTGGCGTTTCTATGGGAATGGGTACAAAGCCAACTTTAAGCGTTAAAGATGCTGAAGCTATTAAAAAGATGGCTCGAGGTATCGAAGCTGTTGCACCTGTTATGAATTCTTCAAAACAAGTTATGTACGGAAACCAAAACTGGTCAACAACAGTCTATGGGATTACAACACCATATCTTTATGCAAAAAATTACGAAATAAATTCAGGCAGAACTTTTGTAAAAGATGATGATAATAACGCAAATAAAGTTGCCATAATAGGTTCAACCGTAGAAACCGAATTGTTTGGCGATGTAAATTCTATTGACAAAACAATACGTATCGGCAATATTCCGTTTAAAGTTATCGGAACCCTAAAATCTAAAGGGCAAATGGGTCCAATGGATCAAGACGATTTAATTTTCATTCCATTAACCACAGCTCAAAGAAAAGTTTTTGGAACAGATTTTCCTGGGTCGGTTAATCAAATTATTGTAAAAGCAGCTTCGGTTGAAGATTCTCAAATTGCACAAAAAGATATAACTGACATTTTGCGCCAAAGACATAATCTTGGAAAATCACAAGAAAATGATTTTGAAATAAGAAACAGCGCCGAATTTCAAGAGAAAATGAAATCAACAGTTCAAACTTTTGCAATACTTTTAGCATCAATTGCATCTGTTTCACTAATTGTTGGCGGAATAGGAATTATGAATATTATGCTTGTTTCCGTAACAGAGAGAACAAAAGAAATCGGTATAAGAATGGCAATCGGTGCAAGAGCAATAGATATAAGAATGCAATTTTTGATTGAAGCTCTTGTACTTTCTCTGCTAGGCGGATTAATAGGTGTAATAACCGGCATATTAATAGCATTACTGATTGGCAGTCTGTTTAACACTGCTATAGTAATTTCTATCCCGCCAATTTTACTGTCATTCAGTTTTTCAGGTTTGGTAGGTATTGGGTTTGGATACTATCCTGCCTACAAAGCTTCACTCTTAAACCCTATAGACGCTCTTAGATACGAATAATTCCTTAAAATTAATCAATTGGTGAATTATTATTTTATTATTTTAAAAAATAATTCAGATATGAAAAAAGTGTATTTTTTTTACGCATTAATTTTAATAGGATTACTTTATTATTTATTTTATCTTTTTGGTCAGATAAAAATCGTTGCAGAATTTGAAGAATTAGAACCTTTTAGACATAGTGTTCCGGTTTATTATAAAGGGTTTAAATTGGGTCATAGCGCTAAAATTCACCCAGGAAAAGATTATACAACAACTTTAGTCGATTTAAAAATTCGTATGAAAGATTTGCAGTTACCTGCTAATACCACAGCTATAGTTAGACGTAAAGACAAAAAGGATTATATCGAATTAGTTTATCCTAATGCGCCATACATTGCTGACCTCAAACACAATACATTAATACAAGGTACAAAAGGTTCTAATTTCGAGCACTTTATTGAAGAACAAGCTAATAACGGCGGGCTGGATGAAATTAAAGACAACATAAACGGCACTATTAAATCGGCAGGTGAAACATTCAACGCCCTAACTGAAATGATAAATGTTTTAACAGGAATTCTGGAAGATGTTCGTCCAAGAATTTCTGACACTGTAGAAAATATAAACTTGGCTTCAGAAAATTTAGCTGAGTCTAGTTACAATATCAGAACTTCAATCCAACAAGGTTATATAGACTCATCCCTTAATAACTTAGAAAAAACAACCAAAAATTTAGTTATAACTACACAAAATATGAGCGGAATTAGCGATAATATAAACAATAACAGTGTAAATCTTTTAAATTGTTTTATGCAAAATATAAATATTGTTGTTAAAAATATTAATGAAATTGTTATTGGCTTAGGTAACACTCTAAAAAAACGATTCGGCGGAATAAGATTGTTTTTTGGAAAAACAATTAGTTAGCAAACATTATAAAAACGGGTGGATTGTTTATCCACCCGCCGTTTGTTATAACAATTCTTTTAAATAATTTGGTAATGCAAACCTTGCATCATGATAATCTTTATTATAAATCTTACAAGTCTTTGTAATTTCATTACCACGTCTTTCATCCCAATAAGAAAGAGGCTTAACTTCTTCCGAGCAAAAAGCCCAAGCCCAATAACCACCTGGATAAGTCGGAATATTAGAAGTATAAGTACTTACAATAGGGAAAACCTTTTTAAGAAGATTATACATTTTTTTGATTTCTTCTTTGTTTACAAAAGGCGACTCAGATTGAGCAGCAACAATACCGCCTTTTTTAAGAGATTTTTTCACATTTGTATAAAATTCTTCAGTAAACAAGCCTTCACCAGGACCCATCGGATCAGTTGAATCAATTAATACTATATCAAACATATTTTCTTTATCTTTAATATATTCAATAGCATCCTCAACAAGGATTTCACATTTTGGGTTATCCAATTCACAAGCTATAGTAGGTAAATATTCCTTACAAGCTTCTATAACAAGTCCATCAATCTCGCATAAAACAGCTTTTTCAACAGTATCGTGTTTTAAAACTTCTCTGATTGTACCGCCATCACCACCACCAATTACTAAAACTGTTTTAGGATTTGGATGATGCATCATAGGAACGTGCGCAATCATTTCATGATAATGGAATTCATCACCTTCTGTAGTCATCATTAAGTCATCAAGAGTCAAAACTCTGCCTAAAGCACTTTCTGTTTCAAAAACTTCAACCTTTTGAAACTCAGATTGTTTTGAATACAATAATTTTCCGGCTTTAATAGCTATACCAAAACCGCTTGGTGTAATTTCATGATAATATCCGTTTTCTAAACCGTTTTTCATAAATTTATTCTCCCTGCTAAAATGTGTATATGCAAATGAAACACTTCTTGACCGGCTTCTTTTCCGGTATTAATAAGTGTTTTATAAGATTTAATTCCAAGTTTTGCCGTAACAGCCTTAACCGCCAACATCAATTCTCCCAATAAATCTTTATCATTCAACTCATTTAAGGACTCAACATGAAGTCTTGGAACAACCAACAAATGAGTTTCCGCTTTAGGATTAATGTCTTTAAAAACTACAGCAAATTCATTTTCATAAACAAATTCCGTACCAAAATCGCCATTGATAATTTTACAAAAAATACAATCAGTCATAATCTTCTCCTTTGTTAGAAAAGAATATCGCAAAAATACACAATTGTCTATGAAATAGAATTATAAATTTTACAACGGAATTGTAATCTTAAAAGGATTGCACTCAGTAATATACATATCTTTAATATATTTATCACAATACTCAACAAGTTTATCAACACTACCACCACCCCACTTAATATTATGGTTTTCGTGAAATTCACCTCTTAAATATTCAATTTTTTTCAATATTTTGGTCGGACAATTATATAAAATCTCGTGCTCTGCACCTTCACAATCTATCTTTAAGAGTTTTATTTTTTTAATATCGTGTTTTTTTATGATTTCTTCTAAAGTTATTGACGGAACATTAATATCTACACTTTTTTGAACAAATCCATTACCTGCATGGTCTGCAAATTGAGAACCACCAGTGTTACCAATACAAGTTTTTAAAGAAACCGGTCGTCCATCTGCTGTTACAGCTAATCTTTCTGCAGTAATTATACCTTCAGGAATTGAATTTCTTTCTAAATTACGTTTTAAATTCTCGAAATTTAATAAAACCGGCTCATATGAGTATATTTTTAAGAACGGGTATCTTTTTGCCAAATATATAGAAACCATTCCAACATTTGCACCAATATCTATCACTACATCACCGGGTTTAAAATCCATACCTTCAAAAGCATATACATAATTATCATTCATTTCTTGTGCTACAAATTTTACGGTTTGAGAATTATACGCATCAACAAAATTAAAATCAATATTTTTTATTTTTGTTACCCAAGCACATAATTTACATCCGTATAAATCATCAAGCTCCGCCAGCGTCAAAGCATAACGTTCTTTTAAATACAAAGAAACAATATCTTCTATAGCACTGCTCCATGTAGGTTCTTTGTTTATATTAAAATCTTTATCCAACATAAAAAACTCTTTCTCATTAGCACTTTAAAATCTATAAATAGAATAACATATCGGCCTAATTAATTCAACATTAAGACAATTATGTCCCCAATAAATATACCTTAATGTCTAAATTTTTACACCTGCCTCGTTAATTTTTTTTATCATACAAACAGATTAAAATTATTTTGTTAAATTTCAAAGGAGGATAAATGAGTAGTATTTATACAGCACCGGTTTATAAACTGGAAAATCTCAATAATATTTTTATAGAAATGACATCAAAAAACTGTAACCAAAGATGCCAAAATTGTTACATTGATTTTAGTTCAATAAAATCACTACACAAAACAGTCAAAGATTTTATTCCGATTGAAAAAATTAAAGAAGCACTTAACGATTTAAAAAATGAGGACATTCACTGCATATATTTAACCGGTGCAGAACCAATGACTCATCCTGATTTCAACTCAATATTACGATACTGTTTAAAACATAACAACGTTTGTATTTGTACAAACGGAAGCTTCTTGAATGAAAAGAAAGTTCGGTTTCTAAAAAAAGTAGAAGATGAAAACAATACACAAATCTTCTTCAAACTTTCTCTGGTTCATTTTGACGAGCACGAAAATGATATTATAAAATATCGTGGCAATTTTAGACAAACAATTTTTAGTCTTAAAATTTTGTCAAGATATAATTTTAACACTGTATTAAACATATGTAACCATTATAATCTTGATACCGGTATAATTTTAGAAAAATTTAATCAAATTTTTAAGGAGCAAGAAATTTATAATACAGATGTTCAAATAACAACTTCTCATCCGAATTATAACGACGAAAACTATATTAAACCAGCCGTCAAAACAGATTGTATGTATGGTAGAACTCTCACAGCTACAGGAATTTACTCTTGCCCGTTCTTGGCTAATGAATATCGTGGCAGAGTCGGAACTTCATTCAAAGATTTTTCAAAATCATTTATGGCTGAAACCGATTTCTGTGCAACCTGTTCTAAAAACAACGGATTTATGTTTACAATCAGCTAAAGCGCTTATATAACCTTTATATATACACTTTTTTAAATATTGTCGGCGGAAATATAGTAAACAATTGTAACATTATTCACATTAACTAATACTAAAGTATTATTTTTTTGATAAGATTATGTTATAAATAATAATGTAAAAATATATATCCACACGAAACGAACGGAGGGCAAAATGTCAGTAGGACAATTCGTATTTATGTTACATAGTCACCTGCCTTATTACAGAAAAGCAGGTATGTGGCCATTCGGTGAAGAAAACCTTTACGAATGTATGGCAGAAACTTATGTACCTCTATTAAATGCAATTTCTGAATTATACGAAGAAGGAATTAAAGCAAAATTAACAGTTGGTATAACACCTATTCTTGCAGAACAATTAGCCGACGAGCATCTTCAAAACGGATTTGTTGAATATATTGATTCAAGAATTAAGTCTGTTTCAAAAGATTTGGACAGATATCCGGATCCTAAAGTTGCTCATTCTCAACACTTAAAATATTTGGCTAAATATTATTATGATTTATGGAATAGATTAAGAGATGATTTTGTAAACAAATACGAAAAAGACCTTATAAAACATTTCAAAAAATATCAAGATCTTGGTTGTATTGAAATCACAACTTCAGGTGCAACTCACGGTTTTTCACCATTGTTGGCAACTGATAGCAACTTGAACGCTCAGTTTAAAATCGGTCAAGATACTACAAAAAGATTGTTCGGTAAAAAAGCTATGGGTACTTGGTTACCTGAATGTGCTTACCGTCAAGGTTATGAATATATTGGTAAAGACGGCAAAAAGCATTGGCGTCCTGCTATCGAAGTTACACTTCAAAATAATGACATCCATTATTTCTTTACAGAATCTCATGTTATAGAAGGTGGTAACTCAATTGGTAACAGACGTGTAATTGGTATGTATGGTAATATCGAATACATTCCTTTACCGGAAAGACCTGCAACAGGATACGATACATATTCAGCTTACTGGTTACCTGATGCACAAGTTGCAGTTATGGGACGTAATGACAGAGCCGGTTATCAAGTTTGGTCAGCAGCTGACGGATATCCTGGCGACGGATGTTTCAGAGAATTTCACAAAAAAGACGATAAATCTGGCATGCATTATTGGAGAATAACTTCACCTACTACAGATTTGGGTGATAAAATGCTTTACGATCCGGTTTTAGCAATGAATAAAATCAATGAAAACTCTGATCACTACACTACTTTGATTTACCATCTGTTAAATGATTACAAAATGGCTAAAAACAAAGAAGGTTTAGTAATGGTATCATTTGATACAGAATTATTCGGACACTGGTGGTTTGAAGGTGTTGAATTTATTAAACAAGTTGTTAAAAAATTCCACGATTATCTTCCGGAAGTTGAAAGACTTACTGCTGGTGAATACGTTACAAAATACCCACCAAAAGAAGCTATTCAAATTCCTGAGTCATCTTGGGGTCAAGGCGGTCATTTCTATGTATGGATGAACCACCTAACAGAATGGATGTGGCCAATTATTCATTCTTGTGAAAAACGTATGAGCGAAATCACTGATGCTTATGCAGAAAAACCGGAAGACGGCTTATTACTTAGAGCATTAAACCAATTAGCTCGTGAAAACTTATTACTTCAATCTTCAGATTGGCCATTCTTGATTACAACATGGCAAGCAAAAGATTACGCTACAGATAGATTTAACGAACACGTTGACAGATTTAGTTTAATCGCTGACATGATTGAAGCCGGTTCTATTGATGAAGCAAAACTTTCTGAAATTGAATCAATTGATAACTGTTTCCCTGAAATAGATTACAGAGTTTATCAATCAATTACGGAAGGTGTAATTCCTCAACAAGAAAAGAAGCTTGCTCCGTTATATAAATAATTGAGAGAAAAATAAAAAGCGTTTATACGCAAACAATATAAAAAAGTCGTATTGTTCATATTTTATTCAATACGACTTTTTTTAATAAAAATAAAGCTACAACAAGGCTACTTCACAAATATTTTATAAGCATTTGCAATCGCTGCTTGATGCTTCATGATAATTTCCGGATCAACAGCAGTATTTCCTGTTGTATTTTCCTCTGACGTTTGCTCTGTTTCTTCTTCATTTTCAGATTCGGCTTTTCGATGATTCAATTGATTTAAAAGTCTAATCTGCTCTGCTGCAAGAGTTCTTGTTGTTGTAATGTCCATAATCGTCGTCCCTCATTTCAATAAAATAAATTACATTTTATATAACGACATATTTTTCCTAAACTTTAAGGTAAGTTTCGCCTCATATCACATCATATTATATCATATAACAGATTTTACAAGGGTTTAGCCTATTGTAAAGATTTTTACTTTGGCTTAACAATCATTAATATTTATTTACATATACTATGGATCTCCAGCCTTCGGCTAAAGATGACAGAGGTAAATTAGTCTGGTAGTCTTGACTGCAAAATACTGTCATTCTCAAACCGTTAGGTTTGGGAATCCAGCTAATTAAAATATCGCCAAATAATCAAATTCTGTCATTGCTGCACTTGTCTAATAATTATTAAAATAAGCTGGATCTCCAGCCTTCGGCTGAAGATGACAGAGGGAAATTAGTCTGGTAGTTTTCACCAACCACCCCATACATTTACCCCTTACCCCTGAAGATGACAAGAGAGTTGGCTTCAAGACACTATTATAGTTACAAGACATGTAATTTTTCATCTAAAAATTTAATTCTTGTAATCTCATATAACTTATCTTCGTCCACAAGTTTCATCAAATCATCAGCTCTAAGCGCCGGAACATCCGAGCCTTGACCAACTTTTAAATGAATATACAAAACATCGTTTTCAAATCTGTAAGCACCAATTGAGCGTTTAAAATCAACAACTTTATCCTGTTTTTTCTTAGTTTTTTTAGTTATCAAAATTTCCGGCAATGATAAAACTTCTTTAACACGTTTTTTGAAATTATCAATAGCAATATCAAAATCTTCATCAGATTTCAAATACGGTATAATTTTATATTCAGCCCATTGTGCTAAATTATCAATAGAAATTTCAGAACGTCCAATTTGTTTAATATCTATTATTTCTGCACCATCGGGAAGGTTTTTATTTATTGAAGTCTTAATTTCTTCACACGGTGTATTTTCTAATAATTCGATATCAATAAGTTCGCCTTCACTTTCTGCAAACAACGGCAAAGCAACACCTAACGAAACTTTCATGTTAGGATTAAACCCTAAAGTGTACGCTATTTTTAAATCAGTTCTCGCAAGTACCTTATGGAAAGTATTTTGCCAATCCAAATGCGAAAAATATTTTAATAAACCTTTTTTAGTAACCTTTAGCCTATATCTAAAAAGCTCTCTATCGTTATCCGGATGAACTTTTGTCGGGTCAATCGGTTTAACATCAAGAATTTTTTGCGCTTCATCTGAAGCAATATACGGTTTTGCCAGAACTTTTTTAGTTTTTAAATTCTTACAAACTCCGCAATTTACACAACCTTGTTCACATGTTTGTTGGAGCGTGAATATATTAGTCTGTTCAAATGCACTACAGTATTCTTGTTGAAGCCAAGATTTATCTAAACCGACATTTATAAAATCCCAAGGAAGTGGTAAATGTAAATCAAATTGATGTTGTGCAAGTTCTTCAAGAGAAAGCCCGCATTCTTCAGCTGTTTCTCGCCACACATTTTTATCAAAATGTTCACCCCAAGCATCTAAATAACAACCTTTTTTATAGAGTTCATAAATATAATTAGACAATTTTTTATCACCACGAGTTAAAACTGCCTCGATTTGAGAAACAAATTTTTCGTGGTAATTTATTTTCAAACCTTTAATATGTTTAGTTTTTTCTTTCAAATACGCAATATGAGCAGTTACTTCGTCCAAGTCCATTTGACCGCACCATTGGAAAGGTGTAAATGGTTTCGGAACAAAAATTGAAAGCGTACAAGTAATTTCAAAACCGTGATTTAGTCCTTTTTCTCGTTTAATAAGCTTCGCTCTATATTTTATTTTATTCAAAAGTTCAGCCATTTCATCCATATCTTCCAGAGTCTCTGTAGGAAGTCCACAGATAAAATAGAATTTTAGTTTTGACCAGCCATTCTCATAAAGAGTCAATGCCGCATTAATAATCTGTTCTTCTGAAATATTTTTCTTTATTACATTCCTGAGTCTTTGACTACCTGCTTCCGGTGCAAGAGTCATTGTTGACTTACGAACAGATTGCATCAAATTCGCCAACTCCAAATTAAAACCGTCAATCCTTTGACTTGGAAGCGATACAGAAATTTTACGTTTATTAAAATCTACAGCTAATTCTTTTATAACTTCATTAATATTTTTATAGTCATTGGAAGATAATGATAGCAAAGAATATTCATCATAGCCAGTATTGTTAACTAATTCTTTTGTAATATTAATAATATCTTCGGCTTCACGCTCCCTTATTGGCAAAGTTACATGTCCAGGTTGACAAAAACGGCACATACGCCCACAGCCTCGTCGAATTTCTACAATCGCTCTATCATGAACAGAACTTGAAAACGGGATAGGATAAGATGTTGAAGCATATTCATTAGTTAGTGGTGCAAGACGTTTTCTAACTTGAAATATTTTTTCTTCATCTGTTAAATTAAAATTTTCAGAACTACCGTTTACACCCCAACAGCCTTCAATTTTACATAATTCTTTTATTCGTTCAGTTCTGCATTTACCCTTAGTTTGTTCAAGAACTTCACAAATTTCCACCATCATTTCTTCGCCATCGCCTATACAGAAAACATCAATAAAATCCGATAACGGCAGCGGATTATAGGTACAAGGTCCACCTGCAAAAACAATCGGTTCATCTTCTTTTCTATCAGAATTTCGAACCCCGATACCTGACATTTCCAACATTTTCAAAACTGTCGGATAAGACAATTCATATTGAAGCGAAAACCCAACACCGTCAAAATCCTTCAGAGCTCTTTTTGACTCAACACCGTAAAGAAATTCCGGTTTAAAATCAGGTTCAGGAGCATAAGCTCTATCAGCTAAATATGGGTAAATATATTGAGCCGATTGTTCAGATTGTTCTAAATTATTTGCCAAACGTTTATAAGAATTAACACGATCATAAATAATACGTACGCCAAGATTACTTATCCCTATTTCATATTTATCAGGAAAGACAAAAGCAAAACGAACTTTTGCTTCATCAAAATTCTTATTATGTGATAAAAACTCACCGCCTACATATTGATAAGGTTTTGTAGCTTTAAATAAAGCTTCGTGTTGATTTCTAAAAAAACAATTCATTGCTATCCTCGCTCCTTATTCTATTTTATATCAAATATAGAAGAACTAAGAGCAAATTTTTAGAATTTCATCACCCTCACGATCAATTAAAGTTATGCATTTACGTTCGCCGTTTTTATACTCCGCATTTAGAGTGTAAAGTTTTTCATAATTTTCATTAAAAATTTCTTCTCTAACCTTTAACCCGTCTTGATATTCACTAATAATTGTTTGATTGTTTTGAGGATTATCAATATCGTAAAACGTAAATCTTGTAATATTTGCGCCATCATAATTTATATTAATACTTCTTAGAAGCTTACCTGTTTCATCATAAAAAACATGTTCTTTTCGAAAATTTGATTCGCCACTTACGGTTTCATTTACCTGAGATAATAATTTTCCCTTGTGATTCTTCATTTGATATTTAATCTCTGACTCAGCAGAATAATCCCATTTTTCAGTAAACAACAACTTACCTTTTTCGTTATATTTCTTATGTTTTAAAGGTAAATAAGGTTCTGCTGATTTATTAAAATTCCAATTATCAGATTTATCTTTAATTCCGTCAACAGCATAAATAATTTCATCAACTTCACCGGAATAACCTAGCGGATAAGTATGTTTTTCAAATGTTTCAAGAGAAATTTCTACAACTTCCAGCGAATGTCTGGCATAAGTATTATTATTGGATACAGGATTTTGAAGAAGAGCTATAATCTTATTATTTTTATCATCTATCTTCAAAAAATAAAAACCTTGAGCTTTTTCCAATAATTCATCAATAACCTTTTTTTCTCTGGCAGCAAGTTTTGAAATTTCTACAATCGAATAAAAAGGTAAATCATAAAGCGTTGAAGAATACAAGTCATATTTTGGCTCTTGTTTCTGAGGGAAAACAATCTGTTGAGTTTTTGTATTAGTTTCTTCCGCTTTTGGTGTTTCTTTTGTCATCAAAGAGTTTTCTATAGCACAATAAATAATTATAGAAAGTGCTAATATCGTAACCGATAAACCTATAACAACCTTTTTTGCAACCATACTTCCAACCTCTTTTAATATATTATAAAACTATTTTTCAGCTTGCGCAATCCTAATATTTTTATGTTAAAATTTTAGACATGACTATCATAGAAAAACTCAGGGGAAAAATTATTGTTTCATCTCAGGCAATGCCTAATGAACCGTTTTACGATGAAAAATGCATGCTTGCAATGATGCAATCCGTTATTAATGGTGGTGCAGAAGGTTTGAGAGTAGCTGGTGTAAGAGATGTCAAAAATGCCAAAAGGTTTAATGTGCCTGTTATCGGCTTAACAAAACCTGACATACTTCCTCAAAACTGGAAAAGCGTTGTCTATATTACACCAACACTAGACAAAGTAAAATCTTTAATTGAAGCCGGCGCTGATATTATAGCTTTTGACGGCACATCAAGACCCAGACCCGACGGTAGTAATTTAGAGCAAATTGTTGAATTAATACACACCGCTAAAAAACTTGCAATGGCTGATATATCTACTTTTGAAGAAGGTGTTAAATGTTCAGACATTGGTGCTGATATTATTTCAACAACTTTAGCAGGATATACGGATGATTCAATACCTTGCAAAGATACACCTGATTTTGAATTATTGGAAAAATTAGTAAAATCAACTTCAAAACCGATTTTTCTGGAAGGTCGTGTATGGTATCCTGAAGAAGTTAAGAAAGCATTTGAATTAGGTGCACATTCTGTAGTTATAGGTTCTGCAATAACCAGACCACAACTTATTACAAAGAGGTTTATAGGATGAAAAAGGCTTTAGCATTTGATATTGGCGGTACAAAAATTTACAGCACAATTATTGATGAAGCAGGAAATATTATTTCAGAAATCGATAAATTTGCCACACCAAAAACTTTAGACGAAATCAAACAACTTTTAAAAACACAAATAGAAAAGCATGAAACAGAGGTTGATATTATTGCTATTGCAACAGCGGGTGCAGTAAACAATGAAAACAACCGTGTTTTAGGTTCTACCGGAAATTTGGTTGAAGGATATTATACAATAGATTTTCAAGCGCTAAGCAACAAAAAAGTGTTTCTTGAAAATGATGCCAACGCTGCAGCATGGGCTGAATATAAAATTGGTGCGTCAAAAGGCTCAAATGTTTCAGTTATGCTAACTTTAGGAACCGGCGTTGGTGGTGGAATTATTATCAATAACCAAATCTTGAAAGGAAAATCCGGTGCAGCAGGCGAAATGCACTTTAAAATGTACCCAGACAAACGTAGAAAATGTACTTGCGGAAGTTGGGATTGTTTTGAAGCATATGCTTCTGGTACAGCTCTAAAATGGGATGCCGAAGAAATGCTGAATAATCCTGATGTAACAACTTATGATGTTATGGAAGGCGTTAAAAATTCTAACCCGCAAATGATTGCAATTTTTGACAGATGGCAAAACGATTTAACAATGGGAATTATAGGTTTAGCTAATATTTTTGATCCGGATTGTGTTATTCTTTCCGGCTCAATGGCACAATTTGTCGATACAAAAAAAGTTGAAGAAAACGTTAATAAAGAAATCGTAACAACTCCTATTTCAGTAAAAAAAGGAATTGCAGGAAACTATTCCGGCATGATAGGCGTAGCTTTGCTTGCCATAGAGAGGAGTTTTTAATGGGAAAATCAAAAAGAAGAAGCCTAAACCAAGGTATCAACAATAAATTCCAATATATGACAAGAGAATCAGCTCTGGAATCTGTTATAAAAAATATGGATAAAAAAAATGAAGTTATCGATACAATTACTCTATTTGATTTCACAGCAGAAGAAATGCTTGAAGCCGGTGCCGCTTATGAAGATATTATGGCTTTAGGCGGATTGATAAAATAATTTTTAAAGCGATAAACTCTCTACATTTATTCAAGAGTCAAAAAAGAAACTCTTTTACCGCCATAATTTTTTTCTTTAATTAACTTAAAATCACCAAGATTTAAGTTTTCTGAATGTTCAACAACAATTATAGAATTTGCTGCAATATTTTTTATTTTATCTAATACTGTTTCATAAACGCCACTAAAATAAGGTGGATCAATGTATATAACATCAAATTTTTTATCCAATTTTTCAATTAGTTTAAGACTATCACCGATTTTTAAATTTAATTCAACACCTACAGCTTGATAATTTTTTTTAATCACTTGGGCTGATTTTAAATTTTTTTCAAAAACCATAACGTCATCAAAACCACGCGACAAAGCTTCCAAACCGATAATTCCGGAGCCGCCAAAAACATCAAGAAAAGATTTTCCTTCAAAATTTCCGATTTCAGAGAATAAAACATTAAAAACACCTTCTCTGACCTTTGAAAGAGTTGGACGTGTAATTTTTTCATCAGGTGCCAATATTTTTCGCCCCTTAAATTTTCCACCGGTTATAATCATTAATTCATGTCCAATTTTTCTATTTTTACATCAAAAATACTCTCAATATCAATACCGTTTAATACAGCAGTAATTAGTTCTGATGGTATTATTCTGTCTTCTAGATGAGGAATCAGACCCAAAATTTTTACATTAGAATATTCCTCAATAACCCTAGTTATCGAAGTAAGGGTTTCTTTTGAACAATCTTTAGAAATATTATTAATTACCACACCTCGAATATTAATACCCTTTTCCATAGCCGCATAAATAGTTAGCAATGTGCCATTTATTGCATTTTTATCCGGCGTAACAACTAACAAAACCGGTAAAGCAATTTTTTTTATTAACTCAGCATTTTGAATATTTGGTGCCAAAGGACTCATTAACCCTGAATCCCCGTCTATTATCACACAATCAGAATTAATAGTAACTTTTTGATACTCATTATTTATAAAATCTATATCTATATATTCATTTTCATTCTCAGCTGCAATCAAAGGTTCAGCCTTCGATTTAAACAGATATGAAAAATGCGTATTTATGTACGGGTCGATTGATTTTATAAAAGTTAAATCCGGTGATTGAGTAAAACCGTTTATCACCTTTCCATTTGTTTGAATTGGCTTATAAACACTCGTTGCATAACCTAAGCTTTGCATAGTCGCCGCAAGTCCTGCCGTTAAAAATGTTTTACCTTCGCCTTTATTGTTTGATGTGATATATAGATTTAACATAATTCAATACTATCACCCTTTTTATTAAAGGTAAAGAGTCTACAACTCTTCCGCCATTACTAAATCCGCAATTTGAGCTTTTACATTTTCATCCTTCGGTGCAATAGCACTCGCCATTTTAGCAGCTTCTTTAGCTTTCTTTAAAAGTTTTTTATCTGGATTTTGCTTGTATAAATATTCATAAGCATAAGATAAATATAAATGAGGGATGTATGAACTTGAAATTTCCGTCCATTGAGTAAAATATTTTATAGCTTCAAGCATACGTCCTGATTTATAGTCGATATACCCAACTCGTTTCAAAAGCTCTTCTGTATCCTCCGGAGTGAAATTTTTATCTCTGCTTGTTTCGCTAGAACTTATAACAATAGAAACTCTGTCTGAAGATTTCTTACATTCAAGAGGTTTACTGTTATAAAAATAGTATCTGCCTTCGTCTACCCAATGGCTCAAAAAATACCGTTGGACTGTTTTTAAATTATCAATCCTTTTTTCAGGAGAAGGATGATAATCTGTTAAATATTCTGTATGAGGGAGTGAATTCATGAAGTTAAGAGCTGCCATTGCATCTTCAAACTTGTATCCTGCTCTTACCAAAAATTCCATACCCAAAGTATCCGCTTCATATTCCATTGCTCTGAATTGTTTTGCCATAATTCTATGACTTACAGGCATATAAATTAGTGAACCAAATCCCAAAGTGGTTATAGTTACAATATCATTTGAAGTAGCATATCTTCTTCTTTTTTCAATTTTCTGTTGAGAATGTCCCAAAACTTGATGTGCAATTTCATGAGAAATAACATAAGCCAAAGCATCATTATTGTTATATAAAGAATCATATAAGGCAGAGTTTATTGCAATCAAATTCGCTTCTGTTGACGCCGCATTAAAATCATCAGTATCTTCAACCAGCACAATACGCCAATTTACATAATCTAAATTATTTGATCTGATAACACGCTCTGCAACTCTATACAAATTATAAAAATCTACACCTTGGATTTTATTATAACGAGGATTGTTTTTATCCAAATGCGGAATTACATTTTTCACATAGTAAGCTTCGTCTTTTTGAATTTTTTTCTCTAATTTCGCATCACTTATTTTTTCAACATTTTCAGTCTTAAAAGATATTAATTTTGGATCTTTTAGAACTATATCTTCTGCTTTTTCTTTGTAGAAATTTGTTTCATGTTCAGCAGCATGTTTTTTTACTGAATTGTATTTATTACTTTTCTTACTTGCTTGAATTTGCCTATCAATATGAGAAGAAGCACACGCTGGCAAAAAAGATAACATTGAACAAATTAACATTGCTGAAACAAATTTCTTTTTCATAAAAACTCCTATCTATAATTTGTTCAAATTATAACATAATTTCGAATTTTGCGAAATATATTGTATACAAAAATAAAAATAAAATTTACCTTTTAAAAATTTTATGTTATTATCTTCTTATTATTGGAGTAGAAAAAATGATTACGATTAAAGATGTTGAACACGTTGCAAAGCTTGCACGCTTAGAGCTAACAGAAGAAGAAAAAGAAAAATATGCAAAACAGTTAGGTGATGTTCTTAAACATGTTGATGCAATGAATGAAGTTGATACTTCTTCAGTTGAGCCAATGGCACACGCTATTGATTTTGTTAACGTTATGAGAGAAGACAAAGTTTTTTATGAACAAACTAAAGAAGAACTGATGAAAAATGCACCGTACGAAGAAGACGGATTTTTCAGAGTTCCAAAAATCAATTAAACAAAAAGGGGCTTTTAGCCCCTTTTTTAATTAGTACTAATCACAAATCCGATTAAGCAGATCCGGAAATAAGAATGTAAAGGAAGTATAGTAATGACCAAGTATATATTTATTACAGGTGGTGTTGTAAGTTCATTAGGTAAAGGAATTATAGGTGCTTCATTAGGTAAGTTACTTAGAGCAAGAGGTTTTTCCGTTGCAATACAAAAGTTTGACCCTTACATAAATGTAGACCCCGGAACTATGAGTCCATTCCAACACGGTGAAGTTTTTGTGACGGATGACGGTGCCGAAACAGATTTAGACTTAGGGCATTATGAAAGATTTATTAACTCAAATTTCTCTCGCTTAAGTAGCGTTACATCAGGTAGCGTTTATCAAACAGTAATAAATAAAGAGCGCAAAGGTGATTATTTAGGCGGTACGGTTCAAGTAATTCCGCACATTACAAACGAAATAAAATCCAGAATTGTAAAAGCTCAAAAACAATTTAAACCTGATTTTCAAATTATAGAAATTGGCGGTACCATTGGTGATATTGAAGGCTTACCGTTTATCGAATCAATCAGACAGTTTAAATCAGAGGTCGGTATCGGAAATGCAATAAACATTCATTGTACACTTTTACCATACTTACCGACTTCCGGCGAATTGAAAACAAAACCTTCTCAACACAGTGTTACGGTTTTAAGAAGTTACGGACTTCAACCGGAAATTTTGGTTTGCAGAACCGCTCGTGCAATTCCTAAAACAGAGAAAGAAAAATTAGCGTTATTCTGTTCTGTTGCTAAAGAAGCTGTAATTGAATGTAAAGACATGAAGAGTATTTATGAAGTGCCTCTTGCTTTGGAAGAACAAAACTTTGCTGATGTTGTATTAAAATTATTACAAACACCTGCTAAAGAAGCGAATTTGGATAGTTGGAAGGATTTGGTTAACAGAATCAATAATCCGCAAAAAGTTATCAAAATTGCTATTGCCGGTAAATATACAAAACTTTCTGATGCTTATATCTCTGTTGTTGAATCGATTAAGCATGCCGGTTATGAACAAAATGCAAAAACTGAAATCAAATGGATAAATTCCGAAGATTGTGTAGATAAGAATGTTTGCATAGAACTTCTTAAAGATGTTGATGGTGTTGTTATCCCTGGTGGATTTGGAATTAGAGGCGTTGAAGGAAAATTAAACGTTATAAGATATGCTCGTGAAAACAATTTACCATTCTTAGGTATTTGCTTAGGCATGCAATGCGCCGTTACGGAATTTGCCAGAAATGTAGCTGGTTTAAAAAATGCAAATTCAACAGAATTCGATGAAAACACACCTTATCCTGTTGTTGATTTGATGTTAGATCAAAAAGACGTTAAAGGTTATGGCGGAACAATGAGATTAGGCGCATATGATTGCCAAGTAAAAAAAGGTTCTAAAGCTCATGAGGTTTACGGTTCGACCAAAATTTCAGAACGTCATAGACACAGATATGAAGTTAATACAGACTACATTGATGAATTAAAAAAAGCCGGATTAGTTTTCTCCGGAATGTCGCCTGACGGTATGCTCTCTGAGATTATTGAATTACCGCATCTGGATTGGTTTGTTGCATGCCAATTCCATCCGGAATTCAAATCAAGACCGGAAAATCCTCATCCGTTATTCAGAGGTTTAATTAAAGCGGCTTTAAAATAAAGAACCTTAATTTTTATAATTAATTGAACCCGAAGTTATAGGCTGATAATATTTGCTTTTATTAATTGTTGCAGAATCAACAATGATTGAAGGTGGTAGTATTGACCATTTGTAGATTGCAGTAGACATTCTTTTAAAGAATTTATCAAGCCATTCTATTTTCTGTTCTTTAGAAATCTTAAATTTCTTTTCATAAATAAATTCAGAGCTTAGAAGTTGTTCGTAAGAATTATGTTTATTTTCAATCCGCCAAATAACTTCATCCATAAATTCATATGGCATAAGTGCGTCTTCTGCATTCAACGTTTTACCGGTTTTTTCATCTATCGCAAGTTCTGCACCGGGTTTTTTTAACAAAATCGATTCCGGAATATCATTTTTTTGACTTCTATTTTTATTCATCCAACGAGCCAATGCAAAAAGTTTCGTTTTAGTAACATCTGCAATAGGTGCAAAGCCACCGGACATATCGCCATTAACTGTAGCATAACCCATATAACTCTCTGATTTATCAGAAGTTGCTATTGGGATACAAGAAGCAAATTCGTTACTTATTGCCCATAAATACATTGCTCGTGAACGAGCTTGAATATTATCTTGAGTATAACTTTTTTTGTATCTGCAATCCCAAGAATTTTGTACTTGATTAAAAATATCAGCCAAACAATTATTAGTCGTGTCAACCATCGGTTTTATGGAAGCTTCATAAAACCCTATTCCCAAGTTTTTTGCCAAAATTTCCGCATCAGTTTTGCTTTCTTGACTTGTTAACTTTGAAGGCATTGAAACGCCATAAACATTTTCTTTTCCCAAAGCATCTACTAATAAAACTGCACAAACTGTGGAATCTAGTCCGCCGGAAAGTCCAAGCACTGCACGTTTTAAACCACATTTTTTAAAATAATCCCGTATCCCTTGAACTAAAGATTTATAAGTTCTTTCTAAATCCCATTCATAATCAAGAGAAAACTCTTTTTGAATTTCATTAGCGGAAATTTTTAAAGGTATTTCATTATACGGATTAACTAAAATTAAATCTTCTTCAAAATCTTTTGCGATAGCAGTTATTTCACCCTTACTATTACACACTAAACTTAAACCGTCATATGAATTATTATCAATTGCGCCGACTTGATTTACCTCTATAATCGGAAGGTTATATTTTTTTGCTAATTGAGAAAGTCTTTGTAAACGATACTCAAAACTATTAGTGCAAGATGGAATTGAGTCCATTTTTATTAGAAATTCATCGCCTGAATAAATAAGTTTAGACGAAATTATATTATTCTCTTGTAATGAATAATAATCAATTTTTCCATTTTTTATAATAGCTATATACTCTTCAGATTTTTTATCAACAAACCCTACAAGAGCTGTTATATCATGAGTTTGTTCTGCTATTTTTTCTAACCATTTTTTTTCTTGTTCAACAACAAATTCAAAACGATTTACAAAATCCGGCATATCACAACCAATAAGGGTTCTTGCCGGAAAAACAATTAATTCTGAACCATAGGATTTTGCTTTTTTAATGCTTTCTATAATTTTATTTGAATTATATTCCAAATTCCCTGCTATCAAATTTATTTGTGCAATAGCAACAAAATTTTTATCATCCATTTTTAGCCTCTTACTAAATATTCAATTTATATCCGCCACCATAAATTGTTTCTATATATTTTTTACCGTCAGCAATTTTATCAATTTTGCTCCTCAAATGACGAATGTGAACCCTTATAGTTTCTACACTATCATCCGGATCATATCCCCAAACTTCTTTTAGCAGTCTTTGCGCTGAAACCATATTACCATGGTTTTGGAACAGCAAATTAAAAATATCAAATTCAATAGGAGTAAGTTTTTGAATTTTTTCGCCAATCTGCACGCTATAAGTTTCCGGCAAAAGCGTTACTTCTTTAAAAGTTAACAAATCTCTTACTGCAGATGTTTTAGGAATTTGTTTTGTGCGTTTCAAAAGCGCCCTAACTCTAACAACTAATTCTTCCGGTTCAAAAGGCTTGGTTAAATAATCATCTACACCAATATTAAACCCGTTAACCTTATTATTCAATTCAGATAATGCAGTTAGCATTATTATAGGAATTTCACTTATTTCAGCGGCTTGACGTATTCTTTGAGCAACCGTAAACCCGTCAACTTCCGGCATCATAACATCCAAAATTATTAAAGCCGGCATTTCTTGTCTTGCCAAAGCAAACCCTTCAATACCGTTATATGCCTGAATAACTTCATAGCCTTGCAATTCAAGATTAATTTTTATAAGTTCATTTATTGCAATATCGTCATCAACTACAAGTATTTTAGCCATTTGTTAAAACCTCTATTTTATCATTTTTAATCAATGAAGCATCTGCATCATTAAATTCTTCCAACAAACTTGAAGGAATTTCTTTATTAGTATTAATTCCATATTCCTTTAAAGCATTGACTTGAGAAAACAAACTTGGTTTATTTTTATTCCCTCTTTGAAATCTGTTTATGGTAGTTGTAAGCTTTGAAGCTACGTCTTGCATTCTCTTTTGTACGTCAATCAAATCCTCGCAAAACTGGACAAATGTTTCAAATAAATTTGTGCCGGCATCAACAATCTGTTGAACACTTTCAGCTTGTTTTTGTTGCGCCATAAGTTGATTTACAAGTCTAACAGTTGTTAATAAAGAAGCTGTACCAACTATTATAATATTTGATTTGTAAGCTTGATTTATCAGTTCTGAATCCTCATATAACAGATTGACCGAAGATTCAATTGGCATATACATTAATACAAAATCTGGCTGCAATAAATCTTCTGCATTTTGATAGTTTTTGTTACTCAAATCAACTATGCGTTTTTTTACTTCATTCTTAAATTCATTTATTTTCGAATTATCTTCAATATAATCTAAATAACTTGTTAAAGTAACTTTAGAATCAATTATCAAACTTTTATTATTAGGGAGATTTAAAACCACATCCGGACGAACGATATGGATTTCATCATCCTTTAAATTAGTCGATTTAGATACAAATTGTTTCGTATAATGTACACCTTCTTGCATTCCGCAAGATTGAAGAATTGTATCTAAAAGATTTTCGCCATAAGCGCCTTTTACATTTTGATTTTTCGTCAAAGCTTCTACAAGATTGCGTGCCTCTTTTTCAATAATTTTATTATTCTTCTCAAGATTACCTATTTGTTCAATTATTTTTGTTGTATTTTCCACACCGGATAAATTAAATTTTTCAACCTTGTCTTTAAACTCACCTAATTCTCTGGTTAAAGGTAATATTTTTTCCTCTAGAGTTTCCCTATTTTGTTTTCTTAAATCTTCTTGTTCAGTTTTTATAGTTTCATTTGCAATTTGCACAAAATCTCTTTTAATAATTTCTTGTAAGCTTTCAGAAGTCTCAGATTTAGCACGCAATTTGATTAGTTCTTCTTTTATATTAACGATTTTATTGCTAAAAAATACATAACTGCACAACCCTGCAAAAATCAAACCCGATACAAAAGATATAATTGCTACTAATAACATCCAATCCTCCTTAGCTGAAAATAGGCTTCCTTTATTATAAAAGAAGCCTATTTAAAAATCTATCTTCTATCTTGCAACTTTGCCAATAACCTCAAAATTTCTAAGTATAACCAAACAAGAGTTACCATTAACCCAAAAGCGCCATACCATTCATAATCTTTTGGCAACATCCGTTGAGCACCACGTTCAATAAAATCAAAATCAACAATAAGATTAAACGCCGCAACAACTACAACTATAGCGCTTACAGCTATTCCTATATTTGATGAAGAATTTATAAACGGTACAGCATATCCAAAAAATCCGCCAATCCAATTGATTAAATAAACAATCGCAATTGATAAAGTCGAAATAAACAATACGCTTCTAAATTTATCCGTACATTTTATAACCCTTGCTCTGTAAAGAATTAACATTGAGAAAAATGCCGCGAAAGTTCCAGCTACAGCTTGTGATACTATACCTGGATAAGAAGCTTCCATTGATGCAGAAATCCCGCCTAAAGCAAACCCTTCGCAAACCGCATAAACAGGCACCAAGTATTTATTTCTTGTAAATGCAATAACTAACGCTAAAATAAAACCTACTATTATACCGCCTGACATTAACATTGTTGCAATATCAGTATATCCTAAAGTAAATCTAGACCAAACAAAAGCCGCCGCACAAACAAGAATAATACCTAAAAGTGCTGTTATTTGCACTGTTCCGTCAATGGTCATCGGTTCACCTTGAAGAACATTTTCTTGTTCTGTAAACCTGTTATTTAATATTGGATTAGACATAACCTAGCCTCCTTCTCTTTTCAACTTACATTATAGCATATCAAGCAATAATATAAATTAAATTAATCTTTTTTTAACAATAAAAAGATTTTGGCAAAAGTTTTATCTACCTTATTAATAATAAAAAATTAATTCCCTTTTAGCTTTTCCCCTAAAAAACAAAATTACTAAATTATAACAAACGCACTTTGTCCATCAATTCAACAACTCTTCTTTGAAGTTCCTTGTCAACTCCTGAGTTTGAATAACCTTCCATTCTGGCACGTTCATCCATTTCTGCAAAATGTCTTTCTAACAAAGCTAATTTTCTTACTGCGACGTTCATAACTATCTTCCTATATTTTATTCTCTTATATATTAATAAAGTATTTTTAACGACTAAAATTGCTTATTTTATTATAACATACTTTACAAAAGTTTACATCTGTTTTATTTTACAATCAGATCGACAATTTCTCTAAAAGCACCATTTCCTGCAACTTCACGAGTCATTTGAACATGGGGTAAATCAAGAACTTTTTTAACAGCATTTGGAACAGTAATTGCATACTTTGCTCTGTTCAAAGCATCAATATCATTAACGTCATCGCCAATGTAAATAAATTCCTCATCAGAAAGATTATATTTATCTATAATAGAATTTAAAACTTCCAATTTATTCCTGATTTTTTGATGAACTTCTTCTATTTGAAATTTTTCTTGAATAAGCTTTATTGCAGAATTTTCCTCACCCGAAATAATTCCTATTTTATAACCGTTTTTCTTCAAAATAGAAAAAGCCATAATGTCTTTAAAATTTAGTTTTCTGGTTTGTTCACCCTTTGAATCAATATAAACACAATTATCCGTAATTATCCCATCAAAATCGGTAATTACCATTTTTATACTTTCAGGTAAATTTATCATCTTAAACTCTTCTCAACTTTTCAATAATTGGTAATTCTCTAGGGTATACAATTTTAACCCCGTCCCCTAACAAATCCGGAACTTGTCTAATATCACGAACCATGTGGTACAACCCTGCCATTTCAAGGCTTGCTGCTTGGTCAGACCCCCAGTTAGTTCTGTCAACGGTAATATGTCTTTCCACTGCATTAGCACCCACAGCTACCGCTAAAACAGAAGGTGTTACACCTCGTTCATGCCCTGAATAACCTATTGGACAATTAAACTCCTGTTTGAAAGCTTCTATTACTCTCAAATTTGTTTCGTAAGCATCTGAAGGATATGTAGACGTACAGTGGAAAATTACTAAATTGTCTTCACCCAATACTTTTACAGCATGCCTTACCTGTTCCATCGTGCTCATGCCGGTTGAAAGTAAAACTGGTTTACCCTTACTTTTAGTATATTTTAACAACTTATCATCCGTCAATGATGCTGAAGCTATTTTATAACAAGGAATGTCAAATTGTTCCATAAAATCAACAGACTGTTCATCCCAACAAGATGCAAACCACATAATTCCTTTACTTTTGCAATACTCATCTATTTCCTTATACTCTTTAAATCCGAATTCTAAACCTCGTTTTAAATCGCCATTTGTTTTACCAAAAACACTATTGCGTTCCTTTGCAAGTTCCTCTTTTGTATACACAACATCTACTGTCCTTTTTTGAAACTTAACAGCATCACAACCTGTTGTTACGGCAATATCAATCATTTTTTTAGCCAAAGCAACAGAACCGTTATGGTTTATACCAATTTCAGCAATTATAAAGCAAGCATTACCGTCCCCAACTGTCTTATTGGCTATCTTTACACACTTATTCATTTAAACTCCTTAAAATTAACTCAAATATTTTTTATATAAAGCAAAGTCTTCCGGATCAACCTTGTGGCTGTTATCAACTACAACTTCTTCATTATCTGCAACATTTTGAGAGATTGAGAACAACGAATCAATTATAACTTCAGAAGATTCAGTAGTTACAGTTTCTTCTTCATTAGCTTGTTCAACAACATTATCCTTAACCTCTTCCGGCTCAGTCTTCTCATCATTTGACAATTCAATATCATTCAAACCTTTATGAGATTTAGTTACAAGTTTCGAAAAATTTATAGAAGGGATTTCAATTTTCGGAATTTCAATTTTTGGAATTTTAATATTTGGGATTTCAATATGAGAATAATTTTCTTCTGACTCATCTTTTTTAATACTACCTAAATCTTTAATTAGCTGTATTGCAGAAGAAGATGCACCAATCAACATTCTTTTACCATCTAACTCAACAACATGCAGAGTCTTATTATTACCTAATTGAGTTGTAGAAATTACAGAAACTTGAGATGACGAAAAATCTCCCTGTTGTTTTCTTAAAGTTTTAAAATTCACCTTATTTAATTTTGCATACAGAATACCTGTAAAATAAATAAGTAAAATTACAAAACCCAAAGACATAACTACAGAGATTATACTTGGTTCTTGACCAACAGTTTGCGCTCCCATAGTTGCATTTTCTACACCTGTAATAGTTGATGCTTGTGCCGGTTGAACCGCATATGCCAACGGGTCAGGCAAATCCGGTAACACTTCAAACTTCTCAACGGCTTGACATGCAATAACGTTGAACCAACAGAAAGCTCCCAATAAATATTTAGAAATCTTTTTCATTTATTAATACCCTAATTTCTGTTATAATTATATCATAAAAATTTTTAATAGGTTTATTTGTCATGCTTCTTAACATTTTTGATACATTTTGCAAAGAATATGCTAATATAATCTTTTTTATTTTAAATCTAATCGTTTTAGTTTTGCTTATTTTATCGTTTATTTTTGTAAGAGATACAAAAAAAAGATGGAATAGATTAAATGATTATCTTGGCGATGTTACAAAAACTGTTGATTCAATACGTTTTGGCGACCTATCTAAAAAAATTCAAAGCTTTGATTTGCCGGATTCTGTTGAATTAACAGAAAGCCTTAACCGAATGATTGAGACATTACACGACAGAGAATTAATGTTACATGAATATCACAAAGATTTGGCTGAACAAAACCGAATTTTGGTCGAAATATTAAACTCACTATCAGACGGGTTGATGATAGTTGATGAGAATAACAAGATTTTACGTGCAACAGAAAAAATTGCGTTATGGTTTAACAAAAACGGTGAATCTGTTGTAGGACATTCGCTATTGGATTTTATAAATATAATTCATAAAAAGCCTATAGCTTTTTTAAATAACGATGAAGTTGAAATCTTGAATAATTCAACAGCGTCTTACACAGCAAGTGCTGTTGAATTAAAAGAGCAGGGTGCAAAAAAGCAATATGTTGTAATTCTAAGAAACACTTCCGATCAAAAAGAATTAGAAACTTTAAAAGAGGATTTTGTTGCAACCCTAACTCACGATTTGAAAGTTCCGATAATTGCAGAAACCAATATGCTAGAGCTTTTTCTTAACGAAAGTTTTGGACAAATAAGTGATAAACAACGTTTGGCATTAAAAAACATGCAAACCTCAAACAAAGAATTACTCGATTTGGTTCAAATTGTTTTGGAAACATATAAAATAAAAGACGGAAAAATGTCTTTATACAAAGAAAATATAATGCTAAAAAGTTTCATTAATGAAATTATTGAAGAAATGACCCCATTAGCAAAGAAAACTAAAAATGAAATATCATTCACAGCTCAACGTGATATAAGAATTTTTGCAGACAGATTTCAGCTAAAAAGAGTTATAAAAAATCTTATACAAAATGCGATTTCATATGGAAATCCAAGCACACCAATTGATATTACTATCGGTGAAATCCCTGAATATGTTACAATTAAAGTTAAGGATTACGGTGCCGGTATTCCCAAAAACGATATTGATAAAATTTTTAACAAATACTATTCAGCAGCTAAAAAATTTAGAAAAATCGGCACAGGCTTAGGGTTATACTTAGCTTTGCAGATAACAAAAGCACATAAGGGCGACTTGACAGTTGAAAGCGTAGAAGGAGAATATACGGAATTTTGCATTAAAATTCCGGTAAATTATGAGCGAAGTTTTATATAATACAAAATATTTACAACTAAAATCAACACCGTCAAAAAGCGGAAATAATTGGGTTTACGCTCACAGACCAAATGTGAATGGTGTCGTGGTAATTCTTCCGGTTAAAGATGATGAAGTTCTTTTTTTGATAGAAGAACGACCGCCAATTCAGGCCGAAGGTATCGGAAAATATACAATTGCAATACCTGCAGGGTTGGTAGGTGATGAACGTAAAGGCGAAAGTATTGAAGAAGCTTTAAAAACAGAATTATTAGAAGAAGCAGGATTAATTGCTGATACAATAAAAATAGTTGCAAATACAGTTTCAAGCTCTTCCGGTTGCGTATCCGAAACTTGTACACTTGCAATCGCAACTATTAAAGATAAAACACCTGCTACAAAGCCTCTAAGTGATGGCGGAATTATAGTCGACAGAATTTGGATAAAGAAAGAAAATATAAAAAACTGGTTGGCAGAAAAAGAAAAAGAAGGTTACGTTCTAACCGCGCAAACTTTAGCCACATTATTTTATTTATTTAGTTAGGAGCAAAAATATGTTTACAAAAGGTATACGAGGCGCCATAACAGTTGAAGAAAATTCTCCTGAAGCAATCGGAAGCGCAACTATAAAACTATTACAAGAAATAGTTAAAGTTAACAATGTTGATATCAACATGATTTCTCATGCAATATTTACATTGACACCGGACTTAAATGCGGATTTTCCTGCTAAATATGCACGCATAAATCTTAAGTGGTCAGATGTTCCAATGATGTGTTTTAATGAACTTGACGTACCAAACTCTCTTAGAATGTGTCTTAGAGTTTTAATAGTCATAAATTGTAGTGAAAACTTTATACCGGAATTTGTATATTTAGAAGGTGCTGAGTGTCTGAGAAAATAAAAAAAATTTTAATAGTTGATGATGTAAAAGGCTGGCAAGATTATCATTCTCAAATTGTTTCAGAACTTTTTACTTCAAATATAACAATAACTGCCAGCTCCGCAAGAGAAGCTTACGACCTGCTTTTTGAGCATAATGAAGCACCGTTTGATATTATTATTACTGATATGCAAATGGAAGATGATTTTGAGCCCAAATACGCAGGTGAATGGTTGGTAGAACAGATTAAAACTTTCAAAAATTATTCAAAAACAAAAATCATTATCATTTCTGCAGCATACAATGTTCGCTTGATTGCTGAAAACTTGGGTGTTGAATGTATCCCGAAACCGACTGCTCAGAATTTTCCTCAAGCATATGAAATCCTAAAAAATTAAGCAATAATAGGTTCTTTTTTTATTTCATAGAACAATTGTGCATTTTTAACAAACTCTTTAGGATTTGCACTTACATAAAATTCTTCAAACCCTTTTAAACCACAATCATTAATTAAATTCTGTTGTTTTAAATCTTTTTTTATAAATTCCGCAAAAATACTCGCCGGATCAATAAATAAATTTTTAGGCGCATATTTTTCAATAGTTTTTAATAAATAAGGATAATGCGTACAACCCAGAATTATTTTTTCCGGATTAAAATTTAACATTTCATCTACATGTTGTTTTACATCATCATCTTTTGAAACACAATCTAAACCCTCTACAATACTTACCCAGTTTGGACAAGCAATTTCACAAACTTTCACATCCGAATTATATTTTCTTAATTCATTTCCATATGCTCCGGATTTAACAGTTCCTTGTGTTGCAAAAACACCAATGCGAGTATAATTTAATTCAGAAATAACTTTCGCACAAGATTGTATAATTGGGTAAATTTGAAAATCATAATCTGATTTAATAGCATTATAAGCCAGAGCAGAGGATGTATTGCAAGCAATTACAACTGCTTTCACATTTTTGGATTTAAAAAAATCTAGAATATTCTTAGCAAACCCTATTAATTCTTCTTGAGATTTATTTCCATATGGCAGATTTTTTAAATCGCCATAATAAATTGTATTTTCATTTGACAAAAGCTCTCTAAAACGTGCAAATACAGACAATCCGCCCACACCTGAGTCAAAAAAACCTATTGGTAAATTTTTATTCGAAATTTCTTCTCTCATTATTTAGAACCTTTGCTTTGCAAATATTCGATAATACCTTCAGCTATTGCTTTTGCAGTTTTTTGTTTACGAGATTCTGTTATCAAATCATTTCGTTCAGAATCGTTTGATAAAAATCCGATTTCGCATAATATTGCAGGAACCGTTGAATGATTTATAACATAAAATTTAGATTTAAACAAACCTCTGTCTTTTGCAGAACGTACTTCTTTAATCAAATGTTTATGTACAATTTCTGCCAAATTTTTACCACTATCGTGATACCAATGAGTTTCAATACCTGTCGGATCTGATGATACTGCAGAATTTACATGGATACTAATAAATATTTCAGGAGATTCATTTTCAGAGAAATCCACACGCTCCTCAAGCGACAAATATGAATCATCACGTCTTGTCAAAGCAGTTTTATATCCTTTTGCATTCAAAATCGCATTCACCCGCTGAGTTACATCCAAGGTTATATCTTTTTCATTTATACCTTCTTTAATAGCACCATAGTCAGAACCTCCATGTCCTGCATCTAAAATAATTTTATTTTTAATAACAGGCGGTCGTTTAATTGGCTTTTCAATTTTAGGTTCCGAAGATGTTCCTCTGGTTATAGTAATTTTAATAGCTTTCGCATCAACACTTTGTTCAATTTTTACAATATCAGTTTTGTTAATTGGTAAAGCAGCTTTTACGCCTATTTTAGGCAATAAAGACAACGTAAATTGTTTATAAAAACTTGAAGCTAAAGTTTTTATCATATCTTGCTCATTATAACTTTGAACATTGAACAAGAACAGATTTAAAGAATTATTTGTCCTTAGAATAGAATGAACTACTGGTGAAGAAAATGACAAAATAAGTTCATTTGTTCTTGAATCAATTCTTCTGACAAAAGCTTTGTTGATATTAGAAACATTAGTTACTAAAGAGGTGTGATTTAATTTGTCCGAGTCAACAAAAAATAATGATTGAGAATCTTGAGAATAAATCGGTAAGTATTTTTCAGCTTTTTCTGATGTTACAACTATTCTTGCAGTATTGTATTCAAATTGTCCTATCTTGGCCGTATCGTTACAACTACCGTCAGGACATAAATTAATTTCCGTATTGCGGATTTTTTTGTCTAAATACGTATTTGGCAAATCTATAACTGCACGTTTTGGCGAGTCCAAATAAAACATTTTTGTTGTAGAAAGTTGACCAAAGCCACTTACCAACAAACCGCCATTTTTTGTTAAATACCTGTTTATAAAGTATTCAGTTCTCAATTTTAAATTAGAAGAAACATCAACTGAAACAACTGATTCATAAGTTTTTCCGTTACTATTAGCCAACGTTGAGTTTTCAAAAGCTTTTTCAATTTCATCCATCACATTTTGAGGTGCTTTTATTTGTTCAGTAGAAACAGGTGTTCTTTCTAAAGCTTGAGAAAAAACGGAAATACCGTTATATCTTAACGATTTTGGTGCTTCATTATAAATGCAATGAAAATAATCATTAGCTATTTGAGGATAATTCAATTTAGCAATTATATTGTTACCAATCGATATTAATTCAACCTTTGAAGAATCAAAATCTTCTTCAAAAGTTATCACAGCACGAACAATATAAGGATCTGTTTCAAACTGAGCTAATCTTATTTCCTTAATGGGACTTTTTTCAAAAGTTAATTGTTGTTTTCCGCCGATTAAAACCGCATTATTTATATCAAAATAAATTCTGTTTGGCGCTTCCAGCCTTACAAACTTTAAAGATTGAGGTGTTCTTTCTTCCGGAGTATTATCTTTTGTTGTTACGTACACTAAAGCCGAAGAATCGTCATAGTGCATAGACATAACCTTAAGTGGCTCTGCTTGAGCAAAACAAGATAAGCATAGTGTTTTTATAAATAATATAAATAATGTTATAAAAAGCAGAATTTTTTTCATAAACTCGTCGCCAATACTTTCTGTGAATTAGCACAGAAGTCCAAGCGCACCTCCCAAGTAACAACAATATATTACCAAAAAAAATGATAAAAAAAAAGCACTTTTTCGAGTGCTCTGTGTACGTATTTTCGAGAGTTTAAAATTTCTTTCTTTATTTAGCCGTTCAATAACCGTTCGACTTCATAAAGTTTAAAAAGAAAAGATTCTGTTTGTTCCTTAAACCACATTGCAAAAAGTTTAAGTTCATCTCTAAAACTATAACAACCTGGCCACATATTATACATAACAGACTCCTTACTTTTGTCTTACATTTTGTATAACGGTATTTTTTCGAAAAACTTTAGAGTTTTTCGAAAAGTTGTTACAAATGTTTACATTTAAACTTCAAAACTTTCAGATTTTAATAAAAAACGAGATAGTTGGGAATCTATCTCGTTACAATTTTAAAGCCTTAAGGGTATAATATTATAATTTAATACTTTAGCACATCAGCCGGCAATTCAACTTGTAATCTTTCGGCAAGCTGTTGCACTAAATTGTTATAATCCTGATTTGTTTTTTCTGTTTTGTTATATTCAGTCAACAATTCGTTCATTATTTCTGTAAATATTTTAAATTGATAGAATATCGTATACGAAGTCATATATTCTTCATAAGGGCTAATATTGCTCCGGTAATATAGATAGTTTCTTTCTTCATCAGTTGGGTATAAATAATTCAAAACAGGATTTTCTTTAACATCTTTTACCAGATCAGGATAATCATGTTCTATAAGATGAATAATACCTGTAGTCGGCACAGAAGAAACATCATGTCCACCAAGCAAACTTAATGCTAAATAATTATTTGCTAATGTGATATTAATATCACTAGCTTCGCTATTTTCATCAAAAAGTACATTATCCAAAAGCCCTTCATATGACTTTAGCAAATTAGCGTACGGTTCAAGAGCTTCATTAACATTTGTTTCTTCTTGTAACTGTTGAACTACTTCCATATCACTTTGTATTTCTTCAGTTTCTTGCTTTTCTGCATAATACTTATCAAGTTTTATTATAGTAGTTGCAATTGTATTAATTTCCATAACTTCATCTTCAACTACTACCCAACTATAGTCTGTGAAATATTTTGTAAATATTGAAGAATATGCTTTTGTAAATTTATCTTTGTCCAGCACACCTGTAAACTTGTTCTCAGCATCAGCTTTTTCTATAAGATTTATTAACAAATAATCAAATGTTGTTTGATCACCTTCATCAACCGCTTTAAGTAAAGATGTTAATTCGGTATTAGACAAAGTTATGCCTGCTAAGCTAAACATTTCATTTAATTCAGCTTTTAGCTTTTGAACACCTTCAACTGTATCTAAGTTTTTTAAATCAACAATAACGTCTTCATCACGAGGTGTTCCATACACTTCGTCCAAGAACGGATCAGGAAGCGCAGGCACATAAACCTGCATACTCATAGGTGATGTAGTTCTTTTTTGCTCAGTACTTACAATAGGTGATTCCGGTGGCAATAATTCAAACTCTTTTTGAATAGTTTTCAGAAAAGCTTCCGGTAATTTATCAGATTCTATGTCTGAATTAAGCATTGAATTAAAGACTTCAAGAAACTTGTTATGAGAATTATTAGTTTTCATGGCTTGATGTGTTGAATCATCGTAATATGTAGAATCTAATTTATACACAAGATTTGGTTCTTTAGGATATAAAAGTTCCATTACTGCACCTTCTCGGGCCCTTTGTGTATCCAAGTCTGTCGTATTTAATTTTAAATTACTTGCTAATGTTGATTTCGTTGTTTGTAAAAAGTTAATACTATGTTCTAATTCTCTATTAAGCTTGATTATCAATTCATTATCATAATCAAAAGCACCATTTGCTACTTGATAGCACTCAAGATACTTTGATATAAAATCTTCATCAAGTCCCATTTCTCTAAGTTCATCTTTAGTATAACCGGTAATATCTTCAAAAGTCTTTCTGTCTGTACCTACCTGTTGAATATCATCATAAGCACAATCGTATTTAGCTAACGCTACCATATATCTTGCAGAAGTATATTCAGGATCTCTGCCACGACCAACTGCCTTATCGGTTAATTCAGCATTTTTGATTGCATTATCTCCATTAATAGAGAAATCTGTATCAAAATATGTCATTAAAATTTCGAGATATTTAACCGCAAATTCATCTTTTCTTGAATTACCAAAATCACTGTTTGAATTAAATCTGGAATCATCAACAAAATGTTTTAAAATATCAGCAATGATTTCATCAAAAGTTTCTCTGTCTTTTGCCTTGACAGCATTAATCAAAGGTGTGTAATCGTAATTATCACTCAATTCAAAATACTTTGTAGTTTCAAATAATTCTTTGATTTCTTCTTGAATATCATCTACGGGATAATTTGACGTTGATTTTGAAGTTGAGTCTGCTTGAACAGTTGAAGCCGTCGCACTTTCTGTTGTAGGATTTGTAGTATTACCACCAGTAGGTGAAGCTGCCGGTGCCCGAGTAGGCGCTTGCGTCGGGGTTGGGCTCGGCTCTTGTGTTGGAGGTTGAGTAGGTTCTGGCGTCGGTGTCGGAGTAGATTCTTGCGTTGTTGGTTGAGTATCAGTTTCAACGGTTTCACCTTCTGCCATACTTAACTCAATATTGCTATTAGCTATTTTTAAAGTTACTGTTCCGTCGTTAAAGTTAATATTTGGACCTTCAACAGCAACGCCTTGCGCTTTTAATTGTTCAACCACTGCTAAAACGGCATTCACACCCTCATTTTTCATAAGATTATAAATCTGCTGAATATCAACAGCTAATTTTACATCCTTATCTGCTTGGACTGTTCCTGTTGTTTCAATTTCGTTTTTATGTTTGTTATAAAAATCTACATAAGCGTTATAATTGGTGCTAATGTTTACCATTGCTCAGCCCTTTCGTCCAGAGTGAAATTAAAAGATTTAATATCGATTTCTTCATCGTGTGAATATTCGTACGTAATATTGTAATATTTTTTGCCGACACCTGAAGAAATTCGAATACTTGAGGCTAGGTATAAATTCTCAATATCATCTTTTATTCGCCAGTTTTCTTTTAAAAACTTTCGAGCTTGAGATTCTGTTTTTAAGTTTTTTAATTCTTTCAATTTTTCTAATGTATTTTTTAACTCTTCGTTTTCACTTAATTTAACTTCACTCTTCAACTTCTGAGTTTCAAGCTGGAATTGATTAATTTCTGCCATTTTTAAACTCCAATATAAATATCTCTCGCACTTGTACATCTGACCTCTTATTCCTCACTCAGGTCAGAACTCCTTTTTGTTTATTCACTCCAAAATTCTTTATATTATATATAACGTTATTTTATTTTTTAAATTTTAAAAATTAAATAATTTGTTACAAAATTTACAAAGTAAAATTAAAATAAGGTCGGCTTATAAATAAGCCGACCATATCCAAAACATCTTTATGATTTGCTTATTTAACTTCAGCAAGCTTTTCTAATTTAAGCTTTTGGTCGTATTCGATAAGCAAATGTAGTAAATCATCCAAATCACCATCAATCGCTGTCCAAACATTTAAGTTTTGACCTATTCTATGGTCCGTTAGTCTGCCTTGAGGGAAGTTGTAAGTTCTTATTCGTTCACTTCTATCACCCGTACCTACTTGAGAACGACGTAAATCTGTGATTTCTTGCATTTGTTTTTGAACTTCCATATCATATAATTTTGCTTTCAAAATCTGCATTGCACGTTCTTTGTTTTGTAATTGAGAACGTTCTTCTGTACAGAAAATCATAATTCCAGTCGGTTTATGGAATAAACGAGCAGCTGTTTCTACCTTGTTTACATTTTGTCCACCTGCACCACCTGAACGAGCTGTAGACATTTCGATATCTTCAGGTCTTATTTCAACTTCCACATCATCAACTTCCGGCATAACTGCAACTGTCGCAGTTGATGTGTGAACACGACCTTGAGATTCGGTTTCCGGAACTCTTTGAACTCTATGAACACCGGATTCATATTTTAATTGAGAATAAACAGCATCCCCTTTCATAGAGATAATTATTTCAGAATAACCACCTGCTTCACATTCAGTTTTTGATAAAATTTGAGTCTGCCAACCTTTTTTATCAGCAAATTTTAAATACATTCTTGCCAAATCACCTGCAAAAATATTGGCTTCATCACCACCAGCACCACCACGAATTTCTAACATAATATCCTTATCGTCCATTGGATCTCGCGGTAATAATAAAACTTTCATTCTTTCTTCGTATTCAGGAAGTTTTGCCTCGTTTTCTTCCATTTCCATTTTTAGAAAAGATTTCATTTCTTCATCTTTTTCTTCGTAAATCATTTGTTTAGCTTCTTCAATAGCATCTGTTGCTTTCTTCCAAGCATAATATAATTCAACAGTTTCTTCCATTGATTTACGCTGCTTAGATAAATCTCTAAATTTATTATAATCTTGTATTACAGCCGGATCTGATAAAGTTTCACCCAACTCAATATATTTTTTCTCTATTTGAATTATTTTATCTAACATATCTTTCATAATTTACCTGCCTTTTGAAACAATTATAACTCAAAAAACTTTTTTAAGTAAATTGGTGTACACTTAATCCCATTTTATACATATAACTTTTCATCTCCCATTTCCATTCCTCCTCTTTTTTTTACATTTCCTCCTCACTTTATATTTACACCTTTACATTTACCCCCCCCTTGCATTTACCCCCTTTACATTTACCCCTGTTTATCATACAGTAAAGTGGTTAAAAGTATAGTTTTAAGAGGAGAAAAGATGAATAGAGTTCTATTGTGTATAATGGATGGTTGGGGTTTTTCAAATGGTTCTGAAAAATATGATGCTACAAAGCTTGCAAACCCTATTAACGTTCCAAAACTAATCAAAGAAGAAGTTTCTACAAGAATTCACGCTGACGGTATGTATGTTGGTTTACCGGAAGGACAAATGGGTAATAGTGAAGTTGGACACTTGAACTTAGGTGCCGGAAGAATTGTTTACCAAGATTTGTCAAAAATAAACAAATCAATCAAAGACGGTGATTTCTTTACTAACGAAAAATTCTTAGAAGCAATTAACCACGCTAAAAAGAACAATTCAGCTTTACATATTTACGGATTAGTTTCAACCGGTGGTGTTCATTCATCTCTAGATCACTTGTTAGCATTAATCCAACTTGCAGCAAAAGAAGAATTAACAAAAGTTTATGTACACGCATTTTTGGATGGTCGTGATACACCACCTTCAAGTGCTTGCGAATATTTAGAAGTTGTAGAAAAAGAGTTAGCTAAATACAATCTTCCTCCTGTTGCAAGTATAATCGGTCGTTACTATATTATGGACAGAGATAACCGTTGGGATAGAGTTGAAAAAGGTTATAACTGTTTGCTATTAGGCGAAGGTGAAAACGCTTCTTCAGCTTGTGAAGGTATTAAAAATTCTTATGCAAAAGGCGAAACTGATGAATTTGTTTTACCGACTGCTATAGGTAGTGAAGAAGAAATAAATGCTAGTAGAATTCACGACAATGATGCAATAATTTTCTTTAATTATAGACCGGACAGAGCAAGAGAAATAACCAAGGCAATTAATTTTGCTGATTTTGATGGCTTTGAACGTAAAAAAGTTCTTAAAAATATTTATTACTGCACAATGACAAGTTACGAAGCGACTTTTACATACCCTGTAGCTTTCCCTAAAACACAACTTATCAATATTTTAGGTGATGTTTTGGAAGCAAATGGCGTAAACCAATTCAGAACTGCAGAAACTGAAAAATATGCTCACGTAACATTCTTCTTTAACGGCGGTATTGATGAGCCTAAACCTCACGAAACAAGAAAACTTGTAGCTTCACCAAAGGTTGCAACATATGATTTACAACCGGAAATGAGCGCTTATGAAGTTTGCGAAAAAGTTCTTGAAGCTATAGGCAATAAAGATTACGGTTTTATTCTTGTGAACTTTGCAAACCCTGATATGGTAGGTCATACAGGCGTTATTGAAGCTGCGACAAAAGCTTGTAAAGTTGTTGACGAATGTGTCGGAAAGATTGCAGATAAATGTAAAGATTGCGGTATCACAATGTTACTTACTGCAGATCACGGTAATGCTGAAACAATGGTTGATGAAGAAACAAATAAACCTCAAACAGCACATACTACTAACGAGGTTCCTTTTGTCATTATCAATGGTCCGCAAGGCATTAAATTGAAAGATGACGGTGCTTTATGTAACGTTGCACCTACAGTTCTTGAACTTATGGAAATTGAGCAACCTAAAGAAATGGATTGCGAAAGCTTGATTATTAAGTAAGATAAAAACAGGATAAGAGAATTGGTTCTTATCCTGTTTTATTTTTGGATTGAAGTTATTAAAATTTTATGGTTTAATTTACGTATTATGAGAGAATTTAGTTTAAAAAATAATATTAAAGTTTGTGTTAAAGAAAATAAAAACACTCCGAGAGTAGCTCTTTCAATGAATTTTTCAATAACAAATCCTGAAAAATATGCAGGGCAATATTTGTTAATGAACAGATTACTTTTGAAAGGTACTAAAAAATATTCATCGGAAGAAATTTCAACAATTTTGGATGAAAATGCTATTGAATTGTATACGGAAATGAAACATGACTATTTGCGTTTTAGATTTGTAGCATTGAACGAAGATTTTGATTTAGCTTTATCAATTTTTAAAGATATTGTTCTAAATTCTACTTTTGAAGAATTTGAAAAAGAAAGAACTAAATTAAAAGGTGAATTAATGGCGGAACTTGATTCAGCTAAAGTTAAAGTTTCTGACTTATTCACAAAAACAATATACAAAAATCATTTTTATGGTCATAGCTATACTGTTGTTTTAGACGAAATCGATAAAATAGCTATAGATGACGTAAAGACAGCATACAATGAGATTTTAAACAATTCTCAAAAAACTTTGACCGTTGTTGGTGATGTAGACTCTAATATCGTTGAACAAAAGTTGAATGACTGTTTATCGTCAATTCCTGATGCAAACGAGAGTTCATCAGTTATTAAAGAACCTGAATATCCAAAACAAGAATATGTAGAAATCATTAAAGATGACGCACAACAAGCACAAATTATTCAAGGTTGGCGAGTTGCATCTGTTGATCACAAAGATTATCCGGCTTTAATGTTATTGAATGTAATATTAGGTGCTAGCGGTTTGTCATCAAGATTATTTTTAGAGTTGAGAGAGAAAAAAGGCTTGGCGTATACTGTTAGAAGCTCTTATGAAACTCATTTTAAAAGCGCTGTATTTAGCATATATATAGGAACAGAACCTTCTAATATACAAACTTCTATTGACGGTTTTAAGGAAGAAATTGAAAAAATCAAAAACATTTTAGTTTCTGAAGAAGAGTTATCTAATGCTAAAAATAATATTATAGGCAAACAACAATTTATTACTGAAACAAATTCTCAACAGGCTAATTTAATGGCGTATTATGCTATTTCAGGAAGAAATTTTGATCATCAAAAAAATGTCATTGAAGCTTTGAAAAAAGTAACTTCCCAAGAGTTAAAAGATTGCGCAAATAAATATTTTACAGATGATTTTGTTTTGGCAATACTCAAGCCATAGAGGTTTAAATGGTTGAGACTTCCAAAGGTAACTATATATTTTGTTTAAAAAACGCTGAATATAATGGTGTTTTAATTATCGGTGTTTTTCATGGCGATGAACCACAAGGAAAACATTTAATTGAGAAATACTTAAAAGGAAATAAAACTTCAAAGTTAGCTTTTATTCCTGAATTAAACCCTGACGGAAGAAAACTCGGCACAAGAACAAACGGTAACGGTGTTGATTTAAACAGAAATTTTCCTACTAAAAATTGGATTTTATCAGAAAAAAATGAGTTTTTTGGTGGTGAAGTGCCTGCAAGTGAAATTGAAACCAACTTTTTAATCAATATTGTCGAAGAATTGAACCCAAAATTGATTGTAACCTTACACGCACCTTTTAAAGTTGTTAATTACGACGGTAACGCTCGAGCAATTGCAGAAATGATATCTGAAATAATTAAATATCCCGTTGTAGAAAGTGTCGGTTATGCTACACCAGGAAGTTTTGGCTCTTGGGCAGGTATTGAAAAAGGAATTCCAACTATAACTTTGGAACTTGATGAAGAAATTCCTGTTGAAGACTTAGAAAAACCGGTTTTTGAAATATTTAAACGATTGGAAGATTTTGATAAAATTGATTTTTCAATATTAGATATAAATAGAGATTAAGGTTAAAATGGAAAATATTAAAGAACTTGTTAAAAAAAATGATTTAAAACATATTGCAGTAATTATGGACGGAAATCGTCGCTGGGCAAAGGAACGGAATTTGCCATCAGCAGTTGGGCATAAAAAAGGCGTAGATGCTCTTAAAGCAACAATGAGAGCTTGTGATGATTTTGGTATAAAATATTTAACGGTTTATGCTTTTTCGACTGAAAACTGGAATAGAAAGCCGGAAGAAGTTAATTTTTTAATGGATTTATTGGGACAAACCTTAAAAAATGAACTTAAAGAAATGCATGAAAATAATGTCGTAATATCTTTTATTGGTGATACTAAAAAGCTTTCTGATAATTTGCAAAAAATATTACAAAATGCAGTTGAAACAACAAAGAATAATACGGGTGTTAATTTACAAATTGCATTCAATTATGGTTCAAGAGCTGAAATCGTAAAAGCTGTTAAAGAAATTATCGACAGTGGTGAAAAAGATATTTCAGAAGAATTGATTTCAAAACACCTCTACACTTCAAACATTCCTGATCCTGATTTGTTAATAAGAACCGGTGGAGAAATGCGAGTTTCAAATTATCTTCTATGGCAAATAGCTTACTCAGAGTTTATTGTTATACCGGAATTTTGGCCGGAATTTGATAAACAGAAACTCGCTGAATGCGTTGAAGAATTTAACAACCGCAACAGACGTTGGGGAAAGTAGGATAAACAAAAAGAAATTCAAACACCACTAAACACTCAATTCTTGCAAAACTTTAGCAGATTTTGTCTTTTTGTTAGTATGAGTTTTGATGTATTCATCTAATAAATCAAAACACACTTGGCAAACTTTATCTGTTGCTTTTTGGTCATAATCGCTTACATAATCAAAATCAAACTGCAACATTGCTTGTAAAAAATCTCGAATTTTATGATGCATTTTTAATTTAACACCCAAATGTTCGTTACACTCTTTACAAAGTATGCCACCCATTTTAGAAGAAAAATACATTTCTTCGTCCAAAACTTGTTCCCTACAACATAAACAAGTATCTAACTCAACACAAAATCCCATTATCAAAAGTATTTTAAGCTGAAATTTTATAACTGCAATCAAAGCATCTTTTTTTTCTTGAGCTTCAGAAATTCTGTTTAAAGCTTTGTACAAAAGTTCGTATATTTCTTGAGAAGCTGACTCAGAACCTTCCCCTAAATTCATTACAAGCTCTGAAATATAGGAAGAGTAAATTAGTTTATCAATATCTTCTCTTGTTTTTCTAAAATTATTAACGGTTTGAGCTTGCACAATTGTATCCAAAGAACGACCTTTCAACAGTTGTAAAGAATTTGCAACTAACAAATCCATTCTTGCACCCAGTTTACTCTTTGGCTTTTTTATCCCCTTTGCAACCCCTTTTATAAGTCCGTTCTCTTTTGAATACATAACCATTATTTTGTCAGCATCATTCAAATTATATGACTTTAAATTAATAGCCTCTGTTACATAATTATTCATAACTTGCTCTTGTACCTGTATAAACTCCTCTAAGTAATTTTTCTAAATCATTTCTGTCATTAGTGTGTTCTCTGGCTTCATCTTCTGAGATTAACCCTTTAGAAACGAGCTTTGTTAATGACGTATTTAGAGTTATCATTGAATCATAACTTGTTTCTTCAATCAATCCATATATTGCTTCTAAATTATCTCTTACAATGTAATCCTTAACTGATGGTGTTACAACAAGAATTTCACATGCCGGATAGCGCTTGTCATTTTCTTTCGAGTAAACTAATTTTTGAGCTATTGTAGCTCTCAAAGTTTCTGCAACTTGTTTCCGAACAACAGCTCTATCTGATTCATTAAAAATATTAACAATACGATTTAATGTTTGAACAGCATCATTTGTGTGAAGAGTCGAAAGCACCAAATGTCCGGTTTCTGCAGCTTTTAGAGCAGCTGCCATAGTTTCTTTATCTCTTATCTCACCTATAAAAATGATATCAGGATCTTGTCTTAGAGCATATTTTATACCTGTTGCAAAATCCGCTGTATCAATTCCTATTTGGCGTTGGGAAACAATACTGTTTTTACATCTAAAAACATATTCGACAGGATCTTCAATAGTTATAATATGTTTTGCGGTATTCGATATAATATTATCAATAATTGAAGCTATTGTTGTTGATTTACCTGAACCTGTCGGACCTGTTATTAAAACTATGCCATTTTGGTGTGTAGCAATAGTGTTAAGAATGCTTGGTAAATTTAAGTCTGATAACGTCGGAATTTGATAAGGAATATTTCTGATTGTCAAAGCCGGCAACCCTAATTGACGATTATAATTAATTCTGAATTTTGAAAAACCTCTTATTTCATACATAAAATCGAGATCGCATCTTGTTAATATTTCATCAC
The DNA here is from genome assembly GCA_015152525.1 of Cyanobacteria bacterium SIG28. GTDB lineage: Bacteria > Cyanobacteriota > Vampirovibrionia > Gastranaerophilales > Gastranaerophilaceae > CAG-196. The sequence continues at coordinate 77,519 of SUTU01000003.1, read as the reverse complement.
GAATTGATGTCGGTGCTATTTCTAAAATCACATCGTCTAAATCTTGTCTTGATAGTATCGGATATTCTGTTTTTTCAATAAAACCATTTTTACGAATAAAAGGTGGATTCCCAACCTTTAAATGTTCGTCAGATGCCCCTGCTTCAACAGCAAATCGCAAAAATTCATTTATACTAAAAATTTCAAATTCCATACAATCCTCTCTCTGTTTTTGCAAAAGCAAATCGGTTCCGATAGTATTTATCGTAACACAGAAATCATTCTTTTGACAACATTAGAGAATTTATCAAAACTTTTTAACAACTAAAACTGCAAGAACAAGAAGAACAAGAGCTTGAACCTGAAGAAACAGAAGCAACTGCTACAGAGGCAGAGCTAAAGCTTGATGAAGCAATAGCACCTGTCGACTCATTACCCGAATAAGCCACTGCACCGGTTGATTCATAACCGTCCCCAAAACTCATAAGAGTTGCGTCGCTTGGTTCTGATGACAAAAAGCTACATGTATCACCTTGTGATAAAGCTGATGATAACAAAGAAGTTGAATTTGAAATTAAACTTGAATTATCTGAAATTAATCTTGTCTGATTATTGGATACATTAGAATTACTATCAGTTCCTAATAAATTTGAGCCTGTAAATGCTAACATTTTCTTAATCCTATACTTTGTGCTTACATTTATATAAAGTTAAAAAAAAAGTCCTGATTTCAAGACTCTTTTGTTTTGTTACATTTGTTAACATTCCTATAACCAATACCGGCACGATAACCTGAAATCGCATACATAATAGGTAAAGCCGGTTCAATCCATTTTAAGCCTGACATCACTGCTACTGTTGCGATATCATCTGTATGAAGTCCAATATCTAATGCTTCAGGTCTTCTTTCTGAGTAAACACCTTTTTCGGATTTTTGTCCGAATATAGGGTTAATCAACTTATTACCAATAACATTTGCAATCGCACTTCCGCCTATAATTCCGGTTGCAGCTATACCGCCAACCATACCTAAAGCTCTATGTGCTTTTGAGTGTACATGAGCTTTTTCCATTAACCCTAAAGCAGCACCTGCACCGACATTGCATAAAAAAATATTTGCAAGATATTGATAAGTACCTTCCTTCACTTTATTCGGAATATTTTCCTTCCAATTTTGTTCTGTCAATCTATCACCGACTATACCGCCGGCAATTCCGCCAACAACAGGCACAAAACCTAAAACAGACAGCCGACCTATCTCAGAAAAAATCTCTTTTGAAGTTATATTTTCAGGATTTGGTATCAACTTATCCAACAAACCTGTTTCAGGATTATTTATTTGTCTATCTTTAGATAAGGATTTTACTTCTTTATAATTCAAAACTTTTGTCTTTGATTTCTCCAGAATTAACGCTTTATTTTCTTCAACCTTATTACTCTTAAGAAATTCATCAACTAATAACGTATTTTTTTGCTTAATTTCATTTATCTTGGATGGTTTTACTTTAAAAATTTTATTTGCTATTTTGGGTGCTAATAAAGCGGCGCCTACCGTAAAAAACATTGTAGCCCCATATTTTACCGCATTTTTTTTGCGTTCTTCCGGTCTGGAATGACATACCAAATGAGATGTATAACCCAATGCACCACCCGCCAAGGCGTATGGTACATTTTTCTGAACTTTAGACACTAACAAAGGCTGATCTAAATATTTTCCGACTACGTTAAAAACACTCATTGTTTTTCTCTGTTTTCCACCAAATTACATATCGCACTAAATGCATTATCAGTTATTACGTGCTCTATTTTGCAAGCATTTTCAGAAGCTTCCTGTTTTGATAAATTTAAAATTTCTTCAAAAAATATTTCCAAAACACTATGTTTAGATACGATATTTTGTGCAAGATCTTTACCGATTTCTGTTAAAGAAATTTTTTCATGACGTTCATAAGTTATAAAACCTTTATTAACAAGCTTTTTTAAAGCTTCTGTTGCAGATGCCCGCGAAACATTGAGTTTTTTTGAAACATCTACTGCTCTAATAATATTATTTTCTTCAGAAAGGTTACAAATTACTTCAAGATAATCTTCCAAACTTGCCGTCAACTTAGTCATCAAAAAACCTGCTATTTTATATCATCAAGGAAATTGTAAGGCAAGCCTAACAAAATGTCAAGTTAAGCATTTTTATTATCATTACTATAATCATGAGTTCCAGGGAAACCATCTATACCTGTTTTCTGCTTGGTTACCCAATATTGGAATTTTGGAATCAAGGTTGACAAGAATACAGCCGCTACTGCAAATCCTGCTGCAAAGTTAAGTCCGTTGTATGCAAGATTTTTCTTTTGAGCCTTTTTAAGGATGTCTTTATTAACTTTACCTGATTTCGCATCTTTACAAATTGCATCAACATAATCAACCATTTCTTGTTTTAATCCGTATAATTTCTTGTTAGATACAAACTTAAATTCATTTTTATGAGCACCTTTAGTGTATTCACCAAAGACTTTGTCTAAAAGTTTTGGATCATTAATTTCAGCTTTATTTATTGAATCTATAATTTGTTGTTTTGTAATAACAGCTTCACCTTCTCTTAATGGTTGAAGTTTAGACATTTCCTTAATTCTATCCATTAACTCTTTATCTTTTATAATATTTTCCAAATCAGAAACCTTAGCTACTTGAAGCGGTTCTGTCTTAACAGTTCTGAAGTTATTCATGAATTTATCCATAACAGATAGTTTTCCGGATTCAAATGTTATGCCTTCAGGAAGTTTTATTTCAGAATTATTCTTACCTAATACAGATGTTCTGAATTTTTCAACATCCATTTCACCACCATTTTCAGCTATGAATTTCTCTAAATGTTGATTAAATGTATTTGTTGTTGTTGGATTTAATCTGTTTACATTACCTGATTCAATATAGTTCAATACGTTTCTAACATGACCTTGAGCCCACATATAGAAATAAATTGAACCAATATCTCTGATGGCAATTTCACGACGCTCATCATCGTTTCTCGCACTATACAATCTTCCGCTGATTAAACCGGCATCGGTTGACAGTAATTTACCGGTGTTAGTGTTTTCAATAGCATTAGTAAATGAATTTATTGCATCAAACGTACCTTTGAAAGAAGGATTATTTGAAACATCCTTGTTATTTTGTTTCTCAAAGGAATCGTCTTTAGCTTGTTGTTGTTTCTTATTACGGATATTTTGAGTCAGCTTTTGGTTAAGAGGCGGTACAACAAGTCCAATAAACGCATCTGCTATAATAACACTTGCTAAAACCTTTATTGCTTTTATAAAAGCAACCTGACCTGAAGAAAAATTCTTCGGTGGATTTTTCTTCATAAAGTTTTTGAATGGAGTTCTCAAAACCTTATCAGTACCAACATCAAAATTGCCACCAAACAATAAATTTAAAATCTTATCGCCAATCCAGTTTAATACACTTACGCCCCATAACCAAACTACAGCACCGGTTGATTCTTCAATCAAACGTTCTCTTGACTCATCCTCACCACCTCTCTTGTGTGCTTGCACAGTTCTACCGCCGGTAACTGTTGCCTCCAAACCCACAATCGGCGCTTTAGCATCAGGACGAGTTAAACCCGTAATTATACTGTTTATATAACTCAAAACTACTTACCTTTCACTTAGCTAGCTATTTTAAAAATCAAAAAAAATATTTTTTGTTATTATCTAAGAAAATGTTACAAAAGTAAACATTTGCATATTTTTTTATTAAATACACTTGCAAAGAAATTTTGTTTTAATTATGATAAGTCTAAATGTATACAATAGTCAAAATATAGAGGAATAGCAAAATGAATCCTATTATTAAAAATTTAGAAGCAGAATATACAACAAGAGAATTACCGGAAATGAATCCTGGTGATACAGTTAAAGTTTTCTGCAGAATCGTTGAAGGTAACAAAGAAAGAATCCAGGCTTATGAAGGCGCTATCATAGCTGAACATGGTTCTGGTATCAACAAAACTATCACTGTAAGAAAAGTTTTCCAAGGTGTTGGTGTTGAACGTGTATTCTTAGTACATTCACCACGTATTGAAAAAATTCAAGTTCTTAGAAAAGGTGATGTAAGACGTGCTAAGTTATATTACTTAAGAGAACGTTCTGGTAAAGCAACACGTATTAAGGAAAAAATTGAAAAAAGGGGGTAAACGTAGTTAGGGAATTTTAATTCCAACTACTCCGCCTGTTGAAAAAAGGGGGTAAATGTAGTTAGGGAATCCTAATTCCAACTACTCCGCCTGTTGAAAAAGGGGGTAAATGTAGTTAGGGAATCTTAATTCCGGCTACTCCGCCTGTTATAAAAAAAGGGGAAATTAACCTTGCATATTCATTGGTACCCAGGTCATATTGCAAAAGCTGAGCGACAGCTAAAAGAAAAATTAAGTTTGGTAGATGTAGTGATCGAGGTACGTGATGCACGAATACCCTTAAGTAGTAGTTATACTGATATAAAGAAGCTCTTGGGTGAAAAACCAAGGCTTCTTTTATTGAATAAAGCCGATTTAGTAGATAAAGAAGAATTGAAATCTTGGGTTACGTACCTCAAAGAAACTACCGGCTGTCCGGTAATTGTTACAGATGCAAAGGGTGCAAAAGATTTAGCACTTGTAACAAAGCATGCTGTTGAATTGGCAGAACCAAAAATTCAAGCTTTAATGGCAAAAGGTTTATTGCGAAGGGCTGCCAGAGCAATGGTAGTAGGAATGCCAAACGTTGGTAAATCAAGCGTTATTAATAAGCTTACTAAATCCTCTAAGACTAAAATCGGTGCAAAAGCCGGTGTTACAAGACAACAGCAATGGGTAAGAATTAACCCTAAGCTTGAATTATTAGACACACCGGGGATAATTCCAACCAAACAAGAAAACCAAAACCAAGCTGTTAAACTTGCTTTTGTTAGCTCTGTTTCGGAAAATGCGTATTCACCGGAACCTGTTGCAGCTGCATTGTTAGAAATGTTATCTAACAGCAAATATAGAAAAGAGGTTCAGTATTATTATAAAGTTGAAGAATTGTCGTTAGAAAACATTGCTAACTGCCGAAACTGGATTTTAAAAGCTGACAGTCCTGATACAGAAAGGACTGCAAAATATATTCTCAAAGATTTTAGAGAAGGGCGACTAGGGAAATTTATTTTAGACGAGATTGAAGAGTGAAAATCAGATAGTTTTAAAGTTAGTGATTAAACGTTCAAACATTTCTTCAACAGAAACTTTAGCTTCCCATCCCAAGTTTTTAAGTTTTTCATTGTTTAAAACAGTTCTTGTTTTTGGTGAATAGTAACTACTATTTGAATTTTCTAAATCAATTTTTAGTTTAACGTTTTTGTATTTTAGGCAAAGCATTTCTGCCATTTCCTTAACAGAACAAGTTGTTTTTTCGTTTGCTATATTGTAACAATCACCGTTGATACCTTTTTCCAATATTTTAAATATTGCAGAAACAGCGTCCGTAACATAACACATATTTCTGGTACTTTCGCCTTTTGTATGAAGAACAATATCTTTATTTTCAACAATATTTCTGGCAAATTGTGCAAAAACCCTATTATCATTATAATCGACTTCAGCACCTACAGTTTGAACAAGCCTGCCGATTTTTACAGGCGTAGAGAATTCATTATAATAATTTGCACAAAGACACTCTGCAAGACGCTTAGCTTCAGGATAAGAACTTCTTGGTTTTAATATATCAATATAACCGTATTCGTTTTCCTTAAGCGGTGTTACATTCTCAAAATTTGTTTGCCCATAAACTTCCATAGATGATAGATATACAACGCTTTTAACGCCGTATTTGGTTGCAAATTTTAAGATATTATCAGTTCCGATGTAAATTGAATTAATTGTTTCTACAGGCTTTTCTACAAATTCTTTAGAAGTTGTGGTATTAGCGGTATGAATTATAAAATCAACTTTAGAGTCATATTTTATGGGCTCTATTATGTCTTGAATAATATATTTTAAACAAGTATTTTCCTCTCCAAACTTTTTTACGGCTTTTTCTTTATTTCTAACTAAAGCTAAAATAGTTATATTGAGATTAAAATTTTTATTGGCATCTATTATAGAATTTACAAGAAGCGAACCGATTAAACCTGTTGCACCCGTAACCAATATTGATGAATTTCTAAGGAACTCCCAGTTAATATATTCATTATTTACAACTTCATCAATATCGAGCTGACCAATTTCACTTCTTAAATCCATAATTTATCCTAATGCTTAAAAATATCCAGACCAAACTATAAAGTTATTAAAGTATTTCTGGGCTGGTTTAAAACACTCCTAACATAATTGTAATATTCGTTTTTCAAACCATATTTTTCAATTTTACCTAACAACTCTTCTTTTGAAATAAAGTTTTGATTGTATGCAATTTCTTCAAGACAAGCTATTTTAACACCTTTATTAAGTTCCATTGTTTGAACAAAAACGCTGGCTTGAAGCATTGAATCGTGTGTTCCTGTATCCAACCACGCAAATCCTCTGCCTAAAATTTCAACATTTAAAGAACCTTCTTCCAAGTATAGTCTGTTTAAATCTGTAATTTCCAATTCACCTCTTGCAGAAGGTTTAAGTTTTTTAGCAAACTCACAAACCCTATTATCATAAAAATATAAGCCTGTTACAGCATAATTTGATTTTGGGCAAAGAGGTTTTTCTTCCAAAGATATAGCTTTTTTATTTTCATCAAATTCTACAACACCAAATCTTTCCGGATCCTTAACTGTATATCCAAAAACGGTTGCACCATTGTTATTAGAAATAGCGTTTTTCATAAGTGTTGAAAAACCATGACCGTGGAAAATATTATCACCCAATATTAAAGCAATATCGTCTTTTCCTATAAACTCTTCACCGATTATAAAAGCATCAGCAATACCTTTCGGCACATATTGGATCTTGTAAGACAGATTTAATCCGAACTGAGAGCCATCGCCTAACAGTTTTATAAAATTATCATAATCCAATTCATTAGTAATTATTAATATATCTTTAATCCCAGCCAACATTAATGTTGATAGAGGGTAATAAATCATTGGTTTATCATAAATCGGTAACAAAATTTTTGAAATCGGTTGTGAGGCAGGATAAAGCCTACTGCCTGTTCCACCTGCTAAAATAATACCTTTCATATAACTACTCCTATTATTGAATATAATCTTTTATATAACTCTCTACACACGCATTTTCAAGCAAACAATCCGGTGAAATCTTTACGTTTAATCCTTTTTCAGGATTTACAACCATGACAAACGGTAGATACCATCCTTTATATGTACGCATAAGATTTCTTCCGTATTGAGATTCTAAATCTACTTTTATGAATTTCATCTGCTTAGAATATTTACTTGAAATATTTTTATATATCGGATTAAACCTCACACAGCGACCACACTCAGGAGATGTTATATATAAAAATACTTTTTGATTATTTTTTATTGCAGCTTCAAATTCACCGGCTGATGACGGAAGTACTAAAAATAAAGCTATAAAAAACAACAATCTTCTAAACATAATAAAATAATAACACTAAATAAATATAAAGCAATCCGGAAATTACCTAACATCCAAGAATTTATGAACTTGCGGTATCAAGCGAACTTTATTATATTTAGCCAAAAATTTATCAAGCGTAAATTCAATAAATTTATTATTAACGCTTAAATCATTCCCATTCATTTTAGGTTGTAATATTGTTTCAATTTGATATTTTTTTACCAAATTTATTACGGAATTTATTTCAAAATCCGTAATTTTATCATCAAAAACGACTTTTGCAAAAAGTTTTTTTGATTTTGCCACCTCAAAGAATTTATCATGAACTTCCCAAAGTTCAGGTAGACCTGTGCAACTCGGCAATTTGATGTCTGCAGAAACATATTCAACAAATTCTATAATTTCAGAAAGTTTTTCAGCTAACGTTGCATTTGTTTCCAAATATATCGGCAAGGTACATTTTGGTAAAAATTCTTTTAAAAACTCTGTATGCAATAAAGGTTCGCCACCTGTTAAAGATATTGAATGGCAATCTTTATTTTTTTCTACAATACTCAACAATTCTTCAGTTGAATAAGTATTAGATTTTTCAGCATCAAAATCTGTATCACAATAATTGCAGTTTAAATTACAACCACAAAATCTGATAAACAATTGCTTGTATCCAATAAAAGGCCCTTCGCCTTGTATTGAAGAAAAAATCTCCTTCACCTTTATTTTATTTGTCATAAATATCATCTCTTATATTACTTGACGAAATTTCACCTAGTTTTTTATACAATTCCAATTCTTCTTTTGTTAAATTTTTAGGAATCTTAATTTCTACAGTAATAATCATATCACCAATTTTATCATTTTGCACAATTCCACAATTACTCAAACGAAATTTTTGACCGTTTTGCGTATTTGGCAAAATATTCAGATTGATAATACCATTAAGAGTTGATATTTTTATTTTTGCACCTAAAACAGCTTCGAAAGGAGTTATCGGAACTGTTTTTATAATATTTAATCCGTCGGTTTTATAGTTTTGAGTTTCTTTGACATGAATAGTTATATATAAATCACCATTTTTTCCGCCATTTAAACCTTTATTACCTTCACCTGCAAGGCGAATTTTGGAGCCGTCTTTAATTTCTGCCGGAATTTTAATATTAAATTTTTTGTGCTCAGTAAATTCACCCTTACCTTGACAATGTTTGCAAATTGTACCATTTGCAAATTTTCTGCCGTTGCAAACAGGGCATACGCTTTTTTGTAACATGTTAACTGTTTTGCAAGTTCCACACAAAGCTTCAAACACAGTTATTTCAATATCTGTATTAATATCAGAACCTTTTTGTGGTGCCAAATTTTCTTGTCTTTGAAAGCTTTCATTTCTATGTTTTTTTGATAAAAATTCTTCCCAATTAAAAGAAAAACTATTATTTTTTTTAGTTTTATTTTCTTCTTGTTTTTTTTCTGTTTGTTTATAGCTTTGGTCAGAATTGTTTTTTGCATAGGAATAAAAACGTCTTGCTCGGTCATATTCTTCTTTTTTTACTTTATTAGAAAGGATTTCATAAGCTTCATTTATTTCTTTAAAACGTGCTAATGCTTCTCGTGAACTTCCTGCAACATCAGGATGCAATTTTCGTGCAAGCTTACGATAAGCAAGTTTTATGTTTTCGGCTGTTTCAAACTCCGCAATGCCGAGAATTTTATAGTAATCTTTGCTCATACTGAATATTTAATTATTTTATTTTAAAAGTCAATGGGTAAATTTTAGTATCCAAGCAGATAATAAATCTTTTTTCTATAAAGAAACTTCTATCTCAAATTTTCTATTCCAAGGATAACTGTAATTTATTCGAGTAATATCATCATAGGCAAAAGTATTTGATAAAATATTCTCATATTTACCCATTAGTTCCTTTATTTCACAAGGAGTTTCAATTTCACCTCTAACATTAGCTTGATAAGCCCAGTCATCTAAAAATCTAATCATTTGTAAATCACAAAACGCTTTTTTATTAAAACTTTTTGCATTAAACCTAACTTTTATTCCTGCTAAAAGACTTCCTAGCGTGTTTGCTGAAGTATTCCACCCTGAATATCCATAAAATTTTTCTAAATCAATTTGCGGTAAAAGTTGATCTACAAAATTATTATCTGCACCATTTGCAAATCTTACATCCGCTATTGCGTATGATTTATCAGGCAATACAAGTTTCTTGGAATAAGGTTGAGTATTCCAGCCCATAACCAATTCACCTTGTTTTTCTCTAAAATTGTTTACTACCAATACTATATCAGCATCCTCTAATGATTCTGTAACACTCATCTGAGCCAATTCCAATTGGGCTAATACTGATTTTTCTATAGAAATATCTTCATAATTTGAAATTAAATCTTTAAATTCAGGTTCAGTAAATTCAACATAAACTCTGATTTCTTTTTTTACGGCTCTTGCTAAAAGTGTAAGAGGAATCTCGTCAGCACCGGTTTTAGTTTTTCCACCCAACTTTTCAAGTTCTAAAGCTTCCATAACATTAAACCCGAATTCTGCACAATCATCTTTTGAAAAAATTAAAAGTTCAAAAAAACCTTCCTTTTGCCAATCTAAATAAATTTTATTTATCTCAAAATTACGTTTTCGTGTTTGCATATAATCATTAAGAATTTCATCCGGAATTAACCTTTGAATACAAGATTCACAAGCAAAAACTCCATTCTTATGAGTTTGATAAGAATAATCAAAAATCTTTTTACCGTATTGCGACCAGTATTCTTTTTCTTCTTCATTGTAATTATTGTTAGAAATTCTCATTATGCTTGAAAAAGCATATATTTTTGCGTTTTTTTCTAAAAGAATATTTTTTAAATTTTCAATTCTTGATTTAATTTCATCAAAACTCTCATCAGAACGTCGAGAAGGTATCAAACCACCATAAGCAATAGTGTCTAATGACAGAATTATGGCATCTGCTTTTGGTAAATCTCTTAACCAAACAAACAAAGCTTCAACGTTAGCCGGCTTTGTTAAATCCCCTAAAAATTCTCTTGGTGGAAGATAAAGTTCTATATCGTCATCAATAGCAACAATATCTTTAACGAGGTTATAACAAACCGGACGATTATCAATCGGTAAAAAACAAATTTTCATTATGCTACGCCATTATTAAGTAAATCGTGAATATGAATAACACCGATAGGTTTTGTTCCTTCAAGCACAAACATATTGGTTATCTTTTTGTCATGCATAATCCTTAAAGCCTCAGCTGACAACATTTCTTTGTTAACAGTTTTTGGAGTCTTTGTCATCAAATTAACCGCATTTTCATTTAAAATCGAAGCTGACAAACATCTTCTCAAATCACCGTCGGTTAACATGCCGGTAAAATCACCTGTTTCATTAATAAATCCTACACAACCTAAACGTTTTGAAGTCATTTCTAAAAGTACAGCTTGCATAATAGAATTTTCATTTAAAATCGGCATATCTTGTCCGGTGTGCATTAAATCACCAACACGTTGAAGCACTGAACCAAGTTTTCCGCCTGGATGTCTTACATTGAAATCCTCTTTTGAAAATCCTTTACGTTCAATCAAACCTACAGTTAAAATATCACCTAAAACCAATGTTGCAGTTGTAGAACTTGTTGGTGCTAAACCTAACGGACACGCTTCACCTTTCTTTGGCAAACCCAAAATTACGGTTGCAGCTTTTCCTAAAGAACTCTCTGCATTTTTAGTTATAGCAATTAATTTAATCGCAAATCTTTTGCAATAATTAATAATATCACCTAGTTCTCGTGATTCACCACTATTCGAAATAGCTATTACTACGTCATTTTCTGTAATCATACCCAAATCGCCATGACTTGCTTCTGCCGGATGAACAAAAAATGACGGTGTGCCGGTTGAAGCTAAAGATGCCGCAATCTTATTTCCTATATGTCCTGATTTACCCATGCCGGTTATTACAATTCTACCGGTTGCGTTTTGCATTAAATCCAGAGCCAATGAAAGATTTTCTAATGCTACCGAAGATTTTAAATCATTTATTGCTTGAATTTCTGCTTCGATAGTTCTATATGCTGATTTTTGATCCAAATCACTCTGATTTAACATGTCAATTGTAGTCGCCATCTTTAACTCCTTATTTATATAACTATATGATACAACAAATATTAATAATTTTAAAATCTAAGCAGTGTAATTTTTGCAACATGTTGCATTTGCAACATAGGTGTGATACGATTCGAGTGTACAATTATTTAATTTTGAGAGTTATTTATGGCAGAAGTTATTGAAAATAAAAACAACATAAATCCTTGGCTGGCTTGTTTGCCGACAATGGCAGCAGCATTTATGTTTGTACTTGATGAAACAATTGCAAACGTTGCATTACCGCACATGGCCGGAAGCTTTTCCGTTAGCCGTGAAGAGTCTATGTGGATTTTGACAAGTTACTTAATCGCCAGTGGAATTGTAATCCCGATGGTTGGCTGGTTTAGTAAAGTAATGGGACGTAAAAACTTTTTAATGTTTTCGATTTTACTTTTTACAATATCCTCAGCGATGTGCGGTTTTTCAAACAGCATGGCTATGATGGTATTTTCAAGAATTTTACAAGGTTTTGGCGGTGGCGGTTTATTACCTTGCTGTCAATCAATTCTGCTTGAAAACTTTGAACCTCAGGAAAGAGGTAAAGCCATGGCTGTATTTGGTCTGGTAATAGTACTGGCACCTATTATCGGCCCTGTTTTGGGCGGTTGGATAACTGAGAATTGGTCTTGGCCATACATTTATTTTATTAATTTACCAATTGGTATCTTAGCTTTGGGATTAACTAAAGCGTTGGTTTATGATCCGCCGTATGCTCAAAGACAAAAAGGTGTAAAAACAGACTTTGTTGGTTTTTTCTTACTTACCGTATTTTTAGCTTCATTACAAATAGTTTTAGATAAAGGAAATAATGCTGACTGGTTTAATGCACCTTGGATTTGCTGGTTATCAACTGTTTCGTTTATAACCGGTGTTGCTTTTTTTGTTTCACAATTTAAAAATAAAGAAGCTTTGACTGATCTATCGGTTTTCAAAGATAAAAACTACTTCTTCGGAACTGTTGTTCAAATAGTTATGCAAGGTGTTTTGTTGGCTTCTTTGGCTATCCTTCCTCAATTTTTACAAGCACTTATGGGATACGATGCTTTTCAAAGCGGGCTTTCAATGATGCCAAGAGGCATAGGCGCACTTTGCGCAATGATTATATGTGCAACACTCTCAAACGCAATTGACAACAGGCTTTTGGTAATAATCGGACTGGCTTTAATGGGTGGTGCAGGTTGGATATTAGGCACTTTAAACTTGCAAATTGCACCTATCAACATTGCAATACCTAATATTCTTTACGGGTTGGGACTTGGATTAGCAATGATACCTATTATCACACTTTCTATGGCTACCATAAAGAATGAACAAATGACTAATGCAAGCGGTTTACAAAATCTTCTAAAAAATATTGGTGGCGCATTCGGAACGTCAATCGTTGCGACACTTCTATCAAGAGGCGGACAAAAACACCAATTTATGCTTATTGAACACTTAAACGATTATGTTCAACCATATACAGAAAGACTTCAAGCGATGTCAAGTGCATTTATGACAACGGTTGATCCTCATACTGCAACATATATGGGACAAAAAATGATATATAATCAACTTATGCAACAAGCTAACTTAATGGCATTTATTGATGCATTTAGATTTTTTGCGGTTGCTTGCATTGTAATAATACCTTTAATATTTTTAATTAAAGGTATAAAAAAAGAAGATTAAACCATTTGACAATAAGCGTTAAAACAAGGTAAAATAGGACTATGGCTATAGTTTATTTATCATTAGGTTCAAATATAGGTGATCGAGTTGGTTTTGTACAGCAAGCAACAAGCCTACTTGGTGCACACCCTGATATAAATATCGTTGCTACATCATCTTTTTATGAATCTGAACCTTGGAAAATGGATTCTGATAATTGGTTTGTTAATGCTATTGTGCAGATAACAACATCATTAACGCCGGAATTACTTTTAGATGAATGCCAAAGAATAGAATGCCAATTAGGTCGTCCAAAAGACAGAACTAATGAATATTCAGATAGAACAATTGATATAGATATTGTTTTTTATGATAATTTGGTTTTAAACAATGAACGCTTGACCTTGCCTCACAAATACTTTCACAAAAGAGCTTTTATGTTAGTTCCGATGCTGGAAATTGCTGAAGATTTTGTACATCCTTTTTTTGGAAAAACCGTCGAAAGCCTTTATGAAGAAATCGAAAATCCAGAAATGGTTTGCTTATATGGCACAAGAATTTAACAATAACCCTATTGCAATAATCGGAGCAGGTGCAAGTGGTTGTATTTGCGCATATTACTTGTTAAAAAAAGGTTTTGAGGTTACATTATTCGACAAAGGTTCACCATTAAGGACTCTTTTACCAACAGGTGGCGGAAGATGCAATTTAGCACATGCCGAATACGATTTTAAAGAATTAGCACATAATTATCCTCGTGGTGAAAAATTCTTATACTCAATTTTTTCCAAATTTTCAACAGCTGACACCCTTGAATTATTTGAAGAAATGGGTATAGAAACTTACGTTCAAGAAAACGGCAGAATTTTTCCAAACTCAAACAGTGCAAAGGAAGTTAGAGAAACCATTTTAAAACAAATTTCAAAAGCCCAAATTCTACAAGAAAATGTTATTGAAATAAGCGTTATTGATAACGGTTTTAAATTAATTACAGAAAAATATTCCTCAAATACTACAGAAAAAAAAGGAAAATCTTCTTACTTTTTTTCAAAAGTTATTATTGCAACAGGCGGACATTCCGGCTACAAATTGGCTCAAGATTTGGGAATAAAAATTATTAATCCAAAACCTTCCCTTGTAGGGCTGAATACAGAAGAAAGCTTCAAAGAACTATCAGGAACTGTTATAAAAAATGTAAAATCTAATGGAATTACTGACGATTTATTATTCACCCATTTTGGGATTTCCGGTCCGCTTACATACACAATATCTTCAATTAAAGCTTTTGATAAAGTGCCATATGAATTAACATTTGACCTTTGTGCGGATTTAGATAACCTGCAAGATAAACTAAACACTTTTCCACACAAAGAGATTAAAAATATTTTAACAGATTTTTTACCGCAAAAAGTCGTTAAGCTAATTTTAAAAGATTTTGATGAAACCCAAAAAGCACACAAAATAGACGGTAAAACTCGAGATTTAATTCTAGAAAAAATACATAATTTCAAAATAAATATCACAGGCACTAATAAAGGTGAAGAAACAGTTACTGCCGGCGGAATTGATTTAGACGAAATCAATCCTAAAACAATGGAAGTTAAAAAGATTGCCAATATTTATGCAATTGGCGAAGTTTTGAATATCGACGGCTTTTGCGGCGGATTTAACTTACAGAACGCTTGGTCTACTGCATATGTTTGCTCTAGCGCAATAGCAAAATAAACCACGGCGAATTTTTTGTATTATCACCAAATTTAGAAAACTGTATCATTCCCTTTTCGGTTATTTCTAAAAAACCTTTTAGGTTATAAAAATTATACTTGGCATTATTTGAAGTAAATCCGTAATTATCAAAACTTCTATCAGTGTCATTTAGTAAGATAAGTTTCATATCACCACGTTTCTTCTTTATTTTTAAAGAATTTGTAGCCTTTGAAAAATCACTTATTTTTATAACTTTATATTTTGGAAACAACGCTTGAACTTCATCTGCCAAAAGTTCTCTTGTTTCAACTATTCCATCTCTAATAAAAATATCGTAAAATTTTAAGTCATTATTTGAATACCCGATAAGAGAACCTTTATTTAAAAATTCATAATTAGTGGCAGTTGAAAACAAAAAAATTCCTTCCGGATTATAAAACTCAGAAAATCCGGTTATTCCGTCAGAGATTTTTTTTATATAATAATCAGTTGCTTTTCTACTAACTTTATCACTCCAGTTAACGCCGTCATATAGTAGTTTTGCACCGTCTTTCAAATTTTTATATTCAATTTCTTCTATAGCGTATGCGGATAAGCATAAGGATAAGCTTACAAACAAAAAAGTTAATTTTTTAAAATTTATCATACTCACTCAACTCTTATTATTCACTTCTTACGTATTATAATACTCTTTTAAGAGGATTAAAACAAGTACAATAATGTAATAAAATCAAGATATGAGTCTGGTTGAAAATATTTTAAATCAAATATCAACACAAGGGTTGAGCGGAATAACATCACCCCAAAATTTTGATTTGGACGATGACACTTTTGCCAAACTCTTAGAAAAACAGCGAGAATCCTCTTTGAGTGAAGTCCAACAAAATACTATCGGACAAATGGGAATGCCTGCCGGTTTAGTAATTGAGCCGTTTGACGGAGTTGAATTTTCTGATACATTAATGGATCAGCTTGAAGCATCCGGAGAAAAAAATTTAACCAACGAATCCAAAATTATTGATGCTTTTGAAATGAAAGATGTCGACATGGGTGATTATTTTTCCAATCTATTAAGAACTTCTGATTCTGAAAAATCTGATTTAATGAATTTTGCAAGAAAGCATGCTTCAAATACTTACGGCAACTTTGCAAAAAGCTTTGTTACTGACATTACAGAATTTGCACAAGATATTGCATCGAATTTATAAATTTTATTTTGCATGACTCCTTTTTTTGTTTGTAATATAATAAGCATACACGAAGATAGCTTATTTTTTGATTTATAAGGAGGTCAAATGGGCAAAATAGAAATTACACATGAAATCGAAAACCAATGCTGCGTACGTCGTGGTGTTAAAGGTGTTCCGGCTCCAATCCCTCAAGAAGGTGAATGGACAAAATGTAAAGAAATTAAAGACATTTCCGGTCTTACTCACGGTTGCGGATGTTGCGCACCTCAACAAGGTACTTGTAAATTAACTCTTAACGTTAAAGAAGGTGTTATTCAAGAAGCTCTTGTTGAAACTATCGGATGTTCAGGTATGACTCACTCTGCTGCTATGGCTGGAGAAATTCTTCCTGGTAAAACTATCCTTGAAGCACTTAATACAGACTTAGTTTGCGATGCTATTAACGTTGCGATGAGAGAATTATTCTTACAAATCGTTTACGGAAGAACTCAATCAGCATTCTCTGAAAATGGTCTGCCAATCGGTGCCGGTCTTGAAGACTTAGGTAAAGGTCTATGCTCTATGACAGGTACTATTCACTCAACTAAACAAAAAGGTGTTAGATATCTTTCACTTACTGAAGGTTATATCCTTAAACTTGGTTTAGACAAAAATGATGAAGTTATCGGTTACCAATTTGTACATTTAGGAAAACTTATGGATGCAATCAAAAAAGGTGTTGATCCTAAAGAAGCTTACGAAAAAAATATCGGTACTTACGGCAGATTTGCTGATGCTGTTAAATACATCGATCCTAGAGAAGAATAGTACTACGTGTGTAAATATTGGGTCGGCTTCAATAGGAACTAAAAAACTTTATTAATTCCTACAAACTCCGTCTCAATGCAGAGATTACAAAAAATAAAGTAAAGGAAAATAAATTATGACAGTAAAATTTGAAGGACAAGATAGACGCGAAGCTACTCTTAAAAAAGTTTTACCTGAATATGGTTTCAAAAACTTAGAAGAAGCTCGTGATTTATGTCTATCAAAAGGCATCGATGTTGATGCAATTGTTAAAGGCATTCAGCCAATTGCGTTCGATAACGCATCTTGGGCATACACTTTAGGTGCTGCTATTGCAATTAAAAAAGGTATTACTAACGCTGCAGATGCTGCTGAAGCAATCGGGCTAGGTTTACAAGCTTTTGCAATCCCTGGTTCAGTTGGCGACAGACGTCAAGTTGGTATCGGACACGGTAACTTAGCGGCAATGTTGCTTAGAGAAGAAACTGACTGTTTCTGTTTCTTAGCCGGACACGAATCTTTTGCAGCAGCAGAAGGTGCTATCGGTATTGCAAGAAATGCTAACAAAGTAAGAAAATCACCTTTAAGAGTTATCTTAAACGGTCTTGGTAAAGATGCTGCTTATATTATTGCAAGAATTAACGGTTTTACTGCTGTTGAAACTCAATATGATTTCAAAACCGGTGAATTAAAAATCGTTAAGGAAACAGCATTCTCTGACGGTGAAAGAGCTAAAGTTCGTTGCTATGGTGCTGACGATGTTTCTGAAGGTGTTGCTATTATGATTAAAGAAGGTGTTGACGTATCTATCACAGGTAACTCAACTAACCCAACTCGTTTCCAACACCCTGTAGCTGGTACTTACAAAAAATGGTGCTATGAAAACAATAAAAAATACTTCTCAGTAGCATCAGGTGGTGGTACAGGAAGAACACTTCACCCAGATAACGTTGCAGCAGGTCCTGCTTCTTACGGTATGACAGATACTATGGGAAGAATGCATGGTGATGCTCAGTTTGCAGGCTCTTCTTCAGTTCCTGCTCACGTTGAAATGATGGGTGTTATCGGTATGGGCAACAACCCAATGGTTGGTGCAACTGTTGCTGTTGCTGTTGCTATCGAAAATGCTTCAAAGTAGACAATTGCTAAAGCTTATAAAAGAGCAGCCCTCAACATGAGGGTTGTTTTTTTTGAAGTCTTTACCAATATTTACAAGTTTTTTTATTTTGTAATTTGAGATATAATTTGTTTATGAGCGAAGAGAACAAAAAAGAAAAAGTTATATATATAAGCCATAGTGGTGAATTACTAATTTGGCTTGTTATTATCTTGATTGTTGTTTCATTTTTTTCTTTGACAGGGTTTTATAAAGAAAACAATTCTCACAACGATTATAGAGTTTATCTTCAAGATGTAGACGGCTTAATTGTCGGTTCACCGGTTCGTATGATGGGATTACAAGTTGGACATGTTACAAAAATCCAACCTACCGGTGAAGAAGTTTATGTCAAGTTCATTATAACAAATCCGAACATACACATTCCGCAAGGAACAGAATTAACTGTAGAATTTAGTGGTATGGCAGGTTCCAAGTCTTTAGAATTATATTTACCCGATAAGAATACTTATATCGATAATACAGTTCCATTAATTACGATATTACCACCTAAACGCCTACACGATGCCTTAGGTTTACTAAATGAAATGTATAAAAAACTTACTTCAATTATTTATACTGCATCCTCTTTTGGCACACAAATTAACGAGATAACAATTGAAACAAAAGAAACTTTAAAAAACAGCACACCGCAATTTAAAGATTTTATAAAATTTTCAGATACATTTTTAGAAAAATCGGATACAAATACTGCAAAAATGCGACAATCAATAGAGGAGTTAAAAAAACATGATAAGTAAGTTTTCAAATTTAAAAATTGTTTCAAATCCTATTGTTAATCAAAGTCTTTGCACAATGAGAGCTAAAGATACTGATACTCAAGGTGTTAGACTTGCAGCAAGAAAACTTACACGTATATTGTTATACGAAGCGACAAAACATCTTCCGCAAACTGAGATTGAAATAGAAACTCCTTTAACAAAGTTCATAACACAGACAATTAACCCTGATATAAATATAATTATTTCGCCAATACTCAGAGCCGGATTAATATTTACGGATGAAGCTGTTGATATATTACCGCAAGCTACAATTCGACATATTGGTATGTATCGAGATGAAAAGACTTTAAAACCGGTTTGGTATTATAACAAAGTTCCTATGCCGGTTGACAAACCTGAAGATTATTACATATATATTACAGATCCGATGCTGGCTACCGGAAATTCTTTAATAGAAGCAATCAGGCTGTACGTTGATAAAGGGATTCCGGAAACAAATATTTGTTGTGTTTGCATGATATCTTCACCACAAGGTATTGAAAACGTGTTCAATGAGTTTCCATTAGTTACAATTATAGTTGCAGCGGTTGATTCTCACTTAAATGAACGTGGTTATATCGTTCCGGGAATGGGTGATGCCGGAGATAGAATTTATAATACATAATCTAATTTTGTATTAAATACTTAGATCCAAATTCTACGGCTTTATAATTTTTGAGAAACTCTAACGCTTTTAAGGGTGTTTCTGCGACAAAATATAAATCTCTGGAATTTTTGCTTGCAAAATTATTTGAAATCATTACTTCAAAAAACTCTATTAACTTGTCATAAAAACCGTTGGTATTCAGTATTATAATAGGTTTTTTGCAATAACCCAATTGTTTTTGAACTATCATTTCAGAAAGTTCTTCTAAAGTTCCAAATCCACCTGCTAAAGCAATTACAGCATCTGATTTATCATCTAATAATGCTTTACGTTCACGCATTCCTTCTGTCAAAATAAATTCATCACAGTCATCCGGATTAGCACAACCAAAATCTGCAATTCTCTTTGGCATTATTCCACAAATTTTTCCACCACGTTCTTTTACAGCACCGGCGCAAGCAAACATTAAACCTTTTTGGCTACCACCGTAAACTATATTATATCCGTACTCTCCAATTAATAAACCTAACTCTCGAGCAGTTTCATAATATACTTTATCTAAAAAGTCTGAAGAAGAAGCAAAAACACAAATATTTTTTATTTCACTAATCAATACTGCCTCCAATCAAGTAGTAATTTGAACAACACAATCCGGTTCCATTTTTAGAACAATCTTGTTTCTGCTTACTAAGTGGTTCATCTTTACACAACGGTTCAAACTTTCCTGTATAAATTTTCAAACCAAAAACGTCTTTACCCCAAGCATTAGGACCTACTTGACCATTTACGTCATACATCAAGAGTCCTAACTGTTCATCTTCTGGTTGCTCAAAGAGTTTAACAGCCAAAGTTGCGTTTGAATAAGTTGTTTTAAAATCTTTAAAACGATAAGTATTACCAGGGAATGTTCCGTCAAGATATTTTATCTTATAACTTTTAGCATCTTCTTTAATTTCATTTGATAAAATAGCTTCAAGAGCTTCGCTAAATTCCATATTATTTTCTTCTTTTTGAGTATTAATTGAATAAAAAATATTCGAAAAATCTTCTTGAACACTTCGCCAAGTAGAAGTATTTTTAGCCTGCATTGTATCATCTAATGATAATGGTGCCACTAAAAACGCAACTATCAAAAAGATTACAAATAATATTGAAACTTCTATTATGGTAAACCCTTTTTTCATATAAAACCCTTTACGCTAAATCCAAACGCTTCTTTTCTTGAATTAATTTATCATAAATCCATTCCGGTACAAAATTTTTACCCAAAATAATTTGACCGTTCATAATATTTGGTGCATGGAAATCTGAACCGCCGGTTACAATCAAACCCAGACTTTCAGCCATTGAAGAAAAATATTCTACAATTGCCGGAGAATGTTTTCTGTGATAAGCTTCGATACCTCGCAAGCCACAATTCATAAGATTTTTAATCAATTTTTCTGCAATATCAATATCATATGGATGAGCAATTACAGGAATACCACCGGCATCATATATTACTTCTACCGCATCAAAAGGTGAAACTGTTTTTCTTTCCACGTAAACAGATGATGAACGATGGATGTATTTACTATAAGCTTCCATAATATTGCTTGTGCCACCCGCATTAGTTATCGCTTTTGCAATATGAGGACGTCCGATACTGCCACCTTCTGCAACCATATTTTTAACATTTTCGTACTTGATTTTTATACCTTCTTTTTTAGCTAAAAGAGCTAAAATCTCTTTTGTTTGCTTAGTACGAGCCTGTTGTTGAACTTTTAATAAATTTTTAAAATCACTCTTTGTTACATCAGGAAAATATCCCAAAATGTGGACTTCATAATCTTTATACAAAGTATTTACTTCAATACCTTGTATTAAATTAAGTTCAACATCTTTTGTCTTTAAATACTCTTTTGCAACATTATATGACAAAATATTATCGTGATCTGTTAATGATATTGCTTGCAAACCCGCTTCCAAAGCTAAATCTACAATCTTTTCCGGCGAGAAAACGCCGTCAGAATAATTCGTGTGAATATGATAATCACCCTTCATAACACACCTCCTTTACTATTCGGAAGTGTGATTTTTGTGAAAAATTTACCTTAATATCAACCCCCTGAATCAAGGTTAACCTCCTTCTGTTCTTCATTATTATCTACTAAAAAATTAATTCTTTTTATATGTGTTGCCTTAGTTCTATCAATAAGAACCTCAACACCATTGACTTGTGCAATATTGCTTTGAGCAATTTCATAACGCTCAGGTAAGCTTGTCGATAAACGTTTTAAAGAAGTTGCGTATTCCATGCCAATAACACCTTCGGCTGAACCGCAAAAACCTGCATCAGTTATGTAAGCCATACCGTTAATAATTTGTTCATCAGCAGTCTGAACATGAGTATGTGTTCCAAAGAAACCTTTTATCAAAGCATTCTCTTCGTTATTAAATTCCTGAGCTAAAAATTTTGAAAAACAAACTTTTTCTGCTGTTGCTTCTGCATGAAAATCTACAAATACGTGTTCTATACCTTCGTTTTTTAATCGTTTAATTTCTTCAACAACTATTTGCCAAGGTGAATCCATCGGCGGCATAAAAACACGTCCTAAAACATTTATTACAGCAATTTTATGACCACAAAACACAAAAACTTGCGAACCTTTTCCCGGAGTTCCATTAGGATAATTAATAGGTCTTACCAAATTCTCAGCATCATTTATGTATTCATAAATATCTTTTTTATCCCAGATATGGTTACCAGAAGTAAAACAATTAACACCAGATTGTGCTAAATCCGCATAATTTTTTTTAGTTAATCCAAAACCATGCGAAGCATTTTCAATATTAGCAATTACAAAAGTCGGTATATTATTATCGCTCTCTATTTCAAGAGATTGCAGGTAAGACTTGATCGCATTGCGACCTTGTCTTCCTGTTATATCTCCAAAAAATAATATTTTTAACTGACTTTGTTCCATGTTTTTATGAGATCCTATAAGGTTTGTAATAACAATTAATGTTAATTACTTTTGCACCTATTTTGCTATCTCTGTTGTTCTAAACTCTCTTACAACGGTTACTTTTATTTGTCCCGGATAATCAAGCTCATCCTCAATTTTCTTAGCAACATCTCTTGCTAATTTTTGTGATGCTAAATCGTCAAACATTTCTGATTGAACAATTACTCTAACTTCACGTCCTGCTTGAACTGCAAAAGATTGTTTTATACCTTCATAGCTATTAACAATTTCTTCAATTTTTTGTAAACGTTTAATATATATTTCCAGAGTATCACGTCTTGCCCCTGGTCTGCCTGCAGAAATTGCATCGGCTAATTTAACCAAAACCGCCTCAATAGTATTAGCGGTAACGTCGTCATGGTGCGCTTCAATTGCGTGAATAACTTCTTGTTTTTCTCCATATCTTGAAGCTAATTCCACGCCCAACTGAATATGTGTTCCCTCTTGAGTTTGGTCTACAGCTTTGCCTATGTCGTGCAACAAGCCTGCTCGTTTTGCAATATAAACATTAGCACCTAATTCAGCTGCTAACATTCCTGCAATATGCCCTACTTCAAGTGAATGTTTTAAAACATTTTGACCATAACTGGTTCTGTAATACAATCTTCCAAGGTTTTTAATAAGCTCTTTGTTTAAACCCATAATACCCATATCTACAGCGGCATTTTCACCTTCTTTTAAGATTTTTTGTTCAACTTCTTCTCTTGATTTTTCAACAGTTTCTTCTATTCTTACAGGGTGAATACGACCGTCTTGAATAAGTTTTTCTAGCGCTATTTTTGCTATTTCACGTCTTACCGGATCAAAAGCGGAAAGAACTACTGCTTCAGGAGTATCATCAATGATTAAATCTACACCTGTCAAAGTTTCTAAAGTTCTTATATTTCTACCTTCTCTACCAATAATACGTCCTTTCATTTCATCGCTTGGTAATGAAACAACAGAAACAGTTGATTCAACAACTTGCTCCATCATACATCTTTGCATTGTTGTTGATAGAATTTCTTTTGCTTTTTCTTGAGCTGTTTCTCTAATTTTAGCCTCATTTTCACGAATTAATTGCAATTGTTCTTGAGCCAAATCGCTTTTTAATTGTTCCAAAAGCATTCTTTTAGCTTCTTCTGCTGACATTCCTGCAATTCGTTCTAATTCAGCGGTACTTTTACCTATTATTTCATCAAGCAAGTCTTCTTTTTCAATAAGCTGGTCTTTCATTTTATCAAGTTCAACTTCTTTATCAGTAACTTCTTGCAATTTAGTTTCAATTAAATCTTCTCTTTTAGAAAGTTTTGTTTCAATTTGCGCAAATTCTCTACGTCTTTCACGTTCGTCTTCGTTAAGTTGTTCTCTTTCTTCTTGTAAAGCTTCCTTAGCTTTAATCATAGCTTCTTTCTGCATAATTGCTTCTTTATCTTGAAGCTCTTTCATGCTTTGATTTGTTTTTTGCAAAAGATCTTTATATTTGATTCTTTGCACAACAATAATTGCTGCAAGCACAACTGTGATAATAACTGCTATTACTACAGCAACAGTTAATAATGCACTATTCATATAGCACCTTTTCTCTTTCTATTTTTTTATATATACACGACATTCGGGCACATATAACCTACCCGACAACTATTATTAAAATTTTAGTCTTGCTATCGCATATATCCTCAAAAATTTTTATCTAATACTATGCTATTATCATATCATATAATGCCGATTTTGTATACAAATATAACGATTATTTTACATTGTTTTTCTTACTAAAAAATCCACCTGATTAAGGTGGATTTTTATTCAAATTATGCACTTTCAGCTTTAGACTTTTTTGGTAGCTGAATTAGTTCAGCCGACTCTCCTAACTCTGATTTAGTTTCTGTTCGTTCTTCTTCCTTTTCAACCATTTCTTTTGTTATTGTAAATTTGGTTATAGAATCATCGGAAGGAATATCATACATTACATCAAGCATTAATTCTTCAACGATAGAACGCAATGCTCTTGCACCGGTTTTACGTTTAATAGCTTTTTGAGCTATCAAGTCAACAGCTTCTTGCTCAAAATCAAGCTCAACACCGTCCATTTCAAGCAAGCATTTATATTGTTTTAAAACAGCATTCTTCGGTTCTGTTAAAATCATCTTCAACGTTGCTTCATCCAACGCATCTAACACTGCATAAACAGGAATACGTCCAATAAATTCCGGTATCAAACCAAATTTAAGCAAATCTTCAGGTTGCAATTTCTTCAACATCTTAGCAGCTGCCTGTTCTTTTTCAGCTTGTGTCGGTGCAGATTTACCAAACCCGATTGATGATCCATCTTTAACACGATGCCCTATAATTTTATCTAAATCAACGAATGCACCGCCAACGATGAACAGAATATTACTTGTATCAATTTGTATCATCTCAGCTTGCGGATGTTTTCTGCCACCTTGCGGCGGTACATTTGCTACCGTACCTTCGATAAGTTTTAATAAAGCTTGTTGAACACCTTCACCAGAAACATCTCTTGTGATAGAAGTATTTTCAGACTTACGTGCAATTTTATCAATCTCGTCGATATAAATTATACCTCTTTCAGCCTTTTTAGGATCAAAATCGGCATTTTGATAAAGTCTTAATAAAATATTTTCAACATCATCGCCAACATAACCTGCTTCTGTCAATGTTGTAGCATCTGCAACTGCGAATGGTACATCAAGCATTTTTGCCAAAGTTTGAGCTAAAAGAGTTTTTCCGCTACCGGTAGGACCCACTAACAAAATGTTAGATTTTTGAATCTCAACACCATTAGTATTGTCTTTTTTATTATGTTTAAGTCTTTTATAATGGTTATAAACAGCTACAGACAGAACTTTTTTCGCATCATCTTGACCAACTATATGTTCATCTAAATATGCTTTTATCTCATGAGGCTTTGGAATTGCTTTTTCTGACTCTTCAGAAGATGTTTCACCCTCTTTCAAGGAAGAATTTTTTTCTTTACCTTCAAAAAATTCTTCATCAAGAATTTCATTACACAATTCTACGCACTCGTCGCATATAAATACGTCAGGACCCGCAATCAATTTTTTCACTTGATCTTGTGTCTTTCCGCAAAATGAACATTTTAACCTGTCGTTAGACATTTACCATTCTCCTAATTTGTTGTCGTCTGGAACGGGTTGTAAGTTAATCGATAAACCTAATCTGCAAATTACTTTAACACATCAGGTTACTTATTAACTAATCTTCTTTAACCCTTATACATCTTTAGTGATGACTTTATCAATCATACCGTATTCTAAAGCTTCTTGAGGTGTCATGATATAATCACGATCAGTATCTTTTTCAATTTTCTTAATTGATTGACCTGTGTTTGAAGCCATAATTTCATTTAAAGTCTTTTTAATTCTCAAGATTTCTTGAGCTTGAATTTCAATATCAGTTGCTTGACCTTGTGCGCCACCAAGAGGTTGGTGAATTAACACTCTGGAATGAGGTAAAGCCATTCTCTTACCTTTTGCACCTGAACATAATAAAAATGCACCCATTGAAGCAGCTTGACCTAAACATATTGTTTGAACATCTGCTCTGATATGTTGCATTGTATCATATATTGCTAAACCTGCTGTAACACTACCACCCGGTGAATTGATGTATAGCATAATATCTTTTTCCGGATTTTCACTATCAAGCAACAACATTTGTGCAACGATTAAATTTGCAACCATATCGTCAACCGGTGTGCCTAAGAATATAATACGTTCTCTCAATAATCTTGAAAAAATATCAAAAGATCTTTCACCTTTGCTTGATTGTTCTATTACTACAGGTACAAAACTCATCTTCAAATTCCTTTCTTATTATACATCTTAACCTCTTAATTATACATTATAAGTATTTTTTCTCAATAATGAAAATGGATGAGATTAAATATTCCTAATGGGATTACATATATTATAGCATGGATTTTTCGTTTTTACACATACCCTATATAAGGAAGATTTCTGTAGTATCCGTCATAATCCAGTCCATAACCAACCAAGAATTTATCATCAACTTCGAAACAGTAATAATCCGCATTTATATCAACTTGGCGTTTTATTTTCTTGTCTAACAAAGAACAAAATTTCAAATTCTTAACCTGAAAATTAAAATTTATAAAATCAACAAGAAATTTAGCTGTGTGTCCTGTATCAATAATGTCCTCGATTATCAAAACATTTTTGTTGTTTAAATCCGGTAAAGATATGTCTACAGCATTAACCTTACCGCTTGAAGTAAAATTCGAACCATAACTTGAAAGCCTTATGAATTCCATTTTTAAAGGCATGTTTAAATGCTTTGCCAAATCAGTCATAAACATTACAGAACCTTTTAAAACACATATTAAATAGAGCTCTTCGTCTTTATATTCTCTATTAAGGTTTTTTGCAAGCTCACTTATTTTTTCTTGGATTTGTTCTGATGAATACAAGATTTTCAAATCACTTTCTTTTATCATTTCCATCAAGAATTCTCCTTCTACAATCCTATAATACTTCTATCACATGCGTCGGTGTTTTATCTACCGCTATTTTATTACTTAGTCCAACACCTGCCACCCATAAAATTTCATCATCTTTAGCCAATAACAAAATTTCATCACGACGATGTCTGTTGACACCTTTTGAATTTAAGTATTTCTTTAACTTCATACTTCCCTGCATTCCGAAAGGATTTATAATATCGCCATCTCGTCTTGTTCTGGCAACAATAGGTGTTTTTATTTTCGATAAATCTACATAAACAAAATTAGCTGTTGCTTCAGGAAATACAAAAACTTCTTGCGAAACATAAGGCTTAATTAATAAAATTTTATCACCTATTTTATATTCACCTTCTGCCTCTATTAAAATTTCTTTGTTAGTAGGAATTGCAGTTTCTTCTTTTCTCGGAATTGTTTCAATATATCTTTCATCTACATACAGCCACAATGCTGTTGCCAAAGAAATTGTACTACCGTTGCGTTTTGTTATATTTTTTTCTATAAAATCATATAATTCATTGATTTTTTTGAAATCATAATCCAAATCAAATTGTTGAATATACTCGTGAATAATCCTTTTTTTCACCGGTTCAGACAATTCAAGATAATTTTTAGAGATTATTCTATCACCCTCAAGAACTTTACCTCTTAAAGTTGAAATATATTCTTCAATTATCAAATCATCACTTTTGGCAACTTCAGCTAAAGTGTTAAGCGAATCTTTAACTTGTGGATTTATTTTTTCCAACATAGGAATTATGTTCAGCCTTATATAATTCCTAAAATACTTTATATCCGCATTTGATGAATCATTATTTGGTAATAAATTATTCTTTTCGCAATAATCAACAATTTCAGAACGTCTTGAAGTTAATAACGGCCTATAAAAACAACCACGTTTTTGACTTATTCCTTTTAACCCTACAACACCGGTTCCCTTAATTACTCTATATAAAACCGTTTCGGCATTATCATCTCTGTTATGCGCCGTAAAGACAACATCAGCATCGAAATACTCCAATGTATCTTCAAAAAATTCATATCGTGCTATTCTGGCTTCGTTTTCGGTTTTCTTCAAACCTACAGGTGCCATTTTTGTATAAAACTCAAACCCTCTACTTGCAGCAAAAAGCCTGCAAACTTCCTGTTCTTTTAAAGATTCTTCGCCTCGCCAATTATGATTGAAGTGTGCAGCTATTACACTCAACTCAAAAAAAGGTGCTTTTTGTCTTAGTTTTGATAAAACATCTAAAAGACACATTGAATCATACCCACCTGAAAATCCAAGAATAATTGTCTTATCTTGCAAATTATTTTCTATCAAAAACTCAGCTACCTTATCCTGTATATCAGGCATTAATCCCCCAAATCAAAATTATTAATCAATTAAATTATTTAGTTATACCTTGAATACCGTGCTTAATTTCCACAGCATCAACACCCAAACTGTCCAGCACTTTCATAGCTAAAGAATCCGGCTCATCTATTAACGCAAGCAATAAGTCTACAGCTTCAATTCTTTGCTTATTAGATTTTTTAGCTGAAATCCAAGCTTTTTCGAGAACTCTCTTAGCACGTTTGGTAAAAACAATTTCCTTTTCAAAATATTCGTTACCATATCCTACAAGGCTTTCTACTACAAATCTTGCATCCTTCATCGTAATTTCTAAATTACTCAAAACTTCAGAAGCAACGCTTGCACCTTCACCGATAATTCCAAGCAAAAACATTTCCGTACCGACAACATTTCTGCCTAATCTGCGAGCTTCTTCTTTAGCAAGCTTCATTATTAAAAGAGTTTCAGGCATTTGTTTTTCAATAGGACGTATAATTTCTTCAGAAAGCTTTTCTTCATTTATATTCAAGACTTTCAAAATTTCATATGCCAGTCCTTTTTTATTTTTTAAAATGCTCAAAACGATATGCTCAGGAGTTATCACCGATGAACCCAACTCTTTTGCTATTTGCATCGCTAAATTCATCATCATAAAAGCATTAGGTGTAAAAATTATTTTTTTATCTTCATACTCAGATTTTCTTGAACCGACACCACTTTTTAATTTTTCTTCAAAAAGTTGTGCATCAATTCCATTTGCTTGCAAAGTTGAAACAAGAGTTGAATTTCCTGATTCTAAAATCGAAGCCAAAATTTGTTCTGTTCCTAATATTTCATATCCGGCTGCTGAAAGTTTTGATACTGCGCCGTCCAAAACTTCAGAAAGAGCTTCACCCTCATACAATGATTCAAACCCGTTTTGTTTTTCATCATCTTCTTCAACTTCAGGATGCTCTAACCTTTTAATCTTGCGTTGCACCAACTTTGTAAGAATTTCTCTCGCTGTATTAATATCAAAATTAAAAGTATCCAAAATTGTCTGAATATTAGAGTTTTTATCAGTTATAACAGACAAAAATAAGTGTTCAAACAGTATATTTTGGTTACCGGATTTTGAAGCCAAATCCAAAGTACGTTTAAGAATATCTTTAACAGTATGACTGAACGGAATGTATTCCGGTGTTTTAGCACCGGATATCACATATTTTGTAATTTCTGTATTTACAGAATCAAATGTTACGTTATACATACGAAAAAGCTTCAATGACACACCTTTTGCTTCGCTTACGAGAGCCAACAAAAGATGTTCCGGCGTAACTTCAGAGCATTTGTATTCTTTCGCAAATCTCTGAGCTTCACTAACCGCATTTATAGCTTTTTCTGTAAAACGTTCAAACATAAAACCTCTTTAAAATTATTCTTCAACTTCTTCTGCAAGTGTTTCGATATATTCACAAACTCTGTCAAATTCTTCATCGTCTTCGATATTTTGGAAGAAGCATTCTTCGCCTTCTTCAATATATTCAAGAACTATTAATTCAGGTTCTTCTTCTGATTCATCGTCAACAGGTAATAATAAAGCATAAGTTTTTTCTTCAAACTCTACAATATCATACACTTCACACTGAGTTACATTACCTTCTTCATCGGTAATTTCTACAAAATTTTGTTCTTCATTTGTCATAACAATTCACTTTCCTAAATATTGTTCTAGTATCACACATGCGCTTTCCATATCAACTAAACCTTTGTTTTTACGGAAATCTATTTTTCTTTTTCGAAGTCGTTCTTCCGCTTCTTCGGAAGTTAAACGTTCATCTTCGTATATTATATCAAAACCAAGAATTTTTTGCGAAAAATCTATACAATCTTGAGCTTGAAATCCTGTAGTTCCATCCATATTTATAGGAACACCTACAACAATTTTCTCAACTCGGTTTTCTTTAGCTATTTTGGTAATTTCTTCAATCGCAACATTTTCCGGTGTTCTTGATATAAACGAATGTGGTGTTGCAATCACTTGAAGATAATCACTTAATGCAATACCAATACGTTTTGTACCAATATCCAATGCCATTATTTTATGCATTATCAACCCACCTTGCCTCAATACTTGAGATGATCATATCCAGTTGCAAGAGCTCAAAATCTTCAAATCCGGATTGTAATTTTCTTTCAAACATATTGGCAGCATTTTTTTGGTTCTTTAACAAAAATCTCTTTCCAACATAGTACTCATAAATACTTTTTCTTAGTATATTGGTTAAAAATGCATAGTTTGTTCCTAATGAATAGAATAACTGAGCATACTCTTTATCACCTTTTAAAAGTCTTAAATAAGCAGCTACATTGAACGTTAGCATTTGATATGTTAACTCTTTTGTGTCAAATATGCCATCATAATTATCAGCCACAAATTTATCCAAATCTATTAAGTAATTATGAGCTTTTAACTCTTCAGACAATTTTTCAACAAAAAGTTTAAATTGAGGGTTTGTAACTTCATCAAAAAACCAGTTTTGAACAAATTCGCTCAAACAAAGCTTATCAATTTCTTTTTGGTTAAGTTCTTTTTTATCCAATTCAACTATCGGTTTTTCTTCGTCTATATCTAATAAAATGCTTTCCCAGCAGATATATTCATAAGGAATAGGTTCACCGTTTTTAAAAGATGTATCTATCGCATTATTCAATAAATATTTAACAACACCGCAAGGGATTTCGTATCTTTCTTGATAATTATAAAATTTATCGATAATTTTATAGAAATCATCTTCTTTCATTTCATTAAATCCGAATGAATCCAAAATTCCATATCTAGGATTAACAACTAATGCCAAAAATTGTAGAGTTTTATCAGCTCTGATTCTTGAAAATATAATCGCCAAGTTTCCATGACCGTCAGGGAATGAAATATAAGATTTGTAAGGTTTTGATTCACATAAAATTTCTTTATAGAAATCAACTGTATTATCGATTCTTACACCTGACAGTTTTAAAGTTGATAATGCTTTATTAATTTTCCCTTTTGCAGATTCATCAATATATTTTAAAGTGTTTTCTAAAGCATGATATGCCAATTGAGATTTGGTATTTGATAAAATTTCTAATGCCACATCACCTATTTCTGTATCTTTATAGTACAAGAAAACCGGAATTAAAATATTTGCCAAAGCATCATTTGCATAATCTTCTTCCAATGAACGTATTAACAAAATCTTGTCATTATCGTTTAATGCGTTCATAAAATCCATAAAATCGATTTGAGCTTCAGGATTCATTATTGCAGTATCCAAAAGTTCTCGAGTTTCCTTATTTATTAGCTCATCAAATTTTTCAAAATATCCGCTGATAACTTCGTAATCAATTTTATTGCCTAAATCCTTCAACAAATTGAATGCAATCATTTTTATGTGATCGCTATAATCAGGACTCTTTATCACGTTCCATAATTCATCATTTAAACGTTCTTTTTCTATCAATTCAGTCAAAAGCCAACAAATTAAAAGAACACGATGCTCATCAGCATGTGCAATCTCCCTTATGAGAATATCACAAACTGTAGCTTTATCCTCAATAAGTTTTAAATCCGTCAACAAAGAAGCATCAGGAATAGAAGAACTCGCTAAAACTCTTAAAGTTGCTAAAATCTCTGCTTTTATCTGTATTTTATTCATTCTTAAATCTCTCCATTATTTTAAACGGCAATCTTTTATTTATTAATTAAGCGTTTCCATTGCAGCAATACGCATTACATTAACATCAGGTTGTTTTCCGGTCCATATTTCAATAGCTCTCTGTGCTTGATAAAGAAGCATATCCAATCCGCCTATCACTCGCAAACCTCTTTGTTGAGCTTCTTTCAGCAATATTGTTTTCATCGGGTTATACACAATATCGTATATTACGGTATCCGGTTTTAAGACATCCAAGTCTTTAGGTTCTAACGGCATTTGATCAGCCATAAAACTACGCATTCCGATAGGAGTTGCATTTACAATCATTGCTGAATCAACCAAGCTTCTTATATTCTGGATTTGATATACATTGAATTTTATTTCAGGAAACTTTGCTCGCAAATAATCAAGTGTTTGTCTTGAATTTATTATATTTCTTGTATAAAAATCAATATCTGTTACACCTTTTTCAGCCAAACCCACTACAGCAGCTCTTGAAGCACCACCGGTTCCCAAAATACTTACAAGTTTTCCTTGCAAGTCAATGTCTGTCGGTATAGCTTTCTTAAACCCGTAAATATCTGTATTATAACCCATAAAACTCCTGTCTTCCAAAATTTTTACGGTGTTAACACAGCCGGCAATATTTGCATAGTCATCTATGTCATCCAAAAATAACGACATCGGAACTTTTAAAGGAATTGTTACATTAAAACCGTTATATCCATTCGTTTTTAGAAACTTAATCCGTTGAATCAAATCTTCTGGTGAAGTTTCCATAACATCGTATGAGCCTTCCAAACCCAAGCTTTCAAAGCCGGCTTTTTGGATAGCAGCTGATATTGAGTGTGTTAGCGGATAACCTATAATTCCCAGTTTATACATAAATACCCTCTCTCTTATAATATTATACAAGAGTTTATTAAAAATGTGAACGGGGGGAGGGTAAATATACTTTCTATCTAAAAATATATTTACCGGTTAGAGATTATATTTTGATATAAAATTTCAATTACTTATATAAATGCAACAAAATATATGTTTTGATGTATTTGTATCAATAATTATTTTTTATTTAAAAGTTTCTGCATTTGTACTTTTTTTCTTCGTTGCCTCGTAACTAAAAAGAAAGAAAGTGGAAGAATAAAAACATAAAACTTGAAATACATAAAAACATATAAAATGTTGTAAATATTTTTAAAATATTATCTTATTTGCTAATAACCTATTTTTCATACATAAAAGGTTGATTTTCAATAGGTTTGAAACCGTAATGGATTAACAAATCCTGAACACTTATTCCATACACCCAACCATGGCGTATTTCGTGGTTTCCTACCATTAAGATAGAATTCTTCTGCATTTGTTCACTCAATTTATTTATCAAGCTCATAATACTACCTGATTCTTGATTTTCCAGATAAAGCATAAAATTCCTTGCCATTACTAAACTGTTTTCCGGCATAATCCGTTTATAATCTTTTCTTATATCTTTATTTAAAATACTGACTTTATCCTTTAATTCTTTTTTAGGCATTATAAGTTTTTTATTTGTTAACTCTGAAGAAAGAACTTTAAAAGAGGCTTCTAAAGGTGCATCGGAAACTTTGTAAAAATTTCTTTCTTCCATCGAACCAATAGAAATTTTGTACGCTTTTGCCTTTTGAACCGCAACCGGATCATAATCAAAAGCCAAGACTTTTCGAAATTTTTCAAAAATTTTAGGTGAATAATTCGCCTTTAATAAAGATAATAAAGTCCAGACTTCTGCACAATCAGAACAGCCATAACAATATGTATTAACTTCTTTTACATTTTTAAACTTGTTTACAATAAAATCCAGTCCTGCTCGATTTAAGAAATCATCTCGAGCAAACCAAGTATCATTTCTGTGAAGAATAGCTTTTAAAGGTGAGTCGGCTTTTTGTGTAACTTCTCTTTGCCAGCCTTTGAAATTTCTGTTTTGATAAATATTATTTTGTACATTATATACTTGCATATTAGTTGAAATACACCTAAAAAATTTTTTTGCTATTTTAATATTTGCTAAGATAATAACCCATGTTATAATCATCTTGAAAAGGAGATTTATATGTTCAAAAATTTATCAAAAGAATTAAAGGAATTTATTTTACGTGGAAACGTATTAGACATGGCTGTAGGTATCATTATTGGTGCATCTTTCAAAAGTATTGTTGATTCACTTGTTAACGATATAATAATGCCTCCAATCGGGATGATTTTGGGTAAAGTTGATTTTTCTAACTTGTATTGGCAAGTTGCACCGCTTGACGTAACTTACCCTTCATTAGAAGCTGCAAAAACAGCAGGTGCCGTAACAGTAAATTACGGTGCTTTTATTAATAATGTAATAAGTTTCTTAATCGTTGCTTGTGCCGTATTTGCACTTATAAAAGCTATCAACACATTAAAAAACAAAGTTTGCAAAGAAGAAGTTATAGAAGTTGAGGCAACAACAAAAGAATGCCCATTCTGCTGTTCTACAATTGCAATAAATGCTAAAAAATGCCCAAATTGTACATCTGAGTTATAAACACTAAATTTCATTAAATTAATAAACGCCATGTTTCTCTGAAAGCTTGGCGTTTATTATAAAAATATTAAAAATTTTACAACAAAAAAGGTCGGAATGAAAATTCATTCCGACCTGAAATTTTTACAAAGAAACTATTTAACAATTTCTTTAAATTTCTTACCAGCTGAGAATGCAGGAACTTTTTTAGCTGCAATTTTGATTTCTTTACCAGTTTGAGGGTTTCTACCAGTTCTAGCAGCTCTTTTTCTTGATTCAAAAGTACCAAAACCAACTAAAGTAACTTTGTTACCTTTTTTAACAGCTGTTTGAATTGATTCAAGTGTAGCTGCTAATACATCAGATGCAGTTTTTTTAGTAACTTTTGCTGTTTTTGAAATTTCTGCAATTAATTCTTCTTTGTTCATAATAATCTCCCTTTCTTTCTATGTTCTGCCCTTCAGAACATATTCATATTATAACTATAAATTGAATTTTTGTAAATGTTATTTTTTATAATTTTTGTAAACTCTTTTATACCAAGTTTGTACAGGCTTTAAACCCTCAAAACCAGCTCAACACAAGAGTTTACAAACCAACACCTTCTAAAACATCTTGTTTTCTGAACTGCATTTCATATAAAGCTTTATACTGACCATGCTCAATTTTCATCAATTCGTCATGGCTTCCAAGCTCTACCAGCTCGCCTTCATTGATTACTGCAATCCTATCTGCATTCTTAATTGTTGATAATCTGTGTGCAATAATAAACACTGTTCTATTTTGCATCAAATTATCCATTGCTTTTTGAACAATCGCTTCTGATTCATTATCCAATGCGGATGTAGCTTCATCTAAAATTACTATTGGCGCATTTCTAAGCATTGCACGTGCAATAGCGACTCTTTGTCTTTGTCCGCCGGATAGAGTTAAACCCCTTTCACCAAGTTCAGTATCCACCCCGTCCGGAAGCTGAGCTATCATATCTTCTAAATGAGCAGCCTTAATTGCTGTCATTAATTCTTCAGCTGTAGCATCAGGTTTTCCCATCATAATATTTTCTTTAATAGTTCCGGTAAATAAGAAATTATCTTGGAATACCATAGAAATATTTTGTCTTAAGGATTTTAAAGAGAGTTCTTTTATATCAATACCGTCAAATTTTAAAGAACCGGATTTGATGTCATAAAAACGTGGTATCAAATTTACTAAAGTCGATTTTCCACCGCCGGAGTTTCCGACAACAGCAAGAGTTTCATTTTTCTTAACGTTTAAGTTTAAATTTTTAAGCACAGGTTTGTTCGGAACATATTCAAACATAACATTTTCAAATGTAATTGAATTATTCAAACCGTTTAATTCCTTAGGATTTTCGCAATCTGTTATTGCTGATGTTAAATCAAACAATTCAAAAACCCTGCCCATAGCAACAAATGTGTTTTGAATACCTGTCAAAGTATTTCCTAAAGTTTTAACCGGTTTATACAGTAATAACAGCGAAGTTACAAATGATGCAAACGCACCTGCTGTCATTTGACCGGAATTGATTAAATAAGTACCGACACCTAGAACAGTTGCTATACCACAAGATGCTATTAAATACATCATCGGCGACATCCAACCTGCACGTTTGTATAAAGCCATCCCGATATGATAACTATTCCATACTTGTTCTTGGAAATATGCATTCTGCCTATCTTGCAAACCGTAAGCTGTCATCACTTTATTACCGGAATATGTTTCGTTTATATTTGTGGTTATTTTACCACCGATAACCATGTTTTTGTTAGAAGCATCTTTCAGCCTTTTTCTGATTAAAAAAACAGGTATAAAAGCAATGCAAAGGACTAATACGCCGATAAACGCAAGCTTCCAAGAACTATATAACATAACCGCAATTAAACCCAGCGCACCACATAAAGATGTTGTAATTGTTTTAATATTTTCAACAATACCTGCTGATGCAGTTGTCGGATCATTCATATAACGAGAAATTACAATACCTGAAGAGTTATCATCAAAGAATTGCGGATGCATGTGGATTAAACGTTCAAATAGGTCAAATTTTACATCATTAGTAATTCTTGCACTAACCCAGCTTGAAAAATATCCGTTTAAGTATCTCAAAACACCTTGAACAGCTGCAAACAAAATAACTCCAATAGGAATAACATACGCCATTTGTAAGCTTGAAATACTTATATTAATTCCATTATAAGAATATTCAAACGCTTTACCGCCAATAACATAATCCATATAAGGCTTAAGTGCAAAAGCTGTAACGCCGTCCAGCAAACCTAAAGGAATTGCAATAGCAAAACCTAATAGGATTCTAAACCAATAAGGTTTTATGTATGGATAAATTCTGGATAAAAGCCATGTATATTTAAAAGAGTTTTGAGCAGAAGTAGAGGCAAGTTTATACTTATTTAATTGTCTGTACTCTTTTATTTCATTATAAATAGGTGTTTTTTCAGCATACGACCACCAGAGAGAGGTATAGCTGTTTTTGCAAGGCTCATCACCAATAGGCTTCGGTCCGATAAAAGTAATAATCGCCGGTGTTTCAATGTGAGATTTGAATTTTTGGTATTTACTTTTTACATCTGATGCAACTTGCAATTTAACATCTTTTAAATACCAATTTTCGCAATAATTATATTTCAAATCTAATATCTTAGCATTTTCAATAATTAAATTAAAACAGTCACAATCGTATAAAACTTCATCTTCATCTAACTGTGGAAGATAGTTTTTGGATAAGAATTTTTTTAAATACTGTTTTTCTTTCCATTTTTTTGAATTTACAACCATGACAAGATTGCTTAAAACTGTGTTCTTTAATCTTTGATTTAAATTATTAAAAACATGTTCACAAAGAGTGAGATCATAATTTCCTAAAGAATCATATAAATTTCTAATATTTTCTTTTACAATACAAAAAAAATTTAAATACAAAAACTTATCAACATTTAATATTTCAGATAATTCATAAACATATGAAAAATGATAGTTAACAATTTGAGGTTTCAGAACATAATATTTATTTTTATCAATTTTTATAACTTCAATTTTACAACAATTTTCATATTGTTCGAAATTATTTAATATTTTTAGGTATTTTTCATCAATATTATTATCACTTGTGGCAACATAAAAAGTTATCAATGAATCTTTATTGTTTTCTAAAACACTTTGGATAGACACCATAAGCATTTTTATTTCTTCACCAGAAAATGTATATACAATATTCATTTTATTAGACATTTAATTCATTCCTCATTAGATTCTCTTCATAGGAAAACACATTTAATCTATCCCAGGCAATATTTTCACGGACAATTTTAGCTGGTATTCCGGCAATGATTGTATTTTCTTTTTCAAAAGACTTAGTTACAATCGAACCGATACCTATTATAGAACTTGCAGGAATCTCAACATCTTTTAAAATTTTTACAAATTGAGAAATCCAACAATTATCACCAATAACTATTCCTTTACTAGGTTTATTTAGAGGTAATTTAGTGTTCACATCATAAATTGTGTGAGCATCATGCAACCGTAGCATTGTATCTGACGAAATCATACAATTATTTCCAATCTGACATATTAAATCTTTTGAACGTGTAGCTTCTATATTTAATTGATTAATAGAACAATTCTCCCCTATACTAATATTAATACCCGTAGAATATCTAGCAAAAATATATAAATTAGCTATTTGATGTTCTTGTTGTTTTAAAATTTTAACACTTGAATTATCTTGTAAAATTATTCTACAATTAGAAAAAGTTGATAAAGGCTCGTGCAATTCAACTACATTATTTTTACCATAAAATTCTATTTGTATATTTAATAAATCCGGATAATACTCAATTTCGCCGTTTTCTTTTACTAAAGAAATAATATTATTATTTTCTTTTAAATTTAATATTCTTCTTTTTTTTAATTCCTTAGTATTTAATTTAAACTTAAGTCTTATAAAACTATTTTTACCGACCGAAAATATTTTATGAGTATCAGTATATGAAAAATTAAAAAAAGCTACCTTTGCCAATTAACACCTCTTTTTACAACTGTTGCAGGAACCCCTGCAATAACGACATTTTCTTCACAAAAACTTTTTGTTATAATAGCGCCCATGCCAATAATAGAATTTGCCGGAATCTGTACATTTTTACAAATTTTTACAAAACGACCAAGCCAAACATGATCACCAATTATTAATGGTAGAACTTTTTTATTTAAGATTTCACCACTTTTGGCATCCAATATCCAATGACCATCTATTGGTTGAACTACCGTGTCAGTAGAAAATGCACATTCTTTTCCAATACTTATGCTAATATCGCTACCAGCAGCACTTCTTATAAGTAATCCACCACAAGAAGTATTTTCACCAATATTAAGATTAAATCCTGTCGAGTAATCAGCATTTACATACAATTCATTATATTGATATTTTGTTTTTTGAATTGTTACACTAGCATTATCATACAAGCAAATTTTTGAATTAATAAATTTACATGGTTCATGTATTTTTACACAAGCATTTTCCCCATTAAAAATAACTTTTAAGCCTTTAATTTTTGGGTTTTTTACTATTTTACCATTATTTTTATACAATAAAACTTTATTATTATTAAATTTAAATTTAAATTTAAATCCTAGAATTGTTAAAATTTTGTGATTATTAGAGTTTTTAACAGAAAATATAATTCTTAATAGTTTCATATTTTAACCTTTTTTCTTTTACCAACGTTTCATATTTTACATATCCATAAAATTTTAAATTTTGATTCAATATTAAAATGTATTGGGACATACACTACATTAATCGTTTTATTCATCATTACTACCTATTATTAAGTTCTTTGAAATATTCACTTTCAATGTTATTATCATACCTTTTATACTCAAAACAACCTTCACATAATTTTATTTTATCAAAATTTAAAACCTTTTTTATAAACGTGCTTCTTGCTTTTGAAGAAAAAATTTCTTCAAGCGATTGTTCTAAAATATTTCCCCATTTATATGTTGAATTCATGTCAAAACAACAAGGAATAACATTTCCTTCCCAATCTATCTGTAATATATCTCTTCTGGTTCCCCAAGCTATAGAACAAGGTATTTTTGAAGTGTATTTCGGGAATTTGTCTTGTTCTTTTAGATTTCCGTATGAATGTAATTCCATCTTCCCAAACTCAGAATCTAAATATCCCATAGTTTTTAAATAATTTTTAAAATTTTCACGCTTTTCAATTCTCTCACTTTCAGCAATATTAATAGGGTAATTTTCGCCAAAATCATCTAAATTAATTTGTATTTTAACATTGTAATTATTTTTTAATTCTGCAAGATTTTTAAGATTTTCTAGAACATACTCAAAATTATCACTTCCATGAACTATTTTATAAGAATCTTTATCATAAGCGTATAAAGATACGATTATGTCTTCAAGTCCGGCTTTTAAAATACTCTCAAGCTTATTTTTTTCAATTTTATAAGCTAACGTAGTTGTAATGTGTGGTATAAAATTTGCATTTTGTTTTTTTATCAACATTAACATTTCTTCTAAATCTTTACACAATAAAGCTTCACCTTGTCCATGCAAATGTATAAAACACGGATAATTTATATAAGCAATTTTTGACAAAATTGTTGATAAATTAGATACAGAAATCACACCCTGTTTTCTTGTCATATTATCTCTTGGACACATATAACAATGGCACCCGCACATATTTGTTAATTCTAATCTAATCTCTCTAAAATTCGGAACTATTTGTTGCTTTTTATTAGTTTTTATTTTAATCTCGAAACCTAAAATTTTTAAAACTTTATATTTAATATCTTTTGAATACTGATTCTGAACAGAAAACATTTTATTCAAAAACTTTATTTTTTCCATTGTTAATTCCTCTAACTACATATTTTTTATACTTTGAACACTATTTATAAACACTTCCGCATTTCTTCTTACATTTTCAAATGAATGATTTTGCCGAATTAAATTTGCACCAAAACCATAACAAGGTATGTCAAACAGGTGAGAACAATTTATTGCACCGCCTGAAGCAGAAGTTACAATCGCTTTTAGATCTAAATCCTCAATTATTAACTCTACCGGATATTTTATTTCAGGCGGGAAGAAACTAAACATACTGTTTTCTTTATAAATTTCTACCAGCCTATTTGTAATTGTATCATGAACTCGTGGATGTGATTTAAAAAGAACGCTATATCCATTTTTAATTAATTTATCTATATGTTTTTTATAAAACATCACAACTTCATCATCAGACATTATATCTTGATATACATATTGAGATAATAATAATACTTGATTTTCTTTTTTTAAATATTTGAAATCTAAATTATTTTTTTGTCTTATATCTGATATAACATTTTTTATGATATTTTTATCTAATCTAACAACTTTATCTATATTATCTGAATCAAAATAAGTAATCTTGTCAAAATAATTTGATAAATATATCTTTTGAACATTTGCATAATTAATTTCTTCATAGGAATAATAAGAAGAAATCCCTTCTTCTATAAGATTTATATTGCTATAATTATTCCAAAAATTATAAACCGGTTGAGCTGTTGTATAAATCTCCTCAAATTGGTTAAAATGTTTAGATAAGCTATTTATTATTTCATAATCAACAAAAGCGAAAGATTTAAAATAATTATCTAATAATAATTGTTCATTATATTTCTTAAAATCTTCACTTATATTGGCCGAACTTATTATTAAAAAATTTTGGTAGTTTGTATTATCAAGATCTTTAATTATAGCCATCGCATTGATTAATGATATCAATCCTGTGGTAATAAATAATCTTCTTTTTTTTAAAGGATTAAAATGCTTGTATAAAAAATCTTCACATAAAAAATCAAAATATTGCGTTCTTAGAGAACTAATATCGTTTTCTAAATTACAAATATGCTTTTTTAACTGATTGTTTGCAATAACATAACTTTCTAAATCTTTTAAAACATTATTATATGGAACATTGTCAATCTTAAAGCTCAATTTAAAAAAAGGAAACTTAATAACAAGTCTATGTTCTTGTATTTCTATTTTTATAATCCTGTTGTTCACAATTACTCCTTATTAATAATATTTTTTATATCAATAGCTCTTGCAGCCCATGTATTATGACTTAAAAAATCTTCAATTTCTTTTTGATTAACTGAACTTTCGTTTATAGAATTATAAATTTTATTTTTAAATTCAGTTGTGTTATTAGCAATTTCTACAAATTTTATTTTTTTACATTCTGGCATCGGGGTTGTTACAATAGGCAGATTTAATGCTAAGTATTCATAAAGTTTTACTGGCGAAGTGCTTTTAGTTATATCATTTATTTTAAAAGGTATGATACCAACCGTAAAACTTTTAGCATAGCTAGGGATATCTTTATAGTCTACTTGTGGAATATGTGTAAAATTATTAAATTTCAAAAGACGTTTTATTCCAAAACCGGAAACCGGTCCTATAAAAACAAACTCTAAATCCGGACTATTTGCAATTAAATTTTCGCATAAATCATAATCAAACCAGTCATCACATAATGCGCCATAATAACCAATAATAGGTTTGTTTTTTGATTTAACATCAAGCATTGATTTTGGAATAATAACATTTTCAGTTAAGAAATCTTCTAAATTTACAGCATTCGGAGATGCTAAAATTCTACTTTCCGGTACATTGTTTTTTTGTATTTCAGCATATAATGAATCTGCACTGGTAACAAAATGTACATTTTTCAACTTTGATAATCGTTTAAAATTCTTTTTTAAACGATTTTTTTCTTTTTTATTTTTATGGATTTCAAAATCATCAATATGTTCAATTATTATTTTGCAATTAATATTGTCATTTAAAAATTGTTGTTGTTCTGATGTTAATAAATGATGAGAATAAATATTTATAATTTTGTTAAATTTACAATTGTTTAGTACATTTAAACACCTATCGTTCAATAAATAAAAATTATCATTTATTTTGGTAGATAAGCTATTGTGTTCCGGTGAAAACCACAAAACTTTATACCCCAATTTTGATATTTCATTCAATAGATGCTGAGGACGCTGTTTCATTAAAGACGAATAACTCATGGATGTTAAATATATGTATAAATCTTGATCTGTTTTTGGAGAATATAAAATTTCTGAATAAAACGCATTGTCAAAAATTCTATTTAATAAATTTTCCCAAGAAGCCACCCAATTTTGTTTAGAAAATACTTGCGCAACATTTATTGCATTATTTGCCAGCAATTCTCTTAAATCCCGATTTAAAATTAATTTTTCGATTGCTTTATATAGCGAGTCG
The DNA here is from genome assembly GCA_015152525.1 of Cyanobacteria bacterium SIG28. Lineage (GTDB taxonomy): Bacteria > Cyanobacteriota > Vampirovibrionia > Gastranaerophilales > Gastranaerophilaceae > CAG-196. Next base: position 34,553 of record SUTU01000003.1, on the reverse strand, counting down.
TGTTCCGGATTGATCAGTAAGCCATTATAGCCGTTTATAATTAAATTAGTCAGACCACCAATATTTGTTGATATCACTGCATTCCCGCTAGCCATTGCTTCTATGCAACTCAAAGAAGTTCCTTCTGAATTTAATGTCGGTATCAATGTAATATCAGCATTTCTATAGACATCATTCATTTCTTCAGCATTGCATACATAGTGTTTAATTTTATTAGGATATTGAGAGCTTAAAGTCTCTATTCGCGCCTTTATCTCATCGGTATGTGCAAAACCAACTAATTCAATTTCGATATTTTGAAAATTTGAAAATAGTTGAGGTATTATATCTGCAAACAACCAAAAGCCACGCTCATCAGTGCATCTTCTCGGGAATAGAATTTTTATAGGTTTACTTAAATCTTTATTTAAATTAGGTGAATATTTTTCCAAATCAACATAATTTGGAATATATTCAAATTGGATACCATTAGTTTTAACAGTTTTTGCAAAAGTTGATCTAAACCAAGAAATAGTATTAGTATCTACAGATACCAAAGTATCGGCAATATTCAGAAAGTTTTTAAGTTTTTCAATATTAGCATCTAAAATCGGACAATCCCATGTTATACCATGAGATATCAAAACTGATGGTGTATGACCTTTTTTACCTTGTGTCCAATCTACGCAACCTGAATAAATAGTTAATTTTGGTGAGGTTATATTATTTATAATATGATAATATATTTCAGGATTAGAATTTACACCAACTACAGTCAGATTATCGTGTTGTTTAATCCACGGTTGAGAATCTTCTTCAATACCGCCTTGAATAAGTATTGGTGTATACCCTAACTGTTTTATTAAATTGGCTAAATCACAAACGTATCTTTCTGCACCACCGGAAAAGTAATGCTCACCTGTCTGATTGTAAAAAGAATATTGCATTATATAAACTGACTTAAAGGGTTCAGATATTTTAGATAAAACTTTATCTAATTCCATTGATTTTGCATTAACTTCTTCTTGAATTTTCTTTTGAGAACTAGCATAAACTTTTACTTCTCTTTTTTTTAAATAAAATGAATAGAAAAAATAATACAAATTAATTTTTCTTAAACATTTTATATAAAACGGATTATTAGTAACTCTATACATCTCTTTACATTTATTGTAAAACTCTTTTGCAGAACAATGTTTCAAGATTTCTTTTACTAATTTTTTATCAAGAGACGTTATCCATTCTTGAATAAGTATATCTTTTTCGTTTTCCATTTTATTTTCCTATAATTATTTATTAAAACTTTTTGCAATACTAATAAAATCTATTGCTCTTTGTTCCCAAGTATTGTTAGCTGCATAATTCCACAAAGCATCCTGTTTTTCAACATTGTTGGCTTCAGCAATTGCTAAATCAAGTTTTTCACAAAAATCATCAACACTATCAGCAATATAAACACCGTCATATCCATAACATTCAAGTAAATCTTTTGTGCAAACAACCGGCTTTTTTAAAGCCATATATTCATGCAATTTTAGAGGATTTGTAGCTTTAGCAATCTCACCACATTCAAAAGGTATTGTACAACAAGTAAAAAATTGGGCGTATTGTGGCAATTCTTCATATTTTTTTGGACCTAAGAAATATACATTATCCAGAATTTCCAAATTTTTTAATGCTTCTTGATAATCAACACCAATATATACAAAATTGTAATCTTTTTTTCTTCTTGTAACTTCGTTTATTAAATCATAATCCAACCAAGGTGCCATTGCACCATAATAACCAACTATCGGTTTATTTTGATTAACAATTTCAATCATATCATCAGGTACAGCTGAAGGTATATTGGTAAAATTCTCAATGTTAACAGCATTGGGTACAAGCACTAATTTTTCTTCCGGGAATCTTTGTAAAAGCTGATTATATAGTCTTTTTGCTGTTACGGTGATTTTATCGTGGCTAATTTTTTCCAAGTTTTTAAAAACATTTAATTGAATACTATTATCTTCACCTAGTATTTTTTCATCAAAATCATCAATATAATCATATATTATTTTATAGCCTTTGGATTTATATTTTAGCAAATTTTTATAAGTATAAAATCCATCCGTGCTTGGCTCAATTATTACTATTTTTTTAGCAATATGATTTGGCAACAAATCCAACATTGTATAATCAATAAAAATTATATTGTCAATCCTTTTTAATGACAAATCTGAACCCCAATTCTCAGCATATAGGAATGTATAATTTTTATTAGATATTTGTATAGCCAGATGTTGAGGCCTTTGAAAAAGGAATCCCCAAGAAATAGAAACTATCGCAAAAATATTGTCTTTATTCTCAAGTTCATTTATTAATGTCTTTAAAGCTTTTTTATATTTTGGACTATTAACATATAATAAATACTCTAAACCTTTACGAGCTTTTTTTCTAACCGATTTAACAGGTATCCATAAAGTTAACAATTTAGATAGTGTCTTTTTCATTCCAACTCCTAAGCTATCTCAATACTTCACAAATTCTTTTTGCGCTGTTTCCATCACCGTATGGGTTTGATGTTTTTAGGCGTGTTTGACTAAAATCTTTTGATAAAATTTCATTACTCAAATCCAAGATTTTATCATAATCTGCACCGACCAAAACTGAAACACCGGCTTCAATTCCTTCTGTTCTTTCGGTTTCGTATCTCATTACCAAAGTCGGGCAACCAAAAGTTGGAGCTTCTTCTTGGATTCCTCCAGAATCTGTTAAAATAAGTTTTGCATGTTTCATCAAATAAACTAAATTCGGATAGTCCAAAGGCGCTAATAAATGAACATTCTTAAACTGCCCTAATGCATTATGAACTTTTTCTTTAACATTCGGGTTTGGATGAACAGGAAGTACAAACGTATGATCCTTATAATCTTCAACCAATTTAGAAATAGCTTTCAAAATAGTATCAATTCTTTCACCATGGTTTTCTCTTCTATGAATTGTTACCAAAACCAATTTATCATCAACCGAAATATTTCCGTTTTCAAAAAACTTTTTAGATGCATCAATTGTATCTTCACTTAAGCAACTCAAAGCATCAATTACTGTGTTTCCAACAACAAAGATTTTGTCTTCAGAAATATTTTCTTTTAGCAAAGCTTCTTTATTTTTTTCAGTAGGTGCAAAATGAATATCTGTTATTCTTGCAGTCATTTGACGCATAGCTTCTTCCGGAAACGGTTCAAATAAATTATAAGATCTTAAGCCTGCTTCAACATGATATACCGGAACTTTATTATAAAAAGAACTCAAAGCACCGCAAAAAACTGACATTGTATCACCTTGTACAAAAGTTCCGTCAATTTTATTTTCTTTAAAAACTTTATCTAAACCTGTTAAAATTCTTGTTTGAACTTCTGACAAAGATTGGTTATGACGCATACAGTCTAAATTGATATCAGCAGTTAATCCAAAATATTTTAATGTTTGATTAGAAAGTTCTTTTTGTTGCTCTGTATTACAAACGATAACATTAAAAATTTCAGGATATTTTTTTAGCTCTAATATAACAGGCGCAAGCTTTATAACTTCCGGTCTTGTTCCAAACACGAATAAAATATTTTTCATTTATTTCTCTACTCCATATTTATATTTTAATTCTACCGCTTTAAGAAAATAAATAAAGCCTAAAGATTTAATACGTTTCAACTGCCAATTTGATTTTTTTAATTTATATATTTGTTTTAGTTGTTTATAAACCGTTTTTGTAGAAAATTGCTTTTTTAAAATTTCATAATTTATATCATCTTCGTTATTTATAACTTCCAATAACCCATATTTATAATTTAACATATCTTCACTTTGAGGGAAGTTTTCTTTGTAACTTGGTAAATATTTTAAAGTTAATAATAACCTTTTTTTTGCGGCAATATCACCGGATTTAACTGTCAAACTCGCTTCATGTCGACGATACATATAAAGTTCTTCAGGTATAATTCCGATTGGTGCATTGAGTAAAAATCTTAACCAAAAATCATGATCTTCCATATAGAAACAACTTTCATCATAGTTGCCAACACTCTTGGCAATAGATGCCTTATACAAAAAACAAGCAGCGACAGTAGGAAACTCCAATAAAGTTATTGGTGTTGTTGCTATATATCCCCAACAACATTTTTCAACACATCCTTCCACCCTGCAAATAGCATGTACCATTCCATAATCATCATTGTTTTGTAAAAAATCAACCATTTTTTCAAAAGCTTGCGGATAGTATTCATTGTCATCAGAAGTCCAAGTATAATATTCTCCTTGAGCTTGTTTAAAACCGACATTTAGTGATGCAGGTAATTTTTTATTAACTTCGTTTGTCAAAACTCTGATTCTGGAATCTTTTTGAGCAAAAGTTTGAATAATTTCTGCAGTATTATCTGTTGAACAATCATTAACGATAATCAATTCCCAATTTGTATAAGTTTGGTTAATAATAGAATTTATTGCTTGAGAAATAAATTCACTGCCGTTATAAGTTGGCAAGACTACCGATATTAAAGGTTTATCCTCCATTAAATCCTCTCTTTAAAATGAATTTCTTTCCCATAATTATAACAGAAATATCATTCTTTTTGCAATGAATACTAAACATATTTTGTCTAAGTTTTTTTAATTTCATTTTTTTCTTTTTCTTATGAGTAAATGATAAAAGTTTGTCGTATTCATCATTTATTATCATTTGCAAAATCTTTTTTTGTTCATTGTTAATATATTTATACTCTATATTTTCATCAGGAATATTTTTAAACAAGTTTCTTAATTCTTCATAACAAGGTTTTCTAAATTCATCATCAATATCAAACCACATTCCTAAAGAACAATTACAAAAATGTCTATATGCAACTTCTTTGACTTCATTCCAGCAATTATTTTCTAAAAAATACGTTTTTGCCTGATTACACATTCTAGGCATAAGTTTCAATCTTTCATCAGTTCTTTTTGTAGAAGAATCCATTCCTTCTTCAAATCGATAATTTAACAAAGCTTCATGCAACAATGTAATTTTACCGCCTTTAGCATAAACTAAAGCTGCAAAAGGCATGTCTTGATAACTGGCTTTAGCTGTTTCTAAAACTCTGATATTATTACAATTCAGATAATCTCTTCTGTAAATTGCTGACCAAATACTTGCGTGATAACGCATTATTAAAGGATTTTCTTTAATTGTAAATACTATATTTTCGTCAGAAACTAAATGCAAAGTGTTATTAGGTTTGAAATTGTTATCACCTAAATAATAATTAAAATCACCTTTACAAATATCAGCATTCAAGCTTTTCGCTTGATTATATAACTTTTCAAACATATCAGGATTACACCAGTCGTCAGTTTCAATAATCCCAATATATTCACCTGTTGCAGCATTAAGTCCTGCATTAACAGCTTTTCCATACCCACCGTTTTGTTGATGAATAGGTTTTATTCTTGAATCCTTTTGAGCATATTCATCCATTATTTTTCCGCAATTATCAGGAGAACCGTCGTCAACCGGAATAATTTCAATATCACTCAATGTTTGGTTAACAATACTATCCAAACACTGTCTAAAATATTTTTCTACATTATACGTCGGCAAAATTATTGATACTTTTGGATTCATTATCTTACTCCCAACAAAACTTTCCCAAATAAAACTATGCGTTTTTCTTTCTTACTTAATTTTATACTTAAAATATTTCTTTTGAAGTTTTTAAATTTTATTGATCTATAAGTCTTAATTATGCTTGTAGATAATTTATTATAAAACTTGCGTTGCTTTGGCGTGATAAGCTCAGAATTTTTAATAATATTTTTATCCATTCTTTCTATCATTAACCTAACTTTTTCAAAACAATCTTCTTTATCTGAAATATTTTTCTTACCAAATACAAGTTCTACATATCCTAATTCTCTATTGTAAAGATTTGCTAAAATATTTTCATCTTTAATATTATTTTCATCTAACCACTGATGAATTTCATCACTTCTTTTAAACGGAATTGTATAATCTTTTATGTCGTCAGATTCGTTGAAATTAATTCTTCGCCAATAATAATAAGCATTTGATGTGTAATTAATTCGTTCTGCTAAACACAAGGTTTGAACTTGAAATAAATTATCAGTCCAACCTGCCCCTGGAGCTTCAACAAATTTTATACAATGTTTATCCAAGAAATCTTTTTTATAAATGCAACTCCAAATACTGGGATGATAATGTAAAAAATGAGAATATTCTTTAATTGTGAAACTTTTATCTTCCGGAATAAAGTCTTTCCATTCTGTTTTTTTTATTCTGGTTTCTTCTTTTGATTCCAAATTATCGTAAAAACAAGATTTAACCAAATCAGAGTTAAATTTTTGTGCAATATTATATAAATCCTCATACATATTTGGTTCAATATAATCATCCGGCTCTAAAATTGCTATATATTCGCCAGTTGCCTTACTTAACCCAATATTCATAGAATGACCATAGCCGCCATTTTGTTTGTGAATTGCGACTATTCTTGAATCTTTTTGAGCATATTCATCTATTATTTGCGGACAATTATCTCTTCCGCCATCATCAATCAAAATTATTTCTATATCAGATAAAGTTTGTTTTAAAACACTATCTAAAGCTGTTTTTAAATATTTTTCTACACCATAAACCGGAATTAGCACTGAAATCTTAGGCATCGCATCTCCTCTGTATTTCGTTTAAATAGACATCGTTAAATTTCCTATCCCAATCGATATTCGTTTTAACTATTTTAGCAGGACTACCGGCTACTATAACATTTTCTTCTTCTACTGATTTTGTAACCAAAGTGTTTGCAGCAACTACAATATTGTTTGCAAGTTTAACACCTTTAAAAATTTTTGCCTCTTTTGCCAACCAACAATGGTTTCCAATAACAACGTCTTTAGGATTATTTATCGGTTCTTTTGTTGTTTTATCATAAATTACATGACCGTCATGAGTTCTAATTAAAATTCCATCCGAGAACATACAATCAGAACCTATTTCAATACGTCGTCCTTCCCCACCAACTGATATAAATCCGCCCATCATACTCGTTTCAGACTGAATATAAAGGTTACATTTTTTACAAACTTCTAAAAACAAATTATTCAAACCATCTACATGTGGTTTTTCAATATTTACAACTGAGTCAGAATAGCATACTAATTTTGATTTTTTAAAACATTTTCCTTTAGGAAGATAAATTTTAGCATTTTCACCTAACAAAACTATTTTTAAACCTTTTGGTGCTGAATAAATACGTTTGCGTTTACCCTCTAAGTTTACTAAATATACTTCATTTTTTAAAAAATTGTTAATTCTAAAAGAGATTTTTATACCGCAAAAACTTATTCTTAAAGTATTTCCTTTAAATAAAAACATTATTCTTTTCCAATCTCCACAATTTGTTTTCCGAATAAAACAATACTAACTCTGGAAGAATTTGCCCTTATAGAAACTAATTTTCTGCGTTTCTCTTTTTTCAAATTCTTATTTCTTAAATTTATAATATGAGTTCTAAATTTCTCTTTATCATGGATTAAAAGGTTTAACTCTTTACCGGAAATTTTATTATAAAAGCCCTTCTTAATCTCATTGTTATCATGATATTTCTTGAAAGTTGCTGAAAAGACTTCTATAAAAGCATCCAAAAACTCTTCATCAATACGGTTTAAGTTCCACATATAAGCGTTATATTCTTTGATTAACTTTATTGTATTTGCAAAATCTTTAACTTTCGGATTATTTTCCAAAAATTGAGTAATTTCATTGTATTCTTCACAAATTGCAAAAACTTTTGATTTTGAATGAACGGAAGAATTTTCATTATCAATTCTATAATGCAAATAAGCTTTTTTAGTTAAAACTAAAGTTTCCGCTAAAGATAACGTTTTAAAAGCAAAAGATGTATCTTGATAGCTTGCACCTGCAGTCGGTAAAAATCTTATATTATTTTTATTTAAAAATTCTCTTTTGTATATAGCACTCCAAATAGAAGGAGGTATTTTTAACAGCTTTGTATAATCTTTAATATTAATCACACAATTTTTCAAAATTTTTCCTGCTTTTCTTAACTGTTTTTTCGCTGTTAAATAATAAAAATAATCAGATTTAACAACATCTGCATCATGTTTTTCCGCAAGATTCAGCAAGTCTTCAAACATTGTGTTTTTGATAAAATCATCTGATTCAACAATTGCTATATATTTTCCGGTCGCTTTTTCTAAGCCTTTATTCATGGAATCACCATAACCGGAATTTTCTTTGTTCAAAACTTTTACACGAGCATCTTTTTGCGAATACTCATCTAAAATTTCACTGCTACTATCAGTAGAGCCGTCGTTAACGCATATAATCTCAAAATCAGAAAAAGTTTGGTTTAAAATTGACTCCAAGCATTCTCTCAAATATTTTTCTACATTATAAATAGGAACAATTACCGAAATTTTAGGCATTAACTATCTCCTCAAAAAGTTCAATTGCTCTCAATATTGCTTTATCCATATCATAATATTTGTAATCACCCAATCTACCTAAGAAATATACATTATTAAGCTTTTTGGCTTTTTCTAAATACTTGTTATAAAGCTCTGTATTAGCATCTTTTGGTATTGGATAATATCTTTCATTTTTACCTAATTCAAAAAATTCTGAATATTCTTTTGCAATAACAGTTTTATCTGATTTATCATTCAAATAATACTTATACTCATGTATTCTCGTAAAATCATAGTTGCAAGGATAATTTACAACCGAACTTGATTGATAAAACTCTCTATCATACTCTTCAAATTTGAAATTTACACTTCTGTATGGTAATTGACCAAATTCATAATTGAAATATTCATCAATAGCGCCGGTATAAAATACTCTTGCAAAATCCTTAGTATCAATTTCTGCAAAATCAGTATTCAACTTAATTTCAATATTAGGATGATTTAACATGTTTTTTACTAACTCAGTGTAACCCTCAAGAGGAATTCCTTGATATTTATCTTGAAAATATCTGCCATCCATACTCAAATAAACAGGCACTCTTGCAGTTACTGCCCCATCAACATCCTTAGGACTTACACCCCATTGTTTTGTCGTGTAGTGAAGAAAAACTTTTTCATAAACATATTCTGCCAAGAATTTTAAATCTTCATCATCTTGTTTTTGAAACTCTAAAATTGGAACTTTTTTATTATATTCAAATTTTGCTAAAAGTTTTTCTTCTAATCTTTTTGCCAAGGTTTTTGGAAAAACATCATACAAAGTATTAAAATTAAACGGAATATTAGTTTCTATTCCATCAATAATTGCAATAACTTTATGCATGTACTGATTGAAATCGCCAAACTTTCGTACAAAATTCCAAACTTTTTCATTTGAAGTATGAAAAATATGTGAACCGTATTTGTGTATCATAATCCCGTTTTTATCACGGTAATCGTAACAGTTGCCACCAAGATGATCTTTCTTGTCTATAACCAAAACTTTTTCATTCAACTCTGTTGCAATCAAATACGCAATAACTGCGCCAGAAAATCCTGCACCTACTATTATGTTTTTCTTCATATTTTTCTTTCCCATATTTTTACTACTGAAAATATATAATATTTCTCAGTATGTAAACTCTCTTTTATTTTTAAAAATGTCTTACCAAAAATTTTCACTTCTTTTTTTATTGCCCAAAAATTCTTATCACGAATTTTTGCATTCTTCTCTCTTAAAAATTCTACAACAGAACGTCTTGCATTATTTCTGTCTTCAATCAATTTCAAGTAATGTTCTTTTGTTCTTGTATTAACGGTTGAGGTTGGGTTTCTGTAATAGTAATAATTTATATCAGGAACAGTAACAACCGCATTAGCATAATATATTGCCATTATAGTAAAGAGTTTATCTTCACAGTATGTTCCTTCCGGCCAAACTATATTATTTTCTTTTAGCATTGATAATCTGTAAATTTTATTGGTTGGGCATTCATTTTTCCATTGTCTGTTTACGTCAATTTTGTCTTGTAGTTCTGAAACAAGTTTTTCTTCTGTGATATTTAGTCTTTTCTTAGTCTTTCCGCCACCAATTCTTACGTTAGTAGCAAGTGCTATGTCAGCATTATGTTCAGAAGCTGCATTATAAAGTTTTTCAAAGTAATCTAAATCCACCCAATCATCAGAATCGACATAACCGATAAATTCACCGTTTGCAATTTTAGTCCCGTTATTTCTTGCACAACCTTGGCGTAAATTTTTCTGTAAAATTATTTTGACACGAGAATCATATTCAGCAAATTTATTTACAATTTTAGCAGTATCATCAGTTGAACCGTCATCAACTACAATTATTTCAATCTCTTTTAATGTTTGCTTTATCAAAGACAATAAACATCTAAATATATATTTTTCTGTATTATAAGCCGGTACTATAACTGATACTTTTGGTTGTCCAACCAATTTATTCAAGGAAAAAGTTTTAATCAAATCTTCGTTATAAATTACATTTAAATCTTCTTGTATCATATCAACCAAGCTATCTTCTTTTACACTTTTATATTTAGAAAGTTACCAATATTAAGATTATACTACTAACATATTTTATTAAAATAGAAAAACGACCTAATTGTATAAAATATTAACATAAAAAAATTTAATGTAAATATAATTCCTAAAAAAATAACAATATTATTTAAAATATGAATTATAATTCATTAATTATAGAATATCGTGGATGTTTTAATTTTTAAAATACAAATAGAATTGTAGAATGATAGAAAATGAAATATTAAAAATAATAGCAGATAACATTAGACTTGAACGATTAAAAAAGCGTATTTCTCAAGAAGAGCTTGCTGAAAAGGCTGAAATTTCAACAAAATATCTTAATATGATTGAGAATTACAAATCTAATCCGACAATAGTTGTTGTAATAAAAATTTGTAAAGCTTTAGAAATTAATATCGATAAAATTTGTCAATAAAACAGTTAAACATAATTTAAGTAATTTCTTATTAAATTTTATCGCAAAATTTAAAAGTTTTACTCTTTCAATTCAGATTATCATCAGATAACAAAACAAAAAAGACTGACAAAACTGCCAGTCTTTCCTTTAACTTATACAATCAACTATCTTAATTTTACAGTTACTGATTTTGCTTTTTGAGTGTATTCTAATTTATCTTCTCTAGATAACCAGCCTAAACCCATTTCTGCAAAGTTTTCATTTAAGCTAAGGTCTTTTTTCATTTTTGTGATAGAAACTTCACCTTTAGCGTTAAGATAGTTGTAAATTTGACCTGCTGATTCAATAATTTGTTCTTGGATACCCATTTTGAATTCTTTAGTCTTAGCCATTTTTAATTCTCCTTTTTATGTGTGTGTCTGTGTAATTGATTACTTTCTAATTTTATAAAAAATTTTTTTATTTTGCAATAGGTTTGAAACGTGTTTATGATAAAATACTCTATAAAGAGTATGTTATTAAATTTTATTAAAGTCGATTTTAGCGAGGATTTTTTAGTAAAAAAGTACCTCGAACTCATTAAATCCGGCGTTAATTCGTCGGAAATATTAGTGTTGGTTTTAAACTCTAATCTAAAAAAAAGTTTTAGAGATAAGATTTTAGATTCTATTAAAATAACATCTTGTGAAACTTTAAATGTTCAATCTTTTAACTCATTAGTTTATAGCACACTGGTTGATAATTGGTGTTTTGTTGAAAACTTAATCCCGTCTGATAAAACTTTTATACTACCAAATCTTGTAGGCTTGGAAGTTTCACAGTTTTTATTAAAAGATATTTTGAAACAAAACGAAGTAAAAGGATACAATTCAAAAAAATCTTTATTGCATCAAATTATAAGAAGGTATTCTTTAATAATACAAAATAATTTATCAACAGAAGAGGTTCGTGAACGTTCAAAAATACTTGGCGAATCATTTGGTGATGATGCAGAATCTATTATAAAAAAATTGCTATCTACAACTTTAAAAAACAGAAGTTTAGATTACTTGAGGCAAACTCTGGTATTTAATCATATTTTGAAAAATACGGATTACTTTAAGAATATAAAATATCTTCTCATAGATGATGCTGATGAAATGACTCCTGTTTGTTTAGATTTTATCAAGCACATAAAACCTCAATTACAAGATTGGACTATTTGTTTTGATTCAATGGGCTCCAGTCGATGTGGCTATTTGAGTGCAGACACTTCTATAGAATACAAATTAAAAAATATTTTCAATGAAGATATCCAAACCTTTGATGATAACGAAGAAACTTTCCAACAAAAAAATGGAGAAATAATTTTTTCTAACGTTATTGACGGAACTAAAAAAAGATTGAAAAATTTTCAATTGACATCTCTATCAAAACGAGCTGAAATTTTGGATTTCAGTATCGCAAAAATTGAAGAATTATTTAAAAACGGAATTAAACCTTCTGATATTTCTATAATAACTCCGCTTCAAGATGACATGCTCAAATTTACACTAAAGGAGAAACTAAAATCTTGTAACCTTTCTTTTTTGTCAGGAAGTGAAAAGCTCATAGATAATCCTTTAGTAAAAGCAAGTATTAATATTTTAAAATTAATGCATGGTATTGAAATCTCAGAAATGGATTTACGGGTAATTTTATCGGACTATATCGGAATTCCGCTAAAATATTGTCATAAAATTTTAGAAACTTATAAACAGACAAAATTATTGCCTTTAATCGAAATAGAAAATTATAAAGATAAATATGAAAAATTTTATAACGATTTTGAAGAAATAAAATTAAAAGATTTAAAAATATCTTTGATAATTTTAGAAATGTTTAACAGAACCGTAACTTTTGTTGATGAAAATAATATTAATAAATTCAATTTTTTCATCAAGCAAATTAGAGATTTTGAAAAAGTTCTTGGTGCTAAAAACGTAAAAAATAGAGTCGGTGATATTATAAATCAAATAGAAAACTCTATTATTGCAGAAAATCCAAGCTCTACTTTAGAAATTAAAGAAAATGATTTGGTAATTGCTACACCTCAAAAAATAATTGATAATAAAATCTCAACTAAATACCAATTCTGGTTAGATATTTCTCATTCAAGCTGGAGTAAAAATGACGTTGGTCCGCTTTATAATTCTTGGGTATTTCAGGCAGATTGGACAAAAGATGAATACACGGTTGAGGATGATATTTTCTTAGCTCGTCAAAAAACAGCAAGAATTTTAAGAAAACTTTTATTACTTTCTAAAACTCAAACATACGCATTTTCAAGTTTATTTGATCCTGCCGGCGCCGAAAATTTAGGTGGCATCGAGGAATTCTTAGTGTCAGATAATTCAACTGAAACCATTGACAGCAAACCTGTATTTAAGATAACTCCTCGTGCAGATCAAAAACCTGTGTTGGATTACGAAAAAGGGTCGATGGCAATTTCTGCCGTACCGGGCGCCGGTAAAACGACAATATTACTGGCATTAATAATAAAACTATTGAATAAAGATATTAAGCCTTCTAATATTTTTGTTCTTACCTATATGGACTCTGCTGCAAGAAACTTTAGAGAACGCATAAAAAACATGTGCCCTAATACTAACCAGCTTCCGAATATTAGCACAATTCATGGTTTGGCTCTCAGAATAATTAAAGATAACTCAAACTATGAAAGATTGGGACTGGATACTGATTTTGAAATTTGCGATGATACTCAAAGAATGCGAATTTTAAAAAGCATTTCCGGAAAAATGACAAAAACGGAACTTGATGAATTTGACAGAGCAATCTCTGTAATGAAATTACAAGAAGGTAATATTGATACACCAAGTTCAGATAAAAAAATTGAAAGATTTAAAACTTTTTATAGGGAATATCAGCAAAAGCTTGATGAATCAAACCTAATTGACTATGATGATATTTTATTGTTTTCAGTTAAATTATTAGAACAAAATCCTGATATTCTAAGTCATTACCAAGATATTTGTGAATACATTATTGAAGATGAAGCTCAAGATTCCAGCGGTATTCAACAACGTTTAATCGGTCTTCTGAGCGGTAAACATAAAAATTTAATAAGGTGTGGTGATATAAATCAAGCTATTACAACAACATTTTCTAATGCAGACGTTGAGGGTTTTAGAGAATTTATACAGACAGCGGACAAGCTTGTTGAAATGAATTATTCTCAAAGATGCACCCAAGATGTTATGGATTTGGCTAATAAAACTGTTTTATGGGGCGAAAAATTATTGCCAAAAGCGTTTTTCAAAAGTATGATGCAAGGTGTTGAGGGAAAAAATCCTGTTTCACCTGATGCAATTATGTCCAAAGTTTTTGAAAAGCAATTTGATGAAAAGAATTTTATTTTAAGAGAGATAAAAAACATTCTGACTTTTAATAAAGATGCAACTATCGGCATTCTTCTAAGAAATAATTTTCAAGTAGCAAACTGGACTCAATTTGTAAACGATGCCGGATTTAAAAGTATTACAAGAAGTGAATCTTTAGGACAAAAATCCGTATTTAATACAATTTTTGCTATATTAAAATACCTTCAAACTCCTTTTGATAACGAAGCAGTTGTTACTGTTTACGAAACACTTTCAGAACTCGGGTTTTATAAACCTCGACTACAAATAGAAATCAGAAATACAAAAGGCTCATTTATCGAAAAAAATTGCGATGATATAGAGTCCAATGCCTTATCTCAATTCTTGTGGGATATGCAATACTGGTTAAATTCTTCAACATTACCGGTAGAAGAATTAGTTATAAGAATTGGATTATTCTACTATACTTCTGATATAGAAAAATCAAATGTTTATCTAATCGCAACGTTGGTTAGAAAACTCAATACCGGAAGCTATGAACAATTATTAGAAAGACTTGATGCTTTAGCAAAACGACCAAGTTTAAGCGGTTTTAAATTCTTTTCTGAAGAAGAAGACGAATCAGCTATTAAAGGAAAAGTTCAGATAATGACTCTTCATAAATCCAAAGGTGATGAGTTCGAATACGTTTTCATGCCGGAGTTAAGCGAAAAAGGGTTAACCATGGACGTCAATCAAATTAGCATAAAATCTTCTACTTCTTTTATGGAACAGGTAAAAGGTTTTAATCCTAATTATAAAATCAAATCCGATTTGGAATTAAAAGAATTTTCGGCAGAAGAGTCCATGAGATTATTCTATGTTGCAATCACAAGAGCTAAAAAGAAATTATATATCACAGCACCGCAAAAAGTTAAATCTTTTGGTAAAGAATCTGAACAAAAAGTGAGCATAGTTTTTGATAATTTATTATAGTAAACGAGGCGCTGAAACTTAAAGTTTCAGCGCCTCGTTGTTACATTAAAAAAAATTATATTCTATCAAATCCGGTATATTTTCTTAAAACTTCCGGAATAATAATTGTTCCGTCTTCTTGTTGGAAATTCTCAACTATAGCTGCAAAAGTTCTGCCAACAGCCAAGCCTGAACCATTCAAAGTATGAACAAATTGAACTTTTCCGTCTTTATTTCTGTATCTGATATTTGCACGTCTTGCTTGATAATCACCAAAATTAGAACAGCTTGAAATTTCTTTATAATTATTATAAGAAGGCATCCAAACTTCTATATCAAAGCATTTATTCGCACTAAATCCGATATCAGCTGTACATAATGCAACTCTTCTGTAAGGTAATCCTAATAATTCCAAACATTTTTCAGCATTTTTAGTAAGTTTTTCATGTTCATCAGCTGAAGTTTCCGGTGTTGTAAGTTTTACCATTTCAACTTTATTAAATTGGTGAACTCTGATTAAACCTCTTGTATCTTTACCGGCTGAACCTGCTTCACGTCTAAAACAAGGTGTGTAAGCTGTCATATATTTAGGTAAATCTTCCTCTGATAAAATTTCACCTGCATAAATGTTTGTAACAGGAACTTCTGCTGTAGGTATTAAATATAAATCTTCATCAACACATTTATACATATCTTCTGCAAATTTTGGAAGTTGTCCGGTTCCGGTCATTGTCGCAGCATTTGCCATAAACGGCGGTAAAATTTCTTCATAACCATGTTCTTCCGTGTGTAAATCTAAGAAAAATTGAATAATAGCACGTTCTAATTTAGCACCTTTACCTCTGTATAGAGTAAATCTTGACTGTGAAATTTTAACACCGCGTTCAAAATCTACAATCCCTTTTTCTTCACATAAATCCCAATGCGCTTTTGGTGTGAATGAAAATTCGGTAGGATTTCCCCAAGTTGATATAGTTGGATTATCCTCTTCTGATTGTCCAACCGGTGTTGTTTCATCAGGAGTATTAGGTGTTCTTAAAAGCAAATCACGTTGAGTGTTGTCTAATTCAATTTGCTTTTCTTCTAATTCTTTTATGTCATCACCAAGTTTGCGAACTTCCTCTTGAATAGAATCAGTATTTTCGCCATTCTTCTTCATCATACCGATTTTTTGAGATTCATTTTTTCTCTTTGCTCGAAGTTCATCAGCTTGAGTTTGAATTTTTCTTCTCTCAGCATCAATTTCTAAAATTCTGTCAATTGATAGTTCTGGGTTTCTTCTTTTTAAAAGTTCGTTTATTTTTTCAGGATTTTCTCTGATTAATTTAATGTCTAACATTTAATTCTCCTCTTGTTATTATTGTTTATGAATTAAGTTTAGCATAAAAAAACAATCTTAAGCAAAGAAATATATATAATTATTATGAACTAATACTTTAGGATTAGATTGTAATAAATCTTTACAAACTCAAAACACTTATTATTATTGAGTCAGAAAAAAAGTTATAGTTTTTTAGGGTTAGATTTTTTATATAAATATTGCCTAATTTTTATTTTATTGTTATATTTTAGAGTGGATTTTATAATCCAAAAGTAGTACACATTAAAAAAGGTTAAAAATTATGACATTACCAAATGTAGCGTATTTTTCAATGGAAATTGCAATGGACCAATCACTTAGCACATATTCTGGTGGTTTAGGATTCCTTGCCGGCTCACACATGTTATCAGCAGGCTATTTACAAATGCCGATGGTTGGTGTAACAATGTTGTGGTCTTACGGTTATTATGACCAACGAATTGATCACTCAGGCAATGTTGAAGTTGCTTATATCAGAAAATATTATGATTATCTTACTGATCCTAATATTACGGTTGAAGTTGATTCATTCGGTGAAAAGATTAAAGTTAAAGCTTACAAAGTTGAACCGGAATTATTCGGTACTTGCCCTGTTTACTTGTTAACAACTGATATTGAAGGAAACAGCGAATGGGCTAAGAGCATTTCTCACAAACTATATGACGGAAATGAAAAAATAAGAATCGCACAAGAAACAGTTCTTGGTATTGCTGGTGTTAGAGTTCTTCAAGCTGCCGGATACAACTTTGACGTTGTACACATGAACGAAGGTCATGCTCTTCCTGCTGCATTCGAACTTTTAAGACAATATAACGGAAACTTGCAAGAAGTTAAAAAGAAAACTGTATTCACAACTCACACACCTGTTGCTGCAGGTAATGAAGTTCACTGGGTTGATACACTTTTAGAAGGTGGCTTCTTTGCAGGTGCTTCTCGTGAAACAGCTATCCAATTGGGCGGAGAAAACTTCTCACTTACAGTTGCAGCATTAAGAATGTCCAGAATTGCTAACGCTGTATCACAACTACACGGTTTAGTTGCTAATAAAATGTGGGAATGGGTTGAAGACGGTTGTCCTATCAGAGCAATCACAAATGCCGTAAACCTACATTATTGGCAAGATAAACGTATGAACGGTGATAAATCGTTTGATGAATTACTATCTGCTAAACGTGAAATGAAAGAAGAGTTATTCAAATACATTGCAAACGTTGCAGGTAAAAGATTTAACCCTGATGTATTAACAATCACTTGGGCAAGAAGATTTGCTGATTACAAACGTGCTTGGTTAATCTTGATGGATAAAGAAAGAATCAACAGATTACTTGATGAAAATAAAGTTCAAATCATTTTTGCTGGTAAATTCCATCCGGATGATGTTATGGGCAAAGAAATGTTCAACAAGTTATTGAACAGATCTCGCACACTTAAAAACGTTGTAGTTCTTCCTGGTTATGAATTACAATTATCAGGAATGCTAAAACGTGGTTCTGACATCTGGTTGAACACACCACTAAGACCATTTGAAGCTTCAGGTACTTCAGGTATGTCTGCTAACGCTAACGGTGCATTACACTTGTCTATATTTGACGGTTGGACTGTTGAAGGTACATTTAACGGTATTAACGGTTATACTGTTGAATATGAAGGACTTGATGATGATATGCCTTGGGAAGAAAGACACTGGAAAGATCATGAATGTGTAATGGATATTATCGAAAACCAAATCATTCCTACTTATTACAACAATAAGCAAGAATGGGCTAGATTGATGCGTCAAGCTATCAGAACTTCTGAAGCTTACTTCAACTCTGACAGAATGGTAATCGAATACTACAACAGATTGTATGCACCAATTGCACACGATGATTGTTCTGCTGGTGAAAAGAAAAAAGAAATGAATATTTCTGAAACACCAACTTTTGATGCTTGGACATATTCAAACATTAAATAATAAAATAGTTTTATTAAGCTATAAAAAACCGGCGTCGGATTTTTCAAAATCCGACGCCGGTTTTATAAAAATAGTTTAGATTATCCAATAACATAAAACATAGTTAATATATGGTATTTTCAATCCCAAGTGTACCCACTAAAGAGGACAATAAACTCAAAACTTGAAATACATCACAACTATAATTACATAACAAAATTATCTTTATATATTGATTTTGCTCGTTCTACAATTTTTCCGTAATCAGGTGCCAATTTTGTTATTTCTTTATCAGCTTTAACAATATTACCAATAGTTAAATATCCGACACCGGCACTTGTTGTTAATGTAGTTAAATCTGCAGACATAGCTGAGCCAATCATATTAACAGCCATTGAGCCTGCTATAGCAACATTGGTT
This sequence comes from Cyanobacteria bacterium SIG28, assembly GCA_015152525.1. GTDB lineage: Bacteria > Cyanobacteriota > Vampirovibrionia > Gastranaerophilales > Gastranaerophilaceae > CAG-196. Next base: position 15,585 of record SUTU01000003.1, on the reverse strand, counting down.
GTCATTGACCTTTTTGCTTGGTGCATTTGTCTTGCTATACCATTACCTTTTCTGGTTACACCTGTTATTCTTGCTATATTCATATTAACAATCCTCATATATTGCCACAATAAAAGAGCAAAACTCTACTAAAAATTAAACTGTTTCGTGTAAAACGACTTCACCTGTTTCCAATGATTTTTTCACATTCATAACTCTTTGATTTGAACTTCCAACCCAGTGAAGTTTATTATCCAAAAGTTCTTCTACAAATTTGCCTTCACACAAAACATCAATATCCGCTATTTCAGGAATATCTTTTATTTCTTCCCATAAAAAACCTGTATAAAGCCATATTGTTTTATTAGGAAGTTCTTGTCTAATTTTTTTCATAAGTCTAAAAACTTCTTCTCTGTTAAACGGATGTAAAGGATCACCGCCAGAGAATGTTATACCATCACAATAAGGTTTAGCTAGCGCTTCAAAAAGCTCGTTCTCTGCAGCTTCATCAAATGGCAAGCCACCAGCTATATCCCAAGTAATAGGGTTTTGACAATTATGACAGTGATGTGTACAACCTGACACCCACAATACTACTCTTAACCCGTCGCCATTTAACATATCATCTTTTGTAATATTATGATAATTCATATTAATCCTTTCAAAAAAGTACCCACTATTTAATTTTACAATTAATAACAAATTAATACAAAGATATTTATATATTTTAACCAAGTTAAAAAAATCAGTATTGACGGGCAATTTCACAATTTATCCAATATAACCCAGATAACTTTGTAAACTTTTGTTAAATAGTAGGCATGAAAATAGCAAAATTTATTTTTTAGAGTTTTTTATATAGATATATAAAGCTCTCTCTTCTTATTTAAACGGACAGGCCTTGATTACAATACTCAAGGTCTTTTTTTTTATATATTTTGATGAGTTTGTATTAATAATTATTTTTTCGTTTAAATGTTTTTGTTCTTGTACTTTTTTTCTTCTTTATTTGCGAGCCAAAGAAGAAAAAAAGTACCAAAAAAAGAAGAAAAGACGCAATTGTTTTCTACATCCTCACTTTGTTCGGCTGTTTTTCTTTTTGGATTTCATCCAATCTTTTATTCTTTTAACCAGCTCAAAAAAGTACCTAATAAACAGAATATATAAATACATCAAAATATATACTTAAACCACTAAAACAGCAAGCAGAAAAACTACTTGCTGTTTTAAAATATTTACTTAATTAAAACTATTCAATAACTTTAATCCAATTTTCAGGTGCTTCAATTTTGCCCATTTGAATACCTGTAAGGGTATCATAAAGTTTTTTTGTAATTTCACCCATTGGTTCAGAAGATTTTGACACAAAAGCTTCTTTTCCATGGTCAATAACTTTTCCTACCGGTGTCAAAACTGCTGCCGTACCGCAAAGAGCACATTCTTTAAATTCGTTTAATTCAGTTAAAGCAACTTCTCGTTCTTCTGTTTTTAAACCTAAATAATGCTCTGCAACATACATCAATGAACGTCTTGTTATTGAAGGCAAAATTGTATTTGATTTTGGTGTAATAACTTTATTATCTTTAGTTACAAAAATAAAGTTTGCACCTCCGGTTTCTTCAACTTTTGTTCTTGTTTCAGAATCCAAGTACATATTTTCGTCATAACCTTGTTTGTGCGCATCAACAATTGCGTGCAGACTCATCGCATAATTCAATCCGGCTTTGATATGACCGGTCCCGCGAGGTGCAGCACGGTCAAAATCAGATACTCTTAAAGTTATCGCTTTTGCGCCACCCTTAAAATAAGGACCAACAGGAGTTGCAAAAATTCTAAATTGATATTCTTCAGCCGGCTTAACACCAATTACAGCACTTGATGCAAACATGTATGGTCTTAAATACAAAGTTGCACCAGAACCATAAGGCGGAACAGATTCAAGATTTGCTTTTACTGTTTTAACTACAGCATCAACAAACCTATCTTCTGCAAAAATAGGCATTTCCAATCTTTTACAAGTATCAATCATTCTTTTTGCATTCATATCAGGACGGAAACAAACCACTTTATTATCAACAGTTCTATAAGCCTTTAAACCTTCAAAACATGTCTGAGCATATTGTAGTACACCAGCACTCTCACTTAGAGTAACAGTTGCATCAGTTGTTATATTTCCATCATCCCAACTTCCGTTTTTAAAATTAGATACATACCTGAAATCTGTTTGGATATATCCGAAGCCTAGGTTACTCCAATCAATATTTTTAGTCATAATTTTCTCCATTAAATCCTCTCTGTTAGTAATTATATAATAAAATTATTACGAAACATAACAATAATCATGATTTTGATTGGATTTTAAGAATGTTTCTTTTATAATTAATTCAGTAAAATATACGAGGGAGTATAACATGAATAACGAGAGTGTTGGAAAAAAAATCGTAGAAGCTTTAAAGAAACAAGCTGAAAATATGGATAAACAAGAAAATGATGCTGAATTACTTTTTGCAGAAGAAGAACCGGTAGTTGAAACTACTGAAAATTTTGCAACATCACAAGAAGATGACTTTTTTGCAGAAACACCAAGCACAAAATCTTCATTCTTTGACGATTTAGAAGAAAAAGAATCAATATTTGCAGAACCTAAAGTTCAAACACCTATTATAGAAACTTCCGGTGATAATTTTGAAATGCCTTCAAACATAACCGTTTTGAAAAAGCTTATTTCTCAATTACCAAGTGGTGTTTCAAGACATACCGGCGCACAAATTATTAAACAAACAATGGAAGCTCTTGGTATTTCTATGAAAAGTGTTTTACAAGATGCACAACAAGTTCAAGAAAATTTAAAAGTTTCAGCAAGAGAGTGCCAAGGAACTATTCAAGAATATAAAAAACAAATTTTAGCTCTTGAAAAACAATCACAAAATTATCAAAAACAATATTCAGCGTTGAATGATTTGATAAGTTTGTTTATTCAAACAACAAAATAGTGTTTATAAAATAGATATGAAAGGGCTTTAAACAGCCCTTTTTTATTTTTTGTAGGAGAAATTATTATGAAAGTTTTATTATTAAACGGTTCACCTAATGAAAAAGGTTGTACATATACAGCTTTAAATGAAATGGCTAAAGTTTTAAACAATGAAAATATTGATACAGAAATATTTTACATAGGAACAGATGCTATAGCACCTTGCAGAGGATGCAGAGCTTGCGCAAAATTAGAAAAATGTATAATAAATGATAAAGTCAATGAATTATTAGATAAAATCTATGAATATGATGCTTTTGTCATAGGTTCACCCGTGCATTACGCTTCCGCCAGCGGTGTAATCTCTCCATTTTTAGACAGGTTGTTTTATGCCGGTTCCAGAAAAATAGCAAAAAATCCGTTTAAACATAAACCGGGAGTTGCAATAGCTTCTTGCAGAAGAGCCGGCTCGACAGCAACACTTGATCAATTAAACAAATATTTCTTAATCAACCAAATGCCTTTAATTTCAGGAAGATATTGGAATATGGTTCACGGAAATACGCCTGAAGAAGTTGTTAAAGATTTAGAAGGCATGCAAAACATGCGAATAGTTGCCCGTAACCTTGCTTGGCATCTTAAATGCAAAGAATTAGCATTAAAAAACGGTATTGAACCGCCTGAAACAGAAGAAGTAATTTATACTAATTACATCAGAGGTTAGAGTCTTCTTCCTCATTATCTTCTGCAAAAACTTCTTCTAAACTGTTAATTTCATCTTCTGATTTATATTTTAAATCGGCAATTTTCTTTTTGTGTTTTTTAGAATTCAAAACAGAAGCAACATTATTCATCGCCAAGGAATTAAGAGTCGCTCTTAATAAAGCACTTCTATCAACAAATGGCTGATTATAAAGTTCACCATCTTCTTCGCCTTCAACCGGTGGCAAATACATAGCCTCTGAACCATATTTTTCTTGGCTCATTTTAGCAGCAGTACCTGACGGATCGCCACTTTTGAAATTGAACGCCCCACCTATTCCATAAAAACCTGCTGACCTATTATCTACCACTTTTAGACCTCATGTTAAGAATACATAAATAATTATAAATATCCTCACATAGTAATATAACCCCTAAAAAGATTATTTGCTAGTTTGTAATAAAATGTTACAAAAATTTTACAATTATTTCATTTTTATAAAAGCAATTGAGTTCCAACAACAATTCTATGAGAATTTTTAGCAGACTTGTTTTCACAATATACATAATTCAAAACAAACTTTAAAGCTTGACCTTTCATAAAATAATTAATACCTGCAGAATATTCTTTCTTATTGTTCTTCGCAACCTGCTTGTTAGGGTCAAATTCGTCATACCTTAACAAGGCTTGAATTTTAGGACTAATTTTATAAGCCAAGGTAGTATAAAACCCGTCTGCTTTATTGTTCGAAACAATTCCGCTTGCACCATTGTAACCATCTGCATTAGCATATTCAAAATCCAACAACCATTTTTTATATTCATAACCGGCATATGCACCTAAAACATTGTAGCTTACCCCTCGATTACCATTTTCTAAACCGCCACCCAAAGTAAGTTTACCATATTTACCATCAGTTTTACCCAAGGGTTTAAGATTGATCCAGCCAACAAATTCTGCTCCGGGGAAAAAGGAATAAAAATAAGTATCCGAGCTATAAACACCTAAATCATAATCTACCAAACTATAATCACCGGAAATTCTTGAACCTAATTTCCTTACCGTGCCAAAATTTCTTGCAATTTGAGAACGAGTTACAAATGGCAATAAAAAAGGACTATGCCCGCCTTCTTTTCCGACAGGTGGTCGTGTATTTCCGACAACAACCCTATGGTGAGGAATTTTATTAGTTGCAACGTAAACATCTGCAAATAAATTATGAACCATATCTCTATTTGATATTGGCAAATAATTTAACATAACTCTAAAATCAGCATTGTTGTTTTTTAACTTACCATCCAAACCTATATTAATAAAATCATAAACATAATTTGCATTAAAAGGCTCTGAGTCTTGAAAATTCATATTTGTATGACCATAATATGCGCCCCAAAATTGCAAATTATCAAAAAAAGATTTGTTATCAAAATTTTTTGTTAAAATTTCATTCAATAAAAAATGAGGTTTATCAGTATTATCAATCTCTAAATAATAAACATCATTTAGTTTTTCACGAAAACTTTTCTCTTGCGCAACTAATTCAACAGACTCTTCAATTGCATAACTAGAAGTCAGAGAAATAACAAAAAGTATTAGTATACATAAAACCTTTTTCATAAGCTTTGATTAATATTTTAGATGAGATAAAAGTTTTTTTCAAATAAAAAACCGAGAAGTAATCTCGGTTTTTTATTTTATTCTTTAGTTATAACTTTAACACCCATTGGGTCAATTGCGTATACTGAATCAGCACCTTTATCAATGAAAGTTATCGGAACTTCTGCTTGCTTTGTACAAGCATCTATTGTCCAAATTTCTTGCCACTTGTTATCAACTTTTTCTTCCACAACTCTGGTATCAGTTATTGCAAAAGTTTGACAATCCGGTGTTGCAACTCTATGCGCAAACATATAAGCAGTAAACAAAGTTTTATTTTGTAATTGTTTGTCAGCTATAGAACCGCCCGCTAAAGGTAAATTTGTATCATAGCTATATGCAAAAGCTGCTCCAACACCTGTTAACATTGCTAAAGTTATTAAAAATTTTTTCATAACATTCCCTTTCTCTTGTATGGTAAATATTATAACACAATGCTTACTTATTGAACATTTCCTTAATACCGTCAATTGAACTTAAGATACCTGTTGCTTCATAAGGCATATAAACAACTTTGTTATCTTGACCGCTTGTAATTGTTTTCATTGTTTCTAAATACTTCATGGCAATCAAGTATTTGTCCGGTTGTCCTTTATTTGCCAAGGCTTCAATAATACGTCCGATAGCTTCTTTTTCACCATCAGCTTCCAAAATTCTTGCTTGTGCAATACCTTCTGCTCTTAAAATATTTGCTTGTTTATCACCTTCTGCTCTGTTAATTGCAGCTTCTTTTTCACCTTCCGCTTTCAATACAGCAGATTTCTTTAAACCTTCAGCTTCTAAAATTGCAGCACGTCTATCACGTTCAGCTTTCATTTGTTTTTCCATTGCTGATTGAATATCAGTTGGCGGAATAATATCTTGCAATTCTACACGGTTAACCTTCACACCCCATTTGTTAGTTGCATCGTCTAAAATTGCTCTTAGTTCATGGTTAATTTTATCTCTTGAAACTAAAGATTCATCTAAATCAAGTTGACCAACTAAGTTTCTTAAGTTAGTTTGTGTTAATTTTTCTATAGCTTCCGGTAAATTCTGAATTTCATAAACCGCAGATTTTGGATCAACAATTTGGAAATACAAAAGAGCATTAATACTAATTGAAACGTTATCTTTTGTAATTACGTTTTGGCGAGGAAAATCATAAACAGCTTCTCTTAAATCGATACGAGTTCTTTTTTGAATAACTGAATAAGTCATACCGTCAAAACCTTTTTGTGTCATTTTCCAATCTATTGCACGAGGTGCTTCAATAATCGGTATAATAAAATTGAACCCTGATTGTAATACTCTGTCAAACTTACCCAATTTTTCAACAATCACAACTTCTGCTTGCTGAACAATTATAACCCCTTTTGCTATAAAAACAAATAACAAAACTATTAAAAATACTGAAAAAGAAAACATCAAAAACCTCCTTATTTAAACCTAATTATTACATTCTTCTACATACATTATTATACTTTCATTCCTTACAATTTTAACTTCGCTACCTTGAGAGATAACTGCCCCATTTTCACTTCTTGCTTCCCAGCGTTCGCCGTAAATAGTAATCACACCCTCATGCGCATTAATTTCTTTTTCAACCTTTGCTATTTGACCGATATATTTACTGTTCATGCCGGTTTCTTTCGCTTTTGAAAATTTTCTTACCAATATCGGACGTAAAAATACAAACGAAACCAAAGAAAAAACTGCAAATACTAAAATCAAATAAAAAGTCGTTTCAATAAACAGCGAAGCAACAGCTGTTATGAAAGCTGACACCGCAAAATTTAGAAAAAACATGCTTGGAGTAAAAATTTCTAAAATTAAAAATATAAAACCAACTACTCCCCAAAGTTCCCAAGCAACCATAATAAACACTCCCTTTTTCGATTTGCCGGTAGAAAATCTACCGGCAAACTCTCAACTATTCTTCTATTAACTCGTTAATATCATCAACCATTTGATCAACATCAAAACCGTGAACTTTAGCACCAGCTTCAAGATTTTCAAATCTGGCAGCCGCACAACCTAAGCAACCCATACCATATCTTTGAAAAACTTCTACTGCTTGCGGATATTGTTGAACAATATCTAAAATTCCCATATCTTTTGTTACTTTTCCCATTTCTCTAACTCCTTATGTTGACTTATTTACTATTAACATTAAACAAATTATATCACACAAACGGAAGGAATAAAATATGCAATTCATCAAAAACTTTTTTAATCATGATAAAACTGTAATCGGCTTGAGCGGTTTAAGGAAAAGGAAGGAATATGTTAAAGTTACAATCCCTGAAAGTTACAAAAAAACTTTTGTTGTAAACACTGATCAAAATTTTTTATTAATTTAAAAAGTTTACAGGAAAAATTTTCCCTTTTTAAATTTTCCGCGTCCTGTAAACAAAAGTTAGGTAAAGGAGGTTGATATTTTTGAAGAACTTGTGAGAAAAAATTTTTCTTACAAGTTTTTTTGCGGATAATCCCCACTAAGGTAATTTAATTTTTTTAAGAATAATTTAATATGTCAATATGTTAAACAATTCTTATGATGATTACCAATATGACAGTTGCGTATCCAGAGGGATATGCTCTATTAGTCCAAGAAATTCAGCCCTACAAACAGTTTTAGTTTTGTATTTAAGGTTATTCGCAAAATACGCTTCTGAACTTGATGACATAAATTCGATAGACAAAGAAACAAAGAATTTTATTCTCAATACAATTTCTATAACTCTATATAATCCTGATTTTAATGATAGAGAATACTATTTTGCAGTCGAAAAATTTAAAGAAGTTTTACCAAACATTATTGAAAAATTCTACAAAAACAATCCGGAAAGCAAAATGGAAGAAGAAAAAACTAAAGCTTACGAAATGTATTTAGGTACTATTGATATAATACAAGCTATTAAATACGGCGAAAAAATATTTATGCGAGCTCAAGAACAAATTCCTGCAGAAATTAGAGATTTGTATAACATAATGTTAATTATCGCCAAAAGTATCAGCATTGATTTATTAGATTTAGAAAGTTTCGACAAAAATTCCAAAGACGGGTTTAAAACAATTTTACAACTTTTAAGTAAAATCAATCTGGAAGAAAAAGACGAAAATATTTTAAAAAAAGAAATCTACAATTCCGCAAGAATTAGTAATCAAATAGTTAAACAAGTAAGACTTGCCCAAGAAGAACGTTACGGTATGCAAAGTACAAGCAATGTTTCTTATTCAACCACGCCTTCTAAAGCCGTTTTAGTAGTCGGTACCAATATTAGAGAACTTGAAACAATACTTGAAAACTTAAAAAATGAACCGATTGACATTTACACACACGACGACATGATGTTAGCGCACACATTTCCAAAATTTTCACAATACGAACATTTAAAAGGTCAATTTGGTCATGGTTTAGAAAATTGTTTACTTGATTTTGCCACTTTTCCCGGACCAATCATTCTTACAAAACATTCATTGCACAATATCGAAAACTTCTACAGAGGCAGACTTTTTACAACTGACGATATTTCACCAAAAGGTGTCATAAAAATCAATAACGACGACTTCAGTGAAGTCATTAACTCCGCCAAAATCGCAAAAGGGTTTAAAACAGGAAAACAATGCGAAACTGTTACTATCGGTTACGATTATCAAAATGTAACTTCAGAAATTCAAAACAGAATTTCTGAAAACAAATATACCAAAATCATTGTTATAGGTTCTGACGGATTTTCATTAGAACAAAAAACTTATTTTGAAAAACTAATAAGATTAACACCCAAAGATGTTTTAATAATATCATTCTCTTACAACTCAGAACAAGAAAATCTATTACACATTAATAGCTGTTTTGATAATTATAGTTTAATAAATATTTACGAATTTATTAAAAATTTTTCACTACCAATTCACATTTTTATACCAAAATGCGAAAGAAATTCTGTAGCAGAAATGATATATTTATCCGAGAACGAAAACACTCAAATTTATGTCGGCAAATGTACGCCAATTATCATTAATCCAAGTTTAATGAATACTCTGCAAAAACTATTTAATATTAAAAATACCACCTCTGCCAAAAAAGATCTAAAAGAACTGCTTAATCAAAATTAATTTGTGCATCAGACTAATTTGATGTAAAATAAATATGATTAATAGAGAGGTGCTTATGATGAAATATCCATCAATATTTGTTGTGGATTCAAACAAAAATTCATCAGATATATTAAAAATATATTTCCAAGAATTTGGTTTTGAGGGCGAAATTAAAACTTTTGAAAACTATACTGACGCCTTAAATGAAATTAAAACCTCTCAAGATTTACCTATTGTTTTTGCTGACATTAGCAACCTCACAGCCAAACAAGAAGAAATACTAAATTCGATAAAATTATACACAAATAAAATTGTTTTTACTTCAATCGACTACTCAACAAATCTGATAATAAAAGCCATGAGAATGGGCGCAAAAGAGTTTTTAACAAAACCAATAATTAAAGATGATTTGGAAAGAACTTTAAAAATGCTCTTAAACTTGGATTCAAAATTAGAAGAATCCGGTAACAAAATAATAACCGTTTTTTCCAACAAAGGCGGAATTGGTAAAACTACTATTGCTGTTAATTTGGCACTCGAATTAGCGAAAAGTACCAGAGATAAAGTCGCTTTACTGGACTTAAATCTACAGTTGGGCGATGTTTCTACTTTTCTTAATCTTACTCCAAGTTTTGATTTGAATTATGTAATAAAAAATCTTACAGATATAAAACAGGAAAATTTGTTAACACTATTTGAAAACTATAAAGATACAGGACTATACGTACTTTCTGATCCAAACTTTATAGAACAAGCCGAAACCATTAAACCGGAAGAAATAAGCGGGTTATTAAAAACACTTAAACAAATTTTTCCTTACATAATAATAGATATGTCTGCAAACCTTGATTCAAACTCTTTGAAAATTCTTGATATATCTGATTGGATTATGTTTACAACAATCGTAAATATTCCGGCTATCAGAAATTGCCAAAGATGTCTAAATCTATTTGAATCAAGAAATTATCCGGATGAAAAAATTAAAATCATTTTAAACAGATTTATGGAAAACGAAGAAATTACGGTTAAAGATATCGAATCTGCTATATCAAAACAAATATATTGGAAAATTCCTAACAACTATTTTTCTATTATGGAAGCTATTAATAAAGGAATGTCCGTTAGCGAAATTAACTCCAGATCAAATATTGCAAACAGTTTTAAAGATTTATCCACAAAAATATCTGATGACATAGCTTTAGAAACAATCTCTAAATATAAAATATAAGGATATAAATTATGAAAAAAGTTTTTAATTTGGCAAATAAATATATGGTTCTTACAATACCTTTAATCCTATTTTCATTGATTTCAAGTATTTACCTAACAATAACATCTTCAGGTAAAATAATTAATCTTATTTTTGCTTTATTTTTGTCCGGATTAATGGTCGCTGTTTTTTTAGCCGGTTGGTTTAATATGATTAAGCATGCAATCAGCGAAAAATACTATGATGAACCAAACAAATTGATTAAAGAATTTGTTCCTGGCGTTGGAGAATATTTTTTATCTACACTCGGTGCACTTGCTAAAATTTTAATCCTATCTTTGCTTATTATCATCGGTTCATATTATGTTGGCATGGCTTTAATCGGTGATACAGGTGTCAGCGCAGAAGCTTTTTCAAAAGCTCTTGAAACACCGCAAGCGTTAAAAATATTTGTTACATCACTCACCACAGAACAATTAAGCAAACTTAACTCTTGGTACTTTTTCATATTAAGCATATTGGCAACTTGGTACTTTGTATTAATGCTATATTTCCCTGCATTATTTTATAAATCTAAAAATCCTTGTTTAGCATTCTTTTATTCCTTAAAAGATTTAATTAATAAGAAATTTTTTATTACGCTTAGTATCTACATACTAATCTTTTGTACCAACTTTTTTATATCCTTTATTTCAACACTGTTTATGAATAATTCTGTTATTCATTTTGTAACAACACTAATGAATTTCTATTTCATAACAGTCGCATCTGTTGGTGTATTTTATTACTATTATGAAAACTTTATTAATACACAAATTGGGCAAAATATAGATACTGAAGTCTAATCTATAGATTTTATTATTCCTACAATTTTACCTACCAATATCAAATCATTTATAGTTTGACCGGATATTGTGCGAATTCTGTATTCCGGATTATCAGATTTTATAATAATTTCATCTAAATTTTTTGACAATCTTTTAACGAAAAAATCATTATTGAAACAAAATACATATATTTTATTATCCTGAATTTGATTGTCAGCTAAATGTTCAACTATAAGCTTATCACCATTTTCAATTGTTGGCGACATGCTATTTCCACTGGCATTAATCATTGAATATTTTTTTTGTTTTGAAAAACCGTTTATTAGCAAAGTCGAGATCGGAAGCTTGATTTTATCTTCCGAAAAAACTATATTCCCTTCACCGCAACTTGCAAAAACATCCGTAAAATAATCAACATTAACTAAATCTGCAAAATTTTCTTGCGAATTGTTAAACAAAGAAATATTAAAATACTCTTCGATTTTCTTTAATTCACTAACAGTAACCTGACTTTCATTCTTTATTCTATTACTTACAGTCTGTCTGGTTATACCCAAACTCTCAGCAAGCATGGACTGATTAATATAATTTCCGGTAAATTGCGGTATTAAAGACAATAATTCTTCTAATTTCATCGTTTCACCTAAAAACTTTTTGCTTGACATTTGTATCATATCATCTTACAATATATTACAAGATGTCAGTTACAATATTATTAATATCATACAACTGAACATCTGTCAAATATAATTTTCAACAAATTCTACAACAATACTATTGAAATTCAATATAAAAAATAACAATTAGATATATGTATCACAACATGAAACATCACAAAAGGAGGTATGATTTATTACATGGACAGAAAACACGCTTCTCAGTGTAATGGTTTAAAGGGAGGTCGCCCAAAACAAGACTCAAAAATACGCATCGAATTACCTGATGTTGATTTGGTAATTCTTACCCCAACCCAATACGGCTCATTATTAGAAAAATATGGTTATGATTTACTTAAAAAAGCCATTTACCTTTTAGATAAATGGCTAAAATCAGGATCTAAAATTTCAAACAAATACGTCGGTAAAAATAACTATGGTCATTTTCGTTCTGATGGCTGGGTTATAAATACTGCACGTATAATCAAATAATGAAAATTTTCCTACCCAAAATTATTTTTTTAGTATATTTGTAATGTCTTCAAGTATTTGATTAGTAGTTAATCTGTATTTCTGATATAAAACATCGACAGGAACTCTATCAGGAAATTCTTTATCAGCGCCGTAACAAAGGACTTTCATATCAGAATTTCCATAGAAACGTGCGATTTTTTCTCCAAATCCGCCGTTTAGGATACCGTCTTCTAAAGTTATAACCACTTGATGATTTTCTTTTAGATTTTCCAATAATTCTATATCTAAACCTGTCATATAAATCGGATTAATTACAGTTGAATTAATATTTAATTTTAATTGAATTTCTTTAGCAAGCTCACAAGCTTTAGTATAGAAATTACCAAGCCCTAAAATTGCAATTTGTTCACCTTCTTGAGCCGGTTTAAATTTATTAAGAATTGAATAATCAGTATCATCTTTTATACCGGAAGAAACAAGAGGCACATTAGGAACTCTTATTGCAACAGGATATTGGGTTTGTTCAACAGCCCATTCCAACATTCTCAAATGTTCTTCCTTAGATGTCGGAGCAAGATAAACCATATTAGGAATGTTAGAAATTAACGGAATATCAAACGTACATAAGTGAGTTGCGTCAGCACCCGAGATTCCGCCCCAATATACGAGCATAGTAATAGGCGAATTGTTCAAGCACAAGTCTTGAGATAATTGGTCATAAGTTCTTTGAACAAAAGAACTCATAACGGTAAATACAGGTTTTGCACCGGATTTAGCCAAAGCTGAAGAATAAGCAACGGCGTGTTCTTCTGCAATACCGACGTCTGAATATTGTTTACCGAGTTTTTCTCTGTATTCAGGTGTAAAGCCAAATACACCCGGCGTCCCTGCATTAATCAGAATTACTGAAGAATCGGATTTTGCTTTGTTATACAAGTATTCAGCGGTTATAGAAGTATAAGTTTCGACATCAGAAGTATTTGAACTTGTTTCATCTAATACTCCCGGCATAACCCAGTGAAATTTTTCTTTATTTTCTTCCGCTTGTTTTAAACCACAACCTTTTTCTGTACACATATGAACAACAATCGGATGATTAATATCTTTAATTTTTTCAAAAGTTGAAATAAGCGAACTTAAATCGTTTCCGTCTTTTATAAAGCAATAATCATAACCTAAAGTTTTAAAGAAATTAAGTTCCGCCTTACCTTCGGTTTTTCTAAGTAATTCAAGATTTTCATAAAGCCCGCCATGATTTTCAGCAATAGACATTTGGTTATCATTTACTATAACAATAAAATTAGACTCTAAAGTCGCACCGAAATCCAAACCTTCTAAAGCCTCACCGCCACTTAAAGAACCATCACCGATAATTGCAATAACATTATGGTTTTCTCCTTTTAAATCACGGGCTTTTGCCACACCACAAGCCAAACTTACAGAAGTTGAAGTATGACCGATTTTAAACAAATCGTGTTCACATTCTTCCGGTGCTGTATAACCCGTATATTTTAAGTAATTATTGCTGTCAACAAACCCGTCTTTTCTTCCGGTTAAAATCTTATGCGCATAACACTGGTGAGATACATCATAGATAATTTTATCTTCCGGTGTATTAAATACATAATGAAGCGCAATAGTCGCTTCAACTATTCCTAAATTTGGCGCCATATGACCGCCAATAGTATTCACTTTTTCAATAATAGCTGAACGCATTTGTTCCGCAAGGGTTTTCATTTCTGCTATTGAAAGATTTTTTAAATCTTTAGGGGTATTAATTTTATTAATTGGCATTTTCTTCTCCTATCTTACATACAAAATTAATTTTCCATCTCTTTTTCCATAATGATTAAAATTATATATTCCTAATCTTGATAACGTTATTAACGGTCTAAAATCTTCATCCTGAATTTTTTTATTCTTTGCTGTCAAATTGTAATAAAATTCATCAGAATCGTTAACAAAGATTAGTTTTTTTTGTTGAAACAAAGGTTTATTTATCCAGATTTTATTATCACTATCAATCTGTGATAATCTTATAATTTCGGCTTCCGGAAACATTTCTTGCAGTTCAGTAATTTCCAATGGAACTTCTTCAAATTCATTATTTTCATTATAAATTATTTTATAATATTTTATATAATTATTATCAACACCGACAAGTACATTATTTTTAATAAATTCAAATCCTGAAGATGTAGTAATTATAAGCGAACCGTCAAATGTATAATACTGAGAATATGAATCCGCACCTCCATATGCTCGCTTTGTCAATGTTATTGAATCGTCGGTTTCTCTTTCCAGCGACCACGTTTTTAATGAAGGTGAATAAGTTACCTGAACCCCATCTGAGACAACATCATAAGACAATTCAACAGCCATTGTTGACAATGTAACAGATACAAAAAATAGTAACAAACCGCAAAATCTTCGCATAACAGCTCCTCAAGTTAAACTATATCAAATATTTAACTCTATTGCAATTAAATAATAATTTTCAAAAGATTTGCAGTTTAGAAAGAATTACAACCAAGAAATACCGATTGATAATATTGAAAGCACCAAAGCTCCGAGAAACGCACTCCAAAAACCGTCAACCTCAACACCCGGAACCAAATATGCCACAAACATAAATAGCAGAGCATTTATAACTAAAATAAACAAACCTAAAGTTAAAATATTTATCGGTAAAGTTAAAAATATCAAAACCGGTTTTATAACGACATTTACTAAAGCGATTACAACAGAAGCAACTAATGCCGTTACGAAACTTGATATAGAAATCCCAGGAATAATCCAAGCCGTAAACATAATAGCGAGAGCTAAAGCCAACCATTTGACTAATAAAATCATATAATTTACTCCTTTTATTTTATTATATTGAGTTAAATTATTAATTCATTGGTCAAAATACTTAGCTTTATTTTATATATTTTGATGTGTTTGTATTAATATTTATTTTTGTTTGTTTTATGCATGTCCTTTTTTTCTTCTTTATTTGCGAGCCAAAGAAGAAAAAAAGG